>NZ_JBHSCW010000001.1:0-822133 GCF_042651425.1 Fodinicurvata halophila | reverse complement strand
CATGCGCAGGTTGATCAGCGCCAGCGAGCGTTCGTCCTGCCAGGCCGGGGCGTAGATGTCGAACTGCCCCAGCGAGCGCTCGGTCCCGATCTTGCCCCCCATCTCCAGCCAGCCCGACCACTTGGGCCCGCCTGTCGCACCTTCCTGTGCCAAGGTGGTGGAGGCGGGGAGTATCAGGGCCGTCGTCACCACCAGAGTCGCCTTAAGTGCAGGGAAGCAGCTGCGCCTCCCACTGTTGCGCATCTCCTGCTTCTTGCCGGACATGAGTCCCCCGCTTTCACGGAAGCCTGTAAATTACAATTTTTCACTTATTTGCGTAAAAACCTAACTTCGTGAAAAAAGAAGTGTCAACCCAAGGCTTTCGACAGCCTTTTGACAGGGGTCAGGGCGTTTCTGCGCGTTACCTTTCCGTGCCTTCATCTGAGTGACTTTAGCTCTTATTTTTAATAAGTAATTCAATATCAAATACTTATGTGCTCTAATTTCTTATTCGAAACTGGATCGATGTTTGGGCACGCCTTTCACTTGATCATTGGGATTGGGATGCCTCTTTAGCGACTTCAAGCTTCCAGGCTTAGCCGGCTCCGCTTTTGCCGCTGCTTTTCTCGCTGTAGTCTGAACGCATTCGGGGTCGCTCAGGAACCTGAATGGCGTGCCATAACTGCATCCGAAGGGAGGGGTCGTCATGGGACATGATTTTGCGGAGAGTGGAGGCTACAGTCACAGCCGCCGCCGTGTGCTGGGGATGGGGGCGGCTGTGGCGGGGTGGTCGCTCCTGCCCGGGTCGCTGGCCTTGGCCGCGGAGGAGGCCGGTGGCCGCGAAGGCGAGGCCATTCGCAAGCGTCCCATCCCGGGCACGAACGAGCTGCTTCCGGTCATGGGCCTGGGCTCCTCCGGCGCGTTCGAGGGGCGGGAGGCGACTAAAATGGACGCCTTGCGCAGGGTTATGGAGAGCTTCGTGGAGCTGGGCGGCACAGTGCTGGACACCTCGCCCAGCTACGGCAACGCCGAGGCCAACATCGGCCGGCTTGCGCGAGAAACCGGAGTGCGCGACCAGTTGTTCATGGCCACCAAGGTGCGCAGTCGGAAAAAGGAGGCCGGCCTCGAACAGATAGCGCAATCGGCCGAGCTGCTCGGCGAGCCCATCGACCTGATGCAGATCCACAACTTCATTGGCCTGGAAACCCAGTGGAGGCTGCTCAGAACCATGCGAGGCGAGGGGCGTCTGCGCTATATCGGCCTCACGCACTTTCGCACCAGCGCCTTCGAGCAGCTGGAGCAGGAAATGAAGAGCAAGGACATGGACTTCGTCCAGTTCAACTATTCGGTCATGACGCCGGAGGCCGAAGAGCGCCTGTTGCCGCTGGCCGCCGATCGCGGCATCGCCGTGATCGTCAACCGCGCCTTCAACGACGGCCGCTTCTTCCAGCAGGTCCGGAACGAACCGCTGCCGGGCTATGCGGCGGAGTTCGACTGCACCTCCTGGGCCCAGTTCGCGCTGAAGTATGTGCTGAGCCACCCGGCGGTCACGGTGGTGATTCCCGCCACCAGCGATCCGGAGCACCTTATGGACAACATGCAGGCGGGCTACGGCGCGCTGCCGGACGAGGCCATGCGCCGGCGCATGCGGGAGACCATGGCCTCGCTGTAAGCGGAGTCAAGGCCAAGCCAGGCGTCACCCCAGCCGGATCTTCCGCACATACTCCGGTGTGGCGACACCCTCCTTCAGCTGGCTGTCGGGCTCGGGCTGGCCGATCTCGCGGGTGATGGGGACGACGCCGGCCCAGATGTCCAGCTCGTAATCCTCCTCGTCGTCGATCGGGCCGCCATCGCGGATCTTGCAGGCGACCTCCTCCAGCTTGAGGGAGAGCAGGCTGGTGGCCTTGAGTTCCTGGGAGGTGACCGGGCGCAGGTCGGCCCAGCGGCCGGGCGTTATGCGGTCGACGAAGCTTTCCAGCACCGCGGTCTTCTCGGCTTCGTCCTTGACCAGCTCGGCAGTGCCGTAGGCCATCACCGAGCGGTAGTTGAAGGAGCTGTGAAAGCCCGAGCGCGCGAAGACCACACCGTCCAGGAAGCTGACCGTGAAACAGACGGAGACGCCCTTCTTCAGCTGCTTCAGCATGCGGCTGGCCGAGGAGCCGTGCCAGTAGACCCGGTCGCCCAGGCGCACGTAGGCCGTGGGCGTGACATAGGGCTGGCCGTCGATGACATAGCCAACATGGCATTCCAGGCCGGCGTCGAGGACGCGATAGACCGCCTCGCGCTCGGTGACGGCACGCTTGTTCGCCCGGCGCAGGCGCGTGCGATCGGTGACCTGGACGTGGCCGGAGGCGGCGGAGGGTGTGAGGGTGTCGGGCATGAACGGACTCTTCGCGAATGATCGAGGAAGCGGAACGCAGAATGCCGCTGGAGTGGCTTGTCTGAAAGGTCCATAATCGGAAAACAATTGGGACCACTTCGATAGGAGATGTCGCTGCCATGTCGCGCAAGGCCTCGCGGGCCAGCCTGATCTCCCTGCCGCTGGAGCGTTCACCGGGGGCGCCGCCACTGCACCAGCAGCTCTACAGCCAACTGCGCCAGGCGGTGCTGGACGGTCGCCTGGCGGCCGACACGCGCCTGCCGTCCAGCCGCCTGCTGGCCGAGGAGACGGGCTGTTCGCGCAACACCGTGCTGAGCGCCTATGAGCAGTTGACCGCCGAGGGCTACATCGTCGGCAGGGTGGGCGCCGGATCCTACGTCAGCCGGGTCCTGCCCGAGGATCTGCAGCCCCATGGCAGCCGCGGGCACGCTCCAGCGGCCGCGCTGCAGGACACGGGGGTTGAGACAGCGGCGGAACTCGGAGCTCGAGCCCAGGCCATTCTCGCTCGCACCGGCCAGCAGCGTTCCACGGGCCTGTCGGCCTTCGCGCCCTTCTCCGTGGGTGCGCCGGACGGACGCTATTTCCCCTTCGACGTCTGGGGGCGCCTGGCCGGGCGGTTCTGGCGCGCGCCCGATCCTTTGCTGCTGAAGCAGGGGGATCCGGCCGGCCTGCCCGAACTGCGTCAGGCCATCGCCGACTATCTGGGGGCCGTGCGCTCGCTCACCGTTTCCCCGGAGCAGATCTTCATCACCAGCGGTTCGCAGCAGGCGCTGACCTGGGTCTGCCGCCTGTTGCTGGACCCGGGAGATCGAGTGTGGATCGAGGACCCGGGCTACAGCGGCTTCCGGGCGCCGCTGATGGCCGCCGGCGCCGAGCCCTGTCCGGTATCGGTGGACCGGGACGGCTTCGCGGTCGAAGAGGCGCTGGCCGGCCCCCAGGCGCGCCTGGCCGTGGTTGCGCCGGCGCGGCAGTTCCCGACGGGGGCCATCCTCTCCCTGGCCCGGCGACTGGAGCTGCTGCGCTGGGCGAGGGCCACGGGCGGCTGGATCGTCGAAGACGACTATGACAGTGAGTACCGCTATGCCGGCCGGCCGCTGGCGCCCATGCAGAGCCTGAGCGAGGGTGCTGAGCGAGTGCTCTATATCGGCAGCTTCTCCAAGGTGCTCTTCTCGGGCATTCGCATGGGCTACCTGGTGGTGCCGCCGGCCCTGGCGGAGCCCCTGCGCCGGCTGCGCCACGCCATCGAGGACCATCCGCCCCTGGCCATGCAGCCGGTGCTGGCCGCCTTCATGAAGGAAGGACACTTCGCCGCGCACGTGCGACGCATGCGCCTGATCTACGCGAAGCGCCAGGCCTGCCTGCGGGCGCTTTGCGCCGAGCACTTGCCGGAGGACGTCCGGCTCGAAGGCCTGGAGGCTGGGCTGCACCTGCTGGCACGCCTGCCCGAACGGGACACGCGGGATGGCGGTGACCGGGCGGTGGCGGAACGGGCCCGGACAGGGGGCCTGATGGTGCAGGCCCTGAGCGCCTATTGCCTGGACCCGGCGCGCCGGGCGCGGCAACAGGGCCTGCTGCTGGGATTCGCGGCCACAGCGCGTTCGGAGATGCCCTGGGCTGTGCGTACGCTGGCCGGCGCGCTCGGGGACTCTCGAAGCGAGTCCCGTGCCGCGGGTTAGTTCAGGCGATCCACCAGTTCGGGTACCGCTGCCTGAGAGCCTCGGCTGCCTGCGCGCGTTCCCCGTGGTTGCGGTAGATAGCGAAGCAGGTGGCGCCGCTGCCGCTCATGCGGGCCAGGGCGCAGCCTTCGGTACGACGCAGGGCCCCCAGCGTTTGGGCGATCTCCGGAGCCAGGGTGCAGGCGGGTGCTTCCAGATCGTTGCGGCGTTTGCTCAGCACTTCGAGAAGGGTGTCCGCGTCGCCACTACCTGGCGGGTGCTCCGGGGCCTCGGACCAGGGTGGGGCGAGCAGGCGAAAGATGGCTCCGGTGGAGACGGGCACGCCCGGATTGACCAGCAGCATCTGCAGGTCGGGCAGGTCGGGCAGGAGTGCCAGCTGCTCGCCGATGCCGGTCATGTGCAGCGGTCGATTTTCCAGACAGGCCGGCACGTCGGCGCCCAGCTCCAGGGCCAGGTTCCGGCGTATACTCTCCGGCAGGCGCGTGCCCTGCAGTCGTTCCAGCAGGCGCAAGGTCGCTGCGGCGTCGGCCGAGCCGCCGCCCAGGCCGGCAGCCACGGGCAGGGTCTTGGTGAGGGTGATGGACAAGGCGGGAGTCCGGCCGGTGACCCGGCAAAAGGCCTCGACAGCACGGCTGACCAGGTTCGCCTCACGCGGCTCCCCCCGGAGGGTCGGAGCGAACGGCCCGGTGATGTCCAGGGAGAAGCTCTCGGCCGCCCGTGCCTCCAGCGTGTCGGCGGCGTCGGCGAAGACCACGAGGCTGTCCAGAAGGTGATAGCCGTCGGCGCGCCTGCCGGTGATCTCCAGCCACAGGTTGACCTTGGCCGGCGCGGTCTCGCGGACCACCTGCGTTGGCCGCAGGAGGGACTCGGCGGAGGCGGTCATGGTCCAGCTTGCGCGCGGTCCGTCAGATCGGCTGGCCTTCCTCGCGCTCCTCATCCTCGGGCAGGCCTTCCTCCAGCTTGCGCTCGATCTTCGGGATCTCATCCTCCTCGGGCTCGAGGCTGAGCGCGCGACTCCACTGAATGCGGGCCTCGCGCGTGCGCCCGACCTGCCAGTAGGCATCGCCCAGATGATCGTTGATGACCGGATCCTGGGGGCGCAGTTCCACGGCCTTCTCAAGTTGTTCGACCGCCTCCTCGAAACGCCCGAGGCGGTAGTAGACCCAGCCCAGCGAATCGACGATGTGCCCGTCCTCGGGCTGCATCTCCACGGCCTGGAGCAGCATTTCCTCGGCCTGTTCATAATTGCGCTTCTGCTCGACCCAGGAATAGGCGAGGTAGTTCATGACATACGGCTGTTCCGGCTGCAGGTCGAGCGCCTTCAGGAAATCGGCCTCGGCCTGGGGCCACCGGTCGATGCGTTCAAAGGCGATGCCGCGGAAATAGTAGATGCTCCAATGCCGCGGACGGGGATCCCCCAGGCGTTTGATAGCCCGGTCATAGGCCTCGGCCGCATCCTCGAAGCGCTCCTCCATGCGGTAGAGATTGCCCATGCGGTAGTGGGGCTCGAAGCGGCCGGGGCGTGTTTCGGCCAGTTCCTCGAGTTCGCTCAGGGCCTCCTCCAGCCGATCCGTGTTGTAGAGCTCCTCGGCGATGCGCAGGCGCGTGGACCAGGCGAAGGGAGAATCCTCGGGCATGTTGCGGTAGACGTCGATGGCCGTGCGCGAGCGTCCCGCCTGTTGCAGCATCTCGCCGATCAACACGCGCGTCAGGGTCAGGTCGGGTTCCACGGCCAGCGCGAAGTGCGCATGGATGATGGCGTACTGGACCAGGTTCTCCTGGCCCAGGACGCTGGCAATGTCGAACAGGGCCTGGGCATACCCCTGGCGTGGACTGCTCACCAGGGCCGGCGGTTCCTCGCCTTCCTCCAGGCGCTGGATCATGTCCGCAATCACGAGGCTTTCCGGATCCAGGGCACGCTGCTCTTCGTAGAGCTCCAGCGCGCGCTCCCTCTCGCCATGGCGCTCCAGGTAGTTGCCGACCACCCGGATAATGCGCAACGACAGTTCCTGCGAGCCCTCCAGCAGGGTCTCGACGGCGGCCTCGGCACCCTGCTCGTCATCGAACCAGTCGTGAAGCAGCAGGCGGTGCAGTTCCAGCAACGGGGTCAGGCTGGTGTTCTCCTCCAGCGTTTTCAGCTGGTCCAGGGCCGCGTCCTTGTCGTCGCGCGCCGCTTCGACCCAGGCCAGCAGGAAAGGGTTCGACACGCTGTTGATGCCCTGCTTCGGCTGCTTTGCGATGTGGGTCTCGGCGCGCTGCGGATCGTCCTCGATCAGCGCCTGGGTGGCCAGGGCCAGTTGTCCGATGGGCTGGACGATGCCGCGCTCTTCCATGCGCTGCGCCAGCTCCACGGCCGTTTCGAAACGGCCTTCGGTGGCCTGGAGGATGAAGGTGTGGACGAGGATCTCGTCGTTGTCGGGTTCCTGGGCCAGCACGTTCTGCATGAAGTCCGCGGCGCTGGACAGGTCCTGTTCGCCCTCCGCGACAAGCGCGGCCAGGTACTGGCCGTACTTCGACTTGTGGCTCGGCAGTTCGAGCCCGCTGCCCGCCGAGCCCTGGCCGGAGGCGTTGGCGGAAAGGCTGCCATCGGTTCCGGCAGAGATCCCGGAAGCCTGGGCGTGACTGTCGTTTCCATCGCCAGCGAATGCCAGGAAGGCCGTGGCCAGGAAAGCGAGCAGAAGAGCGGAGAGGCGGAGGCGTTCAGTCATGAAGACAACCTAATGCATGATAGGGCCCGATGGAATCGGTCGGGTGTGTCGAAGCCCGGAAAGCTGAATCTATGCCAGAACTGCAGTTGCCTCAACGTTCCTTCAAGGTTGGAGCCATGCCGCACGGCGTCCGGCGCGATGCAGGATGGAGGGCGCTGGTTTCGGCACAGGGCCTGGTTTAGAAGAAAGGTGGTACGAGAGGGAGGAAGAGGCATGACAGCTGGAGGGGATGCGCACCCCCTACCGGAGAGGACGAAGGGCAGCTGGCTCGAGGTCTTCCTGATCTTCCTGCGCCTCGGTCTGACGTCCTTCGGTGGGCCGGTGGCGCATCTGGGATATTTCCGGGAGGCGTTCGTCAGTCGGCGCGGCTGGTTCAGCGAGAAGAGCTACGGCGACCTGGTGGCGCTCTGCCAGTTCCTGCCGGGGCCGGCCAGCAGCCAGGTGGGGCTCAGCATCGGTCTGGCGCGCGCCGGCCTGCCGGGAGCCCTTGCGGCCTGGACAGCCTTTACCCTGCCTTCGGCCCTCTTGCTGACGGTCTTCGGCTACGGGATCCTGGTGCTCGGCAGCGACATGAACGGCGACTACCTGCGCGGCCTGAAGGCTGCCGCCGTGGCCGTGGTGGCGCATGCCGTGTGGGGCATGGGGCGCAGCCTCTGTCCGGACCGGGAGCGCCTAACTCTGGCCGTGGCGGGGGCCATCCTGCTGGTGGTCTGGCCGCATCCCCTGGGCCAGGTGGGGGTGATCCTGGCGGGCGGGTTGATTGGCTGGCTGTTCCTGAAGAGCGAGGAAGAGCGCGATTACACGCCGCTCGATATCACCGTGCCGCGCAGCCTGGCGATAGCGGCTCTGGGGGTCTTCTTCCTGCTGCTGGCGGGCCTGCCGTTGCTGGCCGGGCTGTTCCCCGGCCAGACCCTGGCGCTGTTCGACAGCTTCTACCGCTCCGGCGCGCTGGTCTTCGGGGGCGGCCATGTGGTCCTGCCCCTGCTGCAGGCCGAGGTGGTGCCGACGGGCTGGATCGACGAGGACAGCTTCCTGGCCGGGTACGGGGCGGCCCAGGCCGTGCCGGGACCCCTGTTCACCTTCGCCGCCTATCTGGGCACGGTGATGGAGCCGGTGCCCAACGGCGTGCTCGGGGCGGCCATCTGCCTGGTGGCGATCTTCCTGCCCTCGTTCCTGCTGGTGATCGGCGTGCTGCCCTTCTGGGAGCAGCTGCGCCATGTCCAGCCCATGCGCCGGGCGCTGCTGGGGGTCAATGCGGCGGTGGTCGGCCTGTTGCTGGCCGCGCTCTATCATCCGGTCTGGACCAGCGGCGTGCGTGCGCCCAGCGACTTCGCCCTGGTGCTGGGCGCCTTCACCCTGCTGGCCTTCTGGCGGCTGCCGGCCTGGCTGGTGGTGATCCTCGCTGCCGCGGCCGGCGCAGGACTCGAGCTGCTGGCCTGAACCGCCTTCGTTCGGCAGAGCCTCACATGTTCGGGTAGTTGGGCCCGCCGCCGCCTTCGGGTGTGGTCCAAACGATGTTCTGCTTCGGATCCTTGATGTCGCAGGTCTTGCAGTGCACGCAGTTCTGCGCGTTGATCACGAAGCGCGGGTTCGAGCCGTCGTCGTCGCGCACCACCTCGTAGACCGCGGCCGGGCAGTAGCGCTGCGCCGGTTCGTCGTAGAGCGGCAGGTTGTGCTCGATGGGGATCGAGTCATCATTCAGCTTCAGGTGCACCGGCTGGTCCTCCTCGTGATTGGTGTTGGAGATGAAGACGCTGGACAGCCGGTCGAAGGTGATCTCGTTGTCCGGCTTGGGATAGTCGATCTTCGGCATCTGGTCAGCCGGCTTGAGTGTCTCGTGATCGGCGTGCTGGTGATGCAGTGTCCAGGGCAGGCGCCCGCCGAAGAGCTTCAGGTCGAGGCCGCCGTAGAGCATGCCCAGCGTCATGCCCCAGCGTGCCGTGGCCGGGCGCAGGTTGCGGGCCTTGTAGAGTTCGTCATGGACCCAGGAGGTGCGATAGGCCTCCTCGTAGTTGTCCAGCGTGCCATAGCCTGCGTCGCCGCCGGCCATGCGCTCGGCGATCGACTCGGCGGCCATCATGCCGGTCTTCATGGCGGTGTGGCTGCCCTTGATCTTGGGCACGTTGAGGAAACCGGCCGTGCAGCCGATCAGCGCGCCGCCCGGAAAGGCGAGTTTGGGCACCGACTGGAAGCCGCCCTCGTTCAACGCGCGCGCGCCGTAGGAGATGCGCTTGCCGCCCTTCAGCATGGGCTTGATGGCCGGATGCAGCTTGAAGCGCTGGAACTCGTCGAAGGGGGAAAGGTGCGGGTTCTGGTAGTCGAGGCCCACCACGTAGCCGACATAGGCCTGGTTGTTCTCCAGGTGATAGATGAAGGAACCGCCCCAGGTCTTGTCGTCCATGGGCCAGCCCGAGGAGTGCAGCACGAAGCCTTCCTTGTGCTGGGCGGGATCCAGTTCCCATAGCTCCTTGAGACCGATGCCGTAGGTCTGGTGGTCGCTGACTTCGCGCAGGCCGAAACGCCTCTCCAGATCCAGGGTCAGCGAGCCGCGGCAGCCTTCGGCGAAGAGCGTGTACTTGGCGCGCAGCTCCATGCCCGGCATGTAGCCGTCCTTCTGGCTGCCGTCGCGGGCCACGCCCATGTCGTTGGTGGCGACACCCGCCACGGCGCCGTCCTCGGTATAGAGCACTTCGGCCGCGGCGAAGCCGGGATAGATCTCGGCACCCAGGGCTTCAGCCTGCTCGGCCATCCAGCGGCAGACGTTGCCGAGCGAGACGATGTAGTTGCCGTGGTTCTGGGTCTGCGGCGGCAGCAGCGGGACGGGCAGGGAATAGCTCTTGGTCTCGGTCAGGAAGAGGAACTTCTCGTCCGCGACCGGAACGTTGAGCGGCGCACCCTTGTCCTTCCAGTCGGGGATCAGCTCGTTGAGCGCGCGCGGTTCCAGAACGGCCCCGGAGAGGATGTGCGCGCCGACTTCGGAGCCCTTCTCGAGAACGCACACGGAGATGTCATTGCCGCTTTCGGCCGCCAGCTGGCGCAGGCGGATGGCCGCGGCCAGTCCCGAGGGTCCGGCCCCCACAATGACGACATCGTAGTCCATGTATTCGCGTTCCATCGATCTCTCGCTCCCTTGCTGGAAAGTCCCGACTGTTCCTGCGTTTGGCCAGCCTTGCGTGACCATCCCGTCCCCCAGGAAATCCATTAACGATTCCAGGAGACTCTGTCACGGCGACCTGTTCTTATCCCACCCCGCCTTCCGGTTCTCGCGCACTCGCCCCGACGTTGCGGCAATTGCCGTTCCTTCCCCGGGGAAGGGCTGCTAATTTCAGACCATGACGTCCGCAATGTCCAACAGAGAAGCGTTGGCCGCCCTGGAATGGCTGCTCGAGGCCGGGGCGGACGAAGCCGTGGGCGAGGAGCCTGTCGACCGCTTCCAGACGGCGCAGCCCGTGCCGGCGGAGCCTTCTGCCACGCCTGAGCGTGCCGCCGCGCCGGCTCCGGCCGCCCAAGGCGCGTCTGCGGCGCCCCCGCAAGGCATGCAGGAGCCCGCCGTCTGGCGCCCGGCCGGCCAGGGGCCGCTGCAGCCGGCCGAGACCGTATTGCGAGAGGCCCGCGATCTCGCCGCGGCCGCCAAGGACCTGGACAGCCTGCACGAGGCGATCCGGACCTTCGAGGGCTGTGAGCTCAGGAAATCGGCGAGCAACACGGTCATCTTCCGCGGCAGCAAGGATCCCAGGGTCATGCTGATCGGCGAGGCGCCCGGCCGCGACGAGGATATCCAGGGCGAACCCTTCGTCGGCGCGGCCGGGCGCATGCTGGATACCATGCTGACCTCGGCCGGCATCGCCATCGAGGAGGTCTACATCACCAACATACTGTTCTGGCGTCCGCCGGGAAACCGCACGCCGGACACGCGCGAGATCGGCCTGTGCCTGCCCTTCGTGGAGCGCCAGATCGAGCTGATCCGTCCGGATCTGCTGCTGATGATCGGCAATGTGTCGGTCAAGACCCTGCTGGGCACGACCCAGGGCATCACCCGTCTGCGCGGCAAGTGGTTCTCGTATCAGCACGATGGCCTGACTGCGCCCATCCCGGCGATTGCCAGCCTGCACCCGGCCTATCTGCTGCGCCAGCCGGCCCAGAAGCGTCACGCCTGGCGGGATATGCTGGCGTTCCGGGCCGCCCTGCGCGGCGAACAGCCGCCGGAGATCGGCTGAGCGATCCCGTCCTTCCTCCTGCCTGTGGATAACTCTGCGCCAGGGTGACTGGAAGATTCTGAAAAAGAGGATAAAATGCGACCGGGGCATTGAAGAGAATAACGGGCAGAAGGAAGACTCGTGCTGACGGAAATCACATGGCGCAGATGTTGCGCCATGGGGATGATAGGCCTGTGTGCCGTCCTGTCCTGGCAAGCCGTGTCTGCAAATGGGGCGGCGGCACAGACTCCCCCTGCGATCATACATGACACCAAGACCGCGGCCTTGCCGCGACTCGGTCCGGAGGTGCGCGACAGCCTGCCGAAGGTGATCTCGGCCGCCGACGCGCGACGCTACCAGGAGGTCTTTACCCTGCAGGAGGCCGGCCGCTGGGAGGCGGCGGATGCCGTCCTGTCGCGGATCGGGGACGACAGGCTGATGGGGCACGTCCTGTTCCAGCGTTACATGCATCCCACCGCCTATCGCTCCAGCTATCGTGAACTGGCAGACTGGCTGGCGGACTATGCCGATCATCCGGGCGCCGAGCGGGTCCACAGGCTGGCCCTGCAGCGTCGTCCCTCGGATGGGGTTGCGCCACCAGCGCCGGACGCGGCGGGGAGATTGAGTCTCGAGCTCGATTTGGAGAGCCCCGAAGTCCCGCAGGTTGCCGATGAACGCAGCGCCGAGGCGCGGCGCAGGGCTCAGGAATTGCTGGGGCAGATTCGCCAAAATGTCCTGAACACGCGCCTGACCGCCAGCGAGAGGACACTGGCCACGGACGCCGCCCGAACCACTCTGAGCCGTACGGAAATGGCCCAGGCCCTCGGCAAGGTGGCGCACGGCTGGTATTTCCACGGCAACTTGGCCAAGGCGATTGATCTGGCGGAGAAGGCCACGGAACAGGCCTGGAAGCGGGCGCCGCAGGCCCACTGGATCGCCGGTCTGGCGGCCTGGCGGCTGGGGCGTATCGACCGGGCGCGCGGCCACTTCGTGGCCCTGGCCTCTTCGCCCGGTGCGGCGGACAACCAGCGCGCCGGCGGTGCGTACTGGGCCGCACGGGCGGCCCTGCGCCAGGAGAAGCCGCAGGAGATGAGCCGCTGGCTGCGCGCCGCCCTCAAGTACCCGCGGACATTCTACGGGCTGGTGGCCCACTATGCCCTTGGATTGCAGCCCCGTTTCGACTTCGCGCGCTATGCGCCCGATGCGCAGACCCTGGAGAGCCTGATGAAGCGGCCACGCATTGGCCGTGCCCTGGCGCTGGCCCAGGCGGGGCGCAGCGAGGAGGCCCGCGCGGAGTTCGCCATGCTGGGCGGCACGCTGGACGAGAGCCAGGTCGAGGGCGTGCTTTACCTGGCTGATCGGGCAGGTGTGCCGTCGCTCGCCTATCGGCTGGCCGACAGCCTGTTAGGTGAGCTGGGCTCCAACGACATGATGGGCTCTCTCGATGTCGGTCTCTTTCCGCTGCCCCCCTGGGAACCCCACGGCGGCTTCCAGGTGGATCGGGCCCTGCTCTACGCCTTCATGCGGCAGGAATCGAACTTCCAGCCCGGCGCCAGCAGCGGCCTGGGGGCGCGCGGCCTGATGCAGATCATGCCGGCTACCGCGCGTTACCTGGCCTCCAAGCGCGAGAGCCTGCAGCCAATCAGCGGACAGCCGCTGGACAAGCCAGACGTCAACCTGGCCTACGCCCAGCAATACCTGCTCTACCTGATGGAGGAACAAGCGGCAGGCGGCGACCTCATACGGCTGATGATCTCCTACAATGCCGGTCCCGGAAACCTGCAGAAGTGGGAAGAGCAGTTGGCGGATGCGACCGGGGACGTGCTGGCCGATCCGCTGTTGTTCCTGGAAAGCCTGCCGTCCTACGAGACGCGGCACTTTGTCCGGCGTGTCCTGACAAATCTGTGGATTTACAGGAAGCGCCTGGGTCAAATACCGTCTTCCCTGGAGGATCTGGCGAGCGGCAGCTGGCCGCACTATGCCTCCTATGACTGAAGGCGCTTTGTCCGGCAAAGCGCAACGTGGAGGAACTCCCCGATGGCGTCCATTGACGAGAGCCTGCCTTTCCTGACGGTCAACATCGCCCTGTTGACCGTCTCGGACACGCGCGGGCGTGCTGAGGACAAGTCCGGCGACCGGCTGGAAGAAATGGTCCGGCGCGACGGGCATCAGGTGGCTCGGCGCGAGATCTGCCGCGACGAGCTCGGCGATATCGTGTCCTTCCTGGAGGACTGTATCGCCGATCCGCAGGTCGACGTGGTCATCTCGACGGGCGGTACCGGGGTGACTGGTCGCGACGTGACGCCGGAAGCCTTCCGCCAGGTCCTGGACAAGGAGATCGAGGGCTTCGGGGAGCTCTTTCGCTGGATCAGCTACCAGAAGATCGGCACCTCGACTCTGCAGTCACGGGCACTGGGCGGTGTCTCACAGGGCACCTACCTCTTTGCCCTGCCTGGCTCGCCCGGGGCCTGCCGTGACGGTTGGGAAGAGGTACTGCGTCCGCAGCTGGACAGCCGCCAGCGTCCCTGCAACCTGGTGGAGCTAATGCCGCGCCTGCGCGAACAGCTGGTCCAGGCCTAGCCTGCGCGCCGCCAGCGCAGGAAATCGTCCGCCTCGTCCACGTCGAACAGCCTGTCGGCGAAGGCATGGCGCCCCGGCAGGCGTTCCAGGACGGCCGCGCAGGCCGTGTCGGTGCCCCAGGCGATGCCCGTGAAATCCGGAGGCCGGGGGTGGCGCCCCGAGGCCCCAATGAGCCAGAAGCCGCCGTCCTCGGCCGGGCCGATCACCCAGTCGTGACTGCGGAGCGCCCGGAGTGCCCTGGCGATGTGGACAGCGTGCACGCCGGCTATGTCGCCCCCAATGACCAGGCGTGGTGCGGCGGGGAGTCCCGGCGGATGGGGGCACAGCTCTGCCAGGATGCGCTGGCCGAGATCGCCGCGGCACTGGACGTGACGGGGCAGGCGGCGGGCCGCGGGCACGGGCGCCCGTACGGCGTCCGGAACCAGGGCCAGCCGCAGCTGCCAGCGCGGATCGTGCCCGAGCCGCCGGACCAGCAGCGCCAGGTTGTCCCGTTGGAATCGCCAGGCTGCGCGCTCGCCGCAGCCCGCGGCCAGGCGCCGCTTGCCCATGCCAAAGCGGGGCTGGCGCGCCATGACGACGAGCTGGGCTCGCCGGCTCATCGATATCCCCGCGCCAGGTATCTCTCGGGAACGCCGAGGAGATACAGGGTGAGGCGGCAGAGATTGAGACAGGGGCGTTTCCACCAGCCCTGCTGTTCGTACTTGTCGGCGGCCGTAACGATCTCGATGGCCAAGGGGCGCAGGCGGGCCCGGCCCAGGCGCCGGACCAGATCCACGTCCTCCATCAGCGGGATGTCCCGGTACCCGCCCACGGCCTCGTAGGTCGTGCGTGCGATCAGGAGACCCTGGTCCCCATAGGGCAGGCCGAGGCGCGCCGCGCGCCAGTTGGCCAGCCGCTCCACACGGCGAGCTGCCGGCCTGTTGCTGTCGAGGCGCAGGCGTCCGTAGCCTGCTGTGTCGCGGGATCCTTCCGCGCTCATGAAGCGCCGCAGCGCCGTCATCCAGTCAGGCGGGAGGCGGCTATCCGCATGCAGGAAGAAAAGCCATTCACCGTTGGCTGCCTCCGCTGCCGTGCGAAGCTGCCGGCCGCGGCCCGGCGGGCCGTCCAGGAGACGACATCCCCGTTCCCGAGCCAGTTGGCGGGTGCCGTCGGTGGATCCTCCGTCGGAGATGATGAGTTCCACGGGAAAGGACGCGTCATCGGTGAGATTGGCGCCTGCCTTCAGGCTGTCCAGGCAGGCCCTCAGCCGCTCGGCCGCGTTGTAGGTGGGGATTATGAGGGAGAGCCCGGGCATGCAGCGCTGAAGTGGCGCAGATCACGGAAAGCTGCAGCGTTCGTGGGTCACCTCGACATAGCCGCGCTGCTGGGCTTGGGCGGTGAAGCGGTGCTCGTTGCCGGAGGCGACGACGGAGAAGTGCAGCGGCAGCTCTCCTTCGAATTCCTCTTCCTCGCCGCCGATCAGGGTGGCGGTGACGGTCAGCGGCTGTTCGGGATCGAACCAGGCCTCGGGATTGCCATCCTCGTTGACGGCGGAATCTCCCAGGGCGCTCAGCGTGACCGCGCCGTCGGCGAAGGTGGCACTGTTGTTGCCTTCATTTGTGTAGATCGGGGTGTCGACCAGGAACCGGCGAGATCCCGTAGGGCCGCTGCAGTCGCGATCGCGGCTGACGGACTCCAGGACGAAGGTCAGGCGTTCAGCGTCCACCCCGTCCTCGATCCGCTGTCGCGCCAGCTCGAGCAGGCGTTCCATCTCGCCCTCCGGCACATCCCTCTGGTAGCGTTCCTCAAGGGTTTCGGCACGCTGCAGGGCCGCCTGGTGCTGGTTCTCCAGGCGACCGTTCTCACTCTGCAATTCGCGGACCTGCTCCCGGCTTTCGGCCAGCTGCTGGCGCAAGGCGTCGCTTTCTCCCTGGCCGATCTGCAGGCCCATGCCATAGGCGACCCAGCCTACAACCGCCAAAAGCCCAAGGATGACGATGAGCTTGACCAGCGTCCAACGCCGGTGCTTGCGGCGACGTTCGTACGGATCGCGAAAACCCAAGGACATTCTTCAGACGGCCCCCACACGGACGGACAAAGGAGTTTGCTCTGGAATCAGGACACTCAACCCCACCTTGGTCGGGCGCGTCGAATAGTCCGGGACAGCAGCTTGATATCGCTTCTGACCGGCATGATACGAAGTCAGACTCATTTGCCAAGCGCGCAGGAGGCAAACTGGCCGGGAAAAATGTCGGCTTTCGGGCAGAGGCGAAGCTTGTGCCGAACGCCTGCAACGCTACACTCCGACCCTCTCGCCTTCATGGGCGAGGTCGAGATCCGACACTGTGAGGTGAACCTGTGTCCCTGCTTCCGGTTTCCATTCTGACAGGCTTTCTCGGCAGCGGAAAGACCACGTTGCTGCGCCACCTTCTCGGCCAGCCCGAGCTGTCCGATACGGCGGTGATCGTGAACGAGTTCGGCGAGGTCGGACTGGATCACATGCTGGTTGCCGATAGCGAGGAGAAGATCGTGGAACTGAACAGCGGCTGTCTCTGCTGTACGGTGCGCTGGGACCTGGTGACCACTCTGGACGAACTCTATGCCAAACGCGAGGCCGGGAGCATTCCCGCCTTCTCGCGGGTGGTGATCGAGACCACCGGCCTGGCCGATCCGGCCCCGGTGCTGCACACCCTGATGAACGATCCCAAGCTGGCTGCGCGTTTCCGCCTGGACAGCGTCATCACCGTCGTGGACGGAGTGAACGGGCTGGCTACGCTGGATCGGCACGAGGAGGCGGTTAAGCAGGCCGCCGTTGCCGATCGCCTGGTCATCACCAAGGGCGACCTGCCCGAGGCCGAGGTCGATACGCTGGAAAGCCGGTTGGGCCAACTCAATCCCGGCGCGGCCCGGCTGCGCGCGATCATGGGCGAAGTGCCCGCGGATGCGCTGTTCGGTGCCGGCTTCTACGCCCTGGAGGAACGCGGCGAGGACGTTCGCCGCTGGCTGCGCGAGGAGGCCTATCAGGATGCGGCCGGGCACGATCACGCGGAGCATGCCCATGCGCACGACGGTTCCCAGGCGCATGCGCATGACGTCAATCGTCACGACGATCACATCCGGGCGTTCTCCATCGTGCGCGAGGAACCCGTATCCGGGGCGAGGTTCTCCCTGTTCCTGGAGCTTCTGGTTGCCAACCGCGGCCCGGACATCCTGCGCGTGAAGGGCATCGTGAACATTGCCGAGAAGCCGGACAAGCCGGCGGTCATTCACGGGGTCCAGCACCTCTTTCATCCGGTGGCCTGGATGGATAGCTGGCCGGATGCGGACCGCTCCACGCGTCTCGTCTTTATCACCCGGGATGTCTCCCGGGACTGGGTGGAGAAACTGCTCGACGCGCTGACGGGAGAGCGGGAGGAGACGGATCCGGTGCTTCAGGCGGGAGACAGGCGAGAATGAGCGGAACGAAGCCGGGGAAGACGGGCGCAATTGCCGACGAGAAGCTGGTTGCGGAGGTTGTCGCGGCGCTTGCCTTCAACGAGGCGGGCCTGATCCCGGCCATCGCCCAGCAGTACGACAGCGGCGAGGTGCTGATGCTGGCCTGGATGAATGCCGAGGCGGTGCGGGAGACGTTGCAGGCGGGCCGTGCCTGCTATTGGTCGCGTTCCCGCGGGCAGCTCTGGCGCAAGGGGGAGAGTTCCGGGCATGTGCAGCAGCTTGTCGAGTTCCGCTATGACTGTGACCGGGATGCGGTGCTGCTAGTGGTGGACCAGACTGGACCGGCCTGCCACACGGAGCGCCCGAACTGCTTCTTCCATGCCGTGCGAGATGGGTCCGTCAGGATCATCTCGGAGCCGCGCCCGCAGGACTGAGCCAGAATCCGGCCTGCGACAGTCACGGCTGATCCCGGAGCCGTGGGAGTTTACTCGTCCGAGGCCTTGGCCATGGCACGGCACAGGCGGGCCAGGGCTTCCCGGCACTGGGAGTCGCTGATCGTCGAGAAGTTCTGGGCAAGATCGAGCCCCAGGCGCTGATGTTCCGGCATACTGGACTCCTGCCCGTTCACGATATCCTCGAAGAAATAGTTCACGTCGACCTCGAGTGCATCGCCCAGGTCGAAAAGGCGGGCCGCCGAAATCCGGTTGGCTCCACGCTCGTATTTGTGGACCTGCTGATAGGTGATCTCGAGACGCTCTGCCAGCTGTTGCTGGGTATAGCCGAGCTGGGTGCGGCGCAATCGTATGCGGGCACCGACCGACTGCTCGATCTTGCGATGACGTGAATCCATAGTTTTCAATCAAGTAACCGCGGGAGTTGTCATTTCGGATTGTATACCGTCGCCAGACAATGCCTTCGATCTGCCGCAAAAAGCAACTGAAAGTTATGTCAGTGCACGCATATCTGCCGATATTATTTTGCGGCGCGCATTTGTCGCAGGAGAACTTCGCGTAAAAAAAGAAAAAGAAGCAGAGTTAATGCGTAAATAAGCTTTAAAAATGAACGACTTAAGGTTGCGCTCTCCCAAGGGGCGGGACTATGCCTTATTCAAAGGTGTATTGTAATGAGAAATGCCTCTTATAATTACATATAGGGGCGCGGATGCCGAAAGGGGCTGCCGTGAGCGAGCGTGACTTTTTTCGGGCGTGAATAGGACGAGGATGGGGCGCTGGGGCCTATCTCTCTCTTATGAAAGGTTTTTTCCTGGAGATTCTTGATGGGGATATGCAGCGCTCTTTGCGAGCGGGCTGGACGACCTCCCCCAAGCCGCGGAGAATGCCGTTAAAGATTGAGGCAAACTTGAATCACTGTCGCAAGGTCGTGCCGTGGTGCTCGCCTCCGGCAGCTGATGGCGGCTTCATGATTTCTTAAGAAGTGGAAACGATGCTGGTCTATCTCCTTACGCACAGGGATCCGCAAGGATGCGGTTTCGGGCGGTCAACAAAAGCTTGCACCAGGTAGGGGTAATAAGCGGTGGCGCCGGTAGAACATAGGGCTACGCAGTGGCAGGATTGGTACAGGGCGGTGGAAACCGCCGGAGACCTGCTTTATAGATTCGACTTGTCCAAAGGGATCGTGGAGTGGCTCGGAAATCCCGAGTCCTGCCTGGGTGTTCCAAAACAGGCGATTCCCGTCACACTTTCTGCATTTCTGGAACGGATCCCCCGGGAGGACCGGGTGCGCCGGCAGACGGTTCTGGACGATCACCTGCTGGGGTACGGTCCCTTCGACTGTGAGTATCGCTTTCAGGATGTGAATGGCGAGTACCACTGGCTGCATGACCGCGGTGCGCTGGAACGCGAAGAGGGCACCGGGCGCGGGATTCTCTGTGGAGTCATGCGCCGCGTCACGGATCGCAAGCAGCAGGAAGCGCGTCTGGAGCGCCTGGCCAGCCACGACGAACTGACGGCACTTCCCAATCGCCTCGCCCTCGGCGAGGCCCTGCAGGGCTTCTTCACGCGGGCAGGTGCCGAAGTCCAGATGGACGGCGGCTTTCTCGTCCTGGGCCTGGATGCTCTGGCGCGCATCAACACCGTCTACGGATATCAGGCCGGGGACGCGGCGCTGATCGAGGTGGCCCGGCGTATCCGAGAGTGCCTGCGCGAGGACGATCTGTTCGGCCGGGTCGGCGGCGATCGCTTCGGGGTGGTCCTGCGGGAGTGTACGGAAAGCGAAGTGCGGTGCCTGGCTGAGGCGCTGCGCGACTGTGTCCGGGAGATGCCGATCTCGCTTCCCGAAGGAACGCTTCATCTCTCGGTATCCATTGGCGGCGCGTTCTTCGCGGATCGGGAAGGTCACGCTCTCGACTTGGTCGCCAAGGCGGAAAGTGCGCTGTTCGATGCCAAGCAGGCGGGTCGCGACTGCATCAGTTACTACGCCATCACGGAAGAACATCGCCAGCAGGTGCGTGCGTGCATGGAAATCGGCAACGAGGTCAAGAATGCCCTGACGGAAGGGCGCCTGTGCCTCGCCTACCAGCCTGTGGTCGACGCCACCTCGCACTCCGTGCGCTTCCATGAATGCCTGGCGCGCCTGCAGGACGGCAAGGGGGGATTGATCCCCGCGGCCAAGTTCATTCCCGCGGCCGAACAATTGGGCCTGATGCGCCTGCTGGACCTGCACGTGCTCAATCTCGTGCTGGCGGATCTCGAGCGATACCCGGGGATCACGCTGGCGCTCAACATCTCTGCCCTGACGACCGGCGACCATGACTGGCTGCGCAGCCTGATACGGCGCCTGCACGGGCGACCACAGGTGGCACGCCGGCTGATCGTCGAGATAACGGAGACGGCCGCCCTGCTGGATGTCAGGGAGACAGCGAAATTCGTGGCCCAGGTGCGCGAGTTGGGGTGTCGTGTCGCTCTGGACGATTTCGGGGCCGGCTACAGCACCTTCCATCACCTCAAGGCACTGACCGTCGACCTGGTGAAGATCGATCGCTCCTTCATACGCGATATCACCCATTCCCCGGAAAACCAGCTTTTCCTGCGCAACCTTCTGAGCCTGGCCCGGGCCTTCAAGCTGGAAACCCTGGCCGAGGGCGCGGAACAGCAGGAAGAGGCGGCCTATCTGGCGCAGGAAGGCCTGGACATGATCCAGGGGTTCTATTTCGGGATGCCGGAAGTCGCGCCGGAATGGCGCCAGCACAAGAACACGATACAGGCGGCCGATGGCAGCCTGGGGCCCTCATCCTTCCTGTGGCGCGGCCAGAAGGACCTGCAGTTGACCTGAGGGGAGATCCGCGCGCCCCTGGCGCCGCTCTCCTCCAGTCTTGGTCATTTCCTGGACAGCTTGCCCAGTTCCTGGCGCAATTGTTCGACCTGCTTCTGCAGTTGCTCGAGTTGCTCTTCCTGCGTGCTCGATTCGGAGCTTCCTTGCGCGGACCCCTTCTGGGAATGTTCGCCCTCCCCCTTCGAGGTGGAGCTTCCGCTATCGCCGGAGAAGGGGGAGAACATGTTCATCGTGTGCTGCAGCATGGCCAGGTTCTGCTTGCCCAGTTCCTCCATGTTGCCGAAGGGAAAGACACCCCCCATGGTCTCCTGCATGTTCCGGGCAATGGCTTCCTGGTTGGCCGTGAAGGCTTCCATCGTCTGCTCCAGATAGCTGGGCAGCATCCAGCGCATGCCGTGCCCATAGAAGGAGATCAGCTGGCGGAGAAAGGAGATCGGCAGCAGGTTCTCGCCCTTGGCTTCCTCTTCCACTATGATCTGGGTCAGGACAGACCGGGTGATATCCTCTCCGCTCTTGGCATCGTAGACAACGAAGTCCACATCATCCTTCACCATCTGGCAGAGATGATCCAGAGTTACGTAACTGCTGGTTGCGGTGTTGTAAAGTCGTCGGTTGGCGTACTTCTTGATGGTAATCGGTGCCGATTTGGCAGGCCGTTCTGTGTTCTCCAAGATCTTCCGCCTCACTGGATTGTGTCAAAGCGCTAAACATACTTGTAGCGTAAAGGAATACTGCGGTGCGGAAGCAGGAACTGTCAATCACTCCGCGCACTGTCGCAAACGCGCCTGCCCATGGCTTCGGCGTCTGCCTGCCGTTATAGTGAGGCCGACATGACGGATGACGGTATGACACCCGAGGGAATGTCTCTGGACGACATGGTCGCCCGCTACCTGGATCTCAGGGAAAGGGAGGTGTCTCTCCGGGCGGCCGATCCCGAAGTGGGCCGGTCCCTGGACAGGATGACCGAGGCCTGGATGGAACACTTGCGTAGCTGGGCGGCCTGGATGGGGTGGAGCACGGCCCTGCCGCCAAGGGAATCTCTGGCGCCGGGCTCCCAGCAGTTCGGCGGGAAAGACGATGGAGAGCATGGGGGAAGCGGGACAGAGACGCGTTCCGGACAGTCAGCGCAAGGGGCCACGTCCGCTGATGCTCCATCTGAGCCTCGCCCAGACGATCTGGCGCGGTTCGAGCGCCGCCTGGCCGAGCTGGAACAGCGGCTGGCAGAACTTGAATCCGGCACTGCGCGCGGAGGAGGAGGCGTTGAGGCTGGAGCTGCTGCGCGCCGAAGCGGACCCCGCCGCGGCCGCCGACGCCCTGGAGCGCCAGGTTCGAAAGCGCCAGAGGGAACTTCTTGATGGCATAGAGGCCTATCGCCGGCATCCCTATCGACGCGCTCTTGAGGATCCGCCAGTACTCTGGTCCGAAGGCTCGGCCCGCCTGCTCGACTATGGCGGGTCCGGGCCCCCCTTGCTCCTGGTCCCGTCCCTGATCAATCGGGGCTATATCCTGGATCTCTCCGAGACCTGCTCGCTGGCTCGCTGGCTAGCGGAGTCCGGCTTTCGCGTCTTCCTGCTGGACTGGGGGACGCCGGGGGAGATCGAGCGCGGTTTCTCGCTGACCGACTACATCGCGGGCTACCTGGAAGCGTCCCTGGATGCCCTGCGGAGCGAGACCGGGCAGAATCCCTTGCTGGTCGGCTACTGCATGGGCGGCTTGCTTGCCCTGGCGGCGGCGCAGCGGCGGGCCGAGGACCTGCGTGGGCTCGTGCTGCTGGCCACGCCCTGGGATTTCCATGCCATCCCGGGCCAAGCAGCCCTCGGGCGGGCGGCGCTGATGACCTGGGGGCCGTTGATGGACCTCATGGGCGAATTGCCGGTGGATGTCCTGCAATCGCTCTTCACCATGGTCGATCCCATGGCGACGATCCGCAAGTTCCGGAATTTTGCCGCCCTCGATCCCGAGAGTGAGCAGGCGCGGGCCTTCGTGGCGCTGGAGGACTGGCTGAACGACGGCGTGCCGCTGGCCGCGCCGGTGGCACGAGAATGCCTGGGTGCCTGGTACGCCGGGAACACGACGCAGATGGGGGCTTGGCGGATCGCCGGGCGGCGCGTGCTGCCGCAGCGGATTGAACTGCCCACGCTCTGCGTGATCCCGGCCGAGGACAGGATCGTGCCGCCGGCCTCTGCCCTGGCCCTTGCGGAGGCCTTGCCGAATGTCGACGTACAGCGTCCGAAAGCCGGGCATATCGGCATGGTTGCCGGCCGTAGTGCCGCTTCACGCATATGGGGGCCGTTGCGGGACTGGATGCGGGACAAGGCGGTTTCTTAACTTGTCCCTTTCGGCGCTTGGATTGTAGTCTTTCGGTATATTGCAGTGCAAAAATCAGGGGCGGCTCCTTAACATTCGCCGTCCTTGCCCCAAGCTCTATTAAAAAGAGACCCAATCCAGGAGGAAGCCAGAATGTCGGATGTGGTTATTGTCAGTGCCGCGCGCACGCCGGTCGGGGCCTTCAACGGAACCCTGTCCAGTGTCGCCGCCTCTCATCTGGGGGCGGTGGCCATCGGCGCCGCCCTGGAACGTGCCAAGGTCGAGGGCGGCGAGGTCGACGAAGCGATCCTGGGCCAGATCCTGACGGCAGGCGCGGGACAGAATCCCGCACGCCAGGCCGCCATGGAAGCTGGCCTTCCGCAGGAAAAGACCGCCTATCAGATCAACCAGCTCTGCGGCTCAGGCCTGCGCAGCGTGGCCCTGGGGTATCAGGCCATCCAGACCGGGGACTGCGATATTGTTGTCGCCGGCGGGCAGGAATCCATGAGCCAGGCGCCGCACTGCGCGCACCTGCGCAACGGTCACAAGATGGGCGACGTGAAGTTCATCGACACCATGATCAAGGACGGTCTCTGGGATGCCTTCAATGGCTATCACATGGGCAACACCGCCGAGAACGTTGCCCAGAAATGGCAGCTGACGCGCGAGGAGCAGGACTCCTTTGCCGCCAAGTCCCAGCAGAAGGCCGAGGCGGCCCAGAAGGACGGCCGCTTCCAGGAGGAAATCGTTCCGGTCACCATCAAGACCCGCAAGGGTGAGAGCGTGGTGGAGGATGACGAGCATCCCAAGCATGGGACCACTGCGGAAAGCCTGTCGAGCCTGCGTCCTGCCTTCGACAAGGAAGGGACGGTTACGGCCGGCAATGCCAGCGGCATCAACGACGGGGCTGCCGCAGTCGTGCTGATGCGCGAGAAGGATGCGGAAAAGCGTGGCCTGACCCCGCTGGCGCGCATCGTCTCCTGGGGCACCTGCGGGGTCGATCCGGCCGTCATGGGCACAGGACCCATCCCGTCCAGCCGCAAGGCGCTGGAAAAGGCCGGCTGGTCGCCCGACGACCTGGATCTCATAGAGGCCAACGAAGCCTTCGCCGCCCAGGCCCTGGCCGTCAACAAGGATATGGGCTGGGACAGCGAGAAGGTGAACGTCAACGGCGGGGCCATCGCCCTGGGCCATCCCATCGGAGCCTCCGGCGGGCGCGTCCTGGTCACGCTGCTGCACGAAATGGGCCGGCGCGATGCCAAGAAGGGCCTAGCCACGCTGTGCATCGGCGGCGGCATGGGCATCGCCATGTGCCTGTCCCGCGAATGACTGAATTTCCGACGGCTTCCCAATAGGACCCTCCGCCTCCTCATGGCAGCCTGCCTGTGGGGGCGGAGGCCGGATGCCCGGAGAGACAAGGCCGCAAGCAAGCGGCCGCAACGAGAGGACAGGAAGTCATAAACCAACCGACAGGGAGATGAGGAAATGTCCAGAGTGGCTTTGGTAAGCGGTGGAACCCGGGGTATCGGCGCGGCGATCTGCTTGGCGTTGAAGAAGGAAGGCTATGATGTCGTTGCCAACTACGGCGGTAACGACGAAGCCGCCGAGGCCTTCTCGAAGGAAACGGGAATCCCGGTGGCCAAGTTCGATGTCTCGGATTTCGAAGCGGTCAAGGCGGGAATCGAGAAGGTTGCCCAGGAGCACGGTCCCGTGGAGGTCCTCGTCAACAATGCCGGGATCACGCGGGACAGCACGATCCAAAAGATGTCTGCCGATCAGTGGCAGGCCGTGATCGACACCAACCTGGGGTCCTGCTTCAACCTCTGTCGTTGCGTCATCGAATCCATGCGCGAGAAGGGCTTCGGGCGCATCGTCAACATCGGGTCGATCAACGGCCAGGCCGGGCAGTACGGCCAGGTGAACTACGCCGCCGCGAAATCCGGCATCCACGGTTTTACCAAGGCGCTGGCCCAGGAGGGCGCCGGCAAGGGCATCACGGTCAATGCCATCGCGCCGGGCTACATCGAAACCGACATGGTGCGGTCGGTGCCGGAAAACGTCCTGGAGAAGATCGTGGCCCGCATCCCCGTGGGCCGTCTCGGCCAGGCCGAGGAGATTGCCCGTGGTGTGGTCTTCCTGGTGGCCGATGACGCCGGTTTCATCACGGGGTCGACGCTGTCCATCAACGGCGGCCAGCACATGTACTGAGCCCGTCCGCTCTCAAGACCCGGGTCCCGATGCCGCGCAGGACGGCACCGGGGGCCTTGGGTCACTCCCCGGGTGCCCAGTCCTCAGGTGCCATCTCGAAGCCGGAGAACTCGAATCCCGGGGCGACCGTGCAGCCGACCAGGGTCCACTCGCCCAGGCTTTCCGCCGACTGCCAGACGTGGGGCTCCAGCACCACCTGGGGGCGCTGGCCGTTCGAGAAGTCGTTTCCGAGATGACGTGTTTCGCTGCGCCGGCCATCGGGACTGAGGTGCAGGGCGAGCGGCGCGCCCGCGTACCAGTGCCAGATCTCCGTGGCATCCACCCGGTGCCAGTGACTGCGCTCGCCGGCGCGCAGCAGGTAATAGATCGCTGTCACGCTGCTGCGCTGGCCGTCTTCGGCTGGCGCGCGATAGATCTCCTGATAGCATCCGCCCTCGGGATGCGGCTGCAGGCCGAGGGCACGGATCAGTTCATCGGGGTGGTTCATTGGGCCAGACGGTCCTTCTCTGTTGGGAGGTATGGTTCCAAGCCCAACATCTCCGGACCTCCCACCAGGGTCAAGCCAGCAGACGCGCCGCTGGGAGGTCGACGCGGAGCACGCTGCCTCGGCCGGGTCGGCTGAGAATCCCCAAGGCCCCACCATGCGCCTGGGCGAAGCGGTCCACCAGCGACAGCCCGATCCCGGCCCCTTCACGCGCCTGCACGGCGGACGCCTCTCCGCGGTAGAAGACCTCTCGGGCCTGCTGCCTTTCCCTTGGGGTCATACCGATGCCGCTGTCGGCGACCTGCAATCGCAGGCGTCCATCCTCAAGACGCTTCAGCCTCAGGAGAACGCGGCCGCCGGCCGGGGTGAACTTGATGGCGTTGGACAGCAGATTGAGGACGATCTGGCGAAAGCGGCGCGCATCGCCATGGAAGCGAAAGGCGTGCGGCTGGATACTGTGGCGCAGCTCGAGGCCGGCGAGCTCCGCCTTGCGCTCCATCATGTCGAGCGCCTCCACCGCCACCCGGGCCGGGTCGAAGGCCTCCTCCTGCAGTGCGAAACCGTCCCGGCCGAAATGGGCGCTGTCCAGCAGGTCGTCGATCAGGGACAGAAGATGCTGGCCGCTGTTATGGATGTCCTGGGCATAGTCCAGGTACTTTTCGTGTCCGACCGGGCCCATCGCCTGGGCGCGGATAACCTCGGAGAAGCCGAGAATGGCATTCAGCGGCGTGCGGAACTCGTGGCTCATCATGGCCAGGAAGTCGTCCTTGATCCGCGCGGCACGACGGGCCTCCTGCTTTTCCTTGATAAGCTGCAGGCTGGCACGGTGCAATTCCATCTCGTCCACGGCGATCTCGGCCAGCGACGACAGCAGCCGGCGCTGCTTGTCATCAAGTCGGCGCGGGTGCCTGTCCATCAAGCACAGCGTTCCGTGACGGAAGCCGTCTGGTGTGACGAGCGGCACGGAGGCGTAGAAGACGGTGCCGGGATTGTCCGTCACCATGGGGAGTGCCGAGAAGCGGGCATCCAGGCGGGCATCCTCGATCACGGTCACGCCCGCGTGCTGTATGCTGTGCAGGCAGAAGGACTGGGCAAGCGGGGTTTCCGAGAAATCCAGGCCGGTGCTGGCCTTGAACCACTGGCGCGTGTCGTCCAGCAGGGAGATGTAGGCGATGGGCACGTCGAAGAGGTCGACGGCCATCTCCACGATGCGCTCAAAGCGCGGATCGGCTTCGCTCTCCAGGAGCTGGTAGTCCTCAAGTGCCCTCAGGCGCTCCGTTTCATTGCCGCTGGGCTGGAGCCGGGCATGGCCGGACGTGGCGTGCATGGGGTCTGTCCTGTTTCCGCTTGTGGCAACACCGGGTATATGCCGCGGGCGGTTTGCCAGCGGCCAATGGTGTCTTCCTTGTCAATTCCGATCCTGAAGACGCGGCCGCAGCTCCTGCTCAACACACAAGAACGGGCGGCTCCCCTGTACGACTCCGAAGGCACGTCTTCTCCGTGCCGCTCACACGAAGTTCGGCTACCCGTGCCAGGGAAAATCTTCAAAAGGCACTGTGAAGCCTCGATTCTTGCCCGTAGAAATAGTATATGCTGCGCCGCAATAGATACGCTATAATTGCATAACTCCTGTCCCTGCCCTGCAGGACGCGGCCTGCCCGGTCGCAGGAGGAGCCAGGCAGGAGGACTCAGAAGCTATCCTTGCGGCGTCGGACCTCGGCAAAGCACTCCTGGGCCGAGCGACCCTGCAGGTCCAGGGCGGTCGCCAACGCCGGATCATCGGCGCGCAGGAAGGGGTTCGTGGCCTTTTCCTCGGCAAGACGCGAGGGGACCGTCGGCTTCCCTGCGGCGCGCAGCGTGTCGATCTGCTTCGCCCGCTGCTGCAACTCCGCATTCCCGGGTTCGATGCTGAGTGCGAAGCGTGCATTGTTCTGGGTGTATTCATGGGCGCAGTAGACTGCCGTTTCGTCGGGTAGCTCGCGCAGCTTGCGAAGAGAGTCCCACATCTGGGCCGGGCTGCCCTCGAACAGGCGACCGCAGCCCAGGGCGAAGAGCGTGTCGCCACAGAACAGGGCGTGGCTTTCCGGGAACCAGTAGGCGATGTGTCCGCGGGTGTGGCCGGGCACGAAGAAGACCTCTGCCTCGGCCTGGCCGAAGTGCACGATATCGCCCTCGTTCACGGCCTCGTCGATGCCGGGAATGCGGGCCTCGTCCGGTGCCGGGCCGATGACATGACAGTCGGTGGCCTTCTTGATCTCGAGATTGCCTCCCACATGGTCCGGATGGTGATGGGTGTTGATGATGTGGGTGATCGTCCATCCCAGGCGTTCGGCCTCTTTCAGGACCGGTCCGGCAACCGCCGGGTCGATCACGCCCACTGAACCGTTGTCGGCCTCACGGATGAGATAGACGTAGTTGTCGTTGAGGACAGGAATCTGGTGAATCTCGAGTTGTGCCAATGGGATGCCCCCGCCTGTAGCTGTCGTTCGCGAAAGTCCGTGAAGCCATTCATATGAGGTCCGAGCCTGTGCTATTGTACCCCCATGTGGAATGATGTCGTTGATTACCGGGAATTCTACGAGACGCCGACGGGGGAGATGGCACGCCACCTGATCCGTCGGCGCATACGCAGCCTGTGGCCGGACCTCCATGGTCTGGAACTCCTGGGCCTGGGCTATGCCATCCCCTATCTGAGGCAGTTCCACGAGGCGGCACGTGTCTTTGCCTTCATGCCGCTGACCCAGGGTGTGGTGCACTGGCCCTCGGAAGAGCGCAGCCGCGTGGCCCTGGTGGACGAGACCGAGCTGCCCCTGCCGACGTTCTCCGTGGACCGGGTGCTGCTGGTCCACTGTCTCGAGAACTCGGACTACCTTCGCGACATGCTGAACGAGGTCTGGCGTATCTTGAAGGGCGAGGGGCGCCTGGTGATCGTCGTGCCCAATCGGCGCGGTGTCTGGGCCCGGCTGGAGCGCACGCCCTTCGGATTCGGCCATCCCTATAGCCAGGGGCAGATTTCACGCCTGCTGCGCGAGCACAGTTTCACGCCGCTGCGCACCTCCCAGGCCCTCTTCGTCCCGCCCACGCACTCCCGGGCACTGCTGCGCACGGCACCGGCCTGGGAGCGGATCGGCCAGCGGATCTCGCCGCATTTCGCCGGCGTCCACCTCGTGGAAGCGAGCAAGCAGGTCTATGCCGTCCGCCCGCTGCGAGCCGCCGAACGACGGCGAATGGCCTGGCCCCTGCCGCAGGTGGTTCGTCCAACACCCGCCTCACGCCAGTCGTGACACCTCCAGCAGCGCTGGTTTTCTGATTTTCCAGGCTCGTGGCACCTAGTCAACGGGGGACGGTCTGTGACAATTGAGACAATTCATGGTGTTAAATGACGTTTTCCAGCTATCTTTGATGCATTACCCGGAGTAGGGTCCATGGCCTTCAGGGTAAGCATGCTGGCTGGCATGCCGTGTCGGAAGCAAAGGAAGCGCCGCACTGTCGTCACCCCGGGTTCTCTGAAGAATCCGGGGGAACTGATTTGGAAAGCAATTCAAAAAGGGGGGTTTGCATGAGCAGTGATGATCAGACGGAACAGGGTACGATCGAGAAGCCTTCGCTTGTCCTGGCCCTGGTGCCCGTTGTCCTGACACTCCTGGTCCTGGGACTGCAGCTTTTCGTATTCGACAATTTCACCCCGCACATCCCCCTGGCCATCGGGCTGGCGATCACCGCCATCGTGGGCAAGAAACTGGGCCACAAGTGGCCCAGCATCCAGGATGGTGTCTTTCACGTCATCAACGTGTCCCTGCCCTCGGTGTCCGTCCTGATCGTCGTCGGCATGATCATCGGCGTGTGGATTGCCAGCGGCACGGTGCCGACCCTGATCTATTACGGCCTGGTGATCCTCAGTCCGGAAGTCTTCCTGGCCGCGGCGATGATCCTCTGTTCCTTGGTCTCCGTATCCCTGGGCACCTCCTGGGGGACGGTCGGGACGGTCGGCCTGGCGCTCATGGGCATCGGCGAAGGCTTCGGAATCCCGATGTACTGGACCGCGGGGGCCGTGGTGTCCGGCGCCTTCTTCGGCGACAAGATCTCGCCGCTGTCCGATACCACCAATCTGGCGCCCGCCGTGACCGGCGTGAACATCTTCCATCACATTCGCAACATGCTGCCGACCACGATTCCCGCCATGCTGATCGCGTTGGTGATCTATGGAGTGGGAGGCTACACGCTGCTCGAATCGGGCGAGAGCTCCTTCGAGCGAATCGAGAACATCACCTCGGCGCTGCAGGACAACTTCCTGATCTCGCCCTGGCTGTTGCTGCCGGCGTTGCTGGTGATTGTGCTTGCGGTCATGAAGCAGCCACCGATTCCCTCGCTGTTTGCCGGCGTCGTCGTGGGCGGCCTGATGGCGATGCTGTTCCAGGGTGTCGGCATGCACGACGTCTTCAGCTACGCCAACAGCGGCTATTCCATCGAGACCGGCGTGTCCGAGATCGACAGCCTGCTGAACAGCGGCGGGATCCAGTCCATGATGTGGACGATTTCCCTGATCCTCATCGCGCTGGGTTTTGGCGGCGCGCTCGAACGCACCGGTTGTCTGGAGACCATCATAAACGCGATCCTGACCAAGGTGCACAGCTTTGCAGGTGTCCAGTCGTCTGCCATAGGTGCCTCCTTCGCCACCAACCTGGTGGCGGGCGATCCCTACCTGTCCATCGCTCTGCCGGGGCGCATGTATGCACCGGTCTATCGCGGCATGGGCTATTCGACCCTGAACCTCTCGCGGGCAACGGAAGAAGGCGGTACGCTGATGTCGCCGTTGATTCCCTGGAACGCCGGTGGCGCCTTCGTGATCACGGCCCTGGGTCTCGGGGTCGCGGACGGGAACTTCGAGAATCTCCTCTACATACCGCTGGCCTTTGCCTGCTGGACGGCGCCCGTGATCGGCATCTTCTATGCCGTGACCGGCCTGTTCTCGCCCAAGGCGACCGAAGAAGAGGTCCGGCAGTGGCACAGGCAGAACGAGGCCATCAAGGATATGACCGATCAGGGCTATGGGGATCCGGTAAAAGGACTGGGTATCGCGCCGAAACCAGCCGAATAGTGTCCTTCGGGCACTCCTGAGAGTAAGGGCCGACGGAGGTTTCCGTCGGCCCTTTCAATAGAGGCTGTGCCCTACCAGATCGGCCGTCCGCTGCCGGGCAGGTCGAGCTCGTCCCAGATCTCGTCGATGCGCTTGACCACATCCGGGTCCATGCGGAGCTCCGTGCCCCATTCGCGGTGGGTTTCCGGCGGCCACTTGTCGGTGGCGTCCAGCCCGACCTTGGAGCCCAGGCCCGATTCGGGGCTGGCGAAGTCCAGGTAGTCGATGGGCGTGTTCTCGACGATGGTCATGTCGCGGGCCGGATCCATGCGGGTGGAGACGGCCCACATGACGTCCTTCCAGTCGCGCGCGTTGATGCTGTCGTCCACCACGATCACGAACTTGGTGTACATGAACTGGCGCAGGTAGGACCAGACGGCCATCATCACCCGCTTGGCATGGCCGGGATAGGCTTTCTTCATGGAGACCACGGCGATGCGATAGCTGCAGCCCTCGGGAGGCAGCCAGAAATCGGTGATCTCGGGAAACTGCTGGCGGACCAGAGGAATGAAGACCTCGTTCAACGCCTCGCCCAGAATCGAGGGTTCGTCCGGCGGCCGGCCGGTGAAGGTGGAGAGATAGATGGGATCGCGGCGCCGGGTGATGGCCGTGATGTTGAAGACGGGAAAGGACTCCACCGAATTGTAATAGCCTGTGTGATCGCCGTAGGGGCCCTCGTCCTCGTACTCCTCGAGACTGACATAGCCTTCCAGCACGATCTCGGCCTCGGCGGGGACCTTCAGCGGCACGGTCTTACAGTCTACGAGCTCGACCTTCTGCCCGCGCAGCAGGCCCGCGAACTGGTACTCGCTGAGCGTGTCCGGCACCGGGGTGACGGCGGCCAGGATGGTGCCCGGGTCGGCTCCCAGGACGGCCGCTGCGGGCAGGGGATCCTTCTTCTCCTGTCCCCAGCGCTGGTGATGCTGAGCGCCGCCGCGATGCTTGAGCCAGCGCATCAGCGTGCGCTTACCGTCCAGTTTCTGCATGCGGTAGATGCCGAGGTTGAAGTCGTCCTCGCGCGCCTTTCCGGGCCCCCTGGTCACCACCAGAGGCCAGGTGATCAGCGGCGCCGGCTCGCCCGGCCAGCAGGTCTGGATCGGCAGGGCGTCCAGGTCGATATCCGCGCCTTCCTGCACCACCTCCTGGCAGGGCGCGCGGGAGAGGGTTCGCGGCTTCATCGCCATGACGCTCCTGAGCAGGGGCATCATCTCGAAGGCTTCACGGAAGCCGCCGGGGGGCTCCGGCTGGCGCAGGAAGGCCAGGGTCTCGCCCACCTCGCGCAGCTCCTCCGGCGTGCGGTCCATGCCGAGCGCCACGCGCTCCACCGTGCCGAAGAGGTTGACCAGGACCGGCATGTCGTAGGCGTGCTCGTCTGCCCCGCGGACGTTTTCGAAGAGCACGGCCGGTCCGCCCTCGGCCAGCAGCCGGGTCTGGATCTCGGTCATCTCCAGCACCGGGGAGACAGGATGACGCACGCGCCGCAGGTCGCCCTTGCTTTCCAGTCGGTCCATGAAATCGCGCAGAGACTTGTAAGGCATGGGGACTCCCCGTTTCTGGTGCGCGTCACGTGCTTGCCCGCCGCCTTTCGGGCAGCAGGGTTTTGGCGGCGCCAGTATAGGGAATCTTAAGGATTTGACGAGGATGATCCTCGTCAAGGTCGCTTGCATGGCGCAAGCGGGGGTATTACTTATTCAACTGTAACCGCAGTGTTCAAAGGCAGTAAACGGGACAGCCTTAAAGATGCAACAATATTGGGTGGTTGGCGGTGAGTATCGGGACGCCAACTTCACGGTTCCGCTGGAAGGGCGTGAAGAATGGATCGGCCCTTTCGGCAGTTACCATCAGGCCAAGGCCGAATGGGCGCGTCTTGCATGGTCCACAGTCGATGACGCGCAAACGCGCTATCGCATCGAGAGCATGGACCAGGACCAGGCACCGCCTTGTACTGACTGACGGGAGAGGATACTCCCGGGCGGGCGCGGTCGGACCTGGCCGCGTCCCTACTGAACCGGACCCGCCGTCCGGCGGGTCAGTTTTCACCGTCGGGCAGGACACGCCAGACGGTGGTACGGCGAACCTCGCTGTCCTCAAGTTCACGATTCGTCGGCACCCTGTACACGGCCACGGATTCCAGGCCGTCGGCGGGCAGGTATGAGCGCCCCGGATCGCCCATGAGAACCTCCGCTCCTGCCGAGGCCTGTCGGCGCAGCCAGGCGAAGGCCTGTTCGGCCATGGGCTGCTCGTAGCAGACATCCCCCGCCAGCAGCAGGTTCCAGTCCGTGCCGTCCTGGAGCAGGCAGTCCTCGCCCAGGAGCTCCAGCGAAACGCCGTTCAGTTCGGCGTTCAGCTCGATGGCGGCCAGCGCCAGGGGATCGATCTCGGAGGCCGTGACATGGGCCGCGCCGCAGCGTGCCGCGGCGATGGCCGAGAGGCCGCTGCCTGACGCGAAATCGAGCACCCGCTTGCCGCGCACGCATGCGGGATTGTCCAGCAGATAGCGCGTGAGCGCCTGCCCGCCGGCCCAGGCGAAGGCCCAGTAGGGCGGCGGGATGTTCAACTGTTCCATTTCCTCCTCGGTGGCGTGCCAGAGCGGCATGACCTTGCTGGCCAGGCGCAAAGGGATTTCCGGCACCAGCGAGGGTGTCTCCACGGCGGTGTTGTCGCGCACGAAGGTGCGGGCAGGCGAGGGAGAGGCTGTCGGCCTGTTCACGTCAGCCGGCCAGGCCTGCCAGCACCAGGCCCGCCAGCAGCAGCCAGCCCACGAAGCGGTTCGAGCGGAAACGCGCCAGGCAGTTGCGCGGGCCATGAATGTCCACGGTGGTTACCTGCCAGGTGAAGTGGACGGCCACGGCTGCCAGCCCCAGGTAATAGGGCCAGGCAATCTCCGCCATGATGCCGGCTGCACCCATGAAGGCGATGCAGAGGGCATAGAAGACGATCAGCCAGGGTCGGGTCCGCTCGCCGAGCTTCAGGGCGCTGGACTTCAGCCCGATCAGGGCGTCGTCCTCCTTGTCCTGATGGGCGTAGATCGTGTCGTAGCCCAGCGTCCAGAAGATACCGGCGATGTAGAGCAGGACCGGCGGCCAGGCGAGCGCATTCTCGACCGCCGCCCAGCCCATCAGGGCCCCCCAGTTGAAGGTCAGGCCGAGCCACAGCTGCGGCCAGTAGGTGATGCGCTTCATCAGCGGATAGGGGAAGACCAGTAGCAGCGAGGCGACACCCAGCAGGAGCGCGGCTGGCGTCAGGGCCAGGAGGATCGCCAGGCCGCCGGCCAGGAGCGCCAGCAGGAAGACGATGGCCTGCCTCAGGGTGATCTGGCCGCTGGGCAGCGGCCGTGTGCTGGTGCGGGCGACACGCCCGTCGTAGTGACGGTCCAGGATGTCGTTGACGGTACAGCCGGCGGCCCGCATGAGCATGGCCCCGAGCGCGAAGAGCAGGTAGAGCCACAGGTCCGGCGGCTGGTTCCCAGCACTCTGGGCCAGCGCGATGGACCACCAGCAGGGGAACAGCAGCAGCCAGGTGCCGATGGGCCGGTCCAGGCGGGCCAGACGGGAATAGGGCCGCCAGCCCGGAGGCATGCGGCGCTCCAGCCAGTTGTTCGCGACGATGTCGCTTGCGTCGGCGTATCTGTTCGTTGAGGAGGACATGACCCCTATCTTGCGCGGGCCGGGCCGGAGGCTCAAGATCATGCTGCCGGAAAGGAAACAGGTTTTTCATGAAGGATATCAAGCTTGCCACGCGGCTCTATGTGAAGGAGGACCTGGGCGACGAGACCGTCCTGGGGCTGGGACCGCAGCAGGCGCACTTCCTGCGCTCGGTCCTGCGTCTGAAGCCGGGGGCGCGTCTGGCGTTGTTCAACGGGCGGGACGGCGAGTGGCTGGCCCGTCTGGATGCGCTCGGCAAGGGCTGGGCCTCGTTGCTGCTGGAGGAGCAGTCGCGTCCACAAACCGAGGAACCGGGGCTGACCTTGCTGTTCGCGCCCGTCAAGCGCCAGCGGATCGACTGGATCGCCGAGAAGGCGACGGAGATGGGCTGTACCCGGCTGCAGCCCATCCTGACCCGGCGTACCATCGTCGAACGGGTCAACGTCCAGCGCCTGCGGACCACCGTGCGGGAGGCGGCCGAGCAGAGCGAGCGCATCAGCCTGCCCGAGGTGGCAGAGCCGGCGAAGCTGGAGCACGTCCTGGGTGACTGGCCCGAGGACGAGCCCTTCCTGTTCGCCGACGAGAGCGGCAGCGGTCGGCCGATCGACGAGGTGGTGAATGAAACACGGGCCCGCGCCCTGGTGATAGGTCCGGAAGGCGGCTTCGAGTCCCAGGAGCAGGAGACGATCGCACGCCATCCGGCAGCCTGTGCCGTCGGGCTGGGACCGCGCATCCTGCGCGCCGACACGGCCGTGGTGGCGGCCCTGGCGGTGATGCAGGCGCTCACCGGGGACTGGACATCGCGGCCGCAGTTTCGCAATCTGCAGCCGCGATGAAGCAGGCGGGTGGCTGCCCTGCGGCAAAGGTGCTTGACGAAATCGACCCCGGCTCGCTCTGATGCAGGCGACAAAAGCGCGGGTCCGCCCTGCCGCATGCGGCTCGCGTTCGCATCGATCGCCTTTCCGTTCACCGCTCAGTGAGTCTGCCGCTTTCCATGTCAGCCCCTCCACAATCCAAGGGTGATCCGATCACCGGCAAGGAGCAGCTCGTTCGCTACCTGGAGACGAGCGCCAAACCCGCCGCCGATTGGCGAATCGGCACGGAACACGAGAAGTTCGGTTTCGAGCGGACGACACTCGAGAGCCTGCCCTACGAAGGGAGGGCCTCGATTCGTGCCATCCTGGAGGGCATGGCCGAGAAGTTCGGCTGGACGCCGGCCGAGGAGAACGGCAAGCCGGTGGCCCTGGTGAAGGGCGGCTGCAACATCACGCTGGAGCCCGGCGGCCAGCTGGAGCTCTCGGGCGCGCCGGTGGAGAACCTGCACCAGACCTGTTCCGAGGTGAACACGCACCTGGCGGAGGTGAAGGAGGTCTGCGATCCCCTGAACGCCGGCATGCTGGGCCTGGGGTTCGCGCCGACCTGGCGGCGCGAGGACACGAACTGGATGCCCAAGGGGCGCTACAAGATCATGGCCGACTACATGCCCAAGAAGGGCAGCCTCGGCCTCGACATGATGCTGCGCACCTGCACCGTGCAGACCAACCTGGATTTTTCCAGTGAACGCGACCTGGTGCGCAAGTTCCGGGTGTCCCTGGCCCTGCAGCCGCTGGCGACGGCCCTGTTCGCCAACTCGCCCTTCACTGAAGGCAAGCCCAACGGCTTCAAGAGCTATCGCAGCCACATCTGGACCGACACCGACCCGGACCGCTGCGGCATCCTGCCCTTCGTTTTCGAGGACGGCATGGGCTACGAGCGCTACGTGGACTACATGCTCGACGTGCCCATGTACTTCGTCTACCGCGATGGCAAGTACGTCGACTGCAGCGGCCTGTCCTTCCGGGACTTCATGGAGGGGCGCCTGGAGGTCCTGCCCGGGGAGCTTCCCCTGATGAGCGACTGGGAAGACCACATGACCACGGCCTTTCCCGAGGTGCGCCTCAAGCGCTATCTGGAGATGCGTGGGGCCGACGGCGGGCCATGGCGGCGGCTGTGCGCTCTGCCGGCCTTGTGGGTCGGCCTGCTCTACGACGAGACGGCGCTCTCGGCCGCCGAGGACCTGGTGCGCGACTGGACGCTGGAGGACCACGAGTACCTGCGCGCCGAGGTTCCGCGCCAGGCCCTGGAGACGCCCTTCCGCCAGGGCACGGTGGGCGATCTGGCAACCCGGGCGCTGGAGATCGCCTCGGAAGGCCTGCGCGTGCGGGCCCGCCAGAACGACGAAGGCATGGACGAGCGCATCTTCCTGGACGTGCTGCGCGAGATCGTCATTACCGGCCAGACGCCCGCCGACGAACTGCTGGCCCTCTACCACGGCCGCTGGCAGGGCGACGTGAGTCACGTCTTCGAGGAGTTCAAGTACTGAAGGGCGGAGAGAAAAGGTAATCCTAAAGGCCCCAGCACCCTACCGGAGAGTATTGCAGACCGTGCTGCCGATAAGATGCACAGCCAAAGCTCACACAAGTTCTGCCCCGGCGCTTGCATGCAGCGGTCAAATGGGTGGCGTTGTGCTTACGGAAGGTTTAGCTTTGTCGTTCGCCCGCCATCCACGGTGTAGACCTGTCCTGTAATGAAGCCGGCTTCTTCGGCGGCGAGAAAGGCGACGAGGGTGGCAACCTCCTCCGGCATTCCGGTCCGCCCCACCGGGTGGATGCGGCCGAGCTCGCGGCGGAACGCCTTCCGGATCATGCATGCCCTTGATGAAGTCGCGATTCAGGTCGGTATCGATCCAGCCAGGAGCGACCGCATTGCACCGGACGCCTTCGGCTCCGTGATCCACTGCAACAGCGCGCGTCAGTCCGTGCAGCCCGGCCTTGGAGGCGGCGTAGGCCGCGTGTTCCGGGTTGGAGCGCAACCCCTCGATCGAACCGGTATTCACGATGCTCCCTCGCGTATCGCGCAGATGCGGCAGGGCCGCCTGGATCGTCAGAAAGGGCGCCGTCAGGTTCAGGGCGAGGCTGCGTTGCCAGTCCTCAAGGCTCATCTCCTCGACTCTGGCTTCCTGAATCATCCCGACGTTGTTGACGAGCACATCGAGTTGTCCGGCGCGCGCGATCACCGTTTCGACAACCTGGCCGGGACAGGCAGGCTCGGTGAAGTCCGCGACAATCCCCTCGAACTCTGCATCCTGTCTTCGTTGCGCCGTCAGCACACGCGCACGCTCGGCGCTCAGACGGCGGGCGATGGCCTGGCCGATGCCTGTGCGACCGCCGGTAACCAGCGCGACCTTTCCCGCGAACCTCTTCATGCCGCGCTCCCTGGTTATGATCCAGTCCTGCCGCACGGGTAAGTGCGGCCGAACCTGGTCCCCATCCATAGTCATTACCTGAAACGCGCCGCTCGATCGGAAAGACATGCCGCCCGCGCAGCCTGGGCGGGAACGTTGTTCACGACCAGGTTCCGATCAAGAAGACACTGCAGTCCCTCGAGAGGTGCTTGGGTCCAGCCTGTTGCCGCGTCCCACAACACATCTGACAAGAGGCGCGCCAGAGGCAACCCATTTATTCGCGCGCCATTTGACAAATGTATGAGGGGGCGGCAACGAGTTTTTCACATTCTTGGCTAAATGACTGGCTTTCTTCCAGCGCGGAATGCCCCTAACCTTTGCCTGATAGAGCTTTCTCAAGAGCCACTTCAGATACAAAGCGAAGTTTGCATCCCTCCTCTATCAACTCCCGTGCACGCTCAATCTTGGTGCCGAAATGCGTCGTTCTCCAATGCCGTGACGCCGTGGAGGATATAACTACATAGTCCACCTTGCGGGTAGCCCGTGACGCCATGGTCCCGCCTGCGCGTTTTATCTCTTTCTCAATATAGGCCCGAGGCCCCATGCGCATTGGTCCGGTTAGGACAAAGACCGAATCCTTCAACTCAATCGTTTCGGGATCCAGGATGGGGTCGTCAAGCTTTGCCACATTGCCGATATTGGTGAACCCAGTATCCGCATACCCATCACCTACCAGCTGGCCTAGCCACTCCTCGATATCCTCTGATTCTTCCTCAGTGATCATATCATCGGCCAAGGCCTCTTCGACCGCCTTGCACAGAGGATAAAATGCAACCTCTTCACGTAGGCGTTCAGACCTCATGAAGCGATTTCGCAGTGCGCGAACCTCCGATTCTAGCACTCGCCCATCACAAATGATTCCAGCGCAAAAACCCAGAAAGATATTCAGCTCATCCGTTTCTTTCGATGTCGATGCGTTGCCGAGTTCGTTGCTTTTGTCAGCGATGATCTCACGGAGTTGCGTCATCATATCCTTTTCCGATGAGAAACAACGACTACGGATATCTTCCGCAAGGTCAGAGGCATCCGGGTCATCAAAGAAATCAGCAAATTTCTCCGACTCAGCCAGGATGGCCGGCTGTTCACCAGCCTCTATGCGCCTGGATGAGAGAGCCCCCTCTAGGAATCCTATCCAATAAAGAACACGCTTTCTGTCATTGGCAGACTTGTTGAAAGCATTGTAGCGTTCTTCTCGTTCGCGCTCTTCAATCCGGCGTATATCGCTTCCGCCCACCATGGGATATAGCCCCCTGCTGTTCTAACTGGATAAATACTTGGCATAAGTTACTATATACCGGTGTACTCACGAGTTCTATGTAATCATAGCGTGTTGGCCGCATGTAAGGCAACACATGCAGGCTTTCGCACTTGCGTCCCAGTATTTCCTGAAGTGGCACTCACGGTTCCTCAAAGAATGCTTAGTACTTGAATTCCTTGAAGACATGGTGGACGTCGTTCTGCCAGCGACTATGGTAGAGTGCCAGCAGTTCGTCGGTGGGTATTTGGTTAGCGACGACGATCTTATGCAAAATGTTTAAGTTGCTTCCGGAGGAAGGCGCGTCAGCCGTGTTCCTGGCCGCGTTTCAGCAGGCGCAGGCGCAGGGCGTTGAGCTTGATGAAGCCCTCGGCGTCGCGCTGGTCGTAGACGGCGTCCTCCTCGAAGGTGACGTGGGCCAGGCTGTAGAGGCTGTCGGGGGACTTGCGGCCGACCACGGTGGCGCTGCCCTTGTAGAGCTTGAGGCGCACGGTGCCGTTCACATGCTCCTGGCTGCGGTCGATGAGCGCCTGCAGCATCTCGCGCTCGGGCGAGTACCAGAAGCCGTTGTAGATCAGCTCGGCATAGCGCGGCATGACCTCGTCCTTCAGGTGGGCCGCACCACGGTCCAGGGTGAGCTGCTCGATGCCGCGGTGGGCGGCCAGCAGGACGGTGCCGCCGGGCGTTTCGTAGACGCCGCGGCTCTTCATGCCGACGAAGCGGTTCTCCACCAGGTCGAGGCGGCCGATGCCGTTGGCACCGCCCAGACGGTTGAGCTCGGTCAGCAGGGCGGCCGGACTGAGGCGCTGACCGTCGATGGCCACGGGATCGCCCGTCTCGAACTCGATCTCGATGTAGGTGGGCTGGTCGGGTGCCTCCTCGGGAGACACGCTGCGCGAATAGACGTACTCCTGGGGCTCCTCCCAGGGATCCTCCAGAACCTTGCCTTCGGCCGAGATGTGCAAGAGATTGGCGTCCACCGAGAAGGGCGCCTCGCCGCGCTTGTCCTTGGCGATGGGGATCTGGTGCTTCTCGGCGAAGTCGATCAGCTTGGTGCGGGAATTGAGGTCCCATTCGCGCCAGGGTGCGATGACGCGGATGTCCGGATTGAGCGCATAGTAGGCCAGCTCGAAGCGGACCTGGTCGTTGCCCTTGCCGGTGGCGCCGTGGGCCACGGCGTCGGCGCCGGTCTCGCGCGCGATCTCGATCTGGCGGCGCGAGATCAGGGGCCGTGCGATGGAGGTGCCGAGCAGGTAGAGGCCTTCATAGAGGGCGTTGGCCCGGAACATCGGGAAGACGTAGTCGCGCACGAAGTCTTCGCGAAGGTCCTCTATGTAGATGTTCTCGGGCTTGATGCCGAGCATCTCGGCCTTCCTGCGGGCGGGCTCGAGTTCCTCGCCCTGGCCCAGGTCGGCGGTGAAGGTCACGACCTCGCAGCCGTAGGCCTCCTGCAGCCATTTCAGAATAACGGAGGTGTCGAGGCCGCCCGAATAGGCGAGCACCACTTTCTTCACATCACCCATGGGGGCCAGCTCCTGACTGGGAAGTGAGCCCGCTCGCCGCGCAGTGTGGCGGGCGAACGCAGGCTCAGTTCAGCTTCTTGCCGACGGTCTCGATGGACTCTTCGGTCAGCGCTTTCTTGCTGTCCTTGTCGAGGTTTTCCGAGATCATCTTGCCCGCGGCCGCAATGGCCACGTCCACTGCCTGGTTGCGGACCTCGGCAATGGCATCCGCCTCGGCCTGGCGGATCTTGTCCATGGTCATCTGCTCGCGGCGCTGCAGGGTCTCCTCCAGCTCCTTCTCGGAATTCTGGCGGATACGCTGGGCCTCGGTCTTGGCATGCTCGACGATCTCCTCGGCCTCCTTCAACGCGTCGCGCTGACGGCGCTTGTAGTCGGCGAGCATCTTCTGCGCTTCCTCGCGCAGGGCCTGGGCCTCCTCGATCTCCTTGCGGATGCGCTCGCTGCGCGCATCAAGCTTGGCGAGCATCGGGCGCAGACCCTTCCAGGCGGCAATTGCGAGGAAGAGGATCAGCGAGATCGTGATCCAGGTGTACTCGCTGGAAAACATCACAGATGCTCCTTCATCTCGGCCTGGACGGCCTTTTCAGACGTTTTGCTGTCGGGCGTGTAGCCCACCAGCTTGCCGGTGACGGCGGTGGCCGTTTCAGCGGCGACGGAGGCCACGTCCTTGAGCGCCTCGGTCTTCGCGGCGTCGATCCGCTCCTCGGCTTCCCGGGTCTGCTCGGCCAGCTTCTGGGCAAACGCCTCCTGGCGTTCGTCCATGTGCGCCTTGGCATCGTCGCTGGCCTTCTGAAGGATACCCGAGGCTTCTTCCCGAGCCACGGAAAGAGCCTTCTCGTATTCGGCCAGGACCTCCTCGGCCTCGCTGCGAATGGTCTCCGCACGCATGAGGTCGTCGTCGATCTTGTCGCGGCGTTCCTCGACCACGTCGCCGATGCGCGGCAGGGCCACGCGGGACATGACGACATAGAGGAGGCCGAAGGTCACGAACAGCCAGAAGATTTGGCTGGCGTAGGTGCCGACCTGACTGATTTGCGGCAGACCGCCGTTCTCGGCCGCGAGCGCCGCTCCCGAAAGGCAGGAGGCGATGGCGGAGAGTGCGGCGATACGCAACGCTGCGGGCAGTTTGACCATACCGAAGGATCCTGTCGTCTGGTTCGAACCTGAAGCCCCAGCGGGCCGCCGGACGGCAGCCCGGGGCAGTGGGACGTATTAGCCGAACAGAACCAGCAGGGAGACAACCAGCGAGAAGATCGCGATCGCTTCCGTCACGGCGAAGCCGATCCAGATGTTGGCGCCGATCTCGTCCTTGGCAGCCGGGTTGCGGGCGATGGCCGCATAGTAGTTGGACCAGACGTTGCCGACACCCAGGCCGGCACCGATCATGCCCAGGGTCGCCAGGCCGGCGCCGATCATCTTAGCTGCTTCGAGTTCCATTTTTTACACTCCTTGGATTAACCGCGTGTGGATCAGGGGTGACTTGCTTCCGTTCCTGCCGACTGTCCGCTGCCGTTCAATGCATGTGGATGGCGTCATGCAGATAGACGCAGGTCAGAATGGTGAAGATGTAGGCCTGCAGGACCGCCACCAGGAATTCCAGCGCGGTGATGCCCAGCAGGGCCGCCAGCGGGACCACGCCCGCAACGCCCATCAGCAGGACGAAGCCGGCAAAGACCTTCAGCAGGATGTGCCCGGCCATCATGTTGGCGAACAGACGCATCGACAGGCTGATCGGCCGTGAGAGATAGGAGATGAGCTCGATCGGGACCAGGATGACGGCCGTCCACGCCGGTGCGCCGTGCGGGAAGAACATGCGGCAATAGCCCAGCCCGTGGCGCATGAAGCCGATGACGGTCACGGCAATGAAGATGACGATCGCCATCGCGAAGGTCACGGCGATATGGCTCGTGAAGGTAAAGGACGAGGGGATCATCCCCAGGGTGTTGCCGAAGAGCACGAAGAGGAACAGCGTGAAGATGAAGGGGAAGTACTGCCGTCCCTCGCTGCCCACGTTGTCTCGCACCATGTTGGCGATGATCTCGTAGAGCAGTTCGGCGCAGTTCTGCAGCCGGCCCGGGACCAGTTCATGGTGCCGCATTGCGAAGATCATGAAGGCGCTGACGACCCCCACGGTGATCAGCATCCACAGCGCCGAATTGGTGAAAGACAGGTCGAGTCCGCCGATGTTGATCGGGATCAGCGGGGTGATCTCGAATTGATGAAGCGGATCTACGGGAAAACCGCCGTCCTGCGTATCCTGCGTCGCCACCTTGCCCCTCGCGGTCTATACTCGGCCGTCACTCCGACCGGGATTTGTCCCTATCTTCCTTGCTCCTGCGCTCCATCTCCTTGGCAACGCGCACCACGTTATAGAACGCGGCGGCCGTTCCAAGCAGCAGAAACAGGAGCATCAGCCAGGGCTTGGTGCCCAGCTGTGCGTCCAAAAACAGTCCAATCGCAACGCCGACGCCGATCGAGGCGACGATCTCCGTTGCCATCCGCATGCCGACACCGAGGCCGCTGCTGCCGCCCCCGCGTGCCGGAGAACCCTTGCCTTCGCTCTTGCGTCGCCGGTCCCGGACCGCTTTCAAGCGCTTGTCCAGTGATTCGAACGGTGAGGGTTTGTCGCGACCCGACATCAAGCTGTCTCCTTAATCGGACTGTGACCCGATGAAACTGGAGCCCCGTGCCGGCCGTGTTTCCCCCTCCTGTCGCCCCGACGTGCCGGAAGGCGGGCGAACCATACGGAGGGACCCCCCTCCCGTCAAGGCTCAATCCCCGGGCCTTTGCCGAGGGTGGCCGAGGCGGCCGGAACGGCCCGTGAAGCTGCCGTTCTATGCGGTTTCGCGCAGGGCTTCGGCCTCTTCCATGTCCACGGAGACAAGCTGGCTGACGCCGCGCTCGCCCATGGTGACGCCGAACAGGCGATCGACGCGCGCCATTGTGAGGCGGTGGTGGGTTACCAGGAGAAACCGGGTCTGCAGGCTGTGCGCCAGCTCGTCCACCAGATCGCAGAACCGGTCGACGTTGGAATCGTCCAGCGGGGCGTCCACCTCGTCGAGGATGCAGATCGGTGCGGGATTGGTCAGGAAGACGGCGAAGAGCACGGCCAGCGCGGTGAGCGCCTGTTCACCGCCCGAGAGCAGGGACATGACCTGCAGGCGCTTGCCGGGCGGGCTGGCCATGATCTCCAGGCCGGCATCCAGGGGATCCTCCGCCTCGGTCAGCCGAAGGTGCGCCTCGCCGCCGCCGAACAGTCGGGTGAACAGCCGGGTGAAATGGTGGTTCACCTGTTCGAAGGCCGTCAGCAGGCGTTCGCGGCCCTCGCGGTTGAGGCTGGAGATGCCCTGGCGGAGGCGGGCGATGGCTGCGGTCAGGTCCTCGCGTTCCCGTCCGATTTCCTCGAGGCGTTCCGACAGTTCCTCCGCCTCGGCCTCGGCGCGCAGGTTGACCGGCCCCATGCGTTCGCGCTCGCCGCGCAGGCGCTCGACCTTGGCGGCGACCTCCTCCTGCCGCGGCAGCTCCTGGTCAGGCATCAGGCCGGCCTGCTCCAGCAGGGCATCGGGCACGCACTCCAGGCGCTCGCGCACGCGCCGGGCATGGGAGTCGAGGGCCTGTTCCGCCTGTTCGACGCTGGCTTCGGCGCGCACGCGGGTTTCGCGAGCCTCGGACACGGCCTGTTCGGCCCGCTTGAGCGCCGTGTCGGCCTCGCGCTGGCGTGTCTCGCCGGAGGCCAGGGCATCTGCTGCGGCGCGCTGGGCCTCCTCGGCCTCGCCGATCTTCTCCGCCAGGGCTTCGCGGTGCTGCGCAATCTCCTCGGGCCGCGCGGACAGCTCCTCGATTTCCTGCCGAGCGGCCTCCTTGCGGGCCTCCAGCTCCTGCTTGTGCTGGTCGGATTCCGCCGCGCGCCGCTCCCAGGACGCGCGCTCGCGCTCGATGGCATCCAGGCGCTCCTTCCGCTCGCGCGCCTCGCGGGTGAGGCGCCCCAGTTCGGCGTCGGCTTCGTTGTGGCGATTGCGCAACTCCGTCAAGTTGCGCCGCGCCTCTTCCATGTCCGCGCGGGCAGCGGAGGTATCCGGCAGACCCGCCTGTTCGCTGCGAACCTCCTCCAGGCTGGCCAGCAGCTCCGCCTTTTCTTCCTCGAGGCCGGCGATGGTGCCTTGCAGAGCCTCCAGCTTGGAGGCCAGGGCCGTGGATTCGCGCTCCAGGCGCGCCTGGGTCTCGCGGGCGGACTCCAGGGTTTTCTGGTTGCTTTTCTGGGCCTCTCGGGTCTCGCGTTCCTGCTGTTCGGCGGTTTGCAGTTCCGCCTTCAGGTTCGCATCCTCCTGCTCGATGGCGGTTCTGGCGTGGTCGGCCTCCTCGAGCTCGCCTTCCAGTTCGCTCAAGCGGTTGCGCTGGGCCAGACGCTGGGCGCTGGCCGTGGGGGCCTCGGCCCGCGCCGTGTAGCCATCCCAGCGCCACAGATCGCCGTCGTGCGTGACCAGGCGCTGGCCCGGCGCCAGCCTGGGCTGCAGGCGGCGGGCTTGCTCCACACTGTCCACCAGGCCGGTCTGGGAGAGACGGCGGGTGAGCGCCGCCGTGCCGCCAACGTAGTGCGACAGGGGCGTGCAGCCTTCAGGCAGGTCGGGGGCGGAGTCGTAGTCGGGCAGCGCCGACCAGAAGAGAGGCGGCGTCTCGCTTCCCTCCGGATCCGATTCGCCGATCAACGGAGCTTCCAGGTCGTCGCCCAGAGCGGCGCCCAGGGCCGCCTCGTAGCCGCGTTCCACCGTCAGGGAATCGGCCAGCGGCGGCCCCCCTTCGCCGGCACCGCTTTCCAGCAGTTTCGTGAGCGTGCTGCGCTCGGTCTCCAGGCGGGTGCAGACCGCGGCCTGCTCGCGGTGGCGTTCGCCCACCTCCTCGCGTTTCTGGCGCAGGTCGCTGATTGTTGCGGTGGCCTGTTCCAGCGCCTGCTGCAGTCGCTCGGACTCGTCCTCGGCCGCCTTCAGGTCCGCGGCGGCATGGTCCATCGCCTCCTGGGCAGGGCGCTGGGCACGCAGGTCCCGTTCCTCGTCACTTTGCTGCGCGATGCGCTCTTCCAGGCGGCGGTGGCGTTCGGCCATGTCCGCCAGCCGGCGTTCCAGGGTGGAGCGCCGCGCCTCGTCGTTGGCGATGGCTTCGGCTTGCGCGGCGATCTCTTCCTCGCGGGCGGTCAACTCGGCGGCCAGGGCGTCGCGGCGGGCGATGGCCTCCTGGCGTGCCTCGTCATCGCCCTGGCCGGCTTTCTGCAGGCGATTCTGCTCTTCGTCCAGGCGCGTGCGCGCCTCTGCGGCATCTTCCGAGAGGGACTGGGCGCGCTTGAGATCGCTGTCGATCTGGGCAAGGCGCGCCTCGGCCTGGCTGCGAGCCTCGGTGACACGCGTTTCCTCGTCCTGCAGGGTGTCACGCTCGGACACCAGGCGCTGCAGGGCGGCCGAGGCGGCGGCTTCCTGCTGGCGCAATTCGGGCAGGGCGTTGGCGGCCGCGGCCTGTTCGCGGGCCGCCGCGGCGGCCTGCTCCGTCAGGTCCTCCACCGTGGTCTTCGCGGCCTTGAGGGCCTCGCGGGCGCGCTCGTCCTGGGCGCGCGCTTCGAGCCATTCAAGATGCAGCAGCAGGGCCTCCTGGCGGCGCAGCTGCTCGGCAATGTTGCGGTAGCGCGTGGCCTGCCGGGCCTGCTTGCGCAGGGATTGCAGCTGGCTTTCCATGGTGCCGGCCACGTCATCGAGACGTTCCAGGTTGGCTTCCGCGGCCTTAAGACGCAGCTCCGCCTCGTGCCGGCGGGAATGCAGACCCGAGATGCCGGCGGCTTCCTCCAGCAGCATGCGGCGATCCGTCGGCTTGGCGTTGATCAGGGCGCCCACCCGTCCCTGGCTGACGATGGCAGTGGACTGGGCGCCGCTGGCCGCGTCGGCGAACAGCAGCTGGACATCGCGGGCCCGGACCTCGCGTCCGTTGACCCGATAGGTGGAGCCCTTGTCGCGCTCGATCCGCCGGACGATCTCCAACTCGTCCTGATCGTTGAGGCTGGCCGGGGCCGTGCGGTCGCGGTTGTCGAGGGACAGCCCTACCTCGGCCAGGTTGCGCGGCGGACGATTGGCACTGCCGCCGAAGATGACGTCATCCATCTCGCCGCCGCGCAGACGCTTGGCAGAGGTCTCGCCCATGACCCAGCGGAGTGCCTCCACCAGGTTGGACTTCCCGCAGCCATTGGGGCCGACGATTGCCGTCGTTCCCGGCTCAATCAGCAGCTCCGTCGAATCGACGAAGGACTTGAAGCCGCTCAATCGTAGCCTGACGAACTGGACCAAGGCGTATCTTACCCTCTCAGCTAGCGCCGGCCGCGGTCCGCAGGGACGGTCAGCCGGTCAGGAGTCCTCCTGGACGTCCTCCAGAATGGCCGCGAAGTCCTCGTAGGAGCGATTGCCCTCGACCTTGCGGCCGTTGATGAAAAAGGTCGGCGTGGACTGAACCTCGTAAGTCTCGCGCGCCTGTTCCAGCGTGGCGAGGATTCCGTCCATTATTCCTTCGTCCTCGATGCAGCTGTTGAAGCGCTCCTCGCTGAGGCCCGCCAGGCGCGCATGCTTCTGCAGGGCGTCGATGGGATCGTCGGCGCGCGCCCAGTCCTGCTGGCTTTTGAAGAGCGTTGCCAGCAGGCCGAAGAAGGCGCGGTCCTTCTCCAGGCAGTCCGTGACCATGGCGGCACGCAGGGCCAGCCTGTCCAGGGGGAAGTGGCGAAAAACCAGCCGTGCCTTGCCCGCGTCCAGCCATTCGCTCTTGAGCTGGGGCAGGGTGTCGGTGTGGAAGCTGGCGCAGTGCGGGCAGGTCAGCGATGCATACTCGATGATGGTGATGGGCGCGTCCGCGTCGCCAATGACCCGGTCGCTGTCATCGACCGTTTCCGCACCGGCGGCCAGCGCCGGAGTCAGGCGCGGCAACAGCGGCACAAGGGCCAGGGAAGCTGCGGATAACAGTATATGCCTGCGTTTCATGATTTACCTACCATATCTAGTGGATGTTACGAGGTGCCTGTCCGATTCTCAAGACTGTAGATATCCACAGCCAAAGAGGTCACACCGCCAAGGATGTCCCTGCTCGTGGAGGTGCACAGCCCTGTTCCACTCCTGTGTCCCGCAACAATCTGGCAAAAGCAAGATCGCGCGTCTCAGGAGTCCTTGCGTTTCTGCCGCTTGGCTTCTACGGCCTCGGCCAGATGCTGCAGGGCGCTGCGCAGCTCGCTGTTGTCGATCTCCGTCAGCTGCCGCTCGAGTCGGGCCCTTTCGTCCGGCGGCAGGCTGGGGGGCAGCCTGGGCGCGGTGCGGGGGCGTTGGTGCGTTTCGCGAACAGGCGCCTGCTCGAGCCTGAGCCGGCTGACCAGGCTGTAGCCGAAATGGGTGTTCACGCGCTCGATGACCTGCGGTTCCTGGTGCTGGAGGTCGAGGGCATAGGCGGAATCCACGCGCAACAGCAGGGTGGCGCCGCGCCGTTCGGATCGTTTGGGAAAGCTGAGGCGAACGGGCTTGGCCTTGGCGGCGAGATCGGCGCCGACGATGGTCGCCCAGTCCAGGATGAGGCTGGCCTCGGCCCGGCTGCGCTTGGCCAGTGCCGGGGCCGTGACATCCCGCAGCAGTCGCGAGAGGCTGCGCGTGTAAGCGCCGCGTTCGGCAGGGTCCTTGGGAGAGGCGGCATTCACGCTGTCGGTCGTCCTCTGCAATGGTGGCCGGAATGCCCAGTCTTGCCTGTGCGTTCTTCTCAACTATAAGAGCCAGAATGACGTCTTCAAGCGCCCGTGATCCTTTTCCAGCAGCTGCAGCGGGCACGATCGCCCGCAGTCTGCTGGCCTGGTACGACCGCCAGGCCCGCGTGCTGCCCTGGCGCGCCCCGCCTGGAGAGCGGCCGCAGGCCTATCATGTCTGGCTGTCGGAGATCATGCTGCAGCAGACCACCGTGGCGGCGGTGAAACCCTATTTCGAGGCGTTCCTGGACCGCTGGCCGACAGTTGCGGACCTGGCCGCGGCCGATCAGGAGGCGGTGCTGACCGCCTGGGCCGGTCTGGGGTACTACGCACGGGCGCGCAACCTGCATCGCTGTGCGCAGGTGATCAGTGAACAGCACGCCGGTGTTTTTCCTCAAACGGTTGCCGCTTTGCGGGAGCTACCGGGAATCGGACCCTACACGGCGGCGGCCATCGCGGCCATCGCCTTTGACCAGCCGGAAGCACCGGTGGACGGCAACATAGAACGGGTGATCAGCCGCCTGTTCGCCATCGAGACCGAGCTGCCGCAGGCCAAGCCTGACATACAGGCATACATGCAGGGCTTGGTCCCGCGGGAGCGCCCCGGCGATTTCGCCCAGGCCATGATGGACCTGGGGGCCGGCATCTGCCAGCCGGCGCGGCCGCGCTGCATGCTCTGCCCGCTGCAGGAGAGTTGCGCCGGACGGGCGAAGGGCATCGCCGAGAGCCTGCCGCGAAAGGCAGCGAAGAAGGAAAAACCCCTGCGTCGCGGCGTGGCCTTCTGGCTGGTCCGGCCGATGGACGGCGCCGTGCTGCTGCGCCGGCGTCCGGAAAAGGGCTTGCTGGGCGGCATGACGGAGGTGCCGTCCACGGCGTGGGACTCGGAGCTGCCCGGGGAACGGGAGATCCTGGCCCAGGCCCCTCTGGCGTGCGACTGGCAGCCCCTGTCGGGGCAGGTCTCCCACACCTTCACGCACTTCCGGCTGCATTTGCAGGTCTGGGCGGCGCAGGGCAACGGCGAGGTCCCCGGGGGACGCTGGGTGCCGCCGGAGGAGCTCGACAGCCAGGCGCTGCCCACGCTGATGCGCAAGGTCATCGCCCATGCCCTGAAGCAGGGCTGGGCCTGAGAAGGGTGCGGTTCAGGACGCGCGCGGCGTTCAGTTGAGTTCGGCGCGCAGCTTCTGGCGCAGCACGTCGATGGGCACGGAGCGTCCCTCGACGTTCAGGTGCCAGAAGGTCCAGCCGTTGCAGGCGGTGGCCCCCTGGACGGCGGCGCCCACCTTGTGAATCGATCCGTGATGGTCGCCCTGGGGGCTGCTGCAGACCAAGGTGCCGTCGGCGCGCACCTTGGCGGTCAGCCGGCGGTTGGGATCATAGAGGACGGTGCCCGGCTCCAGCAGGCCGCGTTCCACCAGCCAGCCAAAGGGAATGCGCGGCTCCGCGCGCTTCTGCTTGATCTCCAGGAGTTCCGGATCGGCGAGCGGCTCCACGCGATCGATACGCTTGCGGGCCAGCTTGGCATAGCCTTCCTCGCGCTCGATGCCGATCCAGCGCCGGCGCAGGCGCTTGGCCACGGCCCCGGTGGTGCCGCTGCCGAAGAAGGGGTCGAGGACCAGCTGTCCGGGCTTGGTCGAGGCCATGACAACGCGGTGCAGCAGGGCTTCGGGCTTCTGGGTGGAATGGGCCTTCTGGCCCTCCTTGTCGCGCAAGCGTTCCTGGCCCGAGCAGATGGGGATCAGCCAGTCGCTGCGCATCTGCAGGTCGTCGTTCAGGGACTTCATGGATTCGTAGTTGAAGACATAGCGCGTGCGTTCGGACTTGGCGGCCCAAATCAAGGTTTCATGGGCATTGGTGAAGCGCCGTCCGCGGAAGTTCGGCATGGGATTGGACTTGCGCCAGATGACGTCGTTGAGGATCCAGAAACCCAGTTCCTGCAGCAGGCTGCCGACGCGGTAGATGTTGTGATAGCTGCCGATGACCCAGAGAGTGCCGTCGTCGCTCAGCGCATGGCGCGCGGCCGAAAGCCACTCACGGGTGAAGCTGTCGTAGGCCTTGAGGTCGTCGAACTTGTCCCAGGCGTCGTCGACCCCGTCCACACGCGAGTTGTCGGGGCGGGTGAGATCGCCGCCCAGCTGCATGTTATAGGGTGGGTCGGCGAAGATCATGTCGACGCTGCCGGCCGGCAGGTCGCGCATCAATTCTATCGAATCCCCGACCAGCAGCCGGCCGTCGCCGCTGTCCCGTTCAATGCTGTGTCGCGTATCGTTCGTTCCTGAAGCCGCAGACATGCCCCGTTACTCCCCCCGTGGCCAGATGTGGAGAGTATCCTGAGTCAGAGAGGATTCGCGGTCAAGTCTTTCGTGAGAATCAACCAGTTACAGTCTTGTTTTCAAGTCCGGACACAAGTTCTTGTATGGGCCGGAAGGAGCGACGGTGATATCTGCTCGGTCCGAGCCGTTCCAGGGCCCGCCTGTGCTCGGCGGTGCCATAGCCACGATTGCGGGCCCAGTGATAGCCGGGACAGCTTTCGTCCAGCTCTTCCATCAGGCGGTCGCGCGTGACCTTGGCCAGAACGGAGGCGGCAGCCACGGAGAGGCTGAGGCCGTCGGCCCGGGGCAGGGCCCGGTGCGGACAGGGCAAAGCGGGGGCGTGCAGACCATCCACCAGAGCAGCGTGAGGGGCGACTCCCAGCTCGGCCACAGCTCGTTCCATGGCAAGCATACTGGCCTGCAGGATATTGAGCTTGTCGATTTCCTCGACGCTTGCCTGGCCGATACCGCAGCCGCAGCTATTGCGGATGGCCTCGCAGAGGGCGGTGCGGCGTGACGCGGTCAGCTTCTTGGAGTCGTTGAGGTGCTCGAACGCAGGGCTCTCCGCAGCGTCGGGGGAGAGGCAAACGGCTGCCGCCACGACCGGTCCGGCCCAAGGACCTCGTCCGGCCTCGTCGAGACCGACGATTATCCGGTCGTCGCGGGCACCGAGTTCTGTCTCGAGACTGTAGTCAGGCATGTGGACAGACGCGTGCGCGCTGTCCCGTCACGGCGTCAGGCCGCCATGCCGTGACCATCGCTCCAAGCCTGGGTCTGCTTGCAGGAGGGGCAGATGCGTTCCCCAGGCCAAGCAGAACTGAAGGTTTGCGCGCACATGAGGCACTTGCGCTTCTTGGATACGTGCTGGCGGTCGCTCTCGGGTTTCTTCACACTTTCACTACGATTCCGGGCCATCAGATCTTCCTGTGTTATCGGCGTCTGTCCTTGTGACGAATTTATCGCATTCATATAAAGGAAGCTGATGCGTCATGGAACCTACATCTTGCAGCGCAGCAATGCATATACAGCATGGCACGCTGCTAAAGACGGCGGTTACATGACGTAACCTCCTAGAAAAGCTCGAATTGCCGCGGATCTCGGGGCTTGCGGAAACGAGTGCAATCCAAGGAGTGTTCCATCTGATTCAGCTTCAGCCGCTTCGTGGCCGCTTCGAAGCGCTGGTGCAGGAGATCGGCGAAAACTCCACGACCTTTCATCCGCGTACCCCAACGGCTCTCGTAAAGATGGCCAGAACGTGTCTCTCTGACAAGTTTAAGAATGCGATTTTTTCGTTCCGGCAGATGTGTGTCCAGCCAGGTCTCGAACAGCGGGCCCAATTCGTGGGGCAGGCGCAGCAGGACGTAGCCCGCCCTGTCGGCGCCGCGCTCGCTCGCGGCCTCCAGGATCGACTCCAGTTCGCTGTCGTTCAAGCCGGGAATCATGGGCGCGGAGAGCACGGTGACCGGGATGCCGGATTCGTTCAGGCTGTGGAGCGTGGCCAGTCGCTTCAGCGGGCTTGCGGCCCGCGGCTCCATGGTCCGGGCCAACCGGCCGTCCAGGGTGGTGATCGACAGGCAGACGCGCACGAGGTTCTCGGCAGCCATGGCCTGCAGCAGGTCGAGATCGCGCAGCACCAGTGTCGACTTGGTGATCAGGGTGACCGGATGTCGGGCTTCCCGAAGGACTTCCAGGACCGAGCGCGTGATACGCAGTTCGCGCTCCACCGGTTGATAGGGGTCGGTGTTGGAGCCAAGCGCGATGACCTCCGGCTGATAGGAGGGTTTTGCGAGCTCCCGCCGCAGCAGGTCCGCGGCGGCATGCTTGGCGAAGATGCGGCTTTCGAAGTCCAGTCCCGGTGACAGGCCCAGATAGGAATGACTGGGCCGCGCGAAGCAGTAAATACAGCCGTGCTCGCAGCCGCGATAGGGATTGAGCGAGCGCGACAGCGGGACGTCGGGGGAGTCGTTGTGCGAGAGGATGGAGCGCGCCGCGTCGGCATAGACAACGGTTTGCAGCCGGGGCTCCTCTTCCTCCAGGTCCCATCCGTCGTGCTCGCGGCGGCGGCTTTCCTGGTCGAAGCGTCCCTCGGGGTTGCCGACAGCGCCGCGGCCCTTGCGCGGGCCGTCTGCCGGGTGCCGAGTCTCCCTGGAGGGGTCTGGAGGTTTCCTGTCCATCCCCTCAGCTTAGCCTGAGGGTCAGAACAAAACAAGAACATTTTGTTCCCGGCCACCAATCGACCGCAGGGCGCTAGCCCGCGCTGCCGAGGCTGGAAGCGGCCTTGTTCTCCGTTTCGTGCAGGACGACGTCCGTGCGTTGAAAGGCCTTGTCGACCCGTTCCGGCCAAGTGACCGGCTTGTCCTGATGGCGCTCGAACTCCAGAAGGGATTCGCGCAATTCCTTCAGGGCTTCATAAAGCTCGCGCTCCTGGAGAGTGAAATTTTCCATGGTGGGAAGGTCCTTGTCGCCGGTGAGCCAGGAATTTCAGCGCTATGCGTAGCAGGTGGGAAGGGATGTCGCATGATCAAGGACGGCTTCCGGGTCGGGACACATGGCACTGTCCAGACCAAAAAAAAGCCGGGAACCAAATGGTTCCCGGCAAGTTGAACAGGGAGGCTTCACGTCTGGGAGACGTAGGACCCTCTGCGCGAGGGACGCGCTCGAAGGCCCTGTGTCCGGATGGGATCCGGACTAGAGTCCGGCGCTGGCGCCGGGCTCTCAGGGATGTTGCGTCGCAACATCGTCTGATTGGAAAAATGGGATTTTCCGGGCCGATTGTCTATGCACAAACGGACAAACGGGCCATGCGACTGTCGCATAGCTACACACCTGTTGCCGGAAAACAACAGATATGCGCCCTGGAAGTGGATTACATGCGCGAATCCGCAACCTGACGGAGCAGAAAGTCGCGGAAAACCTCGATACGCTGGGTGCCGCGCAATTCCTCGGGATAGACGAAATAGGCGTCGATCCGCGGCCCTTCCATGTCCGGCAGGATCTTCACCAGGTCGCTGTCTTCCTGGATCATGTACTCCGGCAGGCTGCCGATGCCCCCTCCGGTCGAGATGGCCTGCATGATGGCGTAGATGTTGTTGACCGTGAGGGCGGGCCGCCGCATGCCCGTCGCCGTCCCGGTGCGCAGCAGCCAGTTGACGTCGGGAACGGGCGGCCGGGTGTCCTGCCCGTAGACCACGAGTCGATGCTTGTCCAGTTCCTCGACGCTCTGGGGCAGGCCGTGCTTCTTCAGGTAGGCCGGCGAGGCGTAGGCCTGGATATGGACGTTCAGGAGGTGCCGCTGGATCAGGTCGCCCTGGCGCGGCGGCGACATGCGGATGGCGACGTCGGCTTCCCGCATGGAGAGATCCAGCTCACGGTCATCCAGGATCATGTGAAGCTCGATGTCCGGATACAGGTCCATGAAGTGGCGCAGGCGCGGTGCCAGCCAGGTGGAACCGAAGGCGACAGTGGTGGTTACCTTCAACAACCCGCGGGGGCGGTCGCGGCTTTCGGTCAGCTGTGCCTCGGTAATGGCCAGCTTGGCAAAGACCTCGTGCGCTGTCCGGTAGAGCAGTTCGCCCTGCTCGGTGAGAATCAGGCCGCGGGCGTGGCGGTGGAAGAGCGGGACCTTGAGGCTTTCCTCCAGGGCGCTGATCTGGCGGCTGACTGCCGATTGGCTGAGATTCAGGACCTCACCCGCATGGGTGAAGCTCCCCGCTTCGGCAACGGCATGAAAGATGCGCAGCTTGTCCCAATCCATGAAACAAACGGCCCGATCCCTGTACGGGCGGACCTCCCCCCTTGGTTGTAAATTCGAGCCACACGATTTTCGTCGGCCAGGATTCCTCCGAGACCGGAACGGAACACTAAAGGAAAATCCGTTCGTTCGCGATCTGTTTTGAAAGGAAAAAGGCTAAAATGCAGCTTGCGGGCGCAGCGCATCAAGCCGGAACTATTCCGCCGCTGCGCTGGTGACTTCCTGCGTCGCCAGGAAGCGTTCGGCTTCCAGGGCGGCCATGCAGCCCATACCCGCCGCCGTGACCGCCTGGCGATAGACCTTGTCCTTGACGTCACCGGCGGCATAGACCCCGGGAACGCCGGTATCGGTCGAGTCGGGCGCGGTGATGATGTAGCCCTCGTCATCCATGGGCAGTTGTCCCTGGAACAGCTTGGTGGCCGGATCGTGGCCAATGGCGATGAACAGGCCGTCGGTCTCGATCTCCTGGGTGCTGCCGTCCTGCGTGTTGCGCAGGCGCAGGCCGGTCACACCCGGCGGGTTATCCTCACCCAGCACTTCTTCGACGACAGAGTTCCAGATGAAGTTGATCTTGGGATGGCGGAACAGGCGCTCCTGCATGATCTTTTCCGCGCGCAGCTCGTCGCGTCGATGGATCAGGGTCACGCTCTCGGCAAAGTTGGTGAGAAACAGCGCTTCCTCGACCGCCGTGTTGCCACCGCCGACCACGGCGACCTTCTTGCCGCGGTAGAAGAAGCCGTCACAGGTGGCGCAGGCGGAGACGCCGGCACCCATGAAGCGCGATTCGCTTTCCAGGCCCAGCCAGCGGGCCTGGGCGCCGGTGCTGATGATCAGCGTGTCGCCGGTGTATGTCGTGCCGGAGTCGCCGTGGCAGCGGATCGGACGGCTGTCGAGCTCCACCTTGACGATGGTGTCGGTGATCAGTTCCGTGCCGACGTTGTGCGCCTGCTGCTGCATCTGCTCCATGAGCCAGGGGCCCTGGATGGCCTCCGCGAAACCGGGATAATTCTCGACGTCGGTGGTAATGGACATCTGCCCGCCCGGCTGCAAACCCTGGATCAGAACCGGCTTCAGGTTGGCGCGCGCGGCGTAGACGGCCGCCGTGTAACCGGCCGGGCCGGAGCCCAGGATGAGAACCTTGCTGTGCTGTGTCTCGCTCATGACGTTCGTGCTCGTGTCTGCTGGTTTCGCCGGGAAACAGGTGTCGGCGGCCCTGCGCGGGACGTCGGGATGCCACTGTTGAGAGGCAATCTAGTCCCTGCGCAGGCCGCTAACAACCCATGGCGCCAAAGGCCGTGTGTTTTATTTTTCCCGACTCCGCACAGCGAAAGTCATGCCGGCGGAGTCATTGAATACCAGGGAGCACCTGATATGGCTGCACCCTTCACGCCGACTTGGCGAAGGCCTTGACCAGCTTGACCACCTGGTTCTTCAAGTCGCCTTCGGGAATGGCGTTGATGGCGCGGGCCAACTCGAGACTCTGGCGGCTGAGAGGCGGTTCCTTGGGCATGGGAGCCTTGTTTCCCGGCCCCGAGAGGCCCTCGAAGAAATAGGTGACCGGCACGCCCAGTGCCTTGCTCATGTCCCAGAGTCGGCTGCCGCCTACGCGGTTGGCCCCGCTTTCATACTTCTGGACCTGCTGGAAGGTGATTCCCAGAGCTTCCGCCAGGGCACTCTGACTCATGCCGAGAGACACGCGCTTCTCGCGGATCCTGCGGCCGATATGAACGTCTGTTGGGTGGTACATGATGTTATTTACCCTAAAGTAGTGTCTTCCATTTTATGATTGTACGCACACTGCCATACACGCAGGGTCTACCATACAACCTTTCGATGACAAACGGTAATATTTTCTGCAGGAAATTCGTCGAATGGGCGTATCGACTTTCAGGCGCCGTTGTGTCTCCCGTGTCATAAAGTCTCTCGTGCCGGGGAGCTCTCGTATTGCTTGGCTTGCATAGCAGGGGAATGAAGTAATATTCTTGCGCAGCTCATCGTGCCGCGACTGAAACGGGTCCAAGTGCCTTCAGGGAAGGCTTCCGTCTGTCGGGCACCCGAAACACCTTAAGGGAGAACCCTCCATGCCCCGCGTCAAGCTGGACCGCATCGACATGCGGATTCTCAAGGACCTCCAGGCGGAGGGGCGCATGACCAACGTCGACCTGGCCAAGCGGGTGGGCATATCCGCTCCCCCGTGCCTGCGACGCGTGCGCGCACTGGAGGAAACCGGCTATATCAAGGGCTATCATGCGGAAGTCAATGCCGAAGCCCTTGGTTTCGAGGTCATGTTCTTCGCCCTGGTCGGACTCGATAGCCAGAGCGAGATCGTACTGCAGCAGTTCGAGGAGACCATGGCCTCGTGGCCGGAAATCCGCGAATGCCACATGGCCCGTGGTCCGCACGACTTCGTCCTCAAGGTGGTCGCCCGGAACACGGCCCACGAGAACGAAGTGACCCAGCGCCTGACCTCGGCGCCACATGTCTCCACTGTCCTGACCGTCCAGGTCATTCGCACCTCCACCGACCGGCCGGGCGTGCCCATCGACGAGATGGCGGCGCCGCCGGCGGAGGAAAGCGAATAAGGGCCCGCAGAGGCGGGCCCAGTTCGGATGTAGCGGTCAGATATACCGGATCTTCAGGATTTCGTAGGCCTTGGTGCCCTTGGGTGTGGTGACCTCGACGGACTCCCCTTCCTGCTTGCCGATGAGGGCGCGCGCCATGGGGCTGGTCACCGCGATCCGGCCTTCCTTCACTTCGGCTTCGGTTTCGCCGACGATCTGGAAAGTGGACTCCTGGTCCGTGTCCTCGTCGGCGACCTCGACGGTGGCGCCGAACATGACGGTATCACCGGACAGCTTGGACGGGTCGATGACCTGGGCGCGCGAGATCTTGTCCTCCAGTTCGGCGAGCCGCCCCTCGATGAAGGACTGGCGTTCGCGGGCGGCATGATACTCCGCATTCTCGGACAGATCGCCGTGTTCACGGGCCTCCGCGATCGCCTTGATGACCTCGGGGCGCGCGACACTGCGCAGGTGCTTCAACTCTTCCTCCAGGCGAGCATAGCCGCTGGCCGTCATGGGAACCTTTTCACTCATCTCGACGAAAAAATCCTCCGCAATTGCAGTGGAAATCCCACTGACCCCGCCGGGCCCAACCCCGCGAGGGTTTGTTCAAATCGCTGTTTCGGCCGGTTTCGGAGACCCCGAGCCCCTAGAACGAACCCTTAAAGTACGATTGCAATGGCGCAACTTCAAGATGACCGGTTCGTGCTGCCTCGATCGCCTGCACGGCGGCTTCGGCTCCGGCCATCGTGGTGTAGTAGGGGATCAGGTTGGTGAGCGCCGTGCGCCGCAACGAGAAGGAGTCGGCAATCGCCTTGCGCGTGGCCGTGGTGTTGAACACCAGCTGGACGTCGCCGTCGATCATGCGGTCGACGATGTGCGGGCGGCCCTCGCGCACCTTCTGGACCCGTTCCACCTGCAGGCCGCGTTCCTCCAGGTAGCTGGCCGTCCCGCTGGTGGCGACGATCCCGAAGCCCAGCGCGATCAGTTTGCTGGCCAGTTCGGTGCTCAGCGGCTTGTCCTCGTCACGCACGGAGACGAAGACCCGCCCGCTCTGCGGCAGCTTCACACCCGCCCCCAGCTGGGATTTCAGGAAGGCGCGCGCGAAATCACGGTCGATGCCCATGACCTCGCCGGTGGATTTCATCTCGGGGCCCAGGACCACGTCGATGCCGGGGAAGCGTGCGAAGGGGAAGACAGCTTCCTTCACCGCCACATGGCTGCGCTTGGAGCGTTCCAGGTTGAACTGCGCCAGGTCGGCGCCGGCCATCACCCTGGCCGCCACCTTGGCCACGGGCACGCCGGTGGCCTTGGCGACAAAGGGGACCGTCCGGCTGGCGCGCGGATTGACCTCCAGGATGTAGATGTCGCGGTCCTGGACAGCGAACTGCACGTTCATCAGGCCAACCACGTCGAGTCCCCGTGCCAGCTCGGCGGTCTGGCGCTCGATCTCGGCGATGAGGTCGTCATCCAGCGTGTAGGGTGGCAGCGAGCAGGCCGAGTCGCCGGAGTGAATGCCGGCCTCCTCGATATGCTCCATGATGCCGGCGACGAAGACGTCCCCGCCGTCGCAGATGGCGTCCACGTCGATCTCGGTCGCCTCGCGCAGGTAGCTGTCGATCAGCACGGGATTGCTGCCGGAGACCTTCACGGCGTTGCGGATGTAGTTGCGCAGCTCGCCTTCGTCATGGACGATCTCCATCGCCCGGCCGCCCAGCACGTAGGAAGGGCGCAGCAACACCGGATAGCCGATGTGTTCGGCCCAGCGCACGGCCTCCTCGAGGGTGCGCGCGGTGCCGTTGGCCGGCTGTTTCAGGTCCAGCTTGTCGAGTAGCTGCTGGAAGCGGTGGCGATCCTCGGCCAGGTCGATGGCGTCGGGCGAGGTGCCGAGGATGGGCACGCCGGCCGTTTCCAGGGCCTGGGCCAGCTTGAGCGGCGTCTGGCCGCCGAACTGCACGATCACGCCGCGCAGGCGACCCTTGCTCTGCTCCTTGCGGGCGATGGCGATGACGTCCTCCTCGGTCAACGGCTCGAAATAGAGCCGGTCCGAGGTGTCGTAGTCGGTGGAGACCGTTTCCGGGTTGCAGTTGACCATGATGGTCTCGAAGCCGCCCTCATTCAGGGCATAGGCGGCATGGACGCAGCAGTAGTCGAACTCGATGCCCTGGCCGATACGGTTGGGGCCACCGCCCAGGATCATGACCTTGTCCCGTTCGCTGACGTCGGCCTCGCATTCCGCGGTATGGCCGTCGCCGCCTTCGTAGGTCGAGTACATGTAGGAGGTCTGCGCGGGAAACTCGCCGGCGCAGGTATCGATCCGCTTGTAGACCGGCCGAACGTCCACGGCCTCGCGCGCCGCCGTGGTCGCGGCTCGTCCCTGGCCCGTGATTTCGCCCAGGCGGGCGTCGGAGAATCCCTTGCGCTTGAGGGCGAGCAGTCCGACCGCGCTGTCCGGCAGTCCGTTCCGGCGCAACCGCTCCTCATCGCGCACGAGGTCGGCGATCTGGTCCAGGAACCAGGGATCGATGTGGGTGGCGCGATGCACCTCCTCCTCGCGCAGTCCGAACCGGAAGGCCTGGGCCACCGCCAGCACTCGCTCCGGGATCGATTTGGTCAGATGGGTCAGGATGGCCTCGCGGTCCACTTCGCCGTCCTCAGTGGTAGCGCCGGGAATCTCGACCTCGTTCAGGCCGGTCAGGCCGGTTTCCATGGAGCGCAGGGCCTTCTGGAAGGACTCCTGGAAACAGCGGCCGATGGCCATGGCCTCGCCCACGGATTTCATCGAAGTGTTGAGCAGGGCCTCGGTGCCGGCGAACTTCTCGAAGGTGAAGCGCGGGATCTTGGTGACCACGTAGTCGATGGTCGGCTCGAAGGAGGCCGGCGTGACCTTGGTTATGTCGTTCTGCAGCTCGTCCAGGTGATAGCCGACGGCCAGCTTGGCGGCGATCTTGGCGATCGGGAAGCCGGTCGCCTTGGAGGCCAGCGCGCTGGAGCGCGAGACGCGGGGATTCATCTCGATGACGACCATCTCGCCGGTCTCGGGATTGACCGCGAACTGGACGTTGGAGCCCCCGGTGTCCACCCCGATCTCGCGCAGGCAGGCGATCGAGGCGTTGCGCATCAGCTGGTATTCCTTGTCGGTCAGCGTCAGCGACGGCGCCACGGTGATGGAGTCGCCGGTATGGATGCCCATGGGGTCGATGTTCTCGATGGAGCAGATGATGATGCAGTTGTCCGCGGCATCGCGGACCACTTCCATCTCGTACTCCTTCCAGCCGAGCACCGACTGCTCGATCAGCACCTCGTTGGTCGGACTGGCGCGCAGTCCGTTCTTGACGATCTCCTCGTATTCCTCACGGTTGTACGCGATACCGCCGCCTGTACCTCCCAGGGTGAAGGAGGGGCGGATGATGGCCGGCAGCCCCACCAGGTCGAGCGCCTCCAGGGCTTCGTCGTAGCTGTTGATCATGCGCGAGGCCGGACTCTTGAGCCCGATGTCGTCCATGGCCTCGCGGAAGCGCTGGCGGTCCTCGGCCTTGTCGATGACGTCGGCATCGGCGCCGATCATCTCCACACCGTATTTCTCGAGTACACCGTACTCGTACAGCTTGAGAGAGGCATTGAGGGCCGTCTGGCCACCCATGGTGGGCAGCAGGGCATCAGGGCGTTCGCGTTCGATCACGCGTTCGAGAAATTCCGGCGTGATGGGCTCGACATAGGTGGCGTCGGCCAGGCCGGGGTCGGTCATGATGGTGGCGGGGTTGGAGTTCACCAGGATGACCCGGTAACCTTCCTCCTTGAGCGCCTTGCAGGCTTGGGCACCGGAGTAGTCGAACTCACAGGCCTGTCCAATGATGATGGGGCCGGCCCCGACGATGAGAATGGATTGGATGTCTGTTCTTTTCGGCATGCGAGCACTCGAAAGCTGCGCCGCGCTCAGGCGGCGCGAGGCCAGATGAATCGGAAGTCTGTCTGCTGAGGCAGGCTATGTGCCAGAAGACGCCCCGGAAGGAAAGGGCGAAGCCGGTCGGTGCAGGAGAAAAAGCCGCCTCGGGACGCTCAGCCCCAGAGGGCGTGCGAGGGCGGCAGGATGCGGCTGCCCTCGAAGATCAGGCCGGGAGAGCAGTCCTGGCTGAGCAGCAGGGGGCCGTCGAGGTCGACGATCTCCGCACCCTGGGCCAACAGCAGGGCGGGCGCCATGGCCAGCGACGAGGCCAGCATGCAGCCCACCATGATCTCGTAGCCCTCGGCGCGGGCCTTTTGGCGCAGCTCCAGCGCCTCGGTCAACCCACCGGTCTTGTCCAGCTTGATGTTCACCATGTCGTACTTGCCGCCCAGTTCGGGCAGGGACGCCGTGTCGTGGCAGGACTCGTCGGCGCAGATCCGCACGGGTCGCGGCAAGTTGCGCAGGCTGGCGTCCTCGCCGGCGGGAAAGGGCTGCTCGATCATGAAGACCTGCAGCGCCGCCAGCTCGTCCACCAGGGCGTGGTAGTCCTCGACCGTCCAGCCTTCGTTGGCATCGACGATCAGGCGGCTGTCCGGCGCGTTGGCCCGGACCGCGCGAACACGCTCGAGATCGCCTTCGCCGGCGAGTTTCAGCTTGAGCAGCGGGCGCGCGGCATTGTTCGAGGCGGCATGGCCCATGGCGTCGGCCGTGTCCAGCGACAGAGTATAGGCGGTGGTCACGGCCTCGGGCTCCTCCAGCCCGCAGAGCGTCCACACCGTGGTGCCGCTCTTCTTGGCCTCCAGGTCCCAGAAGGCGCAGTCCAGCGCGTTGCGCGCCGCGCCGGCCGGAAGGGCCTGGCGAATCTCCTGATTGTCCGTGATCTCTCCCGCTTCGAAGGCCGGGACCAGGGACTCAAGCTGGGCGGTCACCGACTCCAGGCTTTCGTCGTAACGGGCATAGGGAACGCATTCGCCACGGCCGCGCACGCCCTCCTCGAAAAGCTCGGCAATGACCACCTCGGCCGCGCTCTTGCTGCCGCGCGAGATGCGGAAGCTTCCCCGAATGGGCCAGGAGGCAGTATGCGTTCTCAGGGTAATGGAGCGGGACATGGCCGGCTTTCGGACGAGGAGGGAAAACTGGAGCGGGTGAGGGGAATCGAACCCCCGTCGTCAGCTTGGGAAGCTGCTGCTCTACCATTGAGCTACACCCGCAGCGCACCACTTGTGAACAGCTACAACAAGATTGCCCGAAAGGCAATGTCAGCACGCAACCGACCTCTTTCAAGACAAGGCCTTTATTCCGGTGCTCCGGATGCCCACTTGCGCAAGGGGGGACGAGACATCATTCCTGGTGCCAGGAGATGCGAAGCAGTGGAAGCAGGACGATGTACAGCCAAACGACAAGTGCCATAACGGTTTCCGTTACGCCCTACTTCATCGAGGAACAGTCGGCGCCGGACCAGAATCAGTATGTCTGGGCCTATCACGTGACCATCAGCAACGAAGGCACGCAAACGGTGCAGTTGCTGAACCGCTATTGGCAGATCACTGATGCCAACGGGCATGTGGAGGAAGTGCGCGGGCCCGGCGTGGTCGGCGAACAGCCCGTCCTGGAGCCGGGTGCCAGCTATGAATACACCAGCGGTGCGCCCCTGGCCACGCCCAGCGGCATCATGGTGGGCAGCTACGAGATGGCGACGCAGGAGGGCGAGCGTTTCGAGGTCGCAATCCCGGCCTTTTCCCTGGACAGTCCCTACGAACAGATGAAGGTCAATTGACTCGCCGCACCTGACGGCCTGTAATCCTGTTAGCGTTCCTGTGCGTATACCCGGCGTGTCTGAACCAGACTCGTGCCCTGTATGCCTTTATGAAACGGGGACCGTCGCAATGCTGTGCCAAGGAGTGTGTGTGTGAACAGCAGCCAGATATCCCGAGTGAAGCCCGCCGCCAGCGAGGTGCCCGTCACGCCGGCTCGCCCGAGCCGCACGGACGCCGAGAAGGCCGTGGAGACCCTGATTCGCTGGGCCGGGGACGACCCCGGGCGCGAGGGGCTCAAGGACACCCCGGAGCGAGTGGTGCGGTCCTATGAGGAGTTCTTCGCGGGCTATGCCCTCGATCCCGTGGAGATCCTGAGCCGGACCTTCGAAGAGACCGATGGTTACGACGAGATCGTGCTGCTCAAGGACATCGATTTCGAGTCCCACTGCGAGCATCACATGGTGCCGATCATCGGCCGGGCCCACGTGGCCTACCTGCCCAAGCGCCGCGTCGTCGGGATCAGCAAGCTGGCCCGCGTGGTGGAGGCCTATGCCAAGCGCCTGCAGATCCAGGAGAAGATGACTGCACAGATCGCCAATACCATCCAGGAGGTGCTGGAGCCGCGCGGCGTTGCCGTTGTGGTGGAAGCCGAGCACCAGTGCATGACCACCCGCGGGGTGCACAAGTCCGGTGTGGGCATGGTAACCAGCCGCATGCTGGGCGCCTTCCGCAACAATCCGGACACCCGGCGCGAATTCCTCTCCCTGGTGGGCCGGCCGGGCAGCCACTGAGTGCCAAGATACTCAATTTCGGCATCCGGCACTTCCCCGCTGTGCACGGTGGTCGGACGAGCGCCTCATGGATGGAATTGTGCGTCGATCCCGGATTCGCTCAGTCGGCTCGGCACACAATCCGCGCAAAGCCGTCGCAGCTCTCGTCGCTGCAGACTCGTCCAGCCCCGATGACATAGGTGGGGGAGCGGTCTCCTATATTGAGTGCCGAACTCTGGGCCGTTGCCTCATCATACCCGGCGAGCACACAGAAGGCATCGGCCGCCGGCTTGCCACAATCGTTTCCCCACCTTCGGCACCAATCAACCCGGTAGCCGCCATACTCGGGCTTCCGGAATATCTTGGAGGCCGGGGCCTGTACCTGCTCCGGTATATCGCCTCCTTTCGCGATGCGGCCGCGATGAAGCGTGCGGTCGGTGCCGCCTGCAACCAACCAGTAGCGATCGCTCTGGCCGTCGTTGGCCGCAGCGAGATCCTGCATTCCGACCGGTGCCTCGCCGAGCCGCACCCACGCAGCATCCTGTCCACGCTCGGTATTGCGCCAGAAGGATCCGTCATCGTTCACGGCGAAGAGTGCTTGGCGGACAGCGGCAATGTCCCGTGCCGCGTAGGGCCGGCCTACACGATCCCAGCCTCCGTCTGAGCCACTGCTCATGTTCTCCCAGAGCGTCCGGTCGTCATTCAAGGCCCACAGCCTCGGAAAGTCGAGTGTCGGGTCCTCCGTGGCCGCAATCCTGTCGGCGGCGTGCGGTCGGCCTGCCTGCCGGAGATCGCCGCTGCCTGTGATATACCAGAGCTCCCGATTGTCCTTCTGGAAGTACACGATGTCCGCGCCACAGCTGATCGATTTTGCTCCCGGAAGACGCCGAAGGCGCTGCCACGCTGCTTCCCCAAGGTTACGGGCTCTCCACAGGGCATCATTGCCTGTCAGGGCGTAAAGATCACCGGTATGGCATGCCGCGATATTCTCCGTATCGGGTGGAAGGCGTCGATCGATCGGCTGCCAGTCCACACCCTCGCGGAGAACACGTTCGTACCAGGCCCCGAGATCGGGCCGCTCGTTCCCGCCGCCATCGGTGCCGCCAGGCCCCCATGAGACGAAATAGCGGCCACCGACACTTTCGGTTCCCTGCGCCGTACCTACGAGAACACGGGTCGCGTGGAACGTGCCGGGCAGCCGGCTCCAGAACAGCGGCCCTCCGGAATCGCCGGGAATGACCTGTGTCCCGCCGGCTCCCCGCACCAGCATCTGGTTGGGCCGTCTCGTCCCGAAAGAGGTATGCGGATAGTCCTCGTAGGTTCCGGTAGCTTTCTGACGGAAGCGTGGCGCCGATGTCGTGTCGGTACCGCCCCAGCCAACCATCGTAAACGTCTTGCCTCTCCAGAACCGGCCAGGATTCCGGTCCCCCGGCACCTCCGTCATCACCGGCATTGGTATGGCGACGGAGAGTGGAACGGGCTTATCGAGGCCGAGCATGATGACATCCGCAAATCCCGGATGATTGTAGAAATGCGCGCGCGCAGTGTACTGAAAGTTGTTGCGGTCGTTGCCGAAGCGTATCCGCAGCCCGTTGGCGTAATCGAACAGCGGATACCATTGCCCGGGCATTTCCCAGTCTGTGCCACCGTCATTGGTGGCGGGAAGGCCGCTCATGGGCGCACTATGATTCACGCAATGTCCTGCCGTGACGACGATCCGAGGCGCAATCAGGGTGCCCGTACATCCGCCCCCCACCATAACCACGGCATTCGAGATGGGATCGTCCAGGTCTCGTGTCGCGTTCGACAGTTCGAACTGCGTGCTGTCGATAGTATCCTGCGCCTGGGGTGAAGCACAAAGGGACATCGCACAGATCGAAACTGCCAGAAGCCCGGTTTGAAGAACTGCCTTTGAACGTGGCATGTCGCTCTCCTTCAAAGCTGTAGCCCACGGGAGCTATCGACGGTGCCGGATCGGAACGCGTTCGCATGGGTCACGCACCGCCGATTATCGACCGACCAGCTCCACCCGTCGGTTCTCGACACGGGCCGTCTCCGGTTTCGTTGCTCGCCATCGACTCCGCGTCGAGCCTGGATGTTCCGGTCATGCCCATGAAGCCAACAGCAAAGCATAGACGGCGTAAGGACCTCATTTCCTGCTCCCAAGCGCCTTGATCCTCAGCTGCCGGTCCTGGCGACACCCGCGGTTACCGGCTCGCGAATGCGGCCGGTTGCCCGCCAGTGGCTGAATCCGACTCTTTGTCCTTCATCTTTGAGAGCGGCGCGTCCGACAGGTGTCTGATGGGGAAGACTCTTGCCAGGAGCGTTGCATCTGCGCCACAGATTCCCTGCTGGGGAAGGCTGGGCAATCCTGTCTCGCTTGGTTAGATTGCCGTTGATAAGATTGACGCCGAAGTGCGCTGAACGAGCCGTGTAGGTCGGATGTGGCCGGTGAGGCCACAGAAAGAAGAAGGCAAGTTCACTCATGCGCTACGAGATGGCGCTGACACTGATAGGCCAGATCTATGACGCTGTACTCGAGCCGACAGCGTTACCGGATGCTCTGGTTGACCTGAGCAAGGCGGTGGGCTGTGTACAAGAATGCTACTTCTCGGAAGCGCCTCGCCATGACTCGTTTTCCATGGTGGCACCGCGTCGCGACCCAGCATTCGTGAAAAGCTTTCAGGACTACTGGGCTGACAGGGAACGCGGCTGGGAGCTGTTGCGGGCTGGGCTTCTCGCGGCTCCCTGCGCCGAGACGCGAGACATTCGACAGATGGTCGCGCCGGATGACTTCGGCTGCAGCGAGTTCTTCAACACATGGTGCCGTCCGCAAGGAATCGGCCAGGCAAGCCTGGTCGTCAAGTTCTCCATCCAAGATGGGAGTTGGGGCATCTGTGGCGTTCACAAGCCGAGCTACAAGGATGATTTCGATCCCGACGAAATTGCTCTTTTCCGGATGGTTGCCCCTCACCTGGTGCGAATGGTTTCCATTCAGGACGAGCTCGGTTCACTGGCCCTTGAAGCCGAACTGGCCCTTACGCGTCACAACCAGAACAAAGGAATAATCCTGGTGGATGCGGCAAGGCGGGTGCTCTTCGCCAATCACTATGCCGAGACCTTGTTCGGCGAAGGTGGCGCTTTCCGCCTGGAGAGCGGTTCGCTTACGGCGAGCGACCCGAATGCTGCCGCGACGCTCGAGCATCTCGTCACTTCCTGCGCCGAGCCTCTGCCTGGCAAGCTCGATCCCGGTGGTGCGGTGACAATTGCCCACAGGGCTGGAGGGATGCCCGTAACAGCCGAGGTCCTGCCCTTTGGGACGAAGACGGCCCGCTATGGCTGTAGCTTCCTGGGTATGATTCGGCCGGTCGCGGTGCTTGTCATTACGGACCCGGAGCAGGATCGTGAGCACTTCAAGGAGAATTTGCGGCAGAGATTCGACCTGACCCCCGCTGAAGCTACTCTCGCGCTGGAAATCCTCAAGGGCGACGGCCGCAAGGCGGCGGCGGACCGGCTAGGGATCTCGCCCTCGACAGTACGCACGCATCTGATGCGTGTCTTTGCCAAGACCGGCGTGCAGCGACAAGCCGAGTTGGTCCGTCTGCTGGCGGCGGACGATGGGCATGTCGACCAGATTGGGGCTTTCCGGGGTTGAGCAAGGGCCTACAGCTTTCTCCCGTTGCTTCGAGCCATTCTCGACGTTCAGGCGATGCATGCCTGTTCTCCAACTCTCTGCCGGGCGAACATCGCTTTCGCTTCATGGCTTCACGCTGCTGCGGCGTCGCGCTAAGCTGCTCCGATTGGACGAGCCGGCAGGGGGACAGGCCAATGCACTACCATCTGGCACAGATCAATATCGCGAAGACCCGGGGCGCCATGGCGGATCCCGCCGACAGCGACTTCACGGCCAACCTGGAGCGCTACGCCCAGGAATGCCGGCTTGCATTGCGTCCATGCATTCCAGGCTGACAAGTTCCGGCTCCGCGCTTACCATGCGCGCGCATCATCCCTCGGACCGTTTTCAGGATAACGCATGCTCGACCTGCGGCCGGTATTCTTCGTCAACGGCCTGATTCTCTCCGTTCTGGCACTGGCCATGATCCTTCCGGCGCTGGTCGACCTGGGCGACGGCAGCCCCGACTGGCAGGTCTTCGCGGCCTCGTCAGCGCTGACGCTCTTCGTCGGCATCAGCCTGATCCTGACCACGCGCAGCAACTGGCGGGAAATGGGCCTGCGCCAGGCCTTCCTGATGACCACGATGATCTGGGTGGTGATCGCGATCTTCGGTGCCCTGCCGTTCACCTTTACCTCGGCCAACCTCAGCTATACCGACGCCTTCTTCGAGTGCATGTCCGGCATCACGACCACCGGCGCCACGGTGCTGAGCGGCCTGGACGATACCTCGCGGGGGATTCTGATCTGGCGTGCCCTGCTGCAGTGGCTGGGCGGGATCGGTATCATCGTGACCGCCATCTCCATCCTGCCGATGCTGCGCGTCGGCGGCATGCAGCTCTTCCGCATCGAGGCCTTCGATACCGACAAGGTGCTGCCACGCGCGGCCCAGATCGCGGGCGAGATCCTGCTGATCTACATCGGATTCACGCTGCTGGCGGCCCTGGTGTACTGGTTCCTGGGCATGAGCGGGTTCGATGCCATCGCCCATGCCTTTACCTCGATCGCCACCGGCGGCTATTCCACCCATGACGGATCCATCGGGCATTACGATTCGGCGGCTCTCGACTATGCCGTCAGCCTGATGATGATTCTGGGCAGCATTCCCTTCGTGCTCTACGTGCGGGCCATGCACGGCAACCTGCGGGCCCTGCTGCATGACACGCAGATACGGACCATGCTTGGCATCATGGCCGTGTCCATCCTGGCGCTGGCGGCCTACCTGTTCCTGGAATCGGGGTTGGCGCCCTTCGAAGCCCTGCGCTTTACCACCTTTAACGCCATCTCGATCATGACCGGCACGGGGTACGCCACCGCTGCCTTCGACCTTTGGGGCGGCTTCGCCCTGGCGGTCTTCTTCCTGCTGATGTTCATCGGCGGCTGTGCCGGATCGACCTCCTGCGGGATCAAGGTGTTCCGCTTCCAGATCCTCTATGCCACGGCACGCACCCAGTTGAAGCGCCTGATGCAGCCCAACGGCATCTTCATCGCGCGCTACAACGGCCAACCCGTCACCGAGCAGGTCTCGCTGTCGGTGATGAGCTTCTTCTTCCTCTATATCGTCTGCTTCGGCGTGCTGGCCGCCGTGCTGGGTTGGACAGGCCTGGACTTCATCACTTCGCTGTCCGGGGCGGCCACGGCGATCTCCAATGTCGGGCCGGGGCTGGGCGAAACCATCGGGCCCTCCACCACCTTCGCCACGCTGCCCGATGCCGCGAAGTGGATGCTGTCGGCCGGGATGATCCTGGGTCGGCTGGAGCTGTTCACCGTGCTGATCCTCTTCACGCCGCACTTCTGGCGCGGCTGAGAGGGCCTCAGCCGAGCAGTGCGCTGTCGGCCAGGGTGGTGATGACCAGGCCGAGCAGCAGGTCCAGGAAGACGAGAGCCGCCGTGGTGCCGACGCCGATCTCCAGCGCGGTCTTGGCCACGTAACCGTGATAGACCAGGACCAGCAGCAGGACCGCGAAGGTCAGGCCGCCGGCGGCAGCCGGGGGCAGCAGGAAGCCGATCAGCGTGGCCAGGGTGAAGGCCAGCGTCTGGATCACCTTGATCCAGTTGAAGGCGACGATGTAGCGGAAGTAGTGCGCATCGCGGTCCATCGCCCGGCAGAAGCCGTCGAGAATCACGGGATAGAGCGTCCAGGAGATGACGTAGGCCGGCAGCTGGATCGCCAGGATGGCCGGCCAGCCGGCAGTGACCTCCAGTTCGCGCAGGTGCAGGGCCAGCAGAAACAGCCAGGCAGGCAGGACGATGACGGCGGCGAAGAAGGATTTCCGGAAGTCCTCCGCCGTCGCCCCCAGAAAGGAGAGGCCCTGTGGATCGAGACGCGCCAGGCGCCAACTGGCGTAGAGCGCCTGGAGTATCTCGCCCGGGGCCGGCACCTTCACCCGAAGTAGCCCTCCAGGACGCGGCGATAGATGCGGGCCAGGCTTTCCAGGTCGCTGGCCGGGGTCCGTTCGTCGATCTTGTGCATGGTCTGGCCGACCAGGCCGAACTCGGCCACCTGGCAGTGGTCCTTGATGAAGCGGGCATCCGAGGTGCCGCCGGTGGTGGAGAGTTCGGGGCGGCGGCCGATCTCGCGTTCCACCGAGTCGGCGATCAGCTCGCTGAAGGATCCCGGCGGACAGATGAAGGACTCGCCGGACAGCTTGATCTGCAGGTCGTAGTCCCCGCCCATGGCGTCCAGGGTGGCGCGCAGCCAGGACTCCAGGGAGGCGCCGCTGTGCCGGTCGTTGAAGCGGATGTTGAAGGTGGCCCGCGCCGCACCGGGAATGACGTTGGTGGCCGGATTGCCCACGTCGACGGTGGTGATCTGCAGGGTCGAGGCCTGGAAGTGCTCGCTGCCGTGATCCAGGGGATGGGCGGTGAGAGCGGTGAGCATGGCCACCAGGCGGTGGACCGGGTTGTCGGCCAGGTGGGGATAGGCCGTGTGGCCCTGGACACCGCGCACCGTGAGCCAGCCGCTCATGCTGCCGCGCCGGCCGATCTTGATCATGTCGCCCAACTCGCCGGGATTAGTGGGCTCGCCCACGAGGCAGGCGTCCAGCGTCTCGCCCTTTTCATGCAGCCACTGCAGCACCTTGCGGGTGCCGTTGATGGAGGGCCCCTCCTCGTCGCCGGTGATCAGCAGGCTGACGGAGCCGACCGGCGTGCCGCGCTCGGCCAGATAGGCCGAGACGGCGGCGACGAAGGCGGCCACTGCCCCCTTCATGTCGGAGGCGCCGCGGCCAAAGACCATGCCGTCGCGCAATTCGCCGGCGAAGGGGTCGCAGCTCCAGGCTTCGGGATCGCCCGTAGGGACCACGTCGGTGTGGCCGGCGAAGCAGAAGTTGGGCGCCGCCGTGCCAAGACGGGCGTAGAGATTGTCCACGTCCGGCGTGCCGTCCTCCGAGAAGACCAGGCGGTGACAGGCGAAGCCCAGCGCTTCCAGCTCGCCCTGCAGCAGGTCGAGCGCGCCGCCTTCCTCGGGCGTGACGCTGGGGCAGCGAATCAGGCGCCGGGTGAGCTCGACGGGATCCAGTACGCCGGACGTCATGACGGCCCCCGGCCTCAGGTGCGCAGCAGCTCGTTGATCGAGGTCTTGGCCCGCGTCCCCTCGTCCACGCGCTTGACGATCACCGCGCAGTAGAGGCTGGGCCCGGGCGAGCCGTCCGGCAGCGGCTTGCCGGCCATGGATCCGGGCACCACCACCGAGTAGGAGGGCACCTCCCCGCGGAATTTTTCCCCGGTCTCGCGATTGATGATGGTGGTGGAGGCGCCGAGGTAGACGCCCATGGAGAGCACCGAGCCCTCGCGCACGATGACGCCCTCGGCGACTTCGGAGCGGGCACCGACGAAGACGCCGTCCTCGATGACCACGGGGTTAGCCTGCAACGGCTCAAGCACGCCGCCGATGCCGGCGCCCCCGGAGATGTGACAATTCTTTCCGATCTGGGCGCAGGAGCCGATGGTGGCCCAGGTATCCACCATGGTGCCGCTGTCCACGTAGGCGCCGACATTCACGAAAGACGGCATGAGCACGACGTCGGAGGCGATATGGGCGGAGCGGCGCACAATGCAGTTGGGGACCGCACGGAAGCCGGCTTCGCGGAAGTGCTCTTCGGTCCAGCCGGCAAACTTGGAGGGAACCTTGTCGAACCACACGGCCTCGCCGTGATTCACGTCGCGTGGGCCGCCCGGCATCACCGTCATGTCGTTCAGGCGGAAGGACAGCAGGACCGCCTTCTTCAGCCATTGGTTGACCTGCCACGCACCGTCCTCCTGGCGTTCGGCGACGCGGAAGCGGCCGTTGTCGAGGCCTTCCAGGGCCAGTTCGACACCGTCGCGGACCACGCCTTCGGTCTTGGGGCTGATCTTGTCGCGCTCTTCCCAGGCGTTCTCAATGACGCTCTTCAGGTCTTCTGTCTGCATTGTCTTGACGTCTCTGCTCACGGGTTGGGCCAGCCGGCCGGTTGAACGGGCGCGGCAGAAGATGCGGCAGCCCCCCGTCCAAGTCAATCTCCGCCAGAGCTAGCGACGGCGGAGAGGGAGGGAAGTCAGCCGTTTCGGGCGTGGAGGGCCTGCAGCCAGGCCGTAAGGTCGTCGGTGCGATGGTGGATGTAGTCGTCCTCGGCGGGGGGCGCGCTCCAGTTGGCTTCGTGGCGCACCCAGACGGTGGTCATGCCACGGGCATGGGCGGGCTTCAGGTTGCGCGCCGAGTCCTCGAAGAAGACGGTGCGCTCTGCGGCGAGGCCGTGTCTCTCCAGCAGGCGGTCGTAGGGCCCTTCGTCCGGCTTGGGCACGAACTCGGCCGCCCGGATGTCGAAGATGGCCTCGAAATGATGTGCAAGCGCCAGGCGGTCCAGGACGCGTTCTGCATGGCCGGTATCGGCGTTGGTGAAGATCACCTTGCGCCCGGGCAGAGCAGACAGGGCGGCATCGAGCCGGGAGTCGGCCTCCAGACCCGACAAATCGATGTCATGGACGAAGTCCAGGTAATCGGCGGGATCGACGGCATGCTCCGTCATCAGGCCGCGCAGGGTGGTGCCGTGCGTATGGAAAAAGCTCTTCTGCATGTGCCGCGCCGCTTCCGACGACAGGCCGAAGCGCTGTTCGATGAACAGGCCCATGCGACGGTCGATCTGGTCGAACAGCCGGCAGGAGGCCGGATAGAGCGTGTTGTCCAGGTCGAACAGCCAGGTTTCGACCTGCTGCGGATGCGGCGGCGGGGTCTGGGGCACGTCTTTCGTCTGCATGGCATTGAAGGTGGCGCAAAGCACCGGCGGGGGCAAGAGGCAGGCTCCTGTCCTTGCGCGCGCGTCAGCCGCGCAGAACCGACGCTCCCGGCGGCACGTCCTCGTGAATCTCGTGGCATGGGCCTGGCGGTGGCTGCTGTCCGGGCGGACGGTCCGGGTACCAGACCCTGCATTCGCCCGGTGGCGGCATGTGCCCGTAGGGTGCACGCTCCTCGGCCCAGCCCCCGGAGTCCGCACATCCGGTCAGAACAAGTGCTGTCGCGGCGCCGATAACCTGGAGTGCGGCTTTTCCTGTCCTGGTGAGCGTCATTGGATGCAGCCCCGTGATGTTCTGTGCCGAAGACCCGGGAAGCTTACTGCAAGTCCTGTCCTGTCCGCATCCGTCAAATTCCGGGCGAGAAAGGCTCGCTCATCCCCGCCCGTGTGGAGCCATGTGGTCGAGGATCGGCCCCTTCGGCACCACGCCGGTCGGATTGATCATGCCGTGGCTGACATAATAGTGATGCTTGATGTGGTGCAGGTCGACCGTCTCGGCGATGCCCGGCATCTGGTAGAGTTCACGGGTGTAGGCCCAGAGGTTGGGGTAGTCGACGATCCGGCGCAGGTTGCACTTGAAGTGGCCGACATAGACCGGATCGAAGCGGATCAGGGTCGTGAACAGCCGCCAGTCGGCCTCGCTCAGGTGATCGCCCACAATATAGCGGTTGCGTGACAGCCGCTCCTCCAGCCAATCCAGGGACTCGAACAGCGGCACCACGGCTTCCTCGTAGGCCTGCTGCGTGGTGGCGAAGCCCGACTTGTAGACGCCGTTGTTCACCGTGTCGTAGACGCGCGCGTTCACGGCATCGATCTCCTCGCGCAGCTCGGGCGGATAGAAATCGTGGTCGACGTCGGTGTAGGTGTCGAAGGCCGTATTCAGCATGCGGATGATCTCGGCCGACTCGTTGCTGACGATGGTGCCCTTCTGCTTGTCCCAGAGGGTCGGCACGGTGACGCGACCCGTATAGTCCGGCTTGGCCCGGGTATAGAGCTGGTGCAGATAGTCATAGCCGAACAGCGGGTCGCCCGTCGCACCGTCCTCTTCACGAAACTCCCAGCCGTTCTCGCCCATGTACCAGTGCACGATGGACACGGGCAGCAGTTCCTCCAGCTTCTTCAGCTTGCGGAAGATCAGGACCCGGTGGGCCCAGGGACAGGCCAGCGAGACATAGAGATGATAGCGCTCGGGTTCGGCCTTGAAGCCGCCTTCGCCCGAGGGACCGGGACTGCCGTCGGCCGTGATCCAGTTGCGAAAGGCACTGGCGTCGCGCTGGAAACGCCCACCGTGCTTGTCGGTGTCGTACCACTTGTCATGCCATTGGCCGTCGATCAGAAGTCCCATACCTGAAGTCCTTTCCTTCGTTTCCGCTCCACCGGACGGGGCTCAGAACGCCTCCGGCAGGTCGGCGAGCAGAAGTTCGCTGTCTTCCTGCGCGGCAATGCGCAGTCTTCCGGTCTCGGCGATGTGGGCGCCGTCCCGCGCCTTCAGCGTCTGTGAGGCGGCGCTGTCATCCTGGACCTCCACCCGGCCGGTGGCCAGCACCAGATAGGCCTGGCGTCCCGGTTCGAGCTCGACGTCCAGGGTCTGGCCCGTCTTCAGCAGACTGCCGAAGAGAGCGGCATCCTGATGAATGACCAGGGCTCCGTCATGGCCGCGGCCCGAGGCCAGGGCCACCAGTTCGCCGGCCCGATCCTCCCGGGGGAAGCGGCGGGTTTCCCAGCGCGGCTGAACGTGAGCCTTGTTGGGCAGAATCCAGATCTGGAACAGGGTTGTCGGCCTGTCCTCCTGGTTGTACTCGGCGTGCAGGATGCCCTTGCCCGCCGACATGACCTGGATGTCGCCCGCTTCGGTGCGTCCTTCGTTGCCCAGGTGGTCTTGGTGCGTGATCGCCCCTTCGCGGATATAGGTGATGATCTCCATGTCGCGATGGCCATGCATGTCGAACCCCTGGCCTGGCGCGACGGTATCGTCGTTCCAGACGCGCAGGGGTCCGACACCCATGCGCGAGGGATTACGGTAGTTGGCGAAGCTGAAGTGATAGTTGGCATTCAGCCAGGCATTCTCGAAATGACCCAGATTCTCGAAGGGGCGTGCTTCGATCATGACCGTATCTCCTCGTGGCACGGCCGCTTCCCGCCGTGCGGTTTCCCTTATCCGTGCAACTTCTGGGCGATCCCGGTCACATGGCGACCCTGGAATCGCGCGATGGCCAGCTCGTTTTCGCTGGGCTGGCGGCTGCCGTCGCCGTCCGCCAGGGTGCTGGCACCATAGGGTGTGCCGCCCGTGATCTCGTTCATGTTCATGATCTCGGCGCAGCTGTAAGGCACGCCGACGATGACCATGCCATGGTGCATCAGCGTCGTCTGGGTGGAGGTCAGCGTCGTTTCCTGCCCGCCGTGCTGGGTGGCGGTGGAGGTGAAGGCACTGCCCACCTTGCCGATCAGCGTGCCGTTGAACCAGAGTCCGCCGGTCTTGTCCCAGAAGTTGCGCATCTGGCTGGTCATGTTACCGAAACGGGTCGGCGTGCCAACGATGATGGCATCGTAGTCGGCCAGCTCGTTGACGTCCTCCAGTATATCACCGGCCTGATCCTGCTTGTATCCGGACTCCTTGCGGACCTCTTCAGGCACGAGCTCAGCCACGCGCTTGAGCGTCGCCTCGGCGCCCGGAACTTCCTTCACGCCTTCCGCCACGGCCTTGGCCATGGTTTCTATGTGACCGTAGCTGGAGTAGTAGAGAATGAGAACCTTGGTCATCTGTGCCTCCGTTCGGGCTGCAGGGGGAGTTATCGTGTGCGTCTCTACCTTGCGTGACGTGGTCCATATATGCTCTGTTTCCTCAGGTGTGATAAGAGTGGAAAAATTCATATAATCGTTTCCTTTAAAGAAACAGAAAAGCAGCGGACTCCCTGATGTTCGAATCCCTTCCGGCCATGGCGGTTTTCGTGAATGTCGTCGAAAGCGGCAGCTTCTCGGGCGCCGCACGTACGCTCAACCTGTCCAAGTCCGCGGTATCCAAGACGGTCTCACGGCTGGAGGAGTCACTGGGCACGCGCCTGCTGAACCGGACGACTCGCAAGCTCTCTCTCACCGAGGCGGGCCGGGCCTATTACGAGGGCTGCCGGCGCATGCTGAACGAGGCGGAGGCCGCCAGCCAGGCCGTGCATCGCCTGACCGACGCGCCGCGCGGAACCCTGCGCGTCAACCTGCCCATGTCCTTCGGCATCCTGCAGGTGGCGCCGCTGTTGCCGGCGTTCCTGGAACGCTATCCGGAAATCGACCTGGACGCCGCGTTCGAGGACCGCGTTGTTGACCTGGTGGAGGAAGGCTACGACCTGGCGATCCGGGTCGGGGTGCTGGCGGACTCCAGCCTGATTGCCCGGCGTTTGGCACCCAATCGCCGCATCCTCTGTGCCGCGCCCTCGTATCTGGAACGGCACGGCACGCCCCAGAGCCCGGAATCCCTGGCGGCGCATTCCTGCCTGCTCTACAGCTACCAGGCTTCGGGCGATACCTGGCGATTGAACGGCTCGGAGGGCGAGCGCAGCGTGCGGGTCAACGGGCGGGTGCGCCTCAACAACGGGGAAGCCATCCGTTGTGCAGCCGTGGCCGGTCTGGGAATCGCCTACCTGCCGACCTTCATCGCCGGCCCGGACCTGCAGGCGGGACGCCTGGTCGCTGTCCTGCCGGATTGGATCGACGGTGGACTGGGGGCGGTGAATGCCGTCTATCCCGCCGGACGACACCTTTCGCCCAAGGTGCGGGTTTTCATCGACTATCTGGCGAGCTGCTTCGGGACCGAGCCCTCCTGGGACCGTGATCTCTGCGCTAGTGTTTGAGCGACGTCCGCCGCGCAGGGCAGTGAGGCAGGCGGGCCGGTCTGTCTTTCGGTGGATTCTGCCACGAAGGCGTGCTATAGGACTGGAAAGTCAAGCCTTGTGCGTGAACAAGAGGTTACGAGATGTTTGCGACGTTCGAACGACGAAGGGATAGCCGGTGAACGACCGGCGGGCCGCCGGAGGAAAGCTCCGGGGCCAAGTCTCTCCTGGCTTCATGTGTTTGTTCGAACGGATTGTTTCCAAATGACTCATCAATTCATGCCTGAACGGCCCGTGGACGGGCCCCTGATCGACCCCCTGCTGGACCGGACCTTCGGTCATGACCGCCATGGCAAGACGGTCTATCGGCTGCGCGAAGGGATCCGGCCGGTGACGGCGCTTTCCTTCGTCGCGGTCCACGAGGACGACAGCCTGTTGGCCTCCATTCGCTATTGGCCGATCCGCATTGCCGATCATCCCGCCATCCTGCTGGGACCCCTGGCCGTGGAGCCGGCGCAACAGGGTCGCGGCATCGGCAAGGGGCTGGTCTATCACAGCCTGACCGAGGCCCGGAAACAGGGCCATAGCGCCTGCGTGGTGGTGGGCGATCCCGCCTATTACGAACCCTTCGGGTTCCAGTCCGCGGTGAGTTATGGCCTGATCCTGCCCGGTCCGGTCGATCCGCCGCGCTTCCAGGTGCTGGAGCTGAAGCCCGGGGCCCTGGACGGCGTTCAGGGTCTCATCGGCCGCGAGGAAAGCGCGGCCTTGCCGGGGGAAGAGCGCGCGGCCGCGGGCGTGCGTCAGGTCTCCTGAGACGTTTTCAGTTCAGGCGCCAGATCTCGAAGGTGAGCGCGATCGCGTAGACGGTCCAGAGAAGGTAGGGCACAAGCAGCCAGGCCGCGGTGCGGCTGTGCCGGTCAACGGCCACGAGGGTGGCCACGAGGACAAGGAACAGCCCGCCGGCTTCCAGCAGGGCGAGGCCCGGACTGCGCAGACCGAAGAAGAGATAGGTCCAGGCCAGGTTGAGGGCCAGCTGCAGGCCCCAGAGGCCCAGCGCCCCCTTGGCTCTTGCCCAGCCGCTGCGGCGCCAGACCAGCCAGGCCGCCACCGCCATCATGACGTAGAGCAGGTTCCAGACGATGGGAAAGGCCAGATCCGGCGGCGTGAAGGCCGGCTTGGCCAGGTCCGGATACCAGCTGTCCAGTGCCGTACGGGTCGGCAGGCTGCCGATCTGGCCCACCGCCAGGGTGAGCACGAGAAAGGCGAGCAGCATCAGGGTGTGCCTGCGGGAGCGTTCCATCAGACCTCTTCGCGTTCGTTGTCGCGCAGCACGGCGCCGGCCAGGTAAAGCGAACCGCAGATGAGGATGCGGCCCGGCCTGTCGGCGGCCTGGACGAGTGCCTGCAACGCCTCCTGCACGGTTTCTGCAGGGGCCGCCTCGAAGCCGCAACTGCGGGCATGCCCGGCCGCTGCGTCTGCCGACAGGGAGTTGGGCTCGCCCGGGATCTCCACGGCCCTGAGACGGCGGGTCAAAGGTGCCAGGGGCGCCAGAAAGGCCTCGGCTGTCTTGCTGTTCAGCATGCCGTAGACAAGATCCAATGGTTTTTCCCGGCCATCGCCAGGCCAGTCGGTCAAGGCCCGCGCCAAGGCAGCGCCGGCCGCGGCGTTGTGCCCGCCATCCAGCCAGAGTTCCCAGTCAGCCGGCAAGGTCCGCGGCAGAGGACCCTCCTGCAAGTGCTGCAGGCGTGCGCCCCAGCTGGCCCGGCGCAGGCCGGAGGCAACCGCTGCGTCTTCGGGCAGGAAGGTGGCCAGGCCCCGGGCCGCGGCGAGCGCCATGCCAGCATTCTCGACCTGGTGCGGACCGGGCAGCGAAGGGCGCGGCCAATGACTCAGCTCGTCACCCATCCGGAACACCATGACTTCGCCCGTTTCCTGAACGTGGAAATCGCGGCTCTGGACGATCAGGGGTGCGCCGACTTCCAGGGCACGGCGTTCAATGACCTCGAGCGCCTCGGGCTGCTGCAGGCCAATGACGGCTGGAACCCCTGGCTTGAGAATGCCCGCCTTCTCCCGGGCGATCGCCTCCAGGCTGTCCCCCAGGTACTGCATGTGGTCCATGGAGACCGGGGTGATGATGGTCAGTTCCGGGGTGTCGATCACGTTGGTGGCATCCAGCCGGCCGCCCAGGCCGACTTCCAGAAGCAGGACATCTGCAGGCTGGCGGGCGAATGCCAGGAAGGCCGCGGCCGTCGTGATCTCGAAGAAGGTGATGGGCGTTTCGCCGTTGGCCTGCTCACATTCCTCCAGCAGGGCCAGCAGCTCCGGTTCCGAGATCAGCTCCCCGCTCAGGCGAATGCGTTCATGGAAACGTGCCAGATGGGGTGAGGTGTAGACATGGACGCGCCGCTCGGCCGCTTCCAGCATGGCGCGCAGCATGGCCAGCACCGAGCCCTTGCCGTTCGTCCCGGCCACATGGACCACGGGCGGCAGCTGGCGTTCGGGATGGTCCAGGGCGGCCAGCAGGCGCTCTATGCGCCCCAGGGAGAGGTCGATGATCTTGGGATGCAGCCGGTTCAGGCGCGCCAGGACGGCGTCACTGTTGTGTGACACGCTCCGCCTCGGACTTGGACGTCTTCGTGCCGGATTTCTCGTCCTGTGCGGCGGCCTTTTCCTTTTGCGCACCGGTGCCGCTCTTGGCCTCTTCGGAGGCGGCGGCCTTGGACGCGGCCTTCTTGCCCTTGCCGCTGGTGCTCAGGGCTTCGCCGGTCAGCGGTTCGCGCAGCAGATGCAGGACGCGTCCCAGGGTTTCCTGCAGCTCGGCGCGCGGGACCACCATGTCCAGCATGCCGTGCTCCAGCAGGTATTCGGCGCGCTGGAAGCCGGGCGGCAGGGTTTCGCGGATCGTCTCCTCGATGACGCGCGCGCCGGCAAAGCCGATGACCGCACCAGGCTCGGCGATCTGGACATCGCCCAGCATGGCGAAGGACGCCGAGACACCGCCGGTGGTGGGGTCGGTCAGCAGTACGATATAGGGAAGGTTCTTTTCCTTCACCATCTCCACGGCAATGACGCTGCGCGGCAGCTGCATCAGCGAAAGGATGCCCTCCTGCATGCGTGCGCCACCTGAGGAGGGAATCGTGATGAGCGCCGCGTCCTTTTCCACCGCCAGTTTCGCGGCGGTCAGCAGGCCTTCGCCAACGGCGACGCCCATTGAGCCGCCCATGAAGGAGAAGTCGAACACGGCGGCCACGGCCTTCTGACCGCCGATGGTTCCGTGGGCCACCTGGATGGCATCCTGCTCGCCGGTCTTGGAGCGTGCCTTCTTGAGCCGCTCCGAATAGCGTTCACGGTCGCGGAATTTCAGCGGATCCTGGATGGTTTCCGGCAGCTCCGCGCGGGTGTACTTGCCCTCGTCGAACAGCAGCTGCATGCGCGTGGCCGGGCCGATGCGCATGTGATGGCTGCAGTTCGGGCAGACCCGCAGCTGTTCCTCCAGCTCGCGGTGAAAGATCATGTGCTCGCAGGCGGGACACTTTTCCCAGAGATTGTCCGGAACCTCGTTCTTGGAAGAAACCAGCGCCTGAAGCTTGGGGCGCACATAGTTGGTGATCCAGTTCATCGATCCAGTCCCGTTCGCAGATCGCGGATGAGCTCCGTGACGGAGTCGACGAGGCCCGTACCGGCCTTGCCGTTCTCGTCCAGAGCTTCGGCAATGCGTTCGACGATGGCCGAGCCCACGACAGCCGCATCGGCCACCTTGCCGATGGCGGCGGCATGCTCCGGCGTGCGGATACCAAAGCCGACGGCGACCGGCAGGTCAGAGTGGCGCTTGATGCGCTCGATGGCTGCGCCGACCTCTTCGGCCGCTGCAGCGCGAGTTCCGGTGATGCCCAGAATGGACACGTAGTAGAGAAAGCCGCTGGTGTTCTCCAGAACCTTGGGCAGACGCTTGTCATCGGTGGTCGGCGTGGCCAGGCGGATCCAGTGCAATCCGGCGTCGATGGCCGGCAGGCAGAGCTCGCGATCCTCCTCCGGCGGCAGGTCCACGATGATCAGGCCGTCCACACCCGCATCCCGGGCCAGCCTGAGGAATTTCTCGACGCCCATGTGATAGATGGGGTTGTAGTAGCCCATCAGGATGACCGGCGTCGTGCTGTCCTCGGCCCGGAACCGGTGCACGATCTCGAGCGTCTTGGCCAGGGAGATGCCGTTCTTCAGCGCGCGCTGCGAGCTCGCCTGGATGGCCGGGCCGTCGGCCATGGGGTCGGAGAAGGGCATGCCGATCTCGATCAGGTCGGCGCCGGCTTCGGGCAGGGCGCGCAGGATCTGATAGGTGGTCTCGGCGTCCGGATCGCCGGCGGTGATGAAGGTGACGAGGCCGGCACGGCCTTGGGCCTTCAGTTCGGCAAAGCGGGCGTCGACGCGGCTTTCGGCAATTTGGACGGAGGTTGCGGTGCTCACAGTTCCACCCCCAGCTTCTGGGCGACGGCGTAGATGTCCTTGTCGCCGCGGCCGCAGATATTGACCACGAGAAGGTGGTCACGCGGCAGCTCGGGGGCGACCTTGATGACCTGGGCCAGGGCGTGGCTGGGCTCCAGGGCCGGGATGATGCCTTCCGTGGCGGTGCACAGCTTGAAGGCCTCCAGCGCCTCGGCGTCGGTGACGGCGGCGTACTCGACCCGGCCGCTTTCGTGCAGCCAGGCATGTTCCGGCCCGATGCCGGGATAGTCGAGGCCGGCCGAAATGGAATAGGCGTCGATGATCTGGCCGTCGTCGTCCTGCAGCAGGTAGGTGCGGTTACCGTGCAGCACCCCGGGTTCGCCACCGTTGAGCGAGGCGGCGTGCTCGCCGCTGTCCAGTCCGTGGCCGGCGGCCTCGACCCCGATCATCTTCACGTCCGGTTCGTCCAGGAAGGGATGGAACAGCCCGATGGCATTGGAGCCGCCGCCGATACAGGCCACCAGGGTGTCCGGCAGCCGGCCTTCGGCCTGCAGGATCTGTTCGCGCGTCTCGCGCCCGATCACCGACTGGAAGTCGCGCACCATGGCGGGATAGGGGTGCGGTCCGGCGGCCGTGCCGATGATGTAGAAGGTGCTGTCCACATTGGCGACCCAGTCGCGCAGGGCCTCGTTCATGGCGTCCTTCAGGGTGCCGGTGCCACTTTCCACGGGAATGACCTCGGCGCCCAGCAGCTTCATGCGGAAGACGTTGGGGGCCTGGCGCTCCATGTCCGTGGCGCCCATGTAGACCACGCAGGGCAGGTTGAAGCGGGCGCAGACCGTGGCGGTGGCGACGCCGTGCTGGCCGGCGCCGGTCTCGGCGATGATGCGCGTCTTGCCCATGCGCCGCGCCAGCAGGATCTGGCCCAGCGTGTTGTTGATCTTGTGCGCACCGGTGTGATTGAGCTCGTCGCGCTTGAAGTAGATGCGCGCGCCGCCCAGGTACTCGCTCAGTCGCTCGGCATGATAGAGAGGGCTGGGACGGCCCACGTAATGCTGGGCGAAGTACTCGATCTCGCGCTTGAACTCCGGGTCGGCGTTGGCCTCGTTGTAGGCATGCTCGACCTCGAGCACCAGCGGCATGAGGGTCTCGGCGACAAAGCGCCCGCCGAATATTCCGAAGTGGCCGAATTCATCCGGCCCGGATCTGTAGGTGTTGAGCGGTTCGGTCATTCTGATGTCTGTTGAAGCAAGTCCAATAATGATCCGGGAGCTTGTCCCGCCGCCAGCACCCCAAGGGCAGGCGATGTCGGCGCACTCTGCCCCATTACGCCGCCTGCCGCAACGCCAGAAGCCTGTTACGGCGGGCTTTTCATGCGCTGGTAAGCTAGAGGGTGCGGGCCTGTTCCAGGAAGGCCCGGATCAGCTCGGGGTTCTTCCGTCCGGGGCTGTCCTCGACGCCCGAGGAGACGTCCACGGCCCGGGCCCGGCTGATGGTGACGGCTTCGGCCAGGTTCTCGCGTTTCAACCCACCCGAAAGCATCCACGGCAGCTTTCCGGTGCGATTTCCGAGCAGGCGCCAGTCGAAGGCGAGCGCATTGCCGCCCGGCAGGGCGTTGGCCATGGTCTTTGGAGCCTTGGCGTCGAACAGGAGCATGTCGGCGGCCGCCTCGTAGTCGGCAACCTGGTCCAGGTCCTCGGGCTGCGCCACCTTGACGGCCTTGAGGACGGCGCGTCCGTGACGGCTACGGATCTCGGCCGTGCGTTGAGGCGTTTCGGATCCGTGCAGCTGGAGCATGTCGAGCGGGACCTGCGCCAGGACCTCGCCCAGCAGGTCGTCGTCCGGGTCGACGAACAGGCCGACCTTCAGTACTGAGTCCGGCATACGGGCGGCGAGTGCGGCCGCCTGGGCGGCGTCCACCGAACGGGGGCTGGGAGGATAGAATACCAACCCGGCATAGCGCGCGCCGTGGCGCGCCGCGGCCTCGGCGGCCTCGGCGGAATTGATGCCGCAGATCTTCACGTCGGGACGGCTCATGTCGCGGTTCCCTCCACACGCAAGGGCCAGCCCGTGCGCCGGGCAAAGACCACGGACAGCACCGTGGCGGCCACGGTCAGCGAGACATAGTTGGCGACCGCGGCAAAGGCAAGGCCGGGCACCGACAGTCCCAGGGTGCGCTCGAGCGAGAGCAGCAGGAAATTGACCAGGCTGAGCGCCAGGTCCACGGGCAGGATGGTGACCAGCAGCAGGCCGCAGAAAGGCAGCAGGATACCCTTCGCTTCCTGCAGCGCGCGCAGGTAGCTGTAGCCCGGTCCCAGGGCGGCGGCGGGCAGGACGAAGGAGAAGGAGACCGCCACCACGAGTCCGGCCAGGATGCCGACCACCAGCCCCGGTCCCATGGCCGGCAGTCCGCCGGCCGCGCCGGTCAGGCCGCCGAAGGCCATGAGGCAGAGCACGACCACGCCGGAGATCATGAAGAAGAGTCCAAGCGCGCGGAAGAAGAAGCGCAGTTCGCGACCGCGCCAGGCCGGGATGTAGTCACGCCGCGCGCCGGGCTCGGCCACGAACCAGTAGCGATAGACGGCCACCGAGAACCAGACGGAGAGGAAGAGGTCCACACCCAGCAGGAAGAAGCTGGCTTGGGTGCCCAGGCCGATCAGGGTGAAGGCGCTCGCCAGCCCGAAGCTGATCAGGATCGGTATCAGGGCGAGCCCGGCGAGCTTGCGCCAGTGTGCCTTCAGCAGCGCGACGACATGCGGCAGGGTGTGCCCCAGGGAGAGGGGGTGCAGCTGCCGCTGGTCCGGCAGGGTCGTGAAATCGAATTCGTCCATGGGGTCAACTATTTCTTCGGGCGGCGCCAGCGTCACGGGAAAACTTCGCGGCCGGCATCATTTCCTTGCAGGGCGCCGCTGTCCAGCGGTTCCGGCCATTTCCAGGCCGCCGCGAGTCATGCCAGGTCGCTGGCCAGCCGTTGCAGGGCAGCCAGGGGATCCTTCGCGGCGGTCACCGGCCGGCCGATGACCAGGCGGTCGGCACCGGCGGAGATCGCCTCGCCCGGCGTCATGGTGCGTTTCTGGTCGCCGCTGTCGGCCCAGTCGGGTCGGATGCCGGGCACCACCAGGCGGAAGTCCGGCCCGCAGTGCCGGCGCAGGTCCGCGAGTTCACGCGGACTGCAGACGACGCCGTCGAGGCCGCAGTCCTGGGCCAGGCGGGCGAGGCGCAGTACCTGTTCGCGTGCCGGACCGGCCTGGCCGACCTGGTCCAGGTCGCTGTCGTCCAGGCTGGTCAGGACGGTGACCGCGATCACCCAGGGCCGCGGTGCATCGAAGGCGGTTGCCGCTTCGTCGGCGGCCTGGGCGGCCGCCCGCATCATGGCCGCGCCGCCGGAGGCATGGACGTTCACGATGGCGGGACGCAGCTGCAGCGAACTGCGGATGGCGCCGGCCACGGTGTTGGGAATGTCGTGAAACTTGAGATCGAGAAACAGCGGGTAGCCGTCGGTTACCTCGCGCGTGCCGACAGGGCCATGGGCGGTGAAGAACTCCTTGCCGATCTTGAAGCCGGCGGTGCGCGGCCCCTTGCCCAGCGTGCGCACCAGGTGTCGCGCGCCGAGGGGATCGGAGGTGTCGAGGGCGATGAATACGGACTCCAGTCCGTCTGTCATGACATTGTCTCGCTGCCAGGGCCTGCAGTGGTGCAGGCGACCATGAATCCGGGGTCAGGACAGGCGCTGCAGCACCTGTTGCGCGGCGGCGTAGTCCTCGAGCGCCGTGCCCACGGACTTGAAGAGCGTCAGTTCGCTGTCGTCCCGCCGCCCCTGGACTTTGCCGCGGGACAGCTCGAAGAGGTCGGCCACCACGTCGGACTTGGTGATCGCTCCGGCTTCCATCGGCTGGACGATGTCCCCGCCTTCCTTCAGTGCGCCGGCATGGGTGTCGACGAAGATGCGGCAGCGCTGGACGGCCTCGTCATCGCTCTCGCGCATGTCCGGCTTGAAGGCCCCCACCAGATCCAGGTGCTGGCCCTCCTGCATCCAGGCGCCGCGGACCAGGGGCTCGCGGCTGAGGGTGGCGCAGGAGATCACGTCGGCCCACTGGACACCGGCCTGCAGCTCCTCGACGGCCTCGACCTTGAGCGTGTTGCTGTCCAGGGAGCTGGCCAGCTTGTCGGCCTTCTCGGGATTGCGGCCCCAGATCTTCACTTCGCGGATGGGGCGCACGCTGGCGTGGGCCTCGATCAGGTGCGGCGCCAGCGCGCCGGTGCCGACCATCAGCAGGCGGTGGCTGTCCGCGCGGGCCAGGAAGTGCGCGCCCAGGGCCGAGGCGGCAGCAGTGCGCCGGACGGTCAGCATCTGCCCGTCGATCAAAGCCTCCGGTTCGCCCGTCACCTCGTTCATCAGCAGGTAGACGCCCATGATCGCCGGCAGGCCGCGATCGGCATTGCCCGGCGTGACGCGCACAATCTTGACCCCTGTGGGGCCATGGGTGTCCCAGGCCGGCATCAGCAGCAGGGTGGCATCCTGTTCGCCGGGGCGGGGGATGGAGTGATGGTGGCGGACCGGAACTTCGGCATCGCCGGCGAAGGCGGTTTCGAGGCTTCGCACCAGCGAGGGGAAATCGAGGCTGTTGCGGGTGTCGTCCGCAGATACCATGCGCATCAGGCGGGTCTCTCCTTCCTGTCCGGTCTAGCGGCCGCCGGCGTCCGAACCCGGCAGGCGCGATGAGGTCGGGGACGGGCTTTCGCGACCCCGGCGCAGGTCCTCAATCTGGCGCTCGAGCGCCCGCAGCTTCTCGTTCTGCTGGCGCTTCTCGCGCCGCCGGGCGGCGTGGGCGGAGAACCAGGCCAAGAGGCCGCCGATCAGGAAGCCCAGAAAGAGGGCCAGCAGGATGACCAGAAAAAGCGGTGCCTGGAGCTGGATCCCGAAGGGCCAGATCAGCACGTCGACGTCCTGCCTGTTCACCACGGCAAAGACCACGCCGATGATGAGCAGGGGAATGGAAATGATCCAGCTCAAACGCTTCACAGCAAATCCGCCTTGTTCTCGGATGTGCGCCGGGCCGGTGGCGGCCGGCGGACGATCATTCGTTCAGCCGCTCGCGCAGCTGCTTTCCGGTCTTGAAATAGGGTACGGACTTCGCCTCGACCTGCACGGCCTCGCCGGTCCGCGGGTTGCGGCCGACACGGGCATCCCGCTGCTTGGTGGAGAAGGCGCCGAATCCGCGCAGTTCGACCCGGTCTCCCCGGCTAAGGGCGTCGGCGATTTCCTCGAAGATCGTGCTGACGATGCGCTCTACATCGCGGTGGTAGAGGTGCGGATTCATCTCCGCTATGCGTTGAATCAGCTCGGATTTTGTCATGCTTCTTTCCGCCCCCCAGAGATGCCTGAGTGCCGCATTCCCGTAAAAAGAGAACCCATGCAGGGTTGCCTTGAAAATCTGCCAGACTGCGCTCGGAAGGTCAAGGAATATCCTTGCATAACAAGTAGATAGTTTATGGCTTCCGTGGAGCGGTTCCAATTCGCGCCGGCTTTCGGCAAGCCATGGTTTTCAGCTGCCATCCAGGCCTGAAGCGGCGGGCGGGTCGTCCCTGACAAGAATAGCGGGGCGTGGAGAAAACTCCACGCCCCGCTCTGTTCGGCAACAAGGGACAGTCCAGCTTCAGCTGTCCTTGTCTTCCTTGTCCTCCGTATCCTCCGTGTCGTCCTCGGCGCTTTTCGTCTTGGTCGACTTCTTCTCGCCGTCCTCGGCTTCGGCCTTGGCCTGGGACAGGGCGGCTCCGAGAATGTCGCCGAGGCTGGCTCCGGATTCGGTGGAGCCGTACTCGGCCATGGCCTGTTTCTCCTCCGCGATCTGCAGCTGCTTGATCGAGAGGTTGATGCGGCGGGTCTTCTTGTCGACCGTGGTCACCTTCGCGTCGACCTTCTCGCCCACGGCGAAGCGGTCCGGACGCTGCTCGGCCCGATCGCGGGAGAGTTCCGCCTTGCGGATGAAGCCGGTGGCACCATCGGCCAACTCCAGCTCGACGCCGTTGTCGTTGACCTCGGTGACCGTGCCGGTGACCGTGCTGCCCTTGCGGATGCCTTCGCTGGCGCTCTCGAAGGGGTCGGATTCAAGCTGCTTGACGCCCAGCGAGATACGCTCCTTCTCGACGTCCACTTCCAGCAGCTTGACCTTGATGACCTGGCCCTTCTCGTAGTCCTGGATGGCGTCCTCGCCCGGACGGTTCCAGTCCAGGTCGGAGAGGTGGACCATGCCGTCGATCTCGCCCGGCAGGCCAACGAACAGACCGAATTCGGTGATGTTCTTGATCTCGCCTTCCAGTTCGGAGCCGACGGGATAGTTCTCCAGAAGCTCTTCCCAGGGATTGGCCTGGACCTGCTTGAGGCCCAGCGAGATGCGGCGCTTTTCCTCGTCCACGTCGAGAACGACGACTTCCACCTGCTGGGAGGTGGAGACGATCTTGCCCGGATGGACGTTCTTCTTGGTCCAGCTCATCTCGGAGACGTGCACCAGGCCTTCGATGCCGGCTTCCAGCTCCACGAAGGCGCCGTAGTCGGTGATGTTGGTCACGCGACCCTCGAACTTGGCGCCGACCGGGTACTTGGCAGCCACGCCTTCCCAAGGGTCGGCCTCCAGCTGCTTCATACCCAGGCTGATGCGCTGGGTCTCGGGGTTGAAGCGGATGATCTGCACCTGCACCTGCTGGCCGATGGCGAGCGCTTCGGAGGGATGGTTGATGCGCTTCCAGGAAATGTCGGTGACGTGCAGCAGGCCGTCGACGCCGCCCAGGTCCACGAAGGCGCCGTAGTCGGTGATATTCTTCACGACACCGGTCAGAATCTGGCCTTCCTGCAGGTTGGCGATCAGCTCGCTGCGCTGCTCGGCGCGATCCTCCTCGAGCACTGCACGGCGCGAGACGACGATGTTGCCGCGGGCGCGGTCCATCTTGAGGATCTGGAAGGGCTGCGGGGTGTGCATCAGTGGGGTGACGTCGCGCACCGGACGAATGTCGACCTGGCTGCCGGGCAGGAAGGCCACGGCGCCGGAGAGATCGACGGTGAAGCCGCCCTTGACGCGGCCGAAGATCGTGCCGGTCACGCGCTTGCTGTCGTCGAAGGCCTTCTCGAGGTGGTTCCAGGACTCCTCGCGGCGGGCCTTGTCGCGGCTCAGCATCGCCTCGCCGTTCTTGTCCTCCATGCGCTCCAGGTAGACCTCGACGTCGTCGCCGATCTTGAGTTCGCTGTCTTCGCCGGCCTTGGCGAATTCGCGCAGCGCGACGCGGCCTTCGGACTTGAGGCCAACATCGATGATGACGCTTTCACCTTCGATATTGACGACACGCCCCTTCAGGACCGTGCCTTCCAGCGAGCCGACCTCGCCGAGGGATTCCTCGAGCAGGGCGGCGAATGATTCTTTCTCTTGCGGCTGAGCCGCAGTGTTGGTGGCCATAGTGGTTCCTTTCGGTTCAGTGTTCAGGCCAGCCGGTTGGCTCCGGCGGTCTTCCCGAAATCCTCTCGGGCTTATCGTTGCTGGATGTCTGTTCTTCCTGTCTTCTCGGCGATGATCCGCAGCGCTTGCGCGAATACCTCGTCGGCGTTCAGGGCCGTCGTATCCAGAGTTACGGCATCCTCGGCCGGCCTGAGCGGGGCCGCCGTCCGGCGGCTGTCCCGTTCATCGCGGGCCTTAATGTCTTCCAAGACGCGCGCGTATATAGACTCCACGCCGCTTTCCTGCAACTCCTTATGCCGTCGTTCGGCCCGGGCCTCGGGCGTGGCGGTCAGGAAAAGCTTGGCATCGGCATGGGGACAGACGACCGTTCCCACGTCGCGCCCGTCCAGCACCGCGCCCGTCTTGCCCCCGGGGGGAGAGGCGGTGAAGCGACGCTGGAACTCCAGGAGAGCCTGCCTGACATCGGGCTGGACGGCAACCTCGGAGGCAGCTTCCGAGACGGCCTCCCGGCGCAGGTCGGAGCGTTCCAGGTCAGCGGGATCCAGGTTGCGCGCGGCGTTCAGTGCTGCCTGCCTGTCGTTCGCGGCTGCGCCCGCGTCGAGCAGGCGGGCCCCCACGGCCCGGTAGATCGAGCCGGTGTCCAGATAGGCGTAGCCCATGGCCTCCGCCAGCCGGCGGGCCAGCGTGCCCTTGCCGGCGCCGGCCGGTCCGTCGATGGCGATGATCATGCCACGGCCCTCCCTCACGTCGTGCCGTCGCCGCGCAGTCCGGCGCCCAGGCCGCCCATGGCCTCGGTGAAACCGGGAAAGGAGGTGTTGATGGGGCCGGCATCATCGACGCTGACCGCGCGTTCGGCGCAGAGTCCCATGACCAGGAAGGACATGGCGATGCGATGATCCAGGTCGGCCTCGATGGTGGCGCCGCCCGGCGGGCGGCCGCCGCAGCCGTGGATCGCCAGGCTGTCCCGGCCTTCCTCGACCTCCACGCCGCACGCTTGCAGCCCGCGTGCCATGGCGGCCAGGCGGTCGCTCTCCTTGACGCGCAGTTCGGCCAACCCCTCGAGGCGTGTGGTTCCTTCGGCGCAGGCGGCCGCGACGGCCAGGATGGGATACTCGTCGATCATGGAGGGTGCGCGTTCCGCCGGCACCGTCACGGCCTGCAGCCGGCCGGCCCGCACGCGCAAGTCGGCTACAGGTTCGCCGGCCTCCCGGCGGGCGTTCTCCTCCTCCAGCTCGGCGCCCATTTCGCGCAGGGTCCGGAACAGGCCCGTGCGCAGCGGGTTCATGCCCACGGCGGGCAGCGTGATCTCCGAGCCGGGCAGCAGCAGGGCGGCAACCAGCGGGAAGGCGGCCGAGGAGGGGTCGGCCGGAATGTTGACCGGCGCGGCGGTCAGCTCAGCTTCGCCGGTGAGTATGACATGGCGCCCGTCCTCACCGTCGCCGACCTCCACCGCGGCGCCGAAATGGCGCAGGATGCGTTCGCTGTGATCGCGGGTGGGCTCGGGTTCGACCACGGTGGTCTTGCCCGGCGCGGCGATGCCGGCCAGCAGGATGGCCGACTTCACCTGGGCGGAGGCGACCGGCAGGCGATAGGTGACGGGCATCAGGGCCTGGGGGCCGCTGACCGTCAGTGGCAGGCGGCCGCCTTCACGGGCGACGAAGCGCACGCCCATCTGCTCCAGCGGGCGCATGATCCGGGCCATGGGGCGGCGGCGCAGGGATGCATCGCCGGTGAAGACCGCATTGATCGCCTGGCCCGCAACCAGGCCCATGGCGAGGCGCGCGCCGGTGCCGCTGTTGCCGAAATCCAGGACGTCGTCGGGTTCGCGCAGGCCGCCCACGCCACGGCCCCAGACCTGCCAGAGCCCGTCGACGTCCCGCGTGATCTCTGCCCCCAGCGCGCGCATGGCGGCCGCGGTGTTGAGCACATCCTCGCCTTCCAGCAGGCCCGAGATCGAGGTCCGGCCGACGGCGAGGGTTCCCAGCATCAGGGCGCGATGGGAAATGGACTTGTCCCCGGGCACCTGGAGAGTGCCGGACAGGGCCTCGGAGGGGTGGGCGGTCAGCGATGCCACGCTCTATAGTTCCGGTTCTGTTGACAGGCTGTTTACCGCCGGGTCTTTAGCATGACCGCCGGTGCATCCCAAGCCTTCCGCTTCGTGTCGAAGGCGAATTGCCGACTTTCCGCTCGGAAGGTGTTTGACAGGGCACGGGGAGCATGGCAAATGCGCGCATCCTGATTGACCAGACGTCACGGAGGTAGGTGTGGCCAAGCCGGAATGGGGCACGAAACACCAGTGTCAGAGTTGCGGGACGAAGTTCTACGACATGCTTCGCAGCCCAATCGTTTGCCCGTCCTGCGGCACCGAATTCGATCCCGAGGCCCATCTGCGCGGCAAGCGTGGTAAGGGCAGCGGCGGCACGCGTGCCAAGGCGGTCGAGAAGGAAGCGCCGGCACCGGCAGAGACTGAAAAGCAGGACGAGGATATCGACCTGGAGAGTGACCTGGACCTGGAGGTCGAGGACGACACGCTCGAGGATGCCTCGGACCTGGGCGACGAGGACGACCTGGGCAAGGTCGGCGGGGACGACGAGGACGACAAGAGCTGATTCACGGGCGTTTCGGGACGTCGCAAACCCGGTGCCACGGGCTTGATTTTTCCCTTGCCAAGACCCGGAACGCCTCGTAGTTTCCCAGCCCGCAGCCGCCGGAAACGGCAGGCATATCCCAAGGATGGGGCCGTAGCTCAGTTGGGAGAGCGCTACAATGGCATTGTAGAGGTCCGGGGTTCGATTCCCCGCGGCTCCACCAATCTTTTCAATTACTTAGCTTTCCGACGCGTAGTTCTCTTTTGTACAAGTGAACCTGTGTCGATCTCCAGGGCGCTGGCCGTGCAGCGTTCAGCAGACGATTATTGCTTTTCGGTATCGTTTTCTCACCGTTGGCCACACCGTCCTCGATAACGAACTCGGGTTATCGAGGACAGCCCTATCATAAAATCAAACTGGAACGACGATTTTCACGGATAACGAATTTTCCTGAGGATAAAAATGACTGATATACCTGAACAGGAATTCCGTAAATCTGATCCTTTAGCCGGGATATAGGTCACACAGGCGGAGACAGGCTTACCAGGGCCAGGTGCATTCCCTGTACGAGCGCGATCACCAGGATCAGAGCAACTGGGTAGACCGACGAGTAGGCAACAATGGGGCGCTCGGAGGCGTCCACTTTGCGGATGACGTCGAGGCCGGGTGTAAAAGTCATGCCGCCACAGATGACGCCGAAGCACTCACTGATGGGGATGCGCAGCATATAGTGGCCGACGAGGAAACTGGCCGCCATCGGCACCACGGCGAAAAGGATGGCGTAGAGGGCGTAGTACACCGCTTCGAAGCCCAGCGATTCGACGAAGCTCTGGCCGGTCTCCAGCCCCACCTGGACGAAGAAGAGCGCCAGGCCAAGTTCTTTCAGCACCGCTGTGGCGTTGCGTGGAAAGCGGCCGATGAAGTTCCCGATGCGGCCGAAATGGCCGAAGATCAAGCCTGCTACCAGTGCGCCGCCGGCGATGCCAAGAGAGAACTGTCCGAGTCCGGGCATTGGCACCACAACGCCGCCGATGGCAAAGGCGAGGAAAAGGATCGCAGCGAGCGAGCCGATATCAACGCGTGGCTGCACTGTGTGGTGCTTGTGGCCGAGGAAGATCTCAAGCTGGTCGAGCTGGTAGGGTGTGCCCACCGCCACCACGACGTCGCCATAGGCGAGCGGCTGGTCCTCCACCGGCACGAACTCGATGTTGGCGCGAATGATCCGCGTCAGTGTCGCGTTGAACCTGAGCCTTATACCCAGGTCGTGCAGCGACCTGTTCACTACGGAGATGTTCTCGACGACGATGGAGCGGGTGTCGAGCTCGGAATTTTCGTCGAAGGTCTCCTGCACCTCCTCTCCGATCTCCGCACCGGCGCTGGCGACATTCTCAGGAATCCCCTCCACACGCAGGAGGTCGCCGCGTTGCAGCACCGTGCTTCCGCTGGCGCCACGGACGGAGAGGTCGCGCAGGATACCTGAGACCACCACGTCGTGGCGCTTCAAGACTTCGGCGTCTCGGATAAGTTGGCCGTGCAGGTCGTCGTTCTCCAGCTTGAAGACGGCTGAATGCAGGTGACTGCGCTCGCTAAGCTCCGCGGCCACCTTGTCCCGGAGAACGCGTACCGAGATGCTGATGAACAGAATGACGCCGAGGAGACCGAAGGGATAGGCGACGCCGTAGCCGAAGATTACCTCGTCCTCCGGACTGAACTGCAGCGCGCTGATGAGCGCCGGGCTGGAAGTGAAGGAGCCGGCAAACAGCCCGAGGCCGATGCCGATGGGCACGCCGGTCAACGCGATGATGGCGACGGTATTGACGCCGGAGACGGCCAGCAGCACCAGGACATTGGCGATGTAGCGCCGGCCGTGCTGCTTGAAGGCGCGGAAGAAGCTCGGCCCTGCCTCTAGGCCAACGCAGAGCAGGAACAGGACGATGCCGAGATTGGCCAGGATCGCCACCGGTTCAAACTGAAAGAAATAACCCGCAACCATGGCGGCGATCAGCACGCCGCTGGAGCCGAAGCCTACACCTTTGATCGTCAGGTTGCCGAAGGCGATGCCGAGCAACGCCAAAAGAAACGTTACCAGAAGCTCCGTTCTCTGAAAGTAGATCTCCAACGCGATAAGGTTTTCGGCTTCAGGCAACAAACCAACCTTTCTATCTCATCGACCAAACAGCGCCGCTCAACCCGGCTAGACGCAGCTTCTTATCTCCTCGTACATAACGGCACAGCCGCAGAACCTCAGTCTCACTTGAGCTTTTTGGCCCTTTTAGAAGTCGGAAGCTGGGCCCACCGCGATCAGGACTCTGGCCATTAGGTTCGAGACTAATAACCAGTAACAGCCGACATTTCTTGCTTGGAACGGCGAACGGCACGGTATCGGGCAAACCTGAAATTGGCAAATCCGATCGGTGCAACGCGCATGCCTTGGGTGATTGGGTTTGAGCAGCTCTGCGGATGATCGCGATATACGGTGCGGCCGGTACGTCGTCCAGGTAGCAGACAAACTCTGGAGCTGGTTCGGAAAAGCTTCGCCCATCATGCCTCCGCATATGCCCATTCATCAGCGCGCTGGAACCGCCCTACTGCGCGACCCACGCCAGCGCAAATAGGAAGGTTTGCAGCGTGAAGTCGGCAAGATTGCCGGCGAGCAGGAAGAACAGCCACGCGATTAGCGCCAGCAGCGCGACCTGCAACAGCCAGGATTACAAAGGTCACGGCTGCACCTCTGGCAACCTGATGTCGGTGACGTTTGCGAGATAGAAGGGGAAATACTTATCAGTGCCAAACATGTTGCCGGCCTCGACCCGGAATGGCAGGCGGTAGCCATCCACCTCACGGAAGTCCGACATGAAGGCGCCGAAGGGCTGCAGCCTGTGTACCTTGCCCGGGTTTGCGTTGCTCCAGCGCTGAAATGAAACTTCAACAGGGCGCCCCTCCTGATCGACGGTGACATCGACCGCCTGTTCGAGTTCCCCATGCGTAATGGTCACGCGGGCGGTATCCTGGTCCACTGCTGACCATGTAATGCCCGGTCCGGGCAACAGCGCCGCAGGCGCCCAGATTACGGCCTCCGCGACATAGCGCCCGAAGGCTGAGCGGGTATGGTCGGGATCACCGCCGCAGCGCGCGACAGGGATCAATCCGAATACCCGGAACCGTGTCCAGCTGGCCGAATCCGATCCCGATACGGGCATGCCCCCGCGCATGCGCATCGACCAAACAAAACCCTCGGGCGCAGCGAGGATTTGGCGCGCTTCCATCGGCTGATAGTGCGGCTCGTTTTTGGTCCCAAGGCTGAACTGACCCGTCATCTCGATAACAGCGACTGGCAGAAGCGGCGCTCCCGTAAAAATGGTATAAGCGAAGTATCGTTGGGCAGGTCTGGGCAGGTCGGCCAACATCTCCGGATCGAAGATCTCAGGATCCTCAGGTTGTAGCGCAGCCAGCCTGTTCCACTCAGAACGATCAGCCCGTCGATCCAGCAGCGACAGGACCATCAGGGAAATGAGGCCGAGAACCAACGCTGCAAAAAATGCGAAGATGAAGTTCATTACAGCCCTTCTCCCCAAGTCTTCCCGGCGCTGGCCATCAGGCTCGAGACTTATAATGAATAACAATTTATAGTTATCGTTCGAAGCGGCGAATGGCACGGTATCGGGCAAACCTGAAATTGGCAAATCCGTCCGGTGCTACGTCTATCCCCTGGGTGATTGGGGTTGAGCGGCTCTATGGATAATGGTTCGTCGTCCAGGTAGCAGACAGAGTCCGCAGCCGCTTCAAAGATGCAGACGGCCGCATATGCCCGTACCTTCAAGGTGGAACGGGCCCACCCGTGATCGCAGTGCCGAGCCTCTGCGAATTATCGGACTGACCGCCTTCATGTGCGTTGCGATCAGCATTGCTTCGGGGGCCGCGCAGCTGGCCGACAGAACAGCCTCTTTCGCAAGAACGCGGATCAGAGGTTATGCCTTTCGCCAAGGCGGCTTCATTGGTTCGCGAATTCCCGGGCCTGCTCGCGAAGGGCGAATTTCTGGATTTTTCCGGTCGAGGTCCGCGGGATCGGCTTGAAGACGAAGTGGCCTGGCACCTTGTAGCGGGCCAAATGGGCGCGGCACCACTCGCGCAGCGTTTCGGCATCCGCCTGTTCGCCTCCGCCCAGTTCGATGAAGGCACAGGGTGTTTCCCCCCATTTGTCGTGCGGCATGGCCACGACGGCGGCAACCTTGACGGCAGGGTGCCGGTAGAGCACTTCCTCGATCTCGATGGAGGAGATGTTCTCGCCGCCCGAGATGATGATGTCCTTCGAACGATCCTTGAGCTGGATGTAGCCATCCGGGTGCATGACGCCGAGATCGCCGGAATGGAACCAGCCACCCGCGAAGGCCTTCTGCGTGGCCTCGGGATTGCGGAAATAGCCCTTCATCACGACGTTGCCGCGAAACATGACCTCGCCCATGGTCTCGCCATCGCGCGGCACCGGCTGCATCGTTTCTGGGTCGAGGACATCCAGCTGCTCCAGCGGCAGGTAGCGCACACCCTGACGGGCCTTGAGCCTGGCCTGTTCGGGCGCTGGCAGAGCCGACCAGTCTTCGTGCCAGTCATTCACGACGGCAGGACCGTAGGTTTCCGTCAGCCCATAGAGATGCGTCACTTCGAAGCCGGCTGCCTTCATGTCCGTCAGAACTCTTTCGGGCGGCGGTGCGGCTGCGGTCAGGAACTGCACGCTGTGATCCAGCCGGCGCTTGCTGGCCTCCGGAGCCGAGATCATCAGCGACATGACGACAGGCGCGCCACAGAGATGGGTGACGCCGTGGTCAGCAAGAGCGTTCCAGATCGGCTCGGCTTGCACCTGCCGCAGGCAGACATGCGTGCCGATGATCGTTGACAGCGTCCAGGGAAAGCACCAGCCGTTGCAGTGGAACATCGGCAGCGTCCAGAGATAGACGGCGTGTTTGCCCATCGATGCCGTCAGTGCATTGCCCTGCGCCAGAAGGTAGGCGCCGCGGTGATGCGAGACCACGCCCTTGGGATCGCCCGTGGTGCCGGAGGTGTAGTTGATGGAGATCGCGTCCCACTCGTCCTCGGGCATGAGCCAGGCAAATTCGGGATCTCCACCGGCCAGGAACGCATCGTAGTCGATCGCATCGACAGAGGTCCCGGGGCCGTCGAACTCGGGATCGTCGTACTGGATCACGAACGGATCGGCTTCCGCGCGGGCCAGCGCCTCCTGCATCAGCGGCATGAACTCGCGATCCACGATGACGATCTTCGACAGGGCGTGATCGAGCTGAAAGGCGATGGTGGCGGCATCGAGACGGGTATTGATGGAGTGCAAGACTGCGCCGCACATCGGAACGCCATAGTGGCATTCGAGCATGGCCGGGGTGTTCGCCAGCAGCGCGGACACCGTATCGCCGCGCCCGATCCCCTTCTGCGCCAGGGCGGAGGCGAGTTGTCGCGAACGGCTGTAGAACGCGGCATAACTGCGGCGGAGGGGGCCGTGGATGATCGCCGTATGATCCGGAAAGACGTCGGCCGCGCGCGCCAGGAAGGTCAGCGGGGTCAGGGGCTGATGATTCGCGGGGGTGCGGTCCAGTCCGGTGTTGTAAGGATTCGGCTGCATCGGATCATGCATCCTGTCCCTCATGAATCAGTCCATTGGGGCTCACGCTTCTCGATGAAGGCCTCGATGCCTTCCCGGGCATCGCCGGCCAGCATGTTCTCGACCATCACCTTCGAGGCATAGTCATAGGCCTCGGCCAGGGACATCTCTCGCTGAGCGTAGAAGGCGCGCTTGCCCGTGGCGAGTGTCATGCTGGACTTGGACGCGATCTTGCGTGCCATGTCGAGCGTCGCCTCGTGCAGGGCATCGGGAGGAACCGCCTTGTTGACCAGCCCGATCTCTGCCGCACGTGCCGCCGAAACCATGTCCCCCGTCAGCAGCATCTCCATGGCGTGCTTGTTTCCGACATTGCGCGAGAGGGCGACCATGGGCGTGGAGCAGAACAGGCCGATACGGACACCGGGCGTGCCGAACTGGGCCGTTTCCGCCGCGATGGCCAGATCGCAACTGGCCACAAGCTGACAGCCGGCCGCAGTCGCGACTCCTGCGACCTCGGCAATGACCGGTTTCGGGCAGGCCACGATACCCTGCATGACGTCAGAGCAGGTTTCCATGATCTGTGCAAAATAGGCCCGCCCGCCATCAGGCTTGGCGCGACCCGCCGTCATTTCCTTCAGGTCGTGACCGGCACAGAAGGCCGGGCCGTTCGCGGCGAGAATGATGACCCGGACAGAGCTGTCGGCACCGGCTTCGGCAATGGCCACACCCAGGTCCGTCAGCATTGCTTCGGACAGCGCGTTGCGTCGTCCGGGGTCGTTCAGGGTAAGGCGCAGGATGCCGTCCGCATCCAGCTCGCGGGAGAGGATTTCGCTTTCGGTCAAGGCTCGGCTCCTTCGTCGGAACTAAAGTGCGTCGGAACTAAAGGATGTTGATCTCGACGCTGTCCGCCAGGCTGTTGGCGATGAGGCAGTCGCGGTGCGCGCGGTCCTGCATCTCTTCCAGTTTCGCCGACTCTACCGTGAAGCCGCTGTCAAAGTGAACACCCGGATGAAGGTCGATGCGTGCGAGCGACATCTGTCCCCTGGCGCGCTTGGCATTGCTGTGCCCCGGGCCTGGCTCTGAGTGCCTTGACGCGAAGCCCTTGACTCCGGGTCGCACATGAATGTTCTCTATATGTTCTCATCCAAGGAACAGAGGCATCATGCGCAAACCGGAGACCATCGAGCGGCTTTATCTGGATTTCGACGGCTTCTTTGCGGCCGTCGAGCAACAGGCGGACAGGCGCCTGCGCGGCCGACCCATCGGTATCGTTCCCTTCGACGGCACCGACCGGACGACGGTGATTGCCTGTTCGCGGGAAGCCAAGGCCCGGGGCGTCAAGAACGTCATGCCGGTGCGCGAGGCCCGGCGGCAATGCCCCGGCCTGGTCCTGGTGCCCCAGAAACCCGACCTCTATCGCCGGGCGCACAATGCCCTGCTCTCGGAGATCGAGACCGTCATTCCCATCGATGCCGCCAAGTCCATCGACGAGCTGACCTGCCGCCTCGACGTCGCCGACCGGCAGGACCCGGCGGACCTGGCGCGCCGGGTCAAGGCGGCGATCCGGGATAACATCGGCCCCTGGATCACCTGCTCCATCGGCTTTGCGGCCAACCGGCAGCTGGCGAAGATCGCCTGCAAGGAAGGCAAGCACAGCGAGGGCCGTTATGGCGACGGGCTGGCCGTATGGCACCCGGAGGACATGCCGGCCCCGTTGTTTGCCGTGCCGCTTGCCGACATCCCGGGCGTCGGCAGCAACATGAGGGCGCGTCTTCAGTGCGCCGGCGTGGTCACCACGGAAGAGCTCCATGCCCTGCAGCCCAAGCAGATGCGCAAGCTCTGGGGCAACGTGACCGGCGAGCGCCTGTGGTACGCGCTGCACGGCTATGACATCCAGGCCCAGCCGGCCGCGCGCGGCATGTTCGGCCACGGCCGTGTCCTGCCGCCGGAGTCGCGCACGATCCCCGCCGCGCGCGAGATCTCCCGCCTGCTGCTGACCAAGGCGGCGCGGCGCCTGCGGCGCGAGAACTACTATGCCGGCGGGCTCTGGCTCTGGCTGTCCGTCCGCGACGGAACCTGGCTCGGCAAGACGCACCTGCCCATCGTGCGCGACGACCAGGCCGTTCTCTCGGCGTTGTCCGGGCTCTGGAAGCAGGTGGAGCAGGCCTATCCCCGTGGGGTGATGATCTTCCGCGTGGGCGTGACGCTCTATGACCTCTCGCCCGCAAGCGAACGCCAGCTCGACCTGCTGCAGCGCGACGACAGGGTGCGCCAGCGCTGGGAGCGGATCAGCCAGGCCATCGACGAACTGAACGCGCGCTATGCCGGCACCGTGGTCAGCCTGGGCCACTGGAACCCGCCCCAGGGCGGCCACGTGGGCGGCAAGATCAGCTATACGCGCGTGCCATCGGCGGAGGACTTCTGGTGAGCGGCTGGAAGGAGAACATCCGCGTCGGCGACCTGGCCGACGAGCAGACGCTGGAAGCGCGTTGCCGCAAGTGCGGGCATACGCATTACCTGACGCGGGCGATCATCTGCGTGTCGCCGGAGCAGGAATTTCTGTCCATCGCCGAACTGGAGCAGGAGACGCCCTGCAAGGCCCGCGGCTGCCGCGGGCGGGTGCGGCTGTCCCTGGTGCGCCGGAACGACCTGAGCGGCTTCGTCGGTGGGCTTGCGTGACCCCAGGCAGTGTGCCGAACAGTTTTTTTTGGCTGTCATTTCTCAGTGCATTTGGCTGACCAGGCCATGCCTCGAGGTCAGTCCATCTCTACCCAGGCAAGCATTTCCGTTGAGTAGCCTTTATCCGGATTCGCAATTCCGCGATGACCCAGTTCTCGCTGCAACATTGGCTCGATATGCTCATGAAGTAGGGCTGCTCGTTCCTTAGCTTGAAATTGAGGCTGACCAGTCGGGGCCTGGAGGCATTCGAGGTACTGCTTTTCGATGCTCGGCATGCGCTTGCCCGTTCGATCCACAGCAATAGGAACCAGATGGGAGCCTGCATCTTGTTTGGAGCCAAAGGACTGCACCAACCAGATGCTGAGTGCGACTGCCTGCTTGATATTAACATTAGCCGTAGCGCCTAACGAGGATGCTTCCGTTGAGCGCCATTGGTTCAGAAGGCGATTAATGAGCGGGTGGTCAATACCAATCAGCTCCAGCTGCTCATTCTGCTGTGCAAGATCACGGTCAAACGTGCAAATCATTGGTACTGAATTTGCTTCCGCGGTGATTTTGAAACGCAGATCATCGATTTGCTGAAAACTGCCACCATTTCGCTCAACGGCAGCTTGCAAGAACGTTGTAATGCGAGACTTGCCTTCGTCAATGTTCGCAAGCGGCTTATAATCATCAAGACTAAATTGGTCCAAATCCTGAAACAGCTCGAACACTACCTTGCGTGCCTCGCTGGCATTGTTCATCGCTGCTTCCAGTTCCTGGCGAGTCCGCTTCAGTTCGGGATCGGAAAGTGCTTCCCGATAAAGCTGGTCATAACTCAATCGGTCGGTAAGCTGACCAAGAATCTGACCGCGCAGATCTTCGGCAATGTTTCCCTGTTCGTCTACCTTGCCCAAGGCGCGTGCAATCTCCTGGAGCTTGTCGGTGAGCATCAGGAAGATCCGGCCTTCGATGGTGTCGGAAAGCACCAGGTTGTAGACCTGCGCGGTCTCCTTTTGCCCGTAGCGATGGATGCGCCCGATCCGCTGCTCGACATCCATTGGATTCCAGGGCAGGTCGAAATTGAACAGTACCCGGCTGAATTGCAGGTTGATTCCCTCTCGGCCCGCTGCGGTACAGATCAACACCCTCGGACCATCGGGCCTCCTAAACCGTCTTTCTGCTGCCAGCTTCGTGCCGTGATCGCCTCCGCGCAGCACTACCACCCCTTGACCTGGATAAGCGGTGTTGATCTCTCTGGCCAGTAGATCCACCGTCGCTAGGTAAGTCGCGAATATGACCACCTTCTCGTTCGGATTCTGTTCCCACAAGGCCCCAAGTCCGCGCAACAGCTTGTCGACCTTGGTTTCCCGCTCCTGCGGGAACACCTTGAGTAAATCCGCGATGCGCAGCCTTTCTTCCGGCAAGGACAGCTCTACTGCTGTCGTCGCGGCCTCCTCGCCTTCTGCGGTTACCATTTCTGCGGATTCAGACGAAGCCACTGCCGCCAGCCGGTCCTCATCAAGCTTGCGAATCAAACGGAGCTTGAGATCTGCTAGGACACGATCGACCTCACCTCGGCCTACGGCATCATCGGCCAGACCGCTGTGCTGATGGATCAACTGGCGCGCTTCCTCCATCAGTGCCTGGTGACCGTCAATATCGAGCGCTTCATCTTTCAGAATGGCCTCGTGAATAGTCAGAGCCAACTGGCGGTGCAGCAAGGTACTGCGCACAGCCGCAAAGCTGGAAGCAGCAATCTTCTGGAAGATGGTCATCACAAAGCCCAGGGCGCGGCCTTGGTTACCCTGCTGCTTTGCGAGATTGAACCCGTCGATCAGGTACTCTCGGAGCTTGGCGTAAAAGGCCTTTTCCGCCGCACTCATGGTGAAGGATTCGGTGTGGACCCAGCGCCGCGCGAATAGCGGCGAACCGTCCGCCGTACAGGCATCGGCTTTGGTACGCCGATAGACTACCTCGTTGAGACGATGGCGCTCGTCCACCATCTCCTCGGGGCTCTTGAATAGCGTCGGATTTAGCAACTGGATCAGCATCCAGAAGCGGAAATGATCCCCCTGATGCGGTGTAGCCGAGAGCAAAATCAGATCTCGGGTATGGTCACGCAGCGCTTCAGCCAGCTTGTAGTTCTCGGTCTTTCTCACCTTGCGGCCATTCCGGTAAGCCGACAGGTGGTGCGCTTCATCGCACACCACCAAGTCCCATGGCGGCGCTTCCTTCAATCGGCTGATCCGTGCCCGGCGCTTCAACGTGTCCACGCTGGCAATCAGGCGATTATGCTTGGCGAAGGCGTTGCTTCGGCGATCGGTCACATCGCCTTCGGCGCCGAACACCTCGAAATCCAGGTTGAAGACCTCGTTCAACTCTCGATGCCAGTTGTTGACCAACCCTGCCGGGACTACCATCAAGGCACGGTCCAACTCACCGCGGCTGGCCAGCTCGCGCAGAATCAGAGCGATCTCGATGGTCTTTCCCAAACCCACCTCATCGGCGACCAGAAAGCGTCGGGGTGCAGTCGTTGCCACCTGGTGTGTCAGCACCACTTGGTGCGGCAACAGGTCGATGCGTGCCGATGTCAGTGCCGCCGCGTTCTCCATCAGCGGCAGCGCGTGTGCTTCCACATGCAGCCAGGCATCACGCAAGCGATGCGCACCGCCATCCACGTGGGCGATGATCTGCTCGGCCCGACTCGTAGCCGGGCGCAGCGATTCACCGAAAACCTGACGCTCGCCGCTCGGAAAAAAGGCGCGCACATAGCCGTTGGCGGTGAGTTGAATCACCACGCCTTCGCCAAACTCGGTATGCAGTACCCGCTGACCCGGATGGAGGCTGGGCTCGGTCATGGCTAGCACCTTCCTAGCTGATCCGCGGATGGTGCAGGCCCGCCCAGTGCTTGCCGTCATAATCGGCATTCGGGTCGTCCGTATTGAGTAAACGCTCGACCTCATTTTCCGCGCCGGAGAAAAGCAGGCGACCAATGGGCAGGCCCTCCGGTCCCGAATGACGATGGCGCCAGTAATAGGCCTCGCTGGCGCCTTTCATGCTGATGCGATTGCGACCGCTCGGCATCCAGAAGATCAACCCAGCCTGCCCCTGGTAGAAATCCTGGAACGACAGCAAGGCCTCTTTCAGGTCGGTTTCCAGCCAGCCTCTGGCATCCTCGCCATCTAGCACATCCAGGCAGCCCTCCAGCCCCGCAACTACGAGGGCATCGCTATCTGCAGCGGGTAAATCATCTGGCCAATCATCGGTCATGGTGAAGAATTGACGCAATGACACCACCTCTTCAGGCGTATTCAGGTTGGCCAGAATGCCGGCGTCCCAAAGCAGCGCAATGCCGCGGCGCGGCCAGCCTTGATTGAAGCGTGTCCTGACCATCAGTCCTCCTCTTCGCCCATGCGCTCAAACAGGTTGAGCTGTTTGACCTTCTCCTGGTTGCGCGACGCCCAGGTCTGGTAGAGCGATGCGGCGGTGGTGGCCGCATTGCGGGTGGGCGAATCGGCCCCACGGGTCTTGAACCAGGTCAGGATTGCTCCCAAGGCCGGGTGCGGTTTGAAATTGTTGTTGTTCAGAGTCTCGCTGGCGTTGATCCCGCTGCCTTCGAAACAGGCGCCGATCAAAAACATGGCCTGCTCGTAATCGCTTTGCATTCCCCGTCGGTGCCTGCCGATCCAACCCTGCGCCAATTGCAGCGGCGAGGTGAGATGGAAGATCTTCCTCTCTTCGTAAACCCAACCTCGGCTCGCAAAATCCGATGGCCCGATGCCTGTTCCGCGTAGAAATTTCTGCAACTGGTCTCGCGGCAACTGATTAATGCCATCGAATAGACGCAGCAACATGCGCGTGAAGGGTTCGGCGTTATGGGGCGGCGGCTCCTTGATACCACCTGCCTCCTCGTCCAGCAGCTGATTGATGCCCAACAAGGCCTCCAGCACCGTCATCGGCGTGTCTTGGTCCTTGTAAACCTGGCCGTAGTGGCGGGAGAAATACTCCAACGCCTTGCCGCGCCGAATAACCTGCACATCGGCCTCCGGCAAGCCTTCTTCCTGGTGATGTTCCAGCAGGTCTTGCAGATCACGCACATCGCGCAGCACCTGCCGTCGCAGCTTGGCCCAGGAAATCGCTTTGGGGTTCTCGATGCGCTTGCGGCAGACATGAATGATGTCGTATTCGATCTTGCGAGAGCCGAACTCGCCTGAGCCCTTGGTTTCATCGCTGCGGATGGGATAGGTTGCCTCCAGGTAGAAGCCTGCATCAAACAGCGATTCGAGCACGGACACCCAGGGCGCATCTTCACTGTGGTGGAAAGTGAAGCTCAGCAGGCCACCCGGTTTGAGAATCCGACTGGCCTCGCGCCAACATTCGGTGAGCAGGCGCTGGTAAAAGCGGTCAGCGTTCTCCAGGCCTGTTTCTTCATCCCGCCCCGGGTGTCGCGCCCGGTTTGCCACTGCTTCCAGTGTCTTGGGTGTGTACTCCGGCCCGAAGTACTCGGGATAGCGATCCTTCAACGCCAGGCGCAGCCAGACATAGAAGAAGTCGGAAAGCTCGGAGTAATGGAGCAGGCCGCCAAACGGAGGGTCCGTGATTACAACATCGAACGACCCATCCTCTAAGCGAGCCAAATCAGTGGATGACGAACATATGATTTCAGCATTTCCGACCAGCTGTTCCCCATTGCACACCTTCTGGCTTTTGCCTGTCAGGAATTTTTCGATGTCGCGACGCTTATGTGCAACCCAATCAGTACTTACTAGATCAGAAGGATTCTCTTTCCAATCATACGTTTCTATCAAGGTAGAAACTGATGATTTATAATTACCTCTTCCAAGATGGGCGAAAACACTATTCTCCGCCATCGTGTTTTTGGGATGGAAATTTGAGTTGCTTAGACTTGGAGCGAGGCAGTCCTGTTGCAAGTCCCAAAAGCAGAGCATATTGTTATGCTGGATATAACGATGAATGGCTGAAAGACAGTACAATCGTGTCGACAACTCATGCTCTTCCTCATTTGACCAAGTTGCTTTAAGCAACTGACTGATGACGAGTAACTGCCGCGGATTGAACATTTTCCACCAATGGGTGTATCCGTAGTTCTCACGAAGGTCACTATTAGCGATGGCCGTCATGAAACCGTAGGGCACCTCACTCCGTGGCCAATAATCCACCAAATCCGCCTCTCTTCGGTTCTCCCATTCTTGGCAGGCGGCATCAAATGTGGACGGATCACGGCCCTCAATGAAGAATCGGCCACCGTAGGCTTGTCCCTCGTCATCGCAGTGTGGGCAGTAGCCTTGCTGGGCGTAGACAGCCTCTGGAGAGGTTTTCCTCGAGGCCTTAATTGTCTTCATAACCCCCTGAACCGTGCCACAGGCACCACAGGCGTAATTGCTGCGTTTAGGCACCGTGCCGCCATCGTTGCCGGTCAGGATGACAATGCCGGTGTCCGGACAGGTGACCGATTCGGGCAGCTTGCCGCGCACCTCGATCAACTTGCAGGTCTGCGCCCTGGCCTGGTTCCAGCGCATTGAGGCTTCCACCGGGTCCTCAACGCTGCCGCCGTAGGGACGACCCTGCTCGTCCCGGGAAGCCTCGCCCTCCAGCCACTGGGGATGCACCAGCAGTGACAGCTCCACCTTCTTGCGCTTGCCCTTACCCAGCTTGCCGAAGCGCTCGGTCTTGCCGCAGCAAGGGCACTCGGCGCTTTCCGGCTCGCCGCTGTATTGATTGAGCTGAGCAACGGCGAAGGGGCGTTCCGTATTCGCCACAACGAGCGAAACGGCGGGCGCCATGCGCGCATCCCGTTCTTCCAGATCGTAATGTTCACCGCAATGGGAACAGGTGCGGGACCAAGCCTTCACCGAAAGGGTTTTCACCGCCATGACAGGGCTGGTCATGATCGGCGTGCGATGATCGCATCCTGTCACCTGGCAGGGGCCGTGCTTGGCCCAGAAGCTGTAGATGATTTCCGGGCCGTGGTAGCGGTAATCCTTACGCTCCAGCGGCGACAATGTCAGGGGATCGAAGTCCTCACCCATGACCTCGCCGGTACTGATGCGGGTCCACTGCCCCTTGTGGCCACGCGGGCACTCGCAGGCGTAGAAGGGCATGATCTGCGGTTTGACTTCGGCCTCGATCTCCGCCAGCAGCGCTTCAACCTCGCCCTTGTCCACCTGGGCCAGCTCGTTCTTGACCACGAACCACGCCACCGGGTTGAGCTCGTTGCCGACCATCTGCATGCCAAGGCGGGAACCTTCCACGACGGTGGTGCCACCGCCCATGAAGATGTCGGCCAACTTCAGGTGCTTGAAGGCGCCTTTGCGTTGGTGATTGCCGTAGTAGGCGTCCCAGACGAACTTGGCGGCTTCGGCCGGATCATCCGGGGCCTTGATGGTGGAAGCGAGGAGCATCCCTCGAAACACACTCGAGGGTCGCCGAGCCCACCACTTATTCATCGTGTATATCGCCTTCCTTCCAGCCCCCGAAGACGACTCAATTTTAGCAATCGCGTTTATCGGGACTATCGGAAAATCGACCTCAATGCACGTTGGCGGGCGATTCGGGTCAGAAAAATCCACCGTATCAAACTGCCAGTTTTGTCCGGCCCCGACCGCCTTGGCCATTTCCTCGGCCAGCCAGTCCGCCTTGTTCATGCCTCTAGCTTTCCAGGGCTTATTGTCCGCCATGTTATTTTTTCCTGCTGAGTTCGATAAACGGCACGGCGACCTCCAGTACACTCAGGCCACCGTGGGTGAGCGTGGGATAGCCGCCCTGACTTTTCCATTTCCGCCGGCCGTTGACATAGAGATGTCGCCCATGAGCGCTTTCGATGGCCAGATCAATCGGCGGCACCCAGGCGCCGGCAAGGTCATCGCCGGGAATGGCGCGGCCGCTCTTATAGCGCTCCTTCAGGTAGTCCGACTGCTCGGCGTCGCTATCGATGAACTGCCCACTTGCGGCATAACCATGGTCGGCGGTGATGATGAGACGCCGCCCGGTGGCCAGCCGCTCGACCAATGACCAGAAGGCGTCGCTGCTGAGGTGTTCCTCCACTTCCTTGGTCAGTGTTTGCAGCCCCTTGCCAGGAGCGTCGTGATCATGGAGGCGGTGATCCGGCCAGTGGTGCCAGAATATCCAGTCCGGCTCGGAGCCAATCAGCGCCGCACAATCCGCCCAAGCGATGTCCACTGACTCCGTGCGGGCGCCGGGAAAGGCGTGAGCATTCCCCGCCCCGTTGTTACTCAGCGCAGAGCGCTGAGGAAAGCCCAAGGCCTTGGAGAAAGGCGTGGTATCCGCCGGCAGCTCGGCACCAGTGGGGCGGGCCTGATGCACGTAGAAACCGTGCGCTTCTGCCTGGTGCAAAATCCATGGTGCCTCCCGCAACGAGAATGCATCCAGAATCAGGATCGCTCGCCCAGGGGAATGCTCGTTCCACCAACCAACCAACTCCTGTGATGTGCATGGGACCACTTCTTCGAAGTGTGACCACAGATCCCAGCCCGCTGTGGCAAGATAGAGATCCACATCAGCGAGTGTGCGGTCGCGCCGCAAAACTTCTGCGACGGCTTGCCCCTGAACAAGGCTTTGCGAGCAGATTTCCCAAGCATGTTCAAGAATGGCCGTCCAGGCATCTTTCGGCAAGCTGCTCTGCAGCGTTTGCACCAGCGGGAGCGGCAAGGTCATTGCCCGTCCTCCTTCTCCAGGTCTAGCGCGTAGGTCATGCCATCCGGCAATTTGCGGATCAGTTCCTGCAGCTGTGCCCCGGTCAACTGATCCACCCGGAGCGTCAACCCGCGAAGCTGCGTACCGGTGCCGATGCCCCATTGTTCGATCTTGCCCAGCAGGTTCAATGAGGACGTTGCCGGTGCGGAAAGCTGTGTAAAGTCTCCGCCGCCGCCAAAGATGCTGCCAGGAGCCGGTTGACCTGGCGCGCCTGACTCACCAGGCTTGCCCGATTGTGGTGGATCGGCAAGACCACCATGCTCGCCGGTCGGCTGCCCTGGAAAAACCGTTCCACCGGGGGGCATCGGATGGCCGGGATCTGGCTGGGTTAGCCCACCGGTGGCTGGTACGTTCTGCGGAAGCAGGATATGGGTTTCTTCCAGGTGCTTGCCTGTGCCGATTTTGCCGCGCATACGCTTGAACGCGGCTTCCTCATCCTCACCATCGTGGGCCTGCAGGTATTCCATGCCGCGTAGATTAATCGCGACCTCACCACGGGCGCACAGCCGAACAATGCGCTCCTTGACGAGCGTTTCACCAAGCCAGGGAATACAGTCCTCGCCGCCCGGGCGGGGCTCTCTCAGCTCCCGAAGCAGTTTGCTGATGGGTTCGTTGTTCGGTGCAGCCGCCAGGATGAACGCATCAAAATCCTCGGGCATGAAGAGATTCTCGCGGATGGCCTTGTCAACGGCCTCGGGAATTTTGGCACCTTCAGCCTTGTGACTCTCGATGGAAAAGCGGCAGCTCTGCGGCTTCTGAAAATTCCAGTTCGAAATGATGGCAAATCGATCAAAGCGTAACTTAAGGATGTCGCGCAGCTCCTTCTGGTATTTGGTCTGCAGCCGGCCGTATTCAGGATTTTCCTGCTTCCAGCGCTCAGCCAGATAGACGCAGCGAGCCAATATGAGAAGGTCACGGTCCAGGAAAAGATTGCTGGAACCGTCTCTGGGCAGGAGGAAGCGAACCACATTGCGGTTGATTTGCAGGTTATCTCTCAGCCATTCACCCAGTGCTGCTTCTGTATTCGCTGGTGATTCAGGCAGGACAACGATTGGAATGCGGTTGCCCCAGTTTGCTGGCGCATCACTGTCGTCCAGCTTTTCCCAAGGGTTATTTTTCCACGCCTGGGGCAGGACGATCACTCTATGGGGGAGCTCCACATCCCCGCCACCTTCCAGGACATAGCGGACCTCTTTCGCAAGATGCCAGCGGTCCTCCTCATTCTGAAAAAGCTTTTCATTGCGTGCGCTGGCAATGAGCTTGGCCTGAGGGTTTTCTTCTTCTCTAAAGATAAACCGGTTGCCGTCTTCGTGGATGTTGAAGCTGTTTTCCACGATGGAGGTTAGTTCAACCTGGAAGGCATTGTCGTCCACTGGCTGGTCGCGGGTCACATCGACATGAAGTGTGTCTCGATCAGCACCCGCCTGATTGATTTCAGCCAGAGAGCGCAGCCATAAGGCTCCGATGATCTCTTCAAGGTGGGGAAGCTTGTGGCCGCTTCCGGCTATGGCATCATTAACGGCTTCGAGATTGCGTAGCGCCTTATCCCGCAGCTTGGCATGATGTTGGTTCGCCACCGAGTCGAGCAATGCAGTGATCCCGCTGTACTCATCATCAAGCCGGAAATCCGCAGCAGTCAGAATCGGCTGCTTTTCTCCGTTGTGCTTGAAAAGGTCCGCAAGGATCCGGATCAGATCTCGTGTGCCCTGAGCACTGGTGGCAATCAGCACCTGATCTTCCAGCAGATCCATGAGGTGTGGGGCATATGGCCAGGCCTCAATAAATTCCCCGCGAATCCTCTCCTGCTCCGCAGGGGCAATATTCTTGAGGCGGAAGTACTCGTTCACGTGGGGTTCTACCAGTTCTTGAATTGCTGCGGCATCTACCTGAATTCGGTTTTCGAACAAGCGGTGCAGCAACAGCCGCAAGCGATCGGTCTTGGCGGATGGGCCTTTAAAATCGACGATGATGGGGTTCACCCGTTGAATCTGTTGGAAGGCGTCGGTATTGCCGTTCCGCACGGAAACTACCAGTACAAGATACTCCGGGTACTCCATGGCAATCTCGGAAAGCACCTGAATGAAGTTAAAAGCCCAGGTGCGCCATGGATACTGTTTGGTATTGGTTAGACCGTCATACCAAGTTTGGAATTCATCCAAGATCAACGCCGTTGGGGTGTGCTTGAACAATTCCAGTAATATCTCGTCACTTGGTACATCCGGCTTCTTATCGCCGAGCGCCTCCCATTTTCCACGACAGTAATTGCCATTTGGGTGGTTATCGAAGACAAGATCCCATAAAAACTTGTAGCGTTGCCGGTGCAAACTTTCACTGATGACATGCATGCCACCGCGCAAGGGAATTTCACCGATCTTGGCGTCGCCCAGGGTGTGGGACCAGTTATTCAGCCAGTTCCCGGTTGCCGAATGATCGGTAAATGCATGGTAGAGCACGCCCATTAGGTGCGACTTGCCCTGTCCCCTCTCGCCTTTTAGTGTGACGGGGCGTCCCTGATCAGGGCCAATGGCTTCAATGGCCTTTAGCAGATCGTGAGATGGGTAGGTAATGCGCAGGAAATCGGACGCCAAAACCTGCGTGGCGCCGGTGTTGTTCTTATTCGTCAATTCAATGGCCGTACCTTTAAGACGACGACCCTTGAATTCATCTCGCAGGCTTAGTCCAAGCATAAAAATCTCCAACTATCTTCTATTATCTCTACCAACGTGCTCATGCTTCCTACCGCTACTCATGAGGGTGGTCTAATCATTAATTGCGATATGATAACCTTCACGTAGTCAAGAACGTGTACCTTGAACGTATTGGCAATGATACGATGATCGGCGGCAGCAGTAATTCTAGATGCCTCCTTCAAGACTTAAACAATACGGAATGTTACAGGTATGGTAGTGGAGGTGTCCCTCAGGGTCCAACTTTGAGTGGCTGGGGATGTGCTGTGTAACACGGATTCCGATTAGGAGGCTGGAAGGAGAACATCCGCGTCGGCGACCTGGCCGACGAGCAGACGCTGGAAGCGCGTTGCCGCAAGTGCGGGCATACGCATTACCTGACGCGGGCGATCATCTGCGTGTCGCCGGAGCAGGAATTTCTGTCCATCGCCGAACTGGAGCAGGAGACGCCCTGCAAGGCCCGCGGCTGCCGCGGGCGGGTGCGGCTGTCCCTGGTGCGCCGGAACGACCTGAGCGGCTTCGTCGGTGGGCTTGGCATGAAAGGATCGTGCATTCCAACCAGATGCTGGAATGGCCAAAATGAAGTGTGCCTCGTGGACCTGTCAGAATAGGGTGGCAGGATGGAACTCTCTCGAGACCAACAGCGTGAACTCGAGATCGTCCATTCGTCAGCGGATGTACTGGACCTGAGTCCGGGGTTTACATGACGACAGGACCAGTTCCCTGAGGCAGTCTAATTCACTGATTTCATTTTGGAAAATGGCGGGCCCGTAGGGATTCGAACCCCAGACCTCTTCCTCCGGAGGGAAGCGCTCTATCCAGCTGAGCTACGGGCCCGCGAACGGACGGCGGCCGTTCATGCGCGCGACACTACCCAAGGCTCCGCCAAAGAACAAGAGCGTAGGCGTCGTGTGCCGAGCCGGAGTTCGCGTGCCCTCAGGAGGCCGGCATTTTCTTGGTGAGCACCTCGGCAGAGGAGGGCAGGCGGTCGCGATCGTCTTCCTCCACCCAGGCGGCAATGTCCGAGATCACCACCTCGGCCTGCAGGTCGCGCAGCAGCAGGTGCCAGCCGTCCTCGTAGAGCGCATAGCGATGCCCCTCGTTGCTGGGCAGTGCTTCCCAGAAGCGGTCCACCGGCTTGCGCGGCACGATCTCGTCCTTCTTGCCGTAGAGCACGAGGGTCGGGATCTCCAGTTCGGGCGCGGCCGCCAAGGCCGCATCCATCAGGTTGACCAAGCCATAGATGGCATCCACCCGCGAGCGCTTGAGCACCAACGGGTCGCGCCCCAACTCGCGCAGCATCTCGATGTTGTCCGAGGCCTGGCGCTGCAGCCCCTCGCCCGAGGGGGTGAACCAGGGCACGGTGCGCACGGCCGCCCAGAGGGCCACGCGTTGGTACCAGGGCTGGGTGCTGCGCGCCCAGACTGCCGGGGCGGAGAGCACAAGGCTGTCGGCGGGCAGGCCGGAGTCCGTGGTGGCCGCCAGCACCGCCACGGCGCCGCCCATGGACTCCCCGAGCACGTGCAACGGGATGCCGGCATGTCTCTGGCGCAGCAGGTTGGCCGCCGTGCGCAGGTCCTCGGCCATGACCTCCTTGCCCGGCCAGAGGCCGCGATGGGGCGCCTCGCCGAAGCCGCGCTGGTCATAGGCATAGACGGCGATCCCCTGTTCGGCAAAGTTCTCACCGGCATTCTCGAAGGCATGGGAATAGTCGTTGAAGCCGTGCACGGCCAAAACCACCGCATCGGGGCGCGCGCGATCCTCGGGCATCCAGATCCTGAGCGGCAGCTTCAGGCCGTCCTGGGTGATCAGCGTTCCGCTGTCGCCGTCCTCCCCGATCATGATCTCGGGCTCGGTGTCTCCCGGACCCGGGGGCGCATTGCGCGGCGCGCAGGCGGAGAGAAACATGGCCATCACTGCAACAAGTAGGACGGAATGGAAAGAATACCTGGGCACCTGACTGAATTCCGCTGTTCTAAAGATATCTCGGATTCAGCCTAACTCTTTTTCCGTGTCAACTGGAGAAATATATCCTCCAGATCCGTTTCTTCCGTGCGCAGGTCCAGCACTGTCAGGTTCGCGCGATTGATGGCATCCAGCAGGTCAGCGACCGGGCTCTCGTTCGCCCGGTAGCGGAAGATCAGGCGGTTGCCTCCCGCCAACTCGGGCCCGAAGGGCCTCAGCACCTCGGGCACCTGCGAGAGGGATTCCTCGACCGTCAGGCTCAGTTCCTTGTGGTCCAGGCGCTGCAGCAGCTTCCCTGTCGCTTCGCAGGCAATGACCTCGCCGTCATTGATGATGGCAATGGTGTCACAAAGCTGTTCGGCCTCCTCCAGGTAGTGGGTCGTCAGCAGAACCGTCGTTCCCGCCTCGTTGAGCGCCTTCACCTGGGTCCAGAGCTGCTGGCGCAACTCGATATCCACCCCGGCCGTGGGCTCGTCCAGCACCAGCACAGGCGGATTGTGCACCATGGCCTTGGCGACCATCAGGCGTCGGCGCATGCCGCCCGACAGCGTGCGGGTATAGGCCTTGGCCTTGTCCGCCAGGCCCAGCATTCCCAGGATCTCCATGGTTCGCCGCTCGGCGGGCGGCACGCCGTACAGGCCCGCCTGGAGCTCCAGCAGCTCATAGGGCGTGAAGAAGGGATCGATGTTGAGTTCTTGCGGCACGACCCCGATGGAGGCCCGCGCCATGCGCGTGTCGCGGTCGATGTCATAGCCCCAGATCTCGGCGCGGCCACGGGTCTTGGTGACCAGTCCGGCCAGCATGTTGATGAGGGTCGACTTGCCGGCTCCGTTGGGGCCCAGCAGTCCGAACAGCGCGCCGCGCGGAATGGTCAGGTCGACATCCTTCAGCGCCACCTTCTCGGGCATGCGCTTGGAACCGCGATAGACCTTGCCGAGCCCCTCGACGGAGACAGCGGCCTCGGGCAGCGCCACGCGATCCGGAGCGGACGGCGCGACGGCATCTGAATGCTGGACGTTTGACATGATCGCCCTTAACTAAGTCGGGTCGTATCCGCATGCAAGTGAGCAATGAACATTGATCCGACCCGCTCAGCAGGTATCATCGCGCCGGAATCAGGGGGACCAGCAAGGATAACCGCCATGACAGAAACGGATACTCATTATGTCGACGACGAAACCGTGGCCTGCGACGGTGGCGGGGGCCCACTCGGCCATCCGAGGGTCTGGCTGAACATGGAAGGCCGCGGCGAGATCGACTGCCCCTACTGCGGCCGCCACTTCGTCCTGTCCGAGGAGGGCCGCAAGGCCATCGGCGGCCATTGAGCGCGCGCCCAGCCATGCATCCGCTCCCGCGCAGCAGACCCGCACGATGACCGACGACAAGGGCAAGGCCGCCGCCAATGGCGTGAAGCACCTCTATGTGGTGGACGGCTCGGGCTATATCTTTCGCGCCTACTTCGGCCTGAAGACCCAGATGTCCACCGCCGAGGGCACGCCGACCGGCGCCGCCTACGGCTTCACCAACATGTTGATGAAGCTGATGCGCGAGAACGAGGCCGACGGGCTGCTGGTGGTCTTCGACGCGGGCAAGCGCACCTTCCGCAACGACATCTACGACGACTACAAGGCCAACCGGCCGGAACCGCCGGAAGACCTGATCCCGCAGTTTCCCATCATCCGCGAGGCCACCAAGGCCTTTGGGCTGCCCTGTCTGGAGCTCGACAACTACGAGGCCGACGACATCATCGCCACCCTGGCCCAGCGGGGCCGCGAAGCCGGCATCCGCGTGACCATCGTCTCCTCCGACAAGGACCTGATGCAGCTGGTCACCGACGGCGTCGACATGCTGGATCCCATCAAGGGCACGCCCATCGGGGCCGACCAGGTGCAGGAGAAGTTCGGCGTGGCGCCGGACAAGGTGGTGGAGGTCCAGGCCCTGGCCGGCGATTCCGTGGACAACATCCCCGGCGTGCCGGGCATCGGCCTCAAGACCGCCGCCGAACTCATCAACGCCTATGGTGACCTGGAAACGCTGCTGGAGCGCGCCGAGGAGATCAAGCAGCCCAAGCGTCGCGAACGCCTGATCGAGAACGCCGAACAGGCGCGCATCTCGCGCCAGCTTGTCGAGCTCAATGCCGACGTCCCGCTGGACTACGAGATCAGGGACTTCGTGAAGGAAGAGCCGAACCCCGAAGAGCTGCGCAGCTTCCTGGAGAAGTACGAGTTCCGCTCCATCCTCAATCGCCTCAGCGACCTGCTGGGTGAGGGTGCGGCCGCTCCCGCGCAGGAGCGCAAGGAACCTGCCGGCTACACCCTGATCACCGAGTTCTCTCAGCTGCAGGACTGGATCGACCGGGCCCGCGACCAGGGCTGGCTGGCCGTGGACACCGAGACCACCTCGCTCGACCCGCAGTATGCCCGGCTGGTGGGCGTCAGCCTGTCGCTGGAAGCCGAGAGCGGCTGCTACATCCCCCTGGCGCACCGCACCCCCAGAGCCGAGGGCCTGGATTTCGATCAGGTCGAGGAGGGTCCGCAACAGATCGACTTCGATCAGGCGCTGACGGCCCTCAAGGACCTGCTCGAGGACGACTCCGTCCTCAAGATCGGCCAGAACCTGAAGTACGACATGCGGGTGCTGTCCAACTACGGCATCCGCCTCACGCCCTTCGACGACACCATGCTGCTGTCCTATGTCCTGGAAGGCGGCCTGCACGGCCACGGCATGGACGAACTGGCCGAGCTGCACCTGGGCCACCAGACCATTGCCTACAAGGAGGTTGCCGGCAGCGGCAAGTCCCAGGTGACCTTCGATCTGGTCCCCCTGGACAAGGCGCTGGACTACGCCGCCGAGGATGCCGACATCACGCTGCGCCTCTGGGAGGCCTTCAAGCCGCGCCTGGTTCCGGAGAAGCTGACCACGGTCTACGAAACCCTGGAACGCCCCCTGGTGGACGTGCTCTGCGAGATGGAACTGACCGGCATCAAGGTCGACCGCGACCGCCTGCGCCGCCTGTCCAACGACTTCGCCCAGCGCATCGAGACCCTGGAGGAGGAGATCTACAAGCTCGCCGGCCGGCGCTTCACCATCGGCAGTCCCAAGCAGCTGGGCGAGATCCTCTTCGACGAGATGGGCCTGGACGGCGGCGGCAAGCGCGGCAAGTCGGGCAGCTACTCCACCGGTGCTGATATCCTGGAGGGCCTGGCCAACCAGGGCCACGACCTGCCGGCCCGGGTGCTGGACTGGCGCCAGCTGGCCAAGCTGAAGTCCACCTACACCGACGCCCTGCAGGGCCAGATCAACGACAAGACCGGGCGCGTGCACACCATCTTCAGCCAGGCCGTCGCCTCCACCGGCCGGCTGTCCTCCAACGATCCCAACCTGCAGAACATCCCCATCCGCACCGAGGAGGGGCGCAAGATCCGCGAGGCCTTCGTGGCGGAGGAGGGGCACACACTGCTGGCCGTGGACTACAGCCAGATCGAGCTGCGCCTGACCGCACACATCGCCGAGGAAGAGTCCCTGCGCCAGGCCTTCGCCGATGGCCAGGACATTCACGCCATGACAGCCAGCCAGGTCTTCGGCATCCCGCTGGGGGAGATGGACCCGGCCACCCGGCGCCGCGCCAAGGCCATCAACTTCGGCATCATCTACGGCATCTCGCCCTTCGGCCTGGCCAACAACCTGGGCATCGCCCAGAAGGACGCCAAGAGCTACATCGAGGCCTATTTCAAGCAGTACCCGAACATCCGCGCCTACATGGACAACATGAAGACGCTGGCCCGCGAGCAGGGGTACGTCTCCACCCTGTTCGGCCGGCGCATCCACGTCCCGGCGCTCAAGGACAAGAACCCGGCCCGGCGCAGCTTCGGCGAGCGCGCCGCCATCAACGCCCCCATCCAAGGCACGGCGGCCGACATCATCAAGCGCGCCATGATCCGCGTCCAGCCGGCGCTGGAGGCGGAGAAGCTGAAGGCGCGCCTGGTTCTGCAGGTGCACGACGAACTGCTCTTCGAGGTTCCCCACGATGAACTGGAGGCGACCACGAAGTTGGTCACCGGCATCATGGAGAATGCCTGCGCGCCCGTGGTAGAGCTCTCCGTACCGCTGGTCGCCGAAGCCGGCCACGGCCCCTCCTGGTCCGAGGCGCACTGAGTCGCCTGGCCTTCGCACGCGCCAGATGCCCCGTTTCCCCGGGGACCTCCTTACCTCCATTGCGCAGCGTTCCAGGCGGATGGTGCCGGAAATCACGTAGACATCCATTCCTGCCTGTCCCATCCTGAAGGCAGGCTAGCCAAAAGCAGAATGTCAGGTTACGGACCTGTCTTTCGATCTCGGAGGTACGCATGGGTTTGGTGCGTACCGGGCATTTTGCCGGGACTTTCCCGATCCTGCGTACCTCATCCATGTGCGGCCGGCATCCGGCCCAACGGACCCGGAGAGCTGCCCGGCCTCAACGCACAAACAAGGGAGGAGTTCGCTATGCCCATACCCACGGAAAATGTCGGTTCACTGCCCCGCCCCGTCAAATTGCAGGAGGCGATCCAGGCCTACGACAACGGAAAGATCGGACAGGACGAACTGAAGAAGGAGCAGGACGCCGCCTGTCGGGACTCGATCGAGCGCATGGAACAGACGGGGCAGTGGATCGTCTCGGACGGAGAACAGCGCGCCTCGAGCTTTGCGACCTATCCGCTGACCGACACCCTGGCCGGTACGGGGCTGGCCGATAACCTGGCGGCGGACGGCCAGTACTTCGCGATCTTCGATGACGGCCACCACCGCCAGCTTCCCCGCCTGACGCGGGGACCCTTCCGCTACAAGACCTATGCCGCCGACTACCTGAAGCAGTCGCTGCCCATGGCAAGCAAGCCGATGAAGCAGGCGGTGATCGCGCCGTCCATGCTGTCGCTTCTCTATCCCCTGGAGGGTGAGATCGACGGCTACTCACGCCAGGACTTCTACGACGATCTCGTCGACGAGTGCGAGAAGGACATCCGACAGTGCTTCCAGGCCGGTGCCAAGCGGGTCTCGATCGACTTCACCGAGGGGCGCTTGGCCTGTCGGAACGATCCCAACAACCCGTGGACCGGGCGCAACATGCTCGATTTCTTCATCGAGCTGAACAACCGGGTCCTGGACCGCTTCTCGGCCGAGGAGCGCGTCAACATCGGCATCCACACCTGTCCGGGTGGCGATTGCGACTCTACCCACAGCGGCGACGTCGACTACAAGGAGCTGCTGCCCAGCATGTTCAAGATGAACGCGGGCTATTTCCTGATGCAGCTGGCCAGCGAAAAGGACAAGGAATATGTCTACGGCCTTGTCGGCGAATACAGCCGGGACGACGCCGAGGGCGTGCCCCAGGTCTGCTTCATCGGTGTCTGCGATCCGTTGAACCCGGAGGTCGAGACGCCCGAACAGATTTCCCAGGCCCTGCAGACGGCGGCAAAGTACATCCCCAAGGAGCGGCTGGGCGCGACGGATGACTGCGGCTTCTCGCCCTTCAGCATCGATGCCAAGCCCAAGCATGGCTCCGCCGACTTCGCCCGCGACATCGCCTTCCAGAAAATCACGGCGCGGGTTCAGGGCGCCGAACAGGCCAGCAAGGCTCTCGGCATGTGAGGAAGATGAAAACAGGTCCTGCCTGAAGGCAGTCATGGCTTAACGGACGTTCCTGGCGATCCGTTAAGCCATGCCCCTTCCCTCGGCTCCATTGAAGCCGTTACAGCCTTCCTTCACCGCCCCGTGCGGAAATCCAGGGCTTCGGGCAGCCACAGCGCGATGTCCGGGAACAGCGCGATCAGCATCAGCATGCCGACCATCGAGGCCAGCATCCAGACCACCCATTTCATGGTGTCTTCCATGCCCACCCCGGCGATGCGCGTGGTCACCATCAGGTTCACGGCGATGGGCGGGGTGAACTGGCCGATGGCGATGTTCATGGCCATCAGGATGCCGAACCAGACCGTGTTCCACTCGAAGGCATGCACGATGGGCATCAGCAGCGGCAGCATGATCAGGTAGATCGACACGCCGTCCAGGACCATGCCGGCCAGCAGCAGGAAGACCATGATCAGGCCCAGCACCACCCAGGCCTGGTCGGAGATCGACAGCAGGCCCTCGGCGGCCGCGCTGAAGACGCCCAGCGTGCTGCCCGCCCAGGCGAAGAGCCCGGCAAAGGAGATGATGATCATCACCACGGCCGTGATCTCGGCGCCGTCTGCCAGGATGCGATAGATCTCGCGCCATCCTAGGGTGCGGTGGAGCAGCGTGCCGACCAGCAGGCCATAGACGGCGGCGACGGCGGCCGCCTCCGTGGGGGTGAACAACCCGATGCGCAGGCCGCCCAGGATGATCACCGGCGCCAGCAGGCCGGGTAGGGCATCCAAGAAGCTGCGCCCCAGCGGCGGGCGTTCCGCCTCGCCCTCGGCGGAGCCGAACTTGTGGCGGTAGCTCAGCCAGATCACCGGCAGGATGATCGCCAGGCCGCAGAGCAGGCCGGGAATCAGGCCGGCGGCGAAGAGCGCGCGCAGGTCGGTGCCCGGCACCATCACGGAATAGATGATGAGCGCGATGGACGGCGGAATGATGATGGCGGTGGACGAAGAGGCGGCGATCAGACCGGCGGAAAAGGCCTTGGGGTAACCCGCCCGTGCCATGGCGGGAATCATGACGGTGGCCACAGCGGCCGCGTCCGCCGGGCCCGAACCGGACATACCCCCCATGATCAGGCTGACCAGGACGGCCACCACGGCCAGTCCGCCGCGGCGCGGTCCCACCAGGGCCGACGCAAAGCGCACCAGGCGTTCGGCCACGCCGGAGCGCTCGAAGGCGAGGCCCGTCAGGATGAACAGGGGAATGGCGATCAGCGGATACTTGGCAATGCCGTTATAGACATTGGTGCCGATCATGCTGAGCGAGGCGAGATCGAGGCCCACCAGGATCCCGGCAGCCCCGGCCAGGCCCAGCACCACCGCCACCGGCACCCCGGCCAGCAGTAGCACGACGAAAACGCCGATCAGCAGGACTTCAGGTGCGATCATGTGTCCCGCCCTCCTGCTGTGTTCTGCGATGGGCGCGCAGCAGACGCCAGGCGTAGCCCCAGGTCCGCAGAATGACGGCGACGGAGATCATCGGGGCCCAGATCGTATAGATCCAGCGGGGATGGCCGAGCCCGGGCGAGGTCTCGCCCCAGATGAATTCGTCATAGGCCAGCTGGAAGCCGTAGTAGACGACCATCGAGAACATGATCGTGGTTGCCACGACGGAGAGCATCTCGCAGAAGATCCGCCCCCCGGCAGGCAACCGGTTCACGAGCACGGTGATCCGGATATGGTTGTTGCTGGCCGAGGCCAGGGTGGCGCCCACGAAGGTCATGAAGACCAGCAGAAAGGTCGAGTATTCCTCGGTGAAGGCGAAGGAGAAGTCGGTGACATAGCGCACGATCACATTGGCGAAACTGATCAGGCAGATGAGGCCCATGGCCAGGGCCCCCAACGTGCGCTCCAGGGTGATCGGGATGCGCGCCTTCTCGACAGCGGCGGCATGCGCTATCTCCTCGCGAACCTCGCTCATGGATTATCCTTCGGAACTGGGCGGTTCGGAACTGGGACGGTCTGCTCGAAAAGCAAAAGAGGAAGGGGCCGGAGGCGGGTCTCCACCTCCGGCCGGTTGGCTTCAGCGGTTCTCGATGGCTTCCTCGGCCTTGCGAACCAGGTCTTCACCGATTTCCTGGGCCCATTCATCGTAGACGGGCCGTGTCGCCTCGACGAAGGCCTGACGCTCTTCCTCGCTCAGGCGCGTCACCTCGACGCCTTCCGCCTCGATCTCCTCGATCAGCGAGGTGTCCGGCGGTACCAGCCCGTCACGGGCGGCGTCGATGCCGACCTGACCCGCTTCGACGGCGGCCTCGCGCACGATTTTCTGATCCTCCTCGGTAAAGGAGTTCCAGACGTCCGGATTCACCGCGAAGATCAGCGGGTCGGCGACGTAACCCCAGAGCGTGACATAGTCCTGACCCAGCTCGTGCATGTTCAGGTTGGTGTAGATCGTCAGGGGATTCTCCTGTCCGTCCACAGCGCCGCTGGTCAGCGCCGGCTGTGCGTCCGCCCAGCTCATCTGGGTCGGGTTGGCGCCCAGCGTCGTGAAGATGTCGTTGAACAGGGGCGAGCCGACAACACGGATCTTCAGGCCCTCCAGATCCTCGGGCGTACGAACCTCATGCTGCGAGTTGGTGAGCTCGCGAAAGCCGTTCTCCGCCCAGGCCAGGGGCACCACGCCGTTCTCCTCGAGGATGTTGAAGAGGTCCTCGCCCACTTCGCCCTGGGTCAGGGCGTCGATGGCCTCGTAATCCGGCATCAGGAAGGGCAGCGAGAAGAGATTCAACTCCTTGATCTGCGGCGACCAGTTGATGGTGGAGCCCACTGCCATGTCGATGGACCCCCGACGCAGGGCCGTGAACTCGCGTGTCTGGTTGCCCTGCACCAACTCCGCACCCGGATGCACACGCAGGTTGATACGGCCGTCGGTACGTTCCGCGACCAGGTCCGCCCAGGTCTCGGCGGCTATGCCCCAGGGAAAGGGCTCCGGCACGACGGTCGATACGCCGTACTCATCCTTGTAATCCTGAGCGGCGGCATCCTTTATACCGGCGGCGAAATGTATCCCTCCCACCGTCAGGGCCGCAGCTGCAAACAAACTCGTGACTTTTCTCATTGTCCAGGTTTCCTCCCCATCATGATTATCCCGCAGGCTGCATGGCCCCGGGACTGCGACAGCTGTTCTTGTAGTTGCGCTTCTGCATCTTGTTAAAACACAGAAGTTCCGACAACGAAAACTCTTGAAAGGACAGCAACACTACTGTCCCCCCGAGTGCCGGAAGGATAAACCGCATCCGAGCTGTTGGGAAGTCCGGGTTGCAGGTTTCCACTGCAGTTCTGCTTTCACGAAGTTTCCTTTGGCCGAACGGCACGGCACTGCTAGCTTTGCGAGCAGGCGCTCCGCTCTGGAGCCCGCCGGTGGGTTTTCCGGATATGCGTGACAGCTCCAAGTGGTTTTCACTGACACTTCTGGTCCTGGCCGAGGCGGTGGGAATGAATCTCTGGTTCACCTCGGCCGCGGTTCTGCCCGACATGGCGCGGGAAGGGACGATTTCCCTCGACCGGCAGGCCCTGCTCTCCAGCTCCGTGCAGGCCGGCTTCGTCCTGGGCGCCCTGATCGTCTCCATAAGCGGCCTGGCCGATCGCTACGATCCGCGACGGGTGTTCGCGGTCTCGGCCCTGATGGCCGCCGCGGTCAACCTGCTCCTGCTGCTGCCGCCGCTGGGGAGTGATCTGGCCGTCGCAAGCCGCTTCCTGACCGGTGCACTGCTGGCCGGTGTCTATCCCGTGGGCATGAAACTCGCGGTCGGTTGGGGCCTGAAGGACCGCGGCCTGCTGGTGGGGCTGCTGGTCGGTGGCCTCACGCTCGGCAAGTCCATGCCCTACCTTGCCGCTTATCTGGGCGGCACCGACTGGCGGCTCGCCATCCTGGCCGCCTCGCTGCTGGCTGCTCTCGGCGGATTGCTGGTTCTGGGCGTCGGACTGGGCCCCCATCATGCAACGGCGCCGCGCTTCCGGCCGGCGGCCATCGTCCTTGCCTGGCGCGACACGCGGATTCGCCGGGCCTACATCGGTTACCTGGGACACATGTGGGAACTCTATGCCATGTGGGCCTGGGTGGCGGCCGCCGCCGGCGCCTCCTATGCAGCCCGCCTCGACCAGGCTGCCGCCGAGAGCCTGGCCAAACTGACCGCCTTTCTGGCCATTGCGCTGGGCGGTCTCGCCTGCATTCTCGCGGGACGCCTCGCCGATCGCCACGGCAAGGCGGAGGTGGCGATCACGGCCCTGGTCGTCAGCGGCAGCGCTGCGATTCTCAGCGCGCTCAGCTTCGGCGGGCCGGTCTGGCTCAGCCTTCTGCTCTTCCTGGTCTGGGGGCTCGCGGTGATTCCCGATTCGGCACAGTTCTCCGCCATCGTCGCCGACTTCGCTCCGCCTCACCTGACCGGCAGCCTGCTGGCCTTTCAGACCGCGCTGGGCTTCGGCCTGACGATCGCAACCGTCCAGTTGACGCCGCTCGCCGCCGGCGCGCTGGGTTGGCCGGCCACCCTTGCCCTCATGGCCATCGGCCCCATAATCGGTCTCATCGCCATGCGGCCGCTCTGCACCACGCGATCCGACTGACACCCTCCAGCTTTCGGTGATCCAATGCCCCTTGCCCGTGTTCCTCGCCCGGCCCTCGTCTTCGGCGTCTGCGGCCTGCTGCCCTTCATTGCCGGTAGCCTGGCCGTCTGGCTGCTGCCTCCAGGCTGGCGCGACTACGCGCTCTTCATCCAGGCGGCCTATGGGGCCACCATCCTCTCGTTCATGGGGGCCGTCCATTGGGGATTGGCGCTTGCCGGCACGGCGGCCGGCGGTGACAGTCACCGGGCCATGAGCTGGAACCGGCTCGGCTGGGGGGTGCTGCCGGCGCTTCTGGGTTTGGCGGCGCTGATGATGACGGCGGTGCCGGGCCTGATTCTGCTGATCCTGTCCTACTTCGGCCTGCTCATGGGCGATGCGGCCGCTGTTCGCAAAGGCCAGGCCCCCGCCTGGTACCTGGATCTGCGCCGGCCTCTCACCGCGGCTGTCATTCTCTGCCTCGGACTTTCCCTGATCCGCGTCCTGCTCTAGAGTCGCGGCTGGGAAATGTCGGAAAAGAACAGTCGGAAAAAACGGATTACAGATGGCACAGGCAGATACCGAAACCCCTCTCTGGACACCCAGTACGGAGCAGGTCCGGACCTCCAATATCCACGCCTTCCTCAAGGACCTGGCTGCCCACGGCGGTCCGGAGCTGGCGGACAGCAAGGCGCTTTACGACTGGTCCATCGAGAACATCGAGGATTTCTGGCTGGCGATCTGGCGCTTCTGCGAGGTCATCGGCGACGGGCCCGGCGAGCCGGTCCTGCGCAACGGCGACAAGATGCCGGGTGCCGAGTTCTTCCCCAATGCCCGGCTGAACTTCGCGGAGAACCTGCTGCGCCGGCGCGACGACGCCGAGGCCATGGTGTTCCGCACGGAGCAGGGCGGCACGCGCCGCCTGACCTTCCGTCAGGTGCACGAGATCGTCTCGCGCCTGTCCCAGGCGCTGGCCGCCGAGGGCGTCGGGCCGGGCGACCGGGTGGCCGGGTTCCTGCCCAACATGCCGGAGACCGTCCTGGCCATGCTGGCCACCTTGGCACTGGGCGCCGTCTGGTCCTCCTGCTCGCCGGATTTCGGCCACCAGGGCGTGCTGGACCGCTTCGGCCAGATCGAGCCCAAGGTCCTGTTCTGCCCCGACGGCTACTACTACAACGGCAAGACCCTGCCGGTGCTGGAGCGCGTGCGCGACTTCACCGCCGAGCTGCCCACGCTCTCGCGCATCGTGGTCTGCCCCCTGATCGGCGAGAGCGGCGGCGATACCGGCCTGGATAAGGGCCGCTGGCTGGACGACTTCATGGCGCCCTACCAGGCGGGCGATATCGCCTACGCGCGCATGCCCTTCAACGCGCCGCTCTACATCATGTTCTCCTCGGGCACCACGGGCAAACCCAAGTGCATCGTGCACGGCGCCGGGGGCACGCTGCTGCAGCACCTGAAGGAGCACCAGCTGCACAGCGACATCAAGCCCGACGACCGCGTCTTCTACTTCACCACCTGCGGTTGGATGATGTGGAACTGGCAGATCAGCGCGCTCGCCTCGAAGGCCACGCTGCTGCTCTACGACGGCTCGCCCTTCCACCCGGACGGCAACGTGCTGTTCGACTACATGGAGGCCGAGAAGGGCACGCTCTTCGGCACCTCGGCCAAGTACATCGACGCGGTCAAGAAGGCCGGGCTCTCGCCACGCAAGACCCATGACCTCTCGGCCATGCGCATGATGGCCTCCACCGGCTCGCCGCTGGTGGCCGAAAGCTTCGACTTCGTCTATCAGGAGATCAAGTCCGACCTCTGCCTGGCCTCCATTTCCGGCGGGACGGACATCGTCTCCTGCTTCGTGCTGGGCGATCCGACCCAGCCGGTCTGGCGAGGTGAAATCCAGACCCGCGGCTTCGGCCTGGCGGTGCAGGTCTGGAACGAGCAGGGCCAGCCGGTCGTCGAGGAAAAGGGCGAGCTGGTCTGCGTGAAGCCCTTCCCCTGTATGCCGATCTATTTCTGGAACGACCCCGACGGCGAACGCTATCGCAAGGCCTATTTCGCCCAGTTCCCCGGCGTCTGGTGCCATGGCGACTTCGTCAAGCTGACCCGGCATGGCGGCATTGTCGTCTATGGCCGTTCGGATGCGACTCTCAACCCGGGTGGCGTGCGCATCGGCACGGCGGAAATCTACCGCCAGGTGGAGAAGCTGCCGGAGGTCGTGGAATCCATCGTCATCGGCCAGGAGTGGGACAACGACACCCGCGTGGTGCTCTTCGTGCGGCTTGCCGATGGCGTGGAGCTGGACGACGATCTGGTTCAGCGAATCCGCAAGACGGTGCGTGAAGGGGCCAGTCCGCGCCACATGCCGGCGCGCGTGGTCCATGTGAACGACATTCCCCGCACCAAGTCGGGCAAGATCGTGGAATTGGCGGTGCGCGACATCGTGCACGGCCGCGAGATCAAGAACCGCGAGGCGCTCGCCAATCCGGAAGCGCTGGAGGAATATCGCGAGCGCCCGGAACTGAAGGAGTGAGGCGCACGCAGCTTCATGGATGCCCGCAGGAGGATGAAGATGCGGTCCCAAAAAAGTAGGCGGCCTACCTGGCCGCCTGACCGCATTTCCGGCTTTGTTGCTCCAGGGGAAGGCGTGTCAGAGTCTTACAGACAAAGCCGGAACAGGTGATACGCAAAAGCGGGAGTGGTCGAACTGCATGAAGGGAAGGACGCGGGGGCCGATCGCTCATGGGGAACATCGAAGAACGCCCTTCCCGACAACTCCACTCGATTGCACTATAGGGCAATTGACATGATCCAGGTTGTGACATGCCTGTGAAGACCAGCCGTTCTTTGTCCCTTCTGTGACACTGCCATTTGATGCATAACGAATAACGAATGCCAGAAAGAGGAAGCGCCCGATCATGACCCTCCCGTCTCCGGATTCCACAGCACCGCCACCAGAACACCCGCCAGCCGAGGGTTTTTCGCCGCCCTTGCGGCCGGAGGCCGAGAGTATCGAGGGCTCCCTGATCCAGGAGGTGTGGGAGGCCGGCTTCGGCCGCGAGAACCTGATCGGGCTGTGGGTCGGCGAGGGTGACCTGCCTACCCCCGGCTTCATCTGCGAGGCCGCCATCGCCTCGCTGAGGGCCGGCAACACGTACTACACGCCCAAGCGCGGCCTGCCCGAGCTGCGGGAGAGTCTCGCCGTCTATCACAATCGTCTGCTGGATACGGCCCTGGCGCCCGAGAACATCACGGTCACGGCCTCGGGCATGTCCTCGGTCATGCTCTGCATGCAGACGCTGGTCCGCCCCGGCGACCGGGTGGCCATCATCTCGCCCATCTGGCCCAACGTGGTGCAGGCGGTGAAGGTGGCCGGCGGCCAGCCGGTGGAAGTGGGGCTCGATGCCAAGCCCGAGGGCGGCTTCGCTCTCAACCTGCAGAAACTGGCGCGCATCCTGGAGAACGAGCGTCCGCGCGCCCTCTTCATCGCCACGCCGGGCAACCCAACCGGCTGGATGATGGAAAGCGAGGAGATGGAGGAGGTGCTGGCGCTCTGCCGCGAATACGGCATCTGGCTGCTGGCCGACGAGGTCTATCACCGCTTCACCTATGACCGCCCGGTGGCGCCCTCGTTTCTCAGCCTGGCGCAGCCCGACGACGCCCTCATCGCCATCCATTCCTTCTCCAAGGCCTGGGCCATGACCGGCTGGCGCATCGGCTGGATGGTGCACCCCGCCGGGCTCGGCAACATACTCGGCCGCCTCATCGAATACAGCACGTCGGGCGGCCAGACCTTCCTCCAGGCCGGTGCGCTGACCGCCATCCGCGAGGGTGAGGATTTCGTCGCCGAGATGGTGGAACGCTGCCGCGAAGGCAGCGAGATCGTCTACCAGGGGCTTTCCGACCTGGAGCGCGTACGCATCGCCCGTCCCCAGGCCTCCTTCTACAATTTCTTCGCCATCGACGGCATGCGCGACAGTCTGGCCTTCTGCAAGGAACTGCTCGAGGAAACCGGCGTCGGCCTGGCTCCCGGTGCCGCCTTCGGCAGCACCGGCGAAGGCTTCGTCCGTCTGTGCTTCGCCAGCTCGCCGGCCCGTCTCAGCGAAGCCATGGAGCGCATCCGGCCGTTGCTGAAATAACGTGGAAAGTTCAGAAAACGTTCCGACCGGTCAGGCCGCCGAAAAGCGTGCGCAGAAGAATGCGCAGATCCAGCCAGAGGGACCAGTTGTCGATGTACTGGAGGTCCAGTCGCACGCCGCGGCGGGCACGTTGGCGTGTGCGGATGCCGCCGCGCATGCCGTTGACCTGGGCCCAGCCGGTGATTCCCGGTTTCACGCGATGGCGTAGGGCATAGGCTTCCACGGTTTCCAGATAGGTCCTGTCATCGATCTGCATGCCGGGCACATGGGCGCGCGGCCCGACCACAGACATCTCTCCGCGCAGCACGTTGAGGAATTGCGGAAGCTCGTCGAGACTGGCCCGGCGAAGCAGGCGTCCGACGGGCGTGATCCGTGGATCGTCCGGCCGGGTTCCCTCTTCCCCGGTATCACAGGTCTCTCTGGCCATGGTGCGGAACTTCAGTATGACGAACGGCTTGCCATGCAAGCCAAGCCTGCGCTGACGGAAAAGAACGGGCCCACCAGATCCCAGTTTGATGGCAATGGCCACCAGACCCATCAACGGACTTGCGAGTAGTAGCGCCAGGGTCGCAATCAGGTAATCCTCGACACGCTTGATCACCTCCTGCCTGCCGCTGAATGGAGTCTGCATGGCATTCCTGGCACCGGGAACAGAAGCTCGATAATCCCCGCTCTGCCTGTCTTCCAGAAAAACCAACTCATTTGCTCCAAAGCAAATACTTGCGCAGGTCGCAACTTTCCGACTTCGGGTGAAGAGGACGCTCCGACGCCTCCGGCAAGCTTCGCACGGCTGAAGCTCCATCGCGGCGCTGCTGCATCATACTGTTTGTTTCCACACTGCGGCAATGCCCCATGACTGGGCACTATAAATGGCTTCAATAACGAATTCCTTTACAGAGTCGTTCGGATATTCTTTTCTCAGCGCCATCGGCAGGAAGCTTTGCCCGTTTCCTTGCCAGTCCTGCGCCCGGAATGTTCATGTCCATCCGTATTCGTCAGATCCGTGACCTCATGACCAGAGCCCAGCTTCGGGGCTTCGTGCGTCTGGCCGGATGGACATTGCTTGGAACCGCGCTCGAGGTGATGGGCATAGGCCTCGTCATTCCTGTTTCGGCACTTCTGCTCGAACAAGCCGGGCAGGGCGGAGCCCAGACAGAAGGGAGCCTTGCCTCGATAGTGTCGCAGCTGCCCCTGGACCTATCAGGGGAAGGCTTGGCTGTCCTTGGACTCGTCCTGTTGCTCCTCGTCTTTGTCGTGAAGAACCTCTTTCTCGGCCTGCTTGGCTGGATGCAGATTCGCTACGTAACGGCACTGCAGCAGGAACTTTCGAAACGTCTCTTCAGTCTCTATATGCGCCAGCCGTTGAGCTTTCACCTGAGGCGCAACACCGCCGAGCTTCTGCGCAACGTCACCACTGAGACCACCGAATTCGGGCATAATGGAGTCATGCCCCTGTTGCGGATCATGGTGGAAGGGCTGGTCTGCATCGGGGTTGGGGTCCTGCTGTTCGCAGTGGAGTTCAAGGGTGCTCTGGTTGCCGTCTGTCTGGTGGGAGGCGCCTCCTGGGGCCTGCACCGACTGACACGGCGCACACTGGCAAAGTGGGGCCTGCGCCGCCAGCAGCACGAAGGTCGGCGCTTGCGCACCCTCCAGAAGGGATTTGCCCTGTTCAAGGAGCTCAAGCTCATGGGCCGGGAGGCGGAGGTCATCGACTGGTATGGCCAGCACACCGGCGTGATGACGCGCGCCGTACGGCGTCATGAGACATTACAGCGCATTCCCCGCCTCTGGTTTGAGGTCCTGTTCGTGGCCAGCATGGTCGGCGTTATCCTCGTGCTGCTTGCCAGGGACGCGAGCGTGACGGAGATGATCCCGCTGCTGGGTGTCTTTGCGGCAGCGGCTTTTCGCCTTATCCCCTCGATCAGTTGGCTGATCATGTCCCTGCAGTCCCTCGAGCATGCCCGACCGGTGATCACCACCCTGCAGGCGGAGATTGCCGAGTTGGAAGCCGGAGCGCGCGAGGCTGCCGGAACCAGCGTGGAGGGCCCCCTTCCTTTCCGAGACGAGCTCCGCTTGGACTCCGTCAGCTTCCGTCACGAGAGAGCAGCACAAACCGGGTTGGTCGATGTCTCGCTGACCATCCGCAAAGGGCAGAAGGTCTGTCTGATGGGACCCAGCGGCGCTGGCAAGAGCACCCTTGTGGATGTTGTGCTCGGACTTCTGGAGCCCTCACGCGGCCGGGTCCTGGTGGATGGGCATGACATCGCAGAAGCGCGCCGGGCCTGGCAGCGCCGGATCGGCTATATCCCGCAGACTGTTGTCCTCTTTGATGACAGCCTGCGCGCCAACGTCGCGTTGGGCCTGGCTTCCGAATCCGTGGACGAGGCACGAGTCCATCGCGCTCTCTGCCAGGCCGGGCTCCAGAGCCTTGTGGAGAGTCTCCCGGCCGGCCTGGAAACGCCCCTTGGCGAAAACGGGACGCGGTTGTCCGGCGGTGAGCGTCAGCGGGTCGGGATTGCGCGTGCCCTCTATACGGATCCGGCTGTCCTGGTGGCCGATGAACCCACCGCGGCCCTGGATCCGCAAACGGAAGAAGTCGTGCTACAGACTCTCATGGCCCTGGACGATATGACGGTGCTGATCGTCACGCACCGGGACTACCTGGCAAGGTATTGCGACAGGGTCATTCGACTTGAGGCCGGCCATCTGGTCGATCCGATCCTCCAGGCAAGCGAAGCCACCAGGCAGTGACGCGCTCCCCAGCGACCGTATCGGACTGGGCCAGGGGCACGGCCAAGGCTTCGTCATAGCGGCCTTGCAACAGGACCAGGCGGGCCACCAGGGACCTCAACATCTCCGGGGTGCCCAGGAAAGCGCGCTGGTTCACGCTGTCCAGCAATACCCCCGGATTTCCCTCCGTCTGTCCGAGAGACACATCGCGCAGGCCTTGAGGGCCTGCGATCCGCAGAAGGTTGGGCGGAATCGCGGCCTGCTCGCCGGTCGCCCGATTGCGCACGATCAGGCGAGATTCGTCAGGCGCCTGCGGTGTTCCGACAAAGCGCTCGATGATCCAATTGTTCGCGCTGCGCACGCCCATCGGACAGTCGTAGCGGCCGTTGTCTCCCACCTCACAGGCATGCCATCCGGTTGACCAGACCCTCGCGCCGGGCGCCTCCTGTCGGGCACGATCAAGTCGGTCCATCGGCTCTTCGCCACTGTCCTGAGGCTGTGCCGACGCCCAGAATCCCGAGAGCATCCAGCCTTCCTGATGCAGCAGGTTACTCGAGGTCAGCAGGACGAACGGCCCTTCGCAAGAACGCGGATGCGTATTCGCTCCACAGGCAGCGGCCATCAGCCTGTCACGGTAGGTATCGCGATCCTCCGGATCGAGAGCAAGCAGGCGGCCGACATCATGGACGCGCGGATAGCGTAAGCTGGCGCCGTCGACTGCTACGTTCCGCTCTGTCCAGAAGCTTGCCCAATGACCGATATCCCACCACCCTAGAAGAACGGCTTCCGCAGGCGTTTTCCGCTGAAGCTCCGTCAAGACCGTTGCCCAGGCCGTCGTGAACGCAGGGCGGGTATTCGCGATCAAGTCACGGGCCTGCACAGCCATGACTCCCAGCAGTGGCAAGCCCAGCAACACCACCAGCCCTATCCGGGCCACTGGTCGCAGCCCGAGCCTGCTCAACGATCCAGCCAGCCCTGCTACACAAAGACCCGCCAGCACGGCCAGGACCGGGGCAAGCAGGAACAGATACCGCTCGCCCGTTCGTGCAACCCAGAGGGCCCCCAGAAGCCAGGCGAGCAGGAGCAGCAGACACGCAGGAAAGGCCGGGGACGTTGTGGCCTGCGCCTTGGGCAGGGAAACGAAGCGATCCAGCCAGTTGGCCCATGGCAGTTTGAGAAGCGTCCTGGCCAGAGCAAGCAGCGCCAGTCCAGCCAACAGCAGACCAGCCAGCGCCAGCAGCATCAGCGGCCAGCCCAGCAGTTCCAGCAGGCGCTGGAAATCGGGCGGCTGCAGTTCCCTGACGGAGGCGAAGGAATCACCCGATGGATCACCGGTGCTGCCACGAAGCGTGTCCGTTGTGCCTGCAGCAAGTCCCTCCAGCACGCTCGGGGCCAACAGATAGGCCGAAACCAGGAATCCGGCCGCCATGAAGAGCGGGACGACCAGTGTCGCACCCAACGCGCGCCGCCGTCGATCGTGAGCGTCCACGACCACGACGGCATGGAGCAGGGCCGCAAGCCAGGCAGAGCCCACCATGGCCATGGCAAACGGCCAGCCGCCCGAAGCTGCTGCAAGCATGCCGATGGCTGACCCGGCAATCGGGGCACTTACCCAGGCGAATCGCCCTGTGGATGACTTGCCAAGGGCAGATCCCGCGCTCAGCAAGGTGATCAGCAGCAGCAGGGCGAGCCAGCCGTCATCATCGATGGTGAAGGTGCGCTGGATCACCACAGGTGTGAGGACCAGGGCAACGGCACCCATGGCTCCGCCCAGGGCCGCACCGGAAGTGTCCAGACCCAGTTCCTTCGACAGCCGCATGACCGCGAGGTAGATCAGTCCGGCGCAGGCGATGAGCAGCAGGGCATTGTGGATCCGCCCGCTGTGCAGGAGAGCGGGCGAATCTCCGAGCGCCTGGCGAGCACTGTGGACCAGGGCGATGGACCAGGGATGCGGCGCGCGGGCATCGAACATGGGGCGCCCTTCCGGGGGCAGAATCCGTGTCTCCCAGCAGCGCCCCTCCTGCTCCGGGCAGGGGGATCCCTCGTTCGCGATCTCCCTGGCAAGGCGCAGAAAGTAGTAGCTGTCGCGCCCGTCCGGCCAGGCCGACCAGGCCCCCTCGCTGTCTCTCCAGCCATGATCGTCCCTGAAGGCCTGTTCCAGGGCCGCGCGTTCGTCCGCAGGGGCCCGGCCCGAGTCGATCACATTCTCGGCCCATTCCTCGGCGAAGGGAAGCGACGCATGATAGGCGTGAAGCCCGCCGACCAGCAGCGCAAGCCCGGCCAGGACGGCCAGGGTCCAGAGGACAGGCAGACAACGCCGCATCGCGGGGAACTGGCGAAGCGTCATTCACTCGGCCTCATCAGGATTTCGAGCTGGTGGTCTGGTTCAGCCTTGTCATTCGTAAACTGCCGCAGGCGGGACAGGGCTTCTTCACGATCAATCCAGACCGGTTGCTGACAGCAATGTTCGTCCTCGATCAGAGCAACCGACGCAGCAAGGGCAAGCAGCTTGCACGCAAACCCAAGAGGATCATGACCGCGGCACCGCAATCCGTACGGCCAGAATTCCACCACTGCCAGTCTTGCCCGAGCGAGGGATTGCAGAGCACCCGCGACAACCTCGGGTTCATAGCCCTGAACATCGATCTTGAGCAGCAGCTGCGAGTCCTCATCCTCCAGAAGCGCATCCAAGCCCACCAGCGGTGCTTCCGAGCTATCCAGGGTTTCGTCACTAACGCGGATATCCCCGCCATTGCCGGGATGACGTTGCAATAGGACATATCGACCGGGGTGCTTCGGGGCGCCGGCGGCCACCCTCAGCACTCTGACCCGGCCTGACAGGCCCTGCGTCTTCATGTTGGCAACCAGCAAGGCGTGCGCTGCTCCATCAGGCTCCAGAGCCAATGCCCTGAAAGGAGCGCGGCGCAGCAAACCGATCGTCACAAGGCCGATGTTGGCCCCCGCATCCAAGAAGAGTACCGGCTTTCCGGCCTTCTGCGCCTCCATCCCCGCCCGTGCCAAGGCCTCGACAACCGCAATCGACCAGGTCCCACAACGGCCGTAATGACGCAACATGACCTTGTCGTCAGCGAACCCTGTGACAGGCCCCCATCTCCCGGTAATGCTCAGGGTATCCTGTCGCAGAAGACGCGCAGCGCTGAAACGCGCACGTGCATGCAAGCGCTTGAACGGGGACTGCAGAGTCACGTTTCGCGCCTTTCCTGCCTGTCTTGTTTCAGGCAGTGCGCGCGAAGGGTCGAGACGGTCTCCGTGAGGTCCCGCACGGGCGCGGTGCAAGTGCGCCGTGGTGCATCGAACACTTCCTCCAGATGGTCGGCAACCGTGTCACTGCGCCAGTCCCGTTCGGCCAGCCAGGTCAGGCCCTGGCGCGCGGCCAAGGCCCGGGCATTGGCTTCCTGGTGGCCGTCGGCCACCGCCGCCTGGGGCACCACCAGACCTCCCGTGCCGGAGGCTGCCATCTCGGCCAGCGTTCCCGCCCCGGCGGAGCAGAGCGCTGCATCGGCCCAGCCCCACCGCCTGTACAGTTCCGGGTCAAATCCGCTGACCGTTACCTTGGCGATCCCATCGCTCGGCCCCGCCACACGATAGGCTTTCTCGACAGTCTCTTTCTTGTCCGTGCCGGCCTGATGATGGACCTCGAGCCTGCGGCCACGGCCGGCAAGGAGCGCGATCAGTCCGGGAGCTTCCCGATTCAGTACATCGCTGCCGAAGGTGCCCCCGGTTATCAACAGGCGGGTCGGGCGACTGTCCCTGGTTTTAGAGTCGACCCAGGCCTCAGGTGCACGCAGGGGAAGCTCCATGGACAGTGCGTTCTTCCAGGAAGCGAAAGAGCGTATCTCCGACATTGCGACGAGTTTCAGCGACGCGAAGGGCGCCAGGAGTCGATTGGCCCGACCCGGCCGTGCATTGGCCTCGAAGACAACCAGCGGGCACCCCAGGCTGGCGGCAGCCAGGCCAGCCCCTACACAGGCAAAACCGCCAAAACAGATCAGGGCATCGAGCCGTCTGCGACGCATGTCGCGCCGCCCGGCCAGAAAGCCTCCGGCGGCGGCCCGATAGGCTGCGAGACGCCGGAGAATTCCGCCGCCTTGTTCCGGCAGGGCGGGCAAGGACTGGAAAGACAAGTCGAAACCACGTAGTAATTCCGCTTCGAGCCCATCGGGCGAGCCGTAGCAGATCAGGTGATCCCCCGGGTAATGGGTCCGCCAGGCTTCTGCCAATGCGACAATGGGCATGACATGGCCTGCGGTATGCCCACCGGAAAATCCGATGGTAACATCCTTCATCCTCTTCCCCGTCCTTCCACCTGATGGCCCGATATATGCCAGCTTTTACCGAGGACTCCAATATCAGGGCGCTTTCAGGTCGCAGGATCCTCGTACTGGTTCAGGGGCCCCTGGAGCAGTCGCCACGCATGGCCGCCCATGTCCATATGCTTCTGGAGGCGGGCGCCGCGGTGAACCTGCAGGGCTATGGCGCAGCCCGGGACTTTCCCTTCACCCACGAACGCCTTGCCATAACGGCCCTTGCGGGAAGCGGCCGGAACAGCAGTCGGCCTTCGTCCCGCCTGCCGCTGGTTGGCGCGCTGCGCCACATGGCCCGCATGGCCGGCGACCTCCGTGGCCATCTCAGGCATGCCGTTGCAGGCGCGGACCTGCTGTTCGTGCAGGTGCCGCCCGTTGCGCCCGGCGTCGCACTGGCGGCGCGCGCTGCCAGGCGGCAGGGGATCCCGCTGGTGATCGACTGGCATAACCTGTCGCACGCCATGGCCGCCTTGAAGCTGGGTCCGCGCCATCCTGCCGTGGCCGTCCTGCGCGGCCTGGAAAGCCGAACCGGCCGAAGAGCGAGCGGACACCTCGCCGTAACCCGGGCCATGGCGGATCATCTGCAGGCGCGCCTGGATCGGGAGGTGACCGTTCTGCGCGACCGGCCCTCCGGGCTGCAACAGACCGCCAGCCTTGCAGACAATGCACCACCCCATGAACCGGAAGCCGGACTGCAGTGGCGAACCCTGGTCAGCCCGACGAGCTGGAGCCTGGACGAAGACATGGATCTGCTGCTGGATGCGCTCCGCCAGGTCACACTTCCACCGGGCCGCGGCCTGCATGTAATGGCCACCGGCAAGGGGCCGGGACGCGCGGATTTCGAAAAACGCGCCGCCGAGTTCGAACGTCACAACCTTCGTATCGAGACCGCCTGGCTGTCGCATCCGGCCTACCTGGAGCTGCTGGCCCGGGCTGATGCCGGCATCAGCCTGCACCGCTCGGCCTCCGGTCTCGACTTTCCCATGAAGATCATAGACATGGAGGCGGCCTGCCTGCCCGTCCTTGCCCTGGACTACGGTCCCGCCCTGCGAGAGGGGCTGGACGGACTTTCCGGGGCGGCAACTTTCACGGATGCCGCCGGACTCGCGCGCCACCTGGAACAGCTCCTTTCGAACGACAGGCCCAGGGGGCGCGTCGAGTCCCGCGCCGATCACTGGGAAGCGGCCTGGACCAGAGCCGCGTTGCCCCTGTTCCAGAGGTTGCTTTCATGAAACCCGATGCTCTCCTCTTCATCGGCAACCTACGGGAACGGGGCGGTGGGCTGGCTGTCGGACTCTGGACGGCCCAGGCGCTGGCAGAGCGCTATCGTGTCACCATCGTCTCCTGGGCTCCGGCCGACCTTGCGATGCTGGATGCAACCTACGGGACCAGGTTGGCAAAGCTATCGAACCTTGAAGTCATCCATGCACCGGCGTGGCTGCGCAGACTTTTCCGACTCTCCGCCGGCCGTCTGGTTCTTCTCAAATCCATGCTGCTGATGCGGATTGCCCAACGCCTGGTTCGGCACCGCGAGCCGGCCGTGATCGTATCGACCTCGAACGAAACGGATCTCAAGCGCCCGCTGCTCCAATACATCCACTTCCCCTGGCTGTACTGGCCACGGCCCGACACCGACCTGCGCTGGTACCACCACAGCCTTTTGGTTCTGGCCTACAGGAAGCTTTGCAGGATCATCGGCAACTACGATCCGGAACGGGTCCGGCAGAACACCACCCTTGCCAACTCGCACTGGACGGCCAGTCTCTATCGCCAATGGTATGGCCAGGAGGCCGATACACTTCATCCGCCCGCGGTCATCCCGGACGGCGCCATGGATTGGGCGGCGCGCAAGCAAGCGGTCGTATGCCTGGGCCGGATATCTCGTGAAAAACGCCAACTGGACGTCATCGAGATCGTCCGGCGTCTGCGCGCCCGCGGCCACGGGCTTGAACTCTATATCTGCGGCTTTTCCCAAGACAGGGACTACCTCCAACAAATCCAGGAAAAGGCGGCGCGAGTTGGATCCTGGGTGAAGCTGCACCTGGACTTACCGCGCGCCGAAATGCTGACCATTGCCGGGGAATGCCGCTATGGGATTCATGCCATGGTCGACGAGCACTTCGGGATCGTCGTCGCCGAGATGCTGCAACTGGGAGTCCTGCCCTTCGTGCACGAGTCGGGCGGCGCAGCCGCCATCGTCGAGGACAAGCGTCTGCTGTGGGACAACGAAGAGACCGCAGTCGAGCGGGTGGCTGCCTGCCTCGAAGGCCCGGACCATCTGGCGAGCTTACGCCGGCATTGTGAACAGCGTGCCCAAGCCTATTCGCACCGGCATTTCATGGACAGCATTCTCACCTATGCACGGCAACTTGAAACCGAAACATCAAAGTTTTCATGAATTTTAAAGGTAATACTGCTATTCACACTGTCCGTTCGTATCGACCACTAAAAGCGCTACGGCGCGAAAACCAGAAACATTGCGTCGAGAGGCCATGAGAAGACTTACACTCCCAAGCATCGGCCGCGTGTGCCTTGCCATCGTCCTGCAGGCCGCGCTCGCCCTTTCCCCCCTTGCTGCAGCCGCGCAATCCATCGAGGTTGAGGGTGAAGTTGAGGCAGGAAGCTCCACCCTCCCGGAAGGGAATCAAGGCTCCCCCTTCTATACCAACGGAGACCTCACCGTCGGCTCGACAGGCACAGGAAGTCTGATTATCGAAGACGGAGGCGAGGTGTATAGTGAGGAGGTCAGGGTTGGCTATGAGAACGGCTCCGATGGCACGTTGATCATAAGGGATTCGAACTCCGCTCTTAGGCTCTCATCCGGGAAATTTTTTGTCCTGGGATGGGACGGCACAGGTATAGCCGAAATCAAGGACGGCGCCGTGCTGCATAGCAGCACCGGCTATATCGGAGCGTTCTCCACAGGAAGCGGGTCCATGACCGTCAGCGGCCACGGGTCATCCTGGTCCAATAACGATGATCTGACAGTTGGACACCAAGGCACCGGCACGCTTGTGATCGAAGAGGGTGGGCACGTTACCTCAGTGGACAGCTACATCGGCAGATTGAGCGGAAGCGAAGGCACTGTCACGCTTAGCGGCAGCGATTCGAAATGGACCAATTCCGGCACGCTGATTCTGGCTCGGTACATAAACTCCACAGGCACCCTCAACATCGGTGCAGAGGAAGGGGCCAGTCCTCTACAACCCGGTGTTCTCGATGTTGACGAGATCGAATTCGGCTATGGTGATGGGACCGTCATCTTCAATCACGACAGCAGCGATTACGAATTCTCGCCAAGCTTTCACAGTTTCTCAGGTAACGCGGAGATGGAGATACGACATCTCTCCGGTACAACGACATTCAGTGGCAACAGCGCCGGCTTCATGGGACAGACAACCGTATCGTCCGGTACTCTCAGGATCGACGATGGCGCGCACCTTGGCGGTACGACGACCGTTGACGGTGGCACGCTGGGCGGCGATGGAACCCTCGGCGATACAACGCTGGCTTCTGGCGGCACGCTGGCACCCGGAAATTCCATCGGAGAGCTGACGGTAGACGGCAATCTGACCTTCCAGTCCGGCTCTGTCTACGAGGTCGAGGTAGACCCCGCCGGCAGCGATGCCGATCACACTCATGTCACGGGTGCTGCGGACCTGAGTGGCGGAACAGTACGCCATGTGGGCTTGGACGGGGAGTACGACCCCTCGTCCAGCTACACCATCCTGACCGCCAACAGCGGTTTCGGCGGCACGGAATTCGCCGACGTTACATCGGACTACATCTTCCTGGACCCCAGCCTGTCCTATGATACGCATACTGTGGACCTGGAACTGACCCGCAATGACACCGACTTTCGGGACAAGGGTCGTAGCGGGAACCAGAAATCCACGGGCGGAGCGATCGAGAGTCTGGGCCCCGGCAACGCGCTCTACGATGCCATCCTGACCTATACCGGTAGCGAAAACGGCCTGCAGAAGGCCTTCAACCAGCTATCCGGCGACACCAGGCCTTCGACCCAGACGGCGCTGACCCAGGCCGGACAGGTGGTCCAGAACCTGATCCAGAACCGCGCCCTGGGCCGAATCTTCTCCAACAGCGGCGTTGGCGGCCTCCAGCAGGTCCAGCGCACGCCGCGCGAGACGCAGCTGGCCTCCAGCCGGCCTCTGCCCGGCCTCGCCACCGCCGAACGCAGCCCACAGGGCGAGAGCCTGCGCCACCGCGCCTGGGCCCAGGCCTTCGGCGGTTGGGGCCGGACCTCTGACGACGACGACACGGCCGAGGCCAGCTATCGCACCGGCGGTCTGCTGGCTGGGCTGGACGGGCGTATCGCAGGGGATTGGACCCTGGGCGGCTTCGCCGGCTACAGCCGCTCGGATGTGAACAGCGACAACCGCAATGCCGGCAGCAACGTGGACAGTTACCACCTGGGCCTTTACGGCGGCCGCGCATTCGATGTGGGGGGACCGGGCCGTTTGGGCCTGAGCCTGGGCAGCAGCTTCACCTGGCACGAGGTGGATGCCCAGCGTCAAGTGAACTTCCAGGGCTTCAACGACAAGCTGACGTCCGACTATTCCGCGCGCAGCCTGCAGCTGTTCGGTGAACTGGGCTATCGCATGGAACTGGAGGAGGCCACGCTGGAGCCCTATGGTGGCTTGGCCTGGCTGCGACACACCACAGAGGGCTACGACGAAGAAGGTGGCGCCGCCGCCCTGGAAAGCGATCGGAGCACCGAGAACACCTTCTACACCACACTGGGATTCCGGGCGGGAACGGATTTCGAGGTTCGGGACACCAGGATCGACCTTTACGGCGGTCTGGGCTGGCGCCACGCCTTCGGGGATCGCACCCCCTCGGTGACTCAGCGTTTCCAGGGTGGAGAGAGTTTCACGGTGTCCGGCACGCCGATCGCCCGGGATGCCGCGGTCCTCGAAGCCGGTCTCGGCATCTCGCTCAGTGAAACCTCCCGCCTGTCCGCCACCTACGAAGGCCAGCTTGCGCCCGGCAGCCAGGACCACATCGGACGCCTCGAATTATCAATCAGGTTCTAAGGAAATCGGCTTAGAAAGGGCTGTCCTGTGCCACGCGGACCTGTCCGACCTGCCGGCCGACGACGTTCTTCACCGGCTGGACCAGCAGGTCGGAGAGCGCTGCGCGGGCGTCGTCATCGATCAGATTCAGCTTCTCCAGCACCCGGCCCGCCGCGACTTCAGCGGCGCGGGTGGCGCCATCGTCGATCTTGAGGGCTACGCCGATGCCCATTTCAGGCAAGATGATGGAGAAGACGCCTTCCGCGCCTGTCTTGACCAGCACCCGGCCCTGCGTCGCCTCCATGACGCGTGTGCAGAAGCGATTGCTGCCCGCCACCAGGAAGGGGTGCGCCGCCATGGCCGAACAGATGCGTTCGCAGGCCGCCTGGCGGCGCTCCGGTTGGTCCACGGGATCAGCAAACTGGGCGAAGGCCAGCGCCACATGGCTCAGCGGAATGGCGATCTGCGGGATGCCGCAGCCGTCGATGCCGCGCGGCGCATTGCGCAGCTCGCAGCCGCTCATCATCTCCAGGATACCCAGGATGCGCTGCTGCACCGGATGCTCGATGCGGATATAGCCCCGCGTCGGCGCGCCCAGGTGCAGAGCCGTGGCCAGGTAGCCCACATGCTTGCCCGAGCAGTTGTTGTGCAGGGTCGTCGGGCTCTCGCCGGCGCGCAACAGGGCCTCGGCCGCCGTAGTGTCCTTGGGCGCGTGGGCGCCGCACTCCAGGTCGGTTTCGGAAAGCCCCAGGCGCTTCAGCCAGGCCTGCGCCACCTCCACATGCCGCGGCTCGCCGTTGTGGCTGGCGCAGGCAAGGGTGATCTCCGCATCGCTGCAGCCGAAGGCCTCGGCGGCGCCGCTCTCCACCAGGGCCAGCGCCTGCAGCTGCTTGATTGCCGAGCGCGGATAGACCGGATGGCCGATGTTGCCGGCGGACATCAGGACACTGCCGGCTGCATCCACCACGGCAACGGCGGCCCGGTGACGACTCTCCACCAGGTCCCCGCGGGTGACCTCCACCAGCACGGGATTGGGTGAGCCGCTGTCGGACTGTGGCGCGGAAGACGACATGGATTGGCAATCCTTGATGAACGAGGGGTCTCATGAGGCGCCGCATCCGGGTGCGGACTGCGGCGACAAGGACCTTGCCCAAAGGCTCCGGACTGTGCAAGTTCCGCCCCATGCGTGGATATTTCGGAATCGGTGTCGAGCGGATCAGCAAGTCCATGAACCTCGGCAGCCTGCAGCGCTCGGCCAATGCCTTCGGCGCCAGCTTCTTCTTCACCGTCGCCGCCAACCTCAAGCAGCGGGAGGTGCGCCTGTCCGACACCTCGTCGGCGGCTGAGCACCTGCCCGTCTATCACTTTCCCGATATCGAGGCGCTGACCCTGCCGCGCCACTGCCGCCTGGTCGGCGTCGAGCTGACCGACGACGCCATCGACCTGCCCAGCTTCCAGCACCCCGTGGCGGCCGCCTATGTCCTGGGGCCGGAACGCGGCAGCCTGTCGCCGGAGATGCAGGCGCGCTGCGATGTCGTGGTGAAGATCCCGACGGAGTTCTGCATCAATGTCGCCCTGGCCGGCGCGCTTGTGATGTACGACCGCGTGCGGGTCATGGGCCGCTTCCCGCCGCGCCCGGCCAGCAGCCTTGTGCGGCCGGACCCGCTGGAGCCGCACGTCCACGGCGCCCAGAAGATCCGCAGCAAGACCCCGGATTCGAGCTCCAGCTAGGAGCAGGCGAGTTCCTCCTGCCGCACCCCGGCGGCCAGGACGGCAAGCGGCAGGTAGATCTCGAACTCCGTCCCTGCGCCGGGTTGTGTCGTGACCGCGATCGCTCCTTGGTGATCGAGGATGATGCCCAGCAGGGCGGCCAGGCCGAGCCCCGTGCCTTCCCCCACGACCTTGGTGGTGAAATAGGGCTCGAAGATATACTGCAGGGTTTCCCCGTCCATGCCGATGCCCGCATCCGCGACGCTCAGCCGGGCATGCGGACCGGCTGCCAGCAGGCCGATCCAGGTCCGGTGCGCCTCGCCGGTACCGCCCTCCTGCAGGAGACGCGGCGGGTCTTCATGCGATCCGCTGTCTCGCAGGCTCGCCGCACGCCCGCCGTCGATCTCCAGCAACCCCACCTCTATGCGGATCCGGCCCGGCGAGTCTTTCATCGCCTGGGCGGCGTTGACACAGAGATTGGCCAGGACCTGGTGCAGCTCGACGGGGTCGCCCTCCACCGGCAAGGAGTCGTTCGAGGATTTCAGGTCCAGTTCCGCCGGTGCCAGCGTCACCCGCAGCCACTCGACCGTTTCCGTGGCAACCTCTCTCAGGTCCAGAACCTGCCGCGCCGGTTCCTCGCTGCGCGTGAAGGTCATGATGCGCCCGATCAGCGCCTGTCCTCTTTCGGCCGCCGTGATGATCTCGTCGACGCCTCTGTGGCCTGTCTCGTCCGGGCGCAGGCTGTCCTTCAACATGTCGCCGTAGCCCAGGATGATGCCCAGGATGTTGTTGAAGTCATGGGCAATGCCGGCCGCCATGCGGCCTACCGCGTCCCGCTTCTGGGCCTCGTGGAACAGCCGGTCCGCCTTTTCCCGCTGGGCCTGCTGGAGTGCCGCTTCTTCACGGCTTTGCTTGAGGGCGGCCGCCAGCGTGTTGAAGCTGTCCGCCAGCTGGCCGAGCTCGTCGTCGCTTTCGACGGGGATCCGCGCTTCGAAATCGCCGGCCTGCATCCGCTGCATGCCCTCGGTCAGCGTGCCCAGGCTCTGGTGCACGGACAGCAGGATGGCCCGCATCGCGATGGCGGAAGCCACGGCCGCACCCAGCAGCGTCACGCCCATGATCGTCTCGCGCGGCTGGCCGGTCAGCGGCGAGACCTCTGGCACGAACAGCAGGGTGACGGCAATGGAGCCGAGGGGGACCAGAATTCCGCCTGCCGCGATCAGGATCATCTTGCCGCCGAGCGTGGCCTGCCCCGGCCGCACCGGCAGACCATAGTCGAGGAAGAACAGCCGTCGCATCCGGCGCGTATAGTCCAGGATCAGGAAATAGGCCGTGTAGGGCAGGAGGACACACCAGGCGACAGCACGGGCGATCAGGATCAGCAGGACCTCGCCGCTCGGCTCCAGTCCGTGCACGAGGAAGGGGGTCGTCAGGAAGGCGCTGATCGAGAAGATCGCGGCTACCATCAGGCACCAGGCTCCGGCACGCGGCGCGAGACGTTCCAGGGCCGTCAGCGCCGGTTCGGCCTCGCCCGTGCCGGCAAGGAACCGAGCGATGGGACGGTGGAGCCACCAGCCGCCCGCAAGATTCACCGCCAAGAGGATGACCAGAATCTCGGGGAGGCGGTAGAGCAGCGCCTGCGGCATGCCGGCCAGGCTCACGAACAGCCCGGAGAGCAGCAGATCCAGCGTGGGCATCGCCAGCAGGGCAAGGTAGTAGCGCTTCGTCATGAAGCGATCCTGGACGGGGAAAGTGAACAAGTGATTAGCAACCAGAGCGATTGCCGGTGCGACACAGCGGGCCGGCGCCTTGTCACCGGGGCTGGAAAGGATGGCGACGTGGGCTGTCCTTTCCAGCCGAGGTTATCAGTAGCGGATGAACGGATTGAGGAGGCGCCCGAAGGGCCCGGTGAACCTGAGTGGCGCGTCGGTCAGCACCAGGCAGAGACAGGGGTCTCCCGGCTCGGCGGTCGGGCGATGGTCGACCTCGGCGTCCGCCACCTGCAGGTCGCCGCGCGCGAAGCGCCCGCTCTCGTCGTTGTATGCGCCCTGCAGGACCAGCGTATACTCCACGCCCTTGTGGGTATGCCGAGGCACGCTCGTGCCCGGGGCGATGCGCATCAGGCGCAGTCGCCAGCGCGTTCCCTCGTCTTCCCCGGCCTCCAGATCGGCTTCTTCCAGGCCGCTCATGACCCGCCGCCAGGGCAGGCCGTCCAATTCCTTGCCCACATACCGGCGCAGGGGACGCGGCAGGAGTGACGCCGCGTCGTGCACACCCTCGTCATCGGCCGTGTCCTCGTCCGGCGCTTCAGTCTGGCTGCGTTCCTCGTCCTGCTCCAGTCGCGCCATGACCTCTGCGAAGCAGTCCGAGCTGACCTCGGCGGGCTCCAGGTCCTCCAGCAGCAGGCCGCCGATGCAGTCGTAATCCTTCACGTGGCTGCGGCTTTCCGGATCCAACGCCAGGTGCGTCTCGATCACCAGCGCGGCCGGCGCGTTGAGCGTGCCGCGTGCGTAATCGAACAGCAGCTCTTCCGGTGCATGATGAACCGGCATGTTCACTCTTGCTCATCCTCTTTCAGGGTTCTGCGCAACCGACCCAGGGCCAGGCGCAGGCGTGATTTCACCGTACCCAGTGGCAACTCGCTCTCCAGTGCGATCGCACCATGGGCCTTGTCCTCGAAATAGGCCTTGCGGATCAGCTCCGCCTGTTCCGGCGGCAACTGCTCCAGTGCGGCCCGGACGCGCTCGCTGTCCTGGCGCGCCTCCACGGCCTTGTCGGCCGAAGGTTCCGCCTCCGGCTGCAGCAATGGGTCCTCGCTGTCCAACTCGCCCCGGCGGTCGCGCCGCAGCGCGTCGATCCGCTTGTTGCGGGCGATCGTGAAAATCCAGGTGCTGACGCTGGCCTGGTTGGCATCGAAACTCGCCGCCTTGCGCCAGACCAGTATCATGACCTCCTGCACCAGTTCCTCTGCCGCACCGCTGTCCGACCCCAGGCGCACCAGATAGGCCTTCAAACGTGGTGCGAAATAGGCGAACAGCTCGGCGAAGGCCTCCCGGTCGCCCTGCTCGGCCACGGCCTGCAACAGGATGGCATGACCGGCGGGTCGAAGGGCGGAACTGTCATCGGTAAGAGACATGCGTCCATGAAAAGCGATTCCTGCCGCCGCTGCAACAGCTTCGCTACCTGTCGTGAACGCGTTCTCCACCGGCCGTTCCAGTAGGTCGACGCTCTGTTCCATGCCGGCTTCTACGCAGACAGCACTCTTCCGGATCATCCCTGCGGCACCGCAAAGGCGGATTTTTTCTGCTCTTGCTCTTGCGGGTTCAAAAGCGCAGATTAAACCGCATTTTAGACAACAAAGCTTGCATGCAGCTTCAAATTTGGCTTCATTTTGGCAGAGGCTTGAAAGGGCTTGCGCTCGGACGTCGAAGCCTCCAAACCTTGGTAAGAAGGATCGTCCTGGAGAACGAAGGCCAATCGAGCGGAATCCGCATCATGAAGATTACTGCGACCTTACGTAACAGCTTCCTGACCCTCGCTGTCCTGGCCCTGGCCGGTGCAAGCTTCGCCGGAAGTGCGGCTGCGCAATCGGTCAAGCGCATCGGCGATTATCGCGACTGGTCGGCCTACACCACCACCGAGAACGGCGATCCCGTCTGTTTCATCGCCAGTGTACCCACCAAGTCCGAGGGCAACTACACGCGGCGGGGCAACGCGTTTGCCATCGTCACCCTGCGCCCGGCCGACAATCGCGACCCGGAGGTCTCGTTCATTGCCGGCTATACCTACGAGGAGGACAGCGCGGTGGAAGTCACCCTGGACGGCAGCCAGCAGTTCCGCTTCTTCACCCAGGACGATGCCGCCTGGCTGCCCAACGAGCCGGGCGCGGATGCCGAGATGATCGAGGCCATGAAGGAAGGGCTGGAAATGGTGGTGAAGGGCACCTCCAATCGCGGCACACTGACCACGGACACCTATTCCCTGCGTGGTTTCACGGCCTCCTATGGCGCCATGCAGGAGGCCTGTCCCGACGCCTGAGTCCGGAGCACTTTCCGTGAAGGCTTGAACGCGGGCCAGAGGAAGCGTAGGTAGGGCCCATGAGCACACTGCCAGAGACCTCTGCCCCAATGGACGGCACAGCCGACGCCCGCGCCCGGGAGGCGCAGGCGATGTCGGAGGAGTCCGGCCATGCGCCGGCGCCGCGCGAGCTCATTGGCCTGCCCTATGACGCCCTGGAAGCGGCCGTCATCGAGCTGGACGAGCCCAAGTTCCGCGCCAAGCAGCTCTGGCACTGGCTCTATCATCGCGGCGCCACGGATTTCGCCGAGATGTCGTCGCTGTCCAAGACATTCCGGGAGAAGCTGGCGCAGCATGCCGTCGTGTCCCGTCCGGGCGTGAGTTCGCATCATGTCTCCACGGACGGCACCCAGAAATGGCTTCTGCGCTTTGCCGATGGCAACGAGGCCGAGATGGTCTTCATTCCCGAGGAGGACCGCGGCACGCTCTGCGTCTCCAGCCAGGTGGGCTGCACGCTGACCTGCAGCTTCTGCCATACCGGCACCCAGCGCCTGGTGCGCAACCTGAGCGCCGGCGAGGTGCTGGGGCAGATCATGCTGGCCCGCGACACCCTGGGCGAATGGCCCTCGCCCAAGGAAGGCCGGCGGCTGACCAACATCGTCATGATGGGCATGGGCGAGCCGCTCTATAACTATGACAACGTGGCCACGGCGCTGAAGATCGCCACCGATTCCCACGGCCTGGCCTTCTCGCGCCGGCGCATCACCCTGTCCACCTCGGGTGTCGTTCCGATGATGCAGCGCTGTGGCGAGGAGATCGGGGTCAACCTGGCGGTCTCGCTCCACGCCACCGACGACGAGACGCGCAACGAGTTGGTGCCGCTCAACAAGAAGTACCCGCTGAAGGACCTGCTGGAAGCCTGCAGGACTTATCCGGGGGTCCACAACGCCCGGCGCATCACCTTCGAGTACGTGATGATCGACGGCGTCAACGATTCCCTGGAAGAGGCCGAGCGCCTGGCCGAGCTGCTGCGCGACATTCCGGCCAAGATCAACCTGATCCCCTTCAATCCCTGGCCGGGCACGAAGTACGAGTGCTCGTCGTGGGAGGCCATCGAGGCCTTTTCCGATCGCCTGGCGGAGCTTGGCTACTCCGCGCCGGTGCGCACGCCGCGCGGACGCGACATCAATGCCGCCTGCGGCCAGCTCAAGAGCGACAGCCAGAAGAAGCGCCGCTCGCAAATCCTCAAGGAGCAAAGGGAACAGGCCGCCGCCCCGGCGTCCACCTGATCCCGCCTGCTGTCCCCGCTCGCGCGGTTAGGCCGCCAGTTTCGGCAATTGCGGACGCCGTTTCATCGCGGCGTCGATCACGGCCTCCACATGGGCCCGCTCCTCGCCGACCAGCGGCAGGCGCGGCGCGCGGACATGCTCGGTGCCCAGGCCGACCTTGGCCTCGGCCAGCTTGATGTTCTGCACCAGCTTCGTCGAGACATCCAGCTCCAGCAGCGGCACGAACCAGCGGTAGATCTCGCGCGCTTCCTCCAGGCGCCCGGCCTTGAAGAGCTGATAGATCGCCACCGTCTCTTCGGGGAAGGCGTCCACCAGCCCGGCCACCCAGCCGTCGGCGCCCATTGTCAGGGCTTCCAGCGCCAGATTGTCGACCCCGCAGAAGATGCGGTAGCGATCGCCCATGGCGTTGATCAGGCGGGTGACCCGGCGCACGTCGTCGGAGGATTCCTTGATGGCGACGAAACGCTCGTTCGCCGCCAGCTCCGCGAACATCTCGACGCTGACGTCCACCTTGTAGGCGACGGGATTGTTGTAGACCATGATGGGCAGGGTCGAGGCCCCGGCCACCGCCTGCAGGTGGGCCATGGTTTCGCGTGGGTCCGAGACGTACTGCATGCCCGGCAGGACCATCAGGCCGTCCAGGCCCTGGGCCTCGGCCCGGGCCGCCACGTCACAGGCGGTGCGCGTGCGCCGCTCGGACACGGTCAGCAGCACCGGCACCCGCCCGGCGCTGACCTTCTGCGCCAGGGCCGCGATCTCCAGCTTCTCGTCCGGCTCCAGCGTGCTGGCCTCGCCCAGCGAGCCGCAGACGATCAGGCCGTCCACACCGGCCTCCACCTGGGCCCGGAAGTTCTTCTCCATCTCCCCCATGTCGAGGCTTTCGTCGGCATGGAACTTCGTGGTGACGGCGGGGAAGACGCCGCTCCAATTGCTGGTCATGGTCTGGCCTCCTTGCTTCTCGACTGTGGGGTCTCACCAATCAGTTATCGATTGTATACAATTATCTCAAGGAAAAATGCGCGCCACCCACATTCCGTGGCCCGTCACTGTACCTCCAGGGCCTGTTGCGACAGCTCCAGCAGGTAGTCGACCAGGGCGTTGCTTGCCTGCTCGGCCGACGCGGGCTGGCCGGCCACGATGGCGTCGATCAGGTCGCAGTGCAGCCGGGCGGCCGTCTGCAGGTGGCTGTCCACGCGGTGCAGGAACCAGAAGCGCCGGCAGTGCGCGTGCAGGGGCGCGGCCGCCGCAGCCGCGAAGCGATTGCCGGCAGCCTCCTTCAGCAGGCTGTCGAAACGCTTGTCCGGGCGCATGAAGGCGGTGGTGTCGCCGACCTCGGCCGTCTCGCGCATGTCGCGGGCACAATCCAGCATCTCGCGGCAGTGCTCGGGCTGGCGCCGGCGCGCCGCGCTGGCCACCAGCAGGGCATCCAGCGCCCGGCGTGTCTCCAGCAGGTTCAGGTGGTCGCTCAGGTTGATCTCGCTGATGAACAGGCCGCGGCGCGGCATCATCACCACCAGATTGTCGTTGGCCAGCTGCTGGAGCGCCTGGCGCAGCGGTGTGCGGGAGACGCCCAGGGCCTGGCTCAGCTCCGTTTCCGAAATGACCTGGCCGGGCTGCAGCTTCAGGGTAACGATCTGCTCTTCCAGCAGGCGATAGGCGCGCTCCGCCAGGCTCTCGATCTTGGCCTGGCCGCTGCCGGTCTCCTCACGAACCTCCGTCTGCTCCATCCCAACGGCCGTCATCGTGGCCGCTCCTTCCTTGCGAAGTCTCAATTCTCACAAGGTATAAGCATGATCCCGGCCAAGGGAAACAGGCAAAATGGGAGCAGCAGAGCTATGGGGAAAGCGTCTCAAGGGCAAGTACAGGCCTGTTCGCCCTTGCTGAGTATCGGCAGATTGCCAAACGCAGATGGCTTACAGCTTGTTCGGGACCTTCCCAAATGCCGGAGGTGTAAACCATGTGATCGGAATGCCCCCCTGGAGCCTCGACGCCCTGCGCAAGCACTGAATCACACCCACAGTCGAGACAGCCTGTCTTCCGGAAAGATTTGTACGCATCAGTAATTTTTTTGATGCACAAAACGCCTGTGTGTATCAAATTATAGATTGATGCACACAAAGCGAGAAGCGGCGAGACATGGAAATTTCTGCTCACAGTCGTCCGGCAGTGGTGGCCTACCAGGACCTGCTCCGTCTCCATCTCGACGAAAGGGCTTCAAACCTGGTGGGCACCATTGAGGAGCGGCAACGTAACGGCCGAACCTATCTCTACGAACGCTTCCGGATCGGCACCGAGATGATGAGCCGGTACCTGGGCGAAGACAAACCGGAGCTGCGGGCGCGCTTGGAACGCGCGGAAACGCTGAAAGCCGACAGGGAAGCCCGACGAAAGCGGATGACCAGGCTCGCCAAGACGCTCCGGGCCGAAGGCTTCATAACGACGGACCGGGAAACCGGTTCGATACTTCTCGCCTTTTCTCGAGCAGGAATGTTCCGACTTGGTGGCACCCTCGTGGGAACATCGGCTTATAGCCTCTACCAGGGCGAGCTCGGGGTGCGCATGGATTACGAGGAATTGGCCCAAACCGGAGACATTGATTTCGCCAGTTTCGAACGGCTCTCGGTTGTTCTGGAAGACAAGGTCGAAGAGAACCCTGCCGAAATCCTCAAATTGCTCAAATTTGACCCGGTTCCCGGTATAAACGATCGACAGGTTTGGAAATGGCGACAGAGCCACTCGGAAGCAATGGTCGAGTTTCTGACGCCGGCCTTCGGCGACGAAAAGGTTAAGCCGCTACCTGCTTTGGGGGTAAGTGCCCAAGCTCTAAACTACCTGAACTTTCTGATCGCGGACCCGATCCATGCGGTTGCTCTCTACCGCTCCGGCGTTCTGGTCCAGGTCCCCCGGCCCGAGCGTTTCGCGATTCATAAGCTGATCGTGGCCGATCGGCGCCGCAGCGGGCCCAATCAGTTGAAGTCCCGAAAGGACCGGGCCCAAGCCGAGTTCCTTGTGGCGGTCCTTTCCGAAGACCGCCCAGACGAACTCGCAGAAGCCTATGAAGACGCGCTATCGCGTGGTCCGCGTTGGCATGACCGGATCAAGTCAAGTTTGAAACGTATGCCTGAGACGGCAGAACGGCTATCGGCCTTAGTTTAGCACACTGATAAGGTTCCTATCTGGCGCAGCAAAAGTCTGCGCCGGCCACCCTCATGAAACTGTAAACCATGTGATTGGTATGAACCGAGAAGGGTGCGACCGTGCCTTCACTGCGTGGGAAGCCCAGCAGCTTCTGGGTGCCGTGCGCCAGGAAGATGAGGGCCGACACGATGCGCAGGATACTGAGCATGCGCGGAGTCCAGACGCTCATGGTGTTTTCCATAACGTCTCTCTCCTCCTGGAAAGCGAACTGATCTTCAGCTCATAGCCTAGCGCAAGGGCTGTCGGTTGGGAACGCGCCCCTGGCGGAGCCTGCCGACCTTGCCGTTTTCACGCATGGGCGCCCCGGTGGTGCCGGGACAGGTCTTCGGCATCTGTCTGCTTGCGACGACCCAGGCGTTTCCAGACGCGTTCGTGGAAGAAATAGAGGACCGTGTTGGCCATGGGCTCGATCAGCGCGATGCCGCTGGCGATCGCGACCGAGCCTGTCAGGGCGAACGCGATGCTGAAGCCCACCAGGATGTGGAAGAAGCCATAGCTGAGTGTCTTGATCAGATCGCGTTTCATGGATGTCACCTTGGACTCTCCTTCATTTCTTAGAATGATTATAATAACGATTTGCAAACAGTCAAGGGAGTCCTGCCGCATCTGGTGAAAAAGTACGGGGGTCAGTCACGCGCAGGCGAGAATGCCTTGGCATTCCCTACAGTGCACAGCCGGGCAGCGGCGGCCCCAAACCCGTTCAGCGGATCGACAGGGCCTGGGCGAGTCAGCCGGCGCGGCGTTTCTGGGTCTGGCGTGCGCGCGCGTCCTGAAGCGCCGGTTCGTCGAACAACTCGGCCAGGCGCTCCAGCATGGTGCCACCCAGCTGTTCCGCGTCGACGATGGTGACCGCCCGCTTGTAGTAGCGGGTGACGTCGTGGCCGATGCCGATGGCGGTCAGCTGCACCGGGCTGCGGGTCTCGATATAGTTGATGACCTCGCGCAGGTGCTTTTCCAGGTAGTTGCCCGGGTTGACCGACAGGGTGGAATCGTCCACCGGCGCGCCGTCGGAGATCACCATCAGCACGCGCCGCGCCTCGTTGCGGGCGAGCAGGCGGTTGTGCGCCCAGAGCAGGGCCTCGCCGTCGATGTTTTCCTTGAGGATACCCTCGCGCAGCATCAGGCCCAGGTTCTTGCGCGAGCGCCGCCAGGGCTCGTCGGCCGCCTTGTAGACGATATGGCGCAGGTCGTTGAGACGGCCGGGCAGGGCCGGCTTGCCCGCCGAGACCCAGCGTTCGCGTGACTGGCCGCCTTTCCACATGCGTGTGGTGAAGCCCAGGACCTCGACCTTGACCCCGCAGCGTTCCAGGGTGCGCGCCAGGATGTCCGCGCTCATGGCCGCCACCGAGATGGGCCGGCCGCGCATGGAGCCCGAGTTGTCGATCAGCAGGGTGACTACCGTGTCGCGGAAATCGGTGTCCTTCTCGTGCTTGTAGGACAGGGAATGGGTCGGGTTGGCGATGATGCCCGCCAGGCGCGCCGTGTCCAGCAGGCCTTCCTCGAGGTTGAATTCCCAGGCCCGTGTCTGCTTGGCCATAAGACGCCGCTGCAGGCGATTGGCCAGGCGCGCGATCACGCCCTGCAGATGGGCCAGCTGCTGGTCCAGGAGCTGGCGCAGGCGCTGCAGCTCCTCCGGGTCACAGAGGCTGGCGGCATCGACCACCTCGTCGAATTCCGTCGTGAAGGCGCGATAGGCGTCCTCGGGCGTGGAGTTGCGGCGGTCGTCCCACTCCGGCGGGCGGTTCGGGGCGCCAGGTTCCTCGGCGCCTTCGCCCTCGTCGGTCTCGCCCTCGCTCTCGACGGCCTCCTCGCCGTCCTGGCCTTCGCCGCTGTCCTGATCCTCCATCTCGCCGGTCTCGGCGGCCTGGGACTCCTCGGAGTCCTTCTCACCGCCTTCGCCGCGGCTCTGATCGTCTTCGCCGGCGTTGTCCTCGCCTTCCTGCTCGCTCTCGCTCTGGTCCTCGTTCGGTTCAGGTTCGGTCCCGGCATCAAGGTTCAGGTGCTGCAGCATCTGGCGCACCTGGCGGGCATACTCCTCCTGGTCGTTGGCGGTTTCCTGGAGTGCTCCGATGTCGCGGAAGATCTGGGGGTCCAGGTGGCCGCGCCAGCTCTCCACCAGGCGCTGGGCCGACGGCGGCAAGGGCTTTCCGGCAATCGCCTCGCGGGCCATCAGGCGCAGGACCTCGGACAGCGGGACGTCATTGTGATCGCTGACCTGGTTGAGGCCTCGGCTGCGGTAATTCTCCTCCAGCGCGGCATCGAGGTTGAGCGTGCAGCCCGTCATGCGCCGCATGCCCAGAGCCTCGCAGCGGGCCTGTTCCACGGCGTCGAAGACGCTGCGGGCCTCGCCATCGGTCGGCTGCTGGGTAGCATGCACGCCGCTGTCGTGATAGCGCAGGCGCAGGGCGATGGAGTCGGCTTCACCGCGCACCAGCGCCACGTCCTCCGGCGGCAGGTCGCGCGACGGCATCGGCAGGCGCGCTTCCGTGCCCTGGAGGCCGCGGCCAGAGGGCGAGAAGCTCGCCGAGATATCGTCGTGCTCGGACATCGCCCGCATGGTGGCGGATGTCACGCGCTTGAAGCGGTCGATGGGGGACTCACCCGAACTCATGCCGAACTCCGTACGTCACGCCGCTTACACCAGGGTTGCCTGGATACCGGTTTCCGGCAGCTCCGTCCCGAAGCAGCGCTGATAGTACTCGGCCACCGTGCCGCGCTCGATCTCGTCACACTTGTTGAGGAAGGTGACGCGGAAGGCGAAGCCCACATCCTTGAAGATCTCCGCGTTCTCGGCCCAGGTGAGGACGGTGCGCGGGCTCATCACCGTGGAGATATCGCCGTTGATGAAGCCGCTGCGCGTCAGGTCCGCCACGGCCACCATGGCGCGCACGCGTTCGCGGCCTTCCTTGGTGTCATAGGACGACAGCTTGTTGAGGACGATCTCCTCTTCGGCATCGTGCTCCAGGTAGTTGAGCGTGGCCACGATGTTCCAGCGGTCCATCTGGCCCTGGTTGATCTGCTGCGTGCCGTGATAGAGGCCGGTGGTGTCGCCCAGGCCGATGGTGTTGGCCGTGGCGAACAGCCGGAAGGCCGGATGCGGATGGATGACCTTGTTCTGGTCCAGGAGGGTCAGTTTGCCGTCCACCTCCAGCACGCGCTGAATCACGAACATCACGTCGGCGCGCCCGGCGTCGTACTCGTCGAACACCAGGGCCGTGGGATTCTGCAGCGCCCAGGGCAGCAGCCCCTCGCGGAACTCGGTGACCTGCTTGCCGTCCTTAAGCACGATGGCGTCCTTGCCGATCAGGTCGATACGGCTGACGTGACTGTCCAGGTTGATGCGGATCGTCGGCCAGTTCAGGCGCGCGGCCACCTGCTCGATATGCGTGGACTTTCCGGTTCCGTGATAGCCCTGGATCATGACACGGCGGTTGTAGGCAAATCCGGCCAGGATGGCGAGCGTAGTGTCGCGGTCGAACCGGTAGGTCGAATCGCCGTCGGGCACGTAGTCGCATTCCTGGGAGTAGGCCGGCACCATCATGTCGCTGTCGATGCCGAAGGTCTGGCGCACGGAAACGTTGATGTCGGGTGCGCCCTTCGGCAGTTCGCTGGCGCCATTCTCTGTCATTTCGGACATGTTGCTAAGTTTTCCTTGGACTTTCCTGTTGTCACTAAGCTGGTGTGATGCCCTTCAGAGATAAAGGGTCTTGAGAATACTGTAAGCCTCGTTCACGGCCTTCATGCGGTTCTCGGCGACCTTGTCTCCGCCATTGGCATCGGGATGCAGGCTTTTGACAAGCGCCCGGTAACGCTGGCGTATGGTTGCCCAGGTCGTGGGCGACGACAGGCCCAGTGCCTGCAGGGCACGGTCCCGGTCGCTTTCGGGCTGGGCGGTCGACTGATGAGCGCTGCTGCCTGCCTGATGACGCTGTTTCTGCCGCCGGCGGCGACCGGCCAGCTCTTCCGCCTGGGCCCTGGCCGCGGCTTCCGCGTCGCGCAGGTCGGTCTGTCCGTTGCCCATCCGCCAGGTTGGACGATCCCAAGTGTAGGCTTTCATCCGGTCGGCTTCAACGTCCCGGGGGTCCATGTCGCGATGATAGTTCCAGGCGGCATTGTAGGCGCGCACATGCTCCAGGCAGAACCAGCGATACTCGTTCAGCCGTTCGCGCGAGACAGGTGCCCGGTACGCGCCGACCGCCCCGCAGTCGGGGTGGTCGCAGATGCGGGTTGCCTCGCCAGCCTGCCCGCCGTCCGCGTGCAGGTCGTCCATTCGGGGCATGCGTGCCATCATGGTCCAAGTATGAGGGGCGCTTCGATCACTGACAAGATGCCGGGCGAAGATGATCGGCCCGGCCGGGAACCTGATGCAGTCAGTCGCGCGGGCCATTCTGCTGCGCGCGCAGGTCGGCCAGGTTCACCAGCGCCAGGCCGGCGACGATGCCGACAAGGCCCAGCAGCAGGCTGGGGGTCAGCCGCTCGCCCAGCAGCAGGACCGAGCTGCCGACGCCCACCATGGGAACACCCAGCAGGCCCAGCGAGGTGGAAATGGCCGGCAGGCTGCGCGTGACCGTGATGGTGGCCCAGTAGCAGAAGCCAGTGGCGATGGGCCCGTTGTAGGCAATCACCACCCAGGCCGTGCCGGAAAGCTGGGGACGGTAGTCTCCCTCAAACACCAGGGCCAGCACGGTCAGCGGCACCAGCGCCACCATCATCTGCCAGGGAATGATCTCCAGCACCGACCCGCTCCAGCGGTGGCCGCGCACATGCAGGATGGCGATGGCCCAGCCGACGGCGGCCAGCATGAGGATCATGTTGCCGATCACCACGTCGCTGTCGCTCCAGTTCAGGGCCAGCGGATTGAACAGGGCAACGAGGCCGATCAGGCCCAGCAGGAGCCCCGCGACTTTGAGGCGCGAGGGCCGTTCGCCGAGGAGGAGGATCGCCGCGGGGGTGACCCAGAGCGGCGTGGTGTAGGCCAGAACCGAGGAGCGGCCGGCCTCGACGAACTGCAGGGCGAAGTTGATGGCACCCAGGAAGAGGGCGACCTGCAGCAGCCCGACGGTGAGGATGACCGGCAGGTCGCGGCGCTGCGGCAGCTTCAGCCGCCCGAGGGCGGCCAGGAGAAGCAGCAGCGTGACCATGCCGAGGAACAGGCGGCTGACCGCGAACCAGAAGGGCGGCAGGCCCTCGTTCAATCCGATCTTCATGATCGGCCAGTTGCTGCCCCAGAGCAGGATGACCGCCCCGAGCAGGAGGTAGGCGCCACGCAGGGACATGCTGTAAGACCACCCCTATGCTGTTTGCTTGACAGGCGACCGGCGGGTTCTCAGCCTTGCAGGACAGCCACCCGATGAAAGCGGGAATTGAGCGTTAACGCGGGAAAGCCGAGATGTCCATGCCCTCCGACTCCACCTCCGGCGCCGGGCGCGCCGCTTCGATGAAGCAGCTTATCGAGGAGAAGCTGCGCGAGGCCCTGGCCCCGCAGCGCCTCGAGGTCGCCGACGACTCTCACAAGCACGAGGGGCACGCCGGCTGGCGCCCCGGCGGCGAGACCCATTTCCGCGTGGAAGTGGTGTCCGAGGTGTTCGAGGGCATGTCCCGCGTTGCCCGCCAACGCCGGGTCTACGAGATCCTGTCCGAGGAACTGGCCGAAAGCGTCCACGCCCTGCAGCTGCGAACGCTGACGCCGGAGGAGGATGCCGGATAGGAAAAGAGCCTCGCCGGATCCTGAGTCGATCCGGACAAGGCTCTGAAATGTCCGGGCCGCAATGCGACGCCTGCGGCCCGGAGTTCTGTGGAATGCTTATGAGCCGGTTGTGGTCATGCGGCTCGGAAAGCCTTCCATCACCTTCGTCACCAGTTCCCGCATCTGCTCTTCCTTGCGCGGGGTCAGGGCCGCACCGGTCAGACCGCCGCCTGCAGCACCAGCCGTGCCGCCGATGAGGGCGCCGGTGGTATCGTGTTCAGTAACCGCAGCCCCGGTTGCGGCGCCGGCTGCAGCGCCGAGGACGGCACCCAAGGCCTGGTTCATGCCATCACCCGTGGTGCCGGAGCCCGAACCGGTCCAGACAATCTCGGCTGTCTGCACATCAACCGCACGGGCGCTGAGGCTCATGTCCTCCCTATAGCTCGGAATGCTGATGATCATGGCGAGATCGGTGTTCAGGATGCGGCCGATGCGGGCCGCGCCCGAGGCCGTTGTGCGATCGCTGAGCTGGAAGTCCTGTTCGTCGATGATTTCACGCACGCGCTGGCGTTCGATCGGCGAATAGCCTTTGCTCATCAGGTCCTGGGTGACCATGTTGCTGACTTGGGTCTGGGCTGCCTCGTTGGCGCCCAGCCCTTCGACGGCGACGACGGCAATGCGCGAGCTGTCACGGAAGTTGTAGGTCTGATTGAAGGAACTGCTCCCTTCGGTCTGGGCACAGCTCGTAAGTACAAGTGCCGAGAATAGAATCCCGATAGTCGCGAGAATCCCGTTCCTCATGTTTGCCCCCTGAAACAGAATTGATAATCGACGAGCAGTATGAATGGGCAAATTTTCGAGTCAAATCAAATTCCCGCCACGGCGGTAGTCCACAAACGCTTCGACCCAGACGATTCAATCGCGGCGGTTTTTGCCCTATTCCCCCGTATACTGATCCGGCCAGAATTCCTTGACCAGAGGTCCGTCGGCGGCGAAGGCGTGGCAGCTGTTGACCAGGCTCGAGCGGCGGGGCTTGCCGTCGCGGTTCGAGGAGTCGCTGTCCGAGACGTAGGTCTGGTAGGCGACTGTGCCCATGGCACCCAGCATCTCGGTGATGTGGGTGCAGCCGTCGGAGCCGCCGACGGCCTGGCGCAGGGCCTTGCGCCAGCCGGGGCCGATCTGCGCGCCGATCAGGTTCCTGTAATTGGGCGTGACGCCGGAACAGATACTGAAGGGCGAGGCCATGGTGTCGGCGACGATGTCGTGCACCACGAAGTCGTCGTCCAGGGTCAGGCGCACGGCCATCTCGTGCAGCGGCTGGCCGGGCTGGACGGTGCCGCGGTCCCGGTTCTCGAAGGCGTAGTGCTTGGTATCGATGATCCGGCCTTCTATGTCCCAGAGACTGTCCGTGCGGCGGAAGCCTTCGAAATGATAGCGGCGCGTGTGCAGTTGCTCACGTTCTGCGGGCGGGGGAAGCGCCATGCTGTCGGTCCCTCATGCCATGTCCATGCAAGGGGCAAGGCATAGCGCCGCTCCGAGGGCGACGCAAGCCAGCCGGCCTATCCGGTGCCGTAACCGGTGTCGAACAGCAGGGCATCGCGCTGGCGCACGTCCTGTTCCAGCTCCTCCTGCACCGCGGCAAAGAGGTCGCGGATCGAGACGATACCGATCAGCTTGTCGTTCTCGAGAACCGGCAGGTGTCGATACCCGCGGCTGCGCATGAGCAACAGGGCTTCCATGGCCGTGGCCTTGGGCGTCAGCGTATCGGGATCGGTCGTCATCACCTCGTCCAGGCGGGTGGTGTCGGGGTCGCGCGAGGCGGCCACGACCCGGCGCAAGAGGTCCCGCTCGGTGAAGATGCCGGCCAGCTGATCGTCATTCATGACCAGGATCGCGCCTATGGAGCGCTCGTTCATGAGGGCCACGGCGTCGCGCACCGTGGTGTCGGGAGAAAAGGTCGTCAGCTTCTGGCTGCTGACGATATCAGGGACTACACGACGTTGCATGGCGTCCTCCTGTACCAGGTCCGCCGGGACGATACCCGGGGAAACTCCTGAGAATAGTCTGAAAGCCTTCTGAAACGGGGTCAAGCGGCTTGCGAATCCCGCCGCGTGTCGCTTTCGAGTCGCCCGATGGCCGGACGGGATGCCTGAGACTACGGAGCCGTTCCGGTTGGACTTCCCGTGAACTTACTCCTCGTCCTCCTGCTTCTCGTCCTCCTCCTCCTGCGGTGTGACGCGCAGCAGGGTGATCTGGTTGCGCTGACGGCCCAGGATCTCGAAGCGGAATCCGTGGAAGGAAAAGGCCTGGCCCACATCGGGGATGCGGCGGGCCTCGTGCAGCACCAGCCCGGCGATGGTGGAGGCCTCGTCGTCGGGCAGCTGCCAGTCGCACTGGCGGTTGAGGTCGCGGATGGTAACGGTGCCGGCGACGATGGCCGAGCCGTCGCTCTGGACCTCGAGACCCTCGATGTGCAGGTCGTGCTCGTCACTGATCTCACCGACGATCTCTTCCAGGATGTCTTCCAGTGTGACAATGCCGCGCATCTCGCCGTATTCGTCGACGACGATGGCGAAGTGCTCCTTGCGGCTGCGGAAGGCCTGCAGCTGCGAGAGCAGGTCGGTGGATTCGGGAATGAACCAGGGCGTGCCGGCAATCGCCAGGAAGTTCAGGTCCTGGATCTCCGACTCTTCTGCCTGGAGGGCTCGAAACAATGCCTTCACGTGTAGCACGCCAACGATGTTCTCCGGAGAATCGCGCCACAGGGGCAGGCGCGTATAAGGGCTTTCACGCACCTGGTCCAGCAGCTTGCCCGGTGGGTCGTCGGCGTTGAGGGTCAGCACGTTGCGCCGGTGAACCATGATGTCGGCGACCTCGACGTCGGCGAGATCCAGGATGGAGCGCATCATCTCGCGCTCGTGGCGGCTTTCCTCTTCGTCGGTGCCGGTGTGCAGGTCGATGGCGCCGCGCAGTTCCTCCTCCCAGCGTTCGCCGGCATGTCCCGAGTCGGGGCCGGCGCCCAGCAGGTTGAGCGCGTGCGTGACCAGGAACTGGACCATCTGGGTGATGGGACTGAAGAGCATGACGATCACGCGCATGATGGGCGCGACGGTGACCGCCATCTTGTCGGCGTGATTGAGCGCGAAGGTCTTGGGGAGGACCTCCGAGAAGATCAGCACGATGGCGGTCATGCCGAAGGTGGCATAGACCACGCCCGCCTCGCCGAAGAAATAGATCAGGACCGAGGTGGCGAGCGCCGAGGCCAGGATGTTCACCAGGTTGTTGCCCAGCAGGATGGCGCCCAGCATGCGTTCCTTGCTGTCCCAGAGCTTCAGGACGGTGTTGGCGCCCTTGCCGCCCTGACGGGCCAGGGTGTGGATACGCGGGCGGGAGGCCCCGGTGAGCGCCGTCTCGGAGCCGGAGAAGAATCCCGAGAGCACCAGGCAGATCAGAATGCCTACCAGGCTGAGGATGATGGAGGTTTCCATGGTCTTGGGTCGATCCTTGGGGGGAACTGGACGCGTCTGGCGTTCGTTAAGTCAGCTTTCCAGGAGGGCGGTCTGGGTGATTTCCTCGGTCAGCAGGTGGAGGATATCCTCCTCGCGCACCTCCTGGGTCAGGAAGGCTTGGCCGATGCCGCGCGCGAGCACCAGGGTCAGGCGGCCATCCTGGACCTTCTTGTCCTTGCGCATGTGGCCCAAAAGGACCTCTGGATCCCAGCTGCGATGGGCCAGCCGCTCGAAGCTGGTCGGCAGGTCCACGGCGGCCAGGTGGCGGCGCACACGGTCGGCGTCCTCGGCCGGGCAGAGGCCCAGCTGGGCCGAGAGCTCGAAGGCGAGCACCATGCCGATGGCCACGGCCTCGCCGTGCAGCAGGTCGCCGTCATAGCGGCACTCGGCCTCCAGGGCATGGCCGAAGGTATGGCCGAGGTTGAGCAGGGCGCGCACGCCGCCCTCCCGCTCGTCGGCGGCCACGATACGTGCCTTGCTGGTGCAGGAGGTCAGGATAGCGTGGCTGCGCGCCGCCGGATCCCCGGCGATCAGGCGCCGCCCGTGCCCCTCCAGCCAGGTGAAGAAGGCCGGATCGTCGATCAGGCCATACTTCACGACCTCGGCATAGCCGGCCAGCAGTTCGCGTCGTGACAGGCTGGTGAGAACGTCGGTATCCGCCAGCACCAGCCGGGGTTGGTGGAAGCTGCCGACCAGGTTCTTGCCCTGGGCCGTATTGATACCTGTCTTGCCGCCCACGGAGGAGTCCACCTGGGCCAGCAGGGTGGTCGGGACCTGGATGTAGGGTGTGCCGCGCAGCAGGACGGCCGCGGCGAAGCCGGTGAGGTCGCCGATCACGCCGCCGCCCAGCGCGACCAGGGGGGTCTGGCGTTCCAGGCCCGCCTCGAGCAGGCGCTCGCAGAGTCTCTCCAGCTGCGCGAAGGACTTGGTGGCCTCGCCGGCGGGCACCACGAAGGCGTCATAGGAGATTCCCGCCTCGTCCAGGGCGCGCTCCAGTGTTGCAAGATGCAGCTCAGCCAGGGTCTCGTCGGTGACGATCATCACCTTGCGTGTGCCCGAGACTTGGGCGATATGCCTGCCGGCCGTTGCCAGTAGCCTTTCACCCACCAGAATATCGTAGCTGCGTTCGCCCAGCTCCACAGGCAGGCGTTCAGGCGCGTGCAAGAGGGTCCTCCTCGTTCCGGACCGCATGCTCCAGTGCGGCGATCACGTCGTCGACGGTTGTGTCGATGGGGCCTTCGCGGCTCTCCACCGTGATATCGGCCTCGGCATAGACCGGATAGCGGGTCTCGATCAGCTCGGCAAGCACCTGGCGCGGATTGCTGTTCTTCAGCAGCGGCCGGTTGTCCCGCTTGGCGGTGCGCCGGACCAGCACGTCGAGCTCGGCACGCAGCCAGACCGCCAAGGCGTGCCTGCGGATCTCGGCCCGGGTTTCGGGGTTCATGTAAGCGCCTCCGCCGGTCGCGATCACTGCCGGCTCCGGGTTCTTGAGCAGGCGCGTGATCACCCGGCGTTCGCCTGCGCGGAAGGCCTCCTCGCCGTCGCGTGCGAATATCTCGGGAATGCTGCAGCCGGCCGCGGTCTCGATCTCGCTGTCGGCATCGAGGAAGGCCAGGCCGGACCGTGTGGCCAGACGCCGGCCGACGCAGGACTTTCCGGCCCCCATGAGGCCGACCAGCACGATCTTGTCCCGCTTGCTCCGTTTCAGGAGATCAGGCAGCTGTGATGCCGGGCTGCCGGTCATGACGGAAACCCTCCTTCACTTCGCGCGACAGCGTTGCACCTGCGCAGCTTCGCCGATATCTTTCCAACGGATGTCCCGCAAGGGATATGCCGTAGTTTGGTCATAGTCAAAACCTAGCATCCGTGCCTGGAGAAATCAGGCTGGTCGTGAAGTTCAATCTCCCACCCTCCATCAATACATCGGGAAGTCCTTATGGGTCGAGTCGGCGTCGTACTTATTCTTCTCTTTCTTCTTCTCGTCGTCGGAGGTGGGGTCGCGCTCATGGCCGTTGACATACCGCCGCCCACCGAGCGGATCGAGAAGGAAGTTCCGGAGGATCGTTTTGCCCGCTGAGGCTAACCCCGACGCAGCCGGCCTGTCACGCCTGCTGCATGGTGCCCGCTGTCTCGTGGCTGCCGCCGGTGTGGCAATAGTGGCAGCGTGCTTTGCCCCTGCCGTCCTGGCCCAGGACGGTCCACGCGACCTCTTCCCCCAGGGCAATTCGGGGCAGTCGGAGCGCTCAACACCGCGCGAGGGCACCCGGCAGGACAGCTGGTCCCTGCCCGACAGCGACCAGGGGACCCGCAGTCCGGACAGCTGGCAGGCGCCGAGCGGGACGGAGAGGCGGGACAGAGTCATCCCCGACGACGGAGACGGAACGGCCGACGGCAGGACGCGCCTGCGCGGCGGCATCCTGGTCGACGAACTGGAGGACAGTTTCCCGGAGACATTGGGTCCGCTGGCTGCCGGGGACGGCGGGCTGGGACTGGATCTCTGGCGTGGCAGCCAGCGCGGGGAGATCATCAGACTGCTGAACAGTCAGCCGCGACCCAGCAGCCCGGTGGCTCGTGGGCTGCTGCGGCGCCTGCTGTTGTCCTCGGCCCAGCCGCCCGCCGCGGACGGCCGTCGCGATGGCCAGCCGGACCTGCTGATCGAGCGGGCCCGCCTGCTTCTGGCGCTGGGGGAATACGAGAACCTGGTGAACCTGCTGGTGCAGATTCCGGGACTCGAGCGCTCTTCCGAGCTGGCCCGCCTGCAGGTGGAAGCCGCCCTGTTGGCGCAGGAGCCGGATGCTGTTTGTCCCATGGTGCGGCGTGCGCTTTCCCTGCATCGCAGTCGGGAATTCTGGCCCAAGGCCCAGATCTATTGCCAGATCCGCAACGGCGAGGACTCGGCCGCAAGCATCGGCATCGGCCTGCAGCGCGAGGTCGGGAACAGCGATACGACCTTCCTGAACCTGGCCGACGCGGCACTGGGGGTTGGCGAGGTGCCGCGGATCTCCGGCCCTTCGGCCCTGGACCTGGCGCTGCTGCGACAAATGCAGGCCGGCTCGGCGCTGGTGAGCGACGGCCTGTCTGCCGACTTCATGGCGGCGGCCGTTACGCTGCCGGGCCTGGAAGCGGAACGACGCGTGGACCTGGCTGAAGAGGCGGCGCGTCGGGGTGTCCTGCCGCTGCGCCTTCTGGGCGAAGCCTATGGCGCGCTCTCGTTCACGGACAGCGATCTGCGCAACGCCACGGGCCGGGCCGCGGAACTGGATGGGGGTGAAGCACGGGCCCTGCTCTACCAGGCCATGCGCCGGGCCAATGCGCCCGAGGCGCGCGGCGAGGCCCTGCGCGCCCTGCTGGAGTCGGCGGCCGAGGCCGGACTGGAGCCCCAGGTCACGCAGATCGTGCAGCCCGTGCTGGAGCGTATCGGCCCCGAACCGGCGCTGTCCTGGCTGGCACCAACTGCTGTTCGCGCCGCCTTGCTGGCCGGACGCTTCGAGATGGCGAACGCCTGGGTGCAACTGCTGCAGCGCAACGGCAATACGGCGGAAGCCCGGGGCGAGCTGGCCAGCCTCTGGCCCCTGTTCCGTTTGGCCGGTATGGAGGAGCCGGAGGTGGGAATGACGGCAACCGACTGGGCCGAGCGGCGTGTGTCCCGCGGCGCCGGGCGAGAAGAGACACGGTCCCTGCAGCGCCTGTACGAAAGTCTGCAGGCCTCGGTGAGCGGTGCCGCTGGCCTGGACACCGCGAGCGCGCAGCTGCGCCGCGCCGTACGCGAGGATCGCCGCGGCGAGGGCATCCTGCTGAGCCTGCGGACGCTGGACCAGGGGCAGGGCTCCGCGCGGGGGCGTGGTGACGCACTGACTGCCCTGTCGCAACTGGGCTTTTCCCGCGAGGCGCGGCTGCTGGCCATGCATGCGCTGGTGGGGCGGGGGCTCTAGCAGGCCATGGCCCGGAGGCCCGGACGCAAGGCCGCAGCCGTGTCCCTGGCGCCCTCGCACGAGGCTTTCCTTGAGATGCTGGTGGCCGAACGCGGGGCCAGCCTGAACACCCTGGACGCCTATCGCCGGGATCTTTGCGATCTGGATGCCTTCCTGAACGGCCGCGGCGTCAGGCTGCCCGAGGCCGCGGCAGAGGACCTGCGTGCCTACCTCTCGCAGCTCGCGGAGGCCGGCATGGCACCCCGGACCACGGCGCGCCGCCTGTCCAGCCTGCGGCAGTACTACCATTTCCTCTTCACGGAAGGTCACCGCGGCGACGATCCCGCCTTGAAACTCGAATCGCCGCGCCAGGGACGAAGCTTGCCCAAGGTCCTGGAGGAGCAGGAGGTCGAGCGCCTGCTGGCCGCGGCCCAGGAGGGCAAGACGCCCGAGGGACTGCGTCTCAACCTGCTGCTGGAGCTGCTCTATGCCACGGGCCTGCGCATCAGTGAGTTGATCAGCCTGCCCTATGCCGCCGTGGCCCGCGATCCCCAGGTGCTGATCGTGCGCGGCAAGGGCGGGCGCGAGCGCATGGTGCCGCTCAACGAGTCGGCGGGCGAGGCGCTGTCGGCCTACAAGGCGGTGCGAGGCCATTTCCTGCGCCGCCCGGGACAGGATCGCTGGCTGTTCCCTTCACGCTCGGCCAACGGACACCTGACGCGCCATCGTGTGGGGCAGCTCTTGAAGGAGCTGGCGGTCAAGGCCGGCATCAGCCCGTCGAAGGTCTCGCCGCACGTGCTGCGCCATGCCTTCGCCAGCCACCTGCTGGCCCATGGTGCCGACCTCCGCTCGGTCCAGCAGATGCTGGGGCATGCCGACATTTCCACGACACAGATCTACACGCACGTACTTGACGAGCGGCTCAGGTCCCTGGTGCGCAGCCATCATCCGCTGGCGCGCGCGTTCAAGGGCGAAGGGCAGGATGGTTGAAATTGGTAATACCACTTGCTAAACGCGACAGTCATATCATGAACTGCCATAACCGTCCTGCTGTCCCGACAGTCACGGCACAACCGGATCAAAGAAGAGGAAGGACCCGAGATGAGCTTTACACCGATCGAGCAGGCGCCCGCCCGCCTGAACCGCAGCGAGCTGGCGGTTCCGGGCAGCAACTACCGTTTCCTCGAGAAGGCGACCGAGGCCCCGGCCGACGTGATCTTCCTGGACCTCGAGGATGCCGTGGCCCCCGACGACAAGGAGCAGGCGCGCAAGAACATCATCTCGGCCCTGAACGACCTGGACTGGGGCAACAAGACCATTTCGGTGCGCATCAACGGGCTGGATACGCACTACATGTACCGTGACGTGGTGGACATCATCGAGCAGGCCGGCGAGCGTCTGGACCTGATGATGATCCCCAAGGTCGGCACGGCAGCGGACATCTATGCCGTGGACATGCTGGTGACCCAATGCGAGCAGGCGGTCGGTCGCAAGAAGCGCATCGGCTTCGAAATGATCATCGAGACCGCCCTGGGCATGGCCAACGTCGACGAGATCGCCGGCGCCAGCACGCGCAACGAATCGCTGCACTTCGGCGTGGCCGACTACGCCGCCTCGACGCGCGCCATGACCACCAACATCGGCGGGCCGAACCCGAACTACGGTGTCCTGACCGATGACGAAGGAAGCGGCAACCGCGAGTTCCACTGGGGCGACATGTGGCACTATGCCATCGCGCGCATGGTCGTGGCCGCCCGCGCCCATGGACTGCGCCCCGTGGACGGGCCCTTCGGCGACATCGAGGACACGGAGGGCTACAAGGCCCAGGCGCTGCGTGCGGCCGTGCTGGGCTGTGAGGGCAAGTGGGCGATCCACCCCTCGCAGCTGAAGTTGGCCAACGAACTCTTTGCACCCAGCGAAAAGGACGTGGAGCGCGCCAACAAGATCCTGGCTGCCATGGAGCAGGCCCAGAAGGAAGGCCGCGGCGCGGTCACCCTCGACGGCCGCCTGATCGACATCGCCTCCATCAAGCAGGCCGAGAACCTGGTCAACAAGGCCAAGCAGATCTCCGACGCCGGCTGACGTCCGGACGTCGAAGCAAGACGGTCATAGACCCCGCGGCAGTTCATCATGCCGCGGGGTCTTTGCTTTCCGGGCCTGCCTTCCACCAGGATCACGGGCATGATCGCGGGGACCTGACAGGCGAGACCCAACAGGCGGGAAGGACGACATGAGTGAGCCACTGAGACTTCGCGATTTCGGCTCGTTCCATGTCGGAGGTCGCAGGCTCGAACTGTCCGGCCAGGATGTCCGCATGGTGGATACCGGCAATCCCGAAGCGCCGATGCCGTGGGATCGCAATGGCCGCTATCTGGCGGATCAGATGTACGTGCAGTATCTGCTGCCGGAAACGCGCCGCTCGGAGGTTCCGGTTGTCTTCCTGCATGGCGGCGGCCTTTCGGGAACCACCTTCGAAACCACTCCTGACGGCCGCCCCGGCTGGGTCAACCTTTTCGCGCATGCAGGCCACGACGTCTACAATACGGATGCTCCCGAACGCGGTCGGGCCGGATTCCTGCCGTATGAGGGGTTTCGCGACGGGGAGCCGGAATGCTTCAGCTTCGACACGCCGCTCGGGACCATGAGGATTGCGGCAGACGCGGAGGCGCGCGCGGACGATCCCGAACTGAGGCTTCTGCCGAACTGCCAGTTTCCCATTGAACAGTGGCCGGCCTTCGCCAGCCGCTTCAGCCCTTTCTGGCTGCCCATGGGGCAAGGGGTGATGGAGGCATTGGAGGCGCTGCAGGCGCGCATCGGCTCATTCGTCCTGCTCGCCCATTCTGCGGGCTGCAAGTACAGCCACGCCTATGCGGAACGCCACCCGCATCATGTGGAGATGCTGATTTCCGTCGAGCCCCTGGCGATGGGGCAGGCGGCGGAGCGGACCCGCCGGATCCCCCAGCTGGTGGTCTGGGGCGACAATATCGCGCTGGACCCGCTTGGCCGCTGGCCGAAGATCCGGGCTGAGGCCGAGCACTACACCGAGGCCGTGAGTGCGAACGGCGGGCAGGTCGAGGTGCTCGACCTGCCCCAGCTCGGCCATACCGGGAACACGCACCTTCCCATGCTGGACAGGAACTCGGGTCAGGTTGCCCGGCTGATCCTGGACTGGATGGAGCGGCAGGAAGGCCGGGCCTCCTGACCGGGTTTGCGGCCAGTGAACGCTGCGGGCGGTCTCTACCGCCTCGCCTCCGGATCATAGGCATGATCGAAGAAGCGTTCCTCCAGCTGCATCATGTGGCGGAAGGTGCGGCACATCTGCTGCTGGACCTCCGGTGTGGCGGCGGCGCCGACGCGCGAAGTCTCGTCGCGCAGCCAGGTGACGAACTCCTCGAACTCCGGTAGGGCGTGCAGGTCGATCCATTCCGCCATCCAGAACGCCTGCGGCCGGCGATCGCCGCAGGCTAGGCCCCAGGTCAGGTAGCTCCATTCCGCCGCCAGCAGGGTCGCCAGGACCTGGGGATAGGAGCCGCTGCGCCCCGAGTCCTGCAGAACCGAGAGCAGTTCCGCCGTCACGGGAGCCAGCTCGGGGTCCCGCCATTGCGTTTCGGGCACGCCAAGAGCCTGGAAGGAACGCAGGAAATAGTCGTTCTCCTCGCTGGTCACGGCGGCCAGGAAACCGGCGAAGGGCCGCTTCTGCGGCATGGCCGGGGCATAGGCCACGGCGTACCCCAGCAGGCTGACGAAGCTGTCGACGAAGGCATAGTCCTGGACCAGGTAGCGGGCGCAGACCTGCGGGTCCAGGGTGCCCTCGGCCAGTTCCTCGGTGAAGCGATGGGCCGTGGCCTTCGTCCAGAAGGGTTCGGCCGACTCGCGCAGCCAGTCGTGGAAGGCTGCATCCGGGTTTTCGTTGAGGAAGGCCTGGAAGCTTTCGGGAACAGTCATGGCCGCTCTCCTTGTTCGCGGGACAGGTCGGTAACGTAGTCGCTCAGCGGCGGGGGATCGGCGATGATGCCGGCCTCTTCCAGGAAGGCGGCGAAGCGGCGGTAGCGATCCCAGTCCACGGCTGCCGGGCGCAGGGCGAAGCGGGGCAGGGTATCGCTCCAGGCGCGTCGGTTCAGTTCGTCGTCCAGGTCGTCCTTGTAATCGGCGAAGAGCTCCCAGCTTTCCTGGGGATGATTGACCAGGTACTGGACGCCGCGCTCAAGGGCCTCGACAAAGGCCGGAAGGCGCGGATCCTCGAGCTTGTCGCTGTTGGCCAGGACGATCAGTTCGTCATAGGCGGGCACGCCTTCCTCCTCGACATAGAAGGCCCGGCCCTCGGCGCCTTCCAGCTGCAACTGGTTCAGCTCGAAGTTCCGGTAGGCGCCGATCACGGCGGCCACCTGGCCGCTCAGCAGCGCCGGGCTGAGGGAGAAGTTCACGTTGACCAGTTCCACATCCTCGAGACCGAGGCCGTGGCGGGCCAGCATGGCGCCGAGTACCGCCTCCTCGACTCCGCCGACCGAGTAACCGACCTTGCGGCCCTTCAGGTCGGCGATCTCCTTCACGGGGCCATCCTCCAGGGCCAGCAGGGTGTTCAGTGGCGTGGCGACCAGGGTGGCGATTCGGGTAAGCGGCAGCCCCGCGGCGGCCTGGATGTGCAGCGTCGGCTGGTACGATACGGCCAGGTCGGCCCGGCCTGCCGCCACCAGCTTGGGGGGATCGTTGGGATCCGCCGGTTCGGTGAAGCGGACCTCGATTCCGGCGTCGTCGAAGAACCCCTTTTCCTGCGCCACGATCAGCGGGGCATGATCGGGATTGATGAACCAGTCGAGCAGGACCTCGAGTGGTTCGTCCTCCTGCGCGTGGGCAAGGGGCGCGTTGAGAAAAAGGAAGAGGCCGGCGAAAAAAGCGAACAGTCGGGACACGTCATCTACTCCCTCAATGGTCCGGCGTCGACGGGTGCGGTCGAGGGAGAGAGGCAGGCCCGGAGCTGCTCTTGCATGGCCTGTGCGGACTGTCCCTTCCGTTCCCTAACGCCGGCATGATCCGGATCAGGTTCTAAGGGTTTCCGCGTCTCTTCGGCGGACTCTCAGCCCTCATGAAACATGAGGACACCCCCAGGAAGTCCGGTCAGTCTGTTCGCGGAGCGCCACGGCGTCAAGCCGCCAGGCCGGCTGCAGGGCCTTCTCCGAGCGATCCCGGACGGGGGAACTGAAAAGCCGCCGTGGCGACTTGCACTGCCCGGGCCCCTGTGATACCAACCGCTCGCACGAACGGGGGCTAGCCCGTTTCAGGCAATTCACTTTTGGTCTCACCGCAGCCGCGCTGTCCGGGTCGGAGAGTGCACTGCGACGGGGTTATTGCGAAAGCAGGCAGAACGGCATGCTCCAGGCATGCCGGCGACTGTTCTCTTTCCGGGGAGCGACTGGGGTTTGGCAGGAAATACGACCTCCAAAGACGGTCTGGCAGAGCGCTACGCTCTGGCTTTGTTCGATCTGGCAGACGAGGCGAAGTCCCTCGACGCCGTGGCCGAGAATCTGCGCGGGCTCAAGCAGTTGATTGAGGAAAGCAGTGACCTGCAGGCCCTCATCCGCAGTCCGCTCTACGGGCGCGACCAGCAGTCGAAGGCAATGCAGGCGGTCCTCGAGAAGGCCGAGGCCGATGACCTGACACGTCGCTTCGTGCTGGTGATCACGCAGAACCGCCGCCTGTTCTCGCTTCCCGATATCATTGATGCCTATCTTGCCGAGCTGGCGCATCGCCGCGGCGAGATCAGTGCAGATGTCACCGCTGCCGTGTCCCTGACGAAAACGCAGGAAAAAGCGTTGCTCGACACCATCGCCAAGTCGGTGGGGGGCAAGGTGCAGCTCAATGTCAAAGTCGATCCGGACCTGCTTGGTGGTCTGATCGTCAAGGTTGGCAGCCGCATGGTCGACACGTCGATCAAGAGCAAGCTGCAGAGACTTCAGTTCGCGATGAAAGGGGTTGGGTGATGGACATCCGCGCCGCGGAAATATCGGCGATCCTCAAGGAGCAGATCGAGAACTTCGGCGCCGACGCCGATGTGGCCGAGGTCGGCCAGGTTCTCTCGGTCGGGGACGGCGTGGCCCGTGTCTACGGGCTGGACAACGTACAGGCCGGTGAAATGGTCGAGTTCCCCAATGGGATCCAGGGCATGGCCCTGAACCTGGAGAACGACAATGTCGGCATCGTGCTGTTCGGCGAGGACCGGAACATCAAGGAAGGCGACACCGTCAAGCGTACGGGCCGCATCGTCGACGTTCCGGTGGGCAAGGAACTGCTGGGCCGCGTGGTCGACGCGCTCGGCAACCCGCTCGACGGTAAGGGGCCGATCAAGACGGAGCAGCGCTCCCAGGCCGAGGTCAAGGCACCGGGCATCATTCCCCGCAAGTCGGTGGAGGAGCCGGTCCAGACCGGTCTCAAGTCCATCGACACCTTGATCCCGATCGGGCGCGGCCAGCGCGAGTTGATCATCGGGGATCGCCAGACCGGCAAGACCGCGATCGTCACCGATACCTTCATCAACCAGAAGCAGGTCAACCAGACCGACGACGAATCGCAGAAGCTCTACTGCATCTACGTGGCGATCGGTCAGAAGCGTTCGACGGTCGCCAAGCTCGTGAAGATTCTCGAGGATCACGGCGCCATGGAGTACTCCATCGTCGTGGCCGCCACAGCCTCGGATCCGGCGCCGCTGCAGTTCCTGGCGCCCTATACCGGCTGTGCCATGGGCGAGTACTTCCGCGACAACGGCATGCATGCCGTCATCAGCTACGACGACCTGTCCAAGCAGGCCGTCGCCTATCGTCAGATGTCGCTGCTGCTGCGCCGCCCGCCGGGCCGCGAGGCCTTCCCGGGTGACGTCTTCTATCTGCACTCCCGCCTGCTGGAACGTGCGGCAAAGATGAACGACGAGCACGGCGCCGGGTCCCTGACCGCGCTGCCGATCATCGAGACCCAGGCCGGCGACGTTGCCGCCTACATTCCGACGAACGTCATCTCCATTACCGACGGTCAGATCTTCCTGGAGACCAGTCTGTTCTACAAGGGCGTGCGCCCGGCGGTGAACGTCGGTCTCTCGGTGAGCCGTGTGGGTTCGGCCGCCCAGACCAAGGCGATGAAGAAGGTGGCCGGCACCATCAAGCTGGAGCTGGCTCAGTTCCGCGAGATGGAGGCCTTCGCCCAGTTTGCTTCGGACCTCGATGCCTCCACCCAGCGCCTGCTGGCGCGCGGGACACGGCTGACCGAACTGCTGAAGCAGCCACAGTACAAGCCGTTGGCCTTCGAGGAACAGACCTGTGTGATCTACGCCGGTGTGCGTGGTTTCCTGGACAAGATTTCGGTGGACAAGATCGGGGACTTCGAGGCCAAGTTCCTCGACGAGCTGCACGACAAGGGCAAGGAGATCCTGGATACGATCCGCAAAGAAAAGGATCTTTCCAGCGAGACGGACGAGAAGCTGAAGTCCTTCCTGGAGGACTTCGTCAAGACCTACGTCTGAGTCATCTCCGCAGTACGGAAAGTCGGTTGAAGCGATATGGCTAGCCTCAAGGAGCTCCGCTCCCGGATCAGCAGCGTCAAGTCGACGCAGAAAATCACCTCGGCCATGAAGATGGTCGCGGCCGCAAAGCTGCGTCGCGCCCAGGAGCAGGTCGAGGCCTCGCGTCCCTATGCGGAGCGGATGGCCCGCATGCTCGGCTCGCTCGCGGAGTCGGTGAAGGGCGGGAACGGCCCCAAGCTGCTGACCGGTACGGGCAAGGACGATGTCCATCTTCTGATCGTCGCCACAGCCGACCGCGGTCTCTGCGGCGCCTTCAACAGCTCGATCGTACGGGACGCCCGCAAGCACATCGAGCAGCTGAAGTCCGAGGGCAAGACAGTCAAGATCATCTGCATCGGCCGCAAGGGCAAGGACCTGCTGCGTCGTCAGTATGCCGACGATATCCTGGAGACCGTCGAGAACGTCACCAAGCCGCGGCCCAGCTTCGACAAGGCCCATGCCATCGCCCAGGACGTGCTGCAGCGCTTCGATGACGGCGAGTTCGACGTCTGCACGCTGTTCTTCGCACGCTTCAAGTCGGCGATCAGCCAGATCGTGACACGCCAGCAGCTAGTGCCGTTCGACGAGGGCCACAGCGCCGCGTTGGAACAGGCCGAGGAAGAGGCCGAGGCCGAGAAGCAGAGCGGTTTCGTCTATGACTACGAGCCGGAGGAAGAGGAGATCCTGAAGGACCTGCTGCCGCGCAACCTGGCGGTGCAGATCTACAAGGCCATCCTCGAGAACAATGCCAGCGAGAACGGGGCGCGGATGACCGCCATGGACAACGCCACCCGCAACGCCGAAGAGATGATCGACGACCTGACGATGCTCTACAACCGCACCCGTCAGGCCGAGATCACCAAGGAACTGATTGAAATCATCTCCGCCAAGGAGGCGATGTAGTGCGGCCTGGGTCGCACTGGATCGCAGTATAGGCACGATAAGGAGCAGACACGATGGCCAAGAACCTCGTCGGAAAGATCACCCAGGTCCTGGGACCGGTGGTCGACGTGCAGTTCGAAGGTGACCTGCCGAACATTCAGAACGCCCTGGAAACCGACAACCACGGCAACCGCCTGGTCCTGGAGGTCGCCCAGCACCTGGGCGAGCATTCCGTGCGCACCATCGCCATGGACGCCACGGAAGGGCTGGTGCGCAGTCAGGAGGTGACCGATACGGGCAGTCCCATCGAGGTGCCGGTCGGACCGGAAACCCTGGGACGTATCATGAACGTCATCGGCGAACCGATCGACGAGCGCGGCGAGATCAAGACCAAGAGCAAGTCACCGATTCACAAGACGGCCCCCACCTACGCCGAACAGAACACGGAATCGGAAATCCTGGTGACCGGCATCAAGGTCATCGACTTGCTGGCGCCCTATGCCAAGGGCGGCAAGATCGGCCTGTTCGGAGGCGCCGGCGTCGGCAAGACCGTGCTGATCATGGAACTGATCAACAACGTGGCGAAGACTCACGGCGGCTACTCTGTTTTCGCCGGTGTCGGCGAGCGCACGCGCGAGGGCAACGATCTCTATCACGAGATGCTGGACTCCGGCGTCATCAAGACCGACGGGGGCGATTCCAAGGCGGCCCTGATCTACGGACAGATGAACGAGCCGCCGGGTGCACGTGCCCGCGTGGGGCTGACGGGCCTGACCGTGGCCGAGTATTTCCGTGACGAGGAAGGCCAGGACGTGCTGTTCTTCGTCGACAACATCTTCCGCTTCACCCAGGCGGGCGCCGAGGTCTCGGCGCTGCTGGGCCGCATTCCCTCCGCGGTGGGCTACCAGCCGACCCTGGCCACCGACATGGGCGGTCTGCAGGAGCGAATCACTACCACCAACAAGGGCTCGATCACCTCGGTCCAGGCCATCTACGTGCCGGCCGACGACCTGACCGACCCCGCGCCGGCGACCTCGTTCTCGCACCTGGACGCCACCACGGTGCTGAGCCGCCAGATTGCCGAGCTGGGCATCTATCCGGCGGTCGACCCACTGGACTCCACCAGTCGCATCCTGGAGCCGGATGTGGTCGGCAAGGAACACTATGACGTGGCCCGCAAGGTCCAGGAGACGCTGCAGAAGTACAAGCAGTTGCAGGACATCATCGCTATCCTGGGCATGGACGAGCTGTCCGAGGAGGACAAGCTGACGGTGGCCCGGGCACGCAAGATCCAGCGCTTCCTGTCCCAGCCCTTCGACGTGGCCGAGGTCTTCACCGGCTCGCCGGGTGTCCAGGTGCCGATCGAGGAGACCGTCAAGGGCTTCAAGGGCCTGGTGGAAGGCGAGTACGACCACCTGCCGGAAGCCGCATTCTACATGGTCGGCACCATCGACAAGGCTGTCGAGAAGGCCAGGAAGCTGGCCGAGGAAGCCGCGTAGGCACGCCTCTGACGCCGGCACAGGCCAGACAGACAGGACAGAGACGGCAAGATCATGGAAAAAACACAGTTCGAACTGGTTTCACCGGAACAGCTTCTCCACTCGGGGGAAGTGGCGATGGTGGTGGTGCCCGGCGTCGAAGGTGACTTCGGCGTCCTGCCCCGCCATGCCCCGATGATCTCCACGGTTCGTCCGGGTGTCATCTCTGTCTATGAGGAAAACCGCAGCACGGTCAGCCGTCGCATCTTCGTTGGCGGTGGTTTCGCGGAGGTGACCCAGGAGCGTTGCACGGTCCTGGCCGACAGTGTCGAGGCCTATGACGAGATCGACCGCGGGGAAACCGAACGTGCGCTCAAGGATGCGCGCGAGGATCTCGAGGATGCCAAGAACGAGATCGAAAGGACGGCGGCTGCGAAGCAGGTGAAGGTCCTGGAAGAAAAGCTGCGGGCCCTGGAGACATTCTGATTGGGCACTCTTGCGACCAACGGACAAGCCGCCGCGTGACTGGGATGCCAGCGGCGGCTTTTTCGTTTCCGGCTGCGGGGCGAGAGGGCCTGTCTGGGACGCGTGGAACAAGCACGGAGCACCAAGTGCCCTCTTGCGGGTGATCCTGCTTTTTCTTACATATGCTGAGATGTGCAGAAGGGGTGCACGCACTTCAAGAAGGGGCGGATAGCATGTCGAATGGGCAATGGACTCTCGAGGACATAGACTGGGACAGTTTCGACCGGTCCAAGGTCGATCCCGAGATGGTCAAGCTGATCAAGGCGGCCAGCCTGGTCGAGTACAATGGCGACGACTACGCTGAGTACCTCTGCAACGTCTTTGAGGACGATTCCGAGTTCCAGGACGCGGCACGGCAATGGGCGGCCGAGGAGGTCCAGCATGGGGCGGCCCTGGGCCGCTGGGCCCAGATGGTGGATCCCGACTTCGATTTCGACACGGCCGTCAAGCGGTTCCGGGACGGTTTCCGCGTGGATGTGGATGCCACGGACTCGGTCCGCGGCTCGCGCTGCGGCGAGCTGGTGGCGCGCTGCATCGTCGAGGTGGGAACCTCGTCCTATTATGGGTCGCTGGCCGACAGCACCGATGAGCCTGTCCTGAAGGATATCTGCCAGCGCATCGCGGCGGACGAACTGCGGCACTACAAGCTGTTCTATACCCACCTGCGGCGTTACCTGGATCGTGAGCGCATCGGCAAGTTGCGCCGGCTCATGATTGCCCTGGGACGTGTCCGGGAAACCGAGGACGACGAGTTGGCCTATGCCTACTACGCGGCCAACACGCCGGCGAACGAGGATTACGACCGCAAGCGCTGGAGCAAGGCCTACATGAACCGGGCCTTCGCCATCTACAAGCCGGTCCGGGTCGAGCGAGCCGCGGCCATGACCTGCAAGGCGGCCGGCCTGAATCCGCGCGGGCGCACGGCGCGGGTCCTGTCCAGGGCGGCCTATCACCTGATGAAATCCAAGCAGCAGAGAGCCGAGGCCGCGACGGCGGCTGCGGCCTGATCCCGGGAAACCAGCCGGTCAGGCGACGCCCTTGCGGACCAGGTCTTCGAGGTGGCCGAATTCGGCCACCACTTGGTCGTAGAGCGCCCTCTTGAAGGGCACGATCAGTTGTGGGACCTCGGAGAGGGGCCGCCAGGTCCAGTTCGAGAATTCGGCATGGGGCCCGCCGATATCGATCTCGCGCTCCTCGCCCAGGAACCGCAGGGCATACCATTTCTGGGTCTGGCCGCGATAGCGTCCGCGCCACATCTTCGGCACGAGGTCATGGGGCAGATCGTAGCTGAGCCAATGCCTGCTTTCCGCCAGAATCTCGGCATTCACCACCCCTGTCTCTTCCTCCAGCTCGCGAAACATCGCTGCCTTGGGGTCCTCATCCGGATCAATCCCGCCCTGTGGCATCTGCCAGGCATCGCTGACCATGTCGCTGCGCTGGGCGGTGAAGACCTGGCCGTCCCCATTGAAGAGTACAACCCCGACACCCGGGCGGTACGGCAGCTGCTCGATCTCCTCAGGGCTCAGGGTGAAGCCGGGTTCGGGAGTGTAGGGGGAATTGGATGTCATCGGAAGGCGGTGGGTCCTAGCTGGTGTCGGATCATCGTGTGGGATGCGGTTATCGGCGAAGCAGTGCGCTGAGGGGCGCGAGCTGCAGTCCGCGCTCCTGCAGCTGTTCGCTCCAGGCCTGGAGGCGTTCCAGGCTGACGGGATAGGGGCGCGCCACAGCGATGGCTTCGCCTTCGGCCAGGGCAGTGCGTTCGACGACCGAAAGGCCGGCATCGATGACCGACCGGCTGGCCGCTTGGCGGTCCAGGACATGATCGCTGAGCACGAACGGCGTATCGGCGAGGTTGGCTGCTTGCTGCATGCCGGTTCCGCCCTCGGCCGAATTCCCGAGAAAAATCAGACCTTTCTCTCCCAGCTGCTCGAAGAGCGGCTCGAGGGCGCTGCGGGAGGCCGTGTTGAACCCGCCCCCCTCGGTGGCTGCAACGCCCACGTAGGCGCTTCCGCGGCCCAGGACCCACTGCAGGCGGGCGGCGTTTTCCTGCGGACCCAGCTCCGTCAGGATGGCCTGGGGACCAGGGTCGTCGGCCGGATAGTTTTCGGGCTCCATTGGCAGATCCAGCAACACTTCGTGTCCCTGGGAGCGTGCCAGGGCGATCCATTCGTCCAGGCGGCGTGCGTAGGGACTGAAGGACAAGGTGACTTCCGCGGGCAATTGCCGGATGGCAGCTTCGGTTGCGCCCTCGGACAGGCCCAGGCCGGAGACGACAACGGCGACCAGGGGGCGGTCCTCCTGAGCCGTGAAGGGCTGAGCATAGCGCTGCCATGCGGGCAGGGCGCTATCCGCTGCCGTCGACTCGGCGCCCTCCTCGTCTGGCAGAGTGCCCGGATCGGGCAGGGCGGCTTGCTGGACGGTCTCGTCCGGCGCTCCGCCCGCGGCCCTGTCGTCCTCGGCCTGCTCAGCTGAGGGAGCGCTTTCCTCTTCCGCTTGAGGCGGCGTTGCCTCCGCGTCATCCGCCCGCTCGGTGGCGGCACGGCCGGGGATCGGCGGGGGCGGCAGGCCGGGAGAGGATTGCGGCGGTGCGAACGCCGGTTGCTCCCTGTCTCTTTCGTCTCTTGTCTCCGCCTCGTCTGTCTCGCCGACCGTCGTGTCCTCTGCCTGCAAGCTGCTCTCCGGATCCACACCCACCTCGGGTATGGCCGGGGCCGTTCGATCCTCTCCATCTCCCGGTTCGGGCGCAGGTTCAGGTTCGGCGGTTTCCTCCAGGGAAGGGTCCTGGGCGTCCCGTTCGGGCTCCGAGCGGGCAATCAGCGGGGCGTTCTCGACCCTGAAGCCATCAGGCTGCTCTTCCTCGCGCAGCTCAGGGGGGCGCGTAAGCTGTAGTTCCCCCACCTGTTCGGTTTCCTCCGGTTCGGGCTCCGTCGATTCGGGCTCTGACGGTTCGGCCACCTCTGGTTCAGCTTCGCTTACGGCTTCCAGAGAGTCCGCATCCTCGGCCGTTTCCCTCGCGGTCTCTGGCGGGCTTTCCTCGGGCAGGACGACCTCATAGGCCTGACTGTCCGTGGTGTAGGAGACGGGCAGCTGCGGACGGGACAGAACCCAGCCGGCCGCAGCAGCGAGTCCGAGCAAGAGTGCCGCCCAGCAGAGCAGCAGGACAAGCGTGCCTCTCTTCACGTTATTCCGTTCAGCGGCCACGTTCTTCCCCGATACGCCTGGTTCTGCCGAAGACTTGCGTGGGGATCAGTTGACTTCCAGCTGGCTGAACAAGGCCAGGCCGCGCAGGAGATCCAGTGCACGCGCCAGCTGGTAGTCCTGCTCGGGATCGCCCTGATCTTCGGGGGAGACCAGTTCCTCTTCTGTCGGTTCCTCCGTATCACCGCTCTCGGACCCGGCTTCGGGCTCCTCAGCCTCGCCGTCCTGACCATCTCGGCGGTCGAAGTCGTTCTCCAGATGACGCGGCAGATCTTCCTCACGGCGGATGAGACCATTGTCCATGCTCTCCAGGCGAGCCTGTTCCACCACGATGTCCGGCTCGATTCCCTTGGCCTGGATGGAGCGGCCGCTGGGCGTGTAGTAGCGCGCCGTGGTCAGCCGCATGGCCCCGTTTCCGGAAAGCGGGATCACCGTCTGCACCGAGCCCTTTCCGAAGGAGGGCGTGCCCATGACGATGGCGCGGCGGTGGTCCTGCAGCGCACCGGCGACAATTTCCGAGGCCGAGGCGGAGCCGCCGTTGATCAGGACCACGATGGGCAACCCTTCGGCCATGTCGCCGGAGTCCGCGTTCCAGCGCTGGGCGTCGTCCTCGTCGCGGCCACGCGTCGAGACGATCTCGCCGCGATCCAGGAAGGCATCGCTGACGCTGATGGCCTGTTCCAGCAGGCCGCCCGGGTTGTTGCGCATGTCCAGGACGATGCCCTTGAGCTCGTCCTCGCCGACCTCCTCGCGGATGTCCGCGAAGGCCTCCTGCAGTCCGCCAGTGGTCTGTTCCGTGAAGGACGTCAGGCGGATATAGCCGATATCCTCCTCGACGCGGCTGCGCACGGACTGGACCTGGATGATGTCCCGTGTGATCTCCACATCGAAGGGTTCCTGGTTGCCACGGCGGATGGTCACCTCGATCGTCGTGTCGACGGGCCCGCGCATCATCTTGACGGCCTCGTTGAGGTTCATGCCCATGACCTGTTCGCCATCGATGTGCGTGATCATGTCCCCGGACTGGATGCCGGCGCGAAACGCCGGCGTGTCGTCGATGGGCGAGACCACCTTGACCAGGCCGTCCTCCATCGTGACCTCGATGCCGAGGCCACCGAACTCGCCGCGCGTCTGTTCGCGCATGTCCTTGAAGCTTTCGCTGTCGAGATAGCCCGAATGAGGGTCGAGCTCGGAGAGCATTCCCTCGATCGCGGCCTCGACCAGTTCGCGGTCACTGACCTCCTCGACGAAATCTGCGCGAACACGTTCGAAGACCTCGCCGAAGAGCTTGAGTTGTTCGTAGGTGTCGCCTTCCTCGTTGTCCTGGGAAAAGGCCGGCGCGCTGATCATCAGAACAGCGGCCATCGTCACGGATAGGAGAAATCGCATCAGCCTTGCGCCTCATTGCTGCTTGTTTCGAGCCATGGCAGGGGGTCGATGGGCTGGCCGGCCCGCCTCAACTCTATGTAAAGTTCCGGGTCCTCGTCACCCGTTTCCTTCATGGAACCGACAGGTTCTCCTGCCATGACCCACTGGCCGGCTTCCACTGTCAGGCGATCGAAGCCAGCCAGAAGGGAATGATATCGTTCGTCGTGCTCAATGATCAAGATAAGCCCGTAACGCCGGAACGGACCAGCATAAGCTATCTTGCCGTCGAAAGGCGCCACAACCTGGGCCGCCTTGCGGGTCCGCAGGATCAGGCCCTCGGATACTTCCTCCTGCAGATCCGGATGCTGGTCGCCAAATCCGGCGGTTATGTGGCCGCGTGCCGGCATCACGAGCCCGCCGGGGTCTTCCGGGAAGCTGCGCAGATCGGGCGGCGGCTGACTGGGCAGGGCAGCCTGCTGGCGTTCGCGTGCCTCGGCGGCGGCTTGCTCCGCGGCCTCGGCTTCCTGTCGAGCGCGTTCCTGGTCGGCACGGCGTTGTTCCTCGGCGCGCCGGGCTTCCTCGCGTAGCCGTTCGGCCCGGGCTGCGGCTTCTGCGGCGGCCCTGGCCTCGGCTTCGCGGCGCTGGCGCTGGCGCTCGGCCTCGGCCTCCAGTCGTGCAATCAGGTCACGCAGATCCTCGGCTTCATCCGCAAGCTGGTCCAGGCGTTCCTCGGTACGCGCGCGTTCCGCGCGGGTCTCCTCTTCCAGTTCGCGCTTGCGTTCGGCCAGCTCATCGAGTTGCTGCTGTTCCTCCTCCAGGCGCTGGCGGCGCTGGGCCAGTTCGTCGCGCTGGTGGCGAATTTCTTCCTCGAGCGCCTGCTGTTCCTCCAGCTCCGTGCGCAGGCCGGCTGCCTGTTTCTCGATGCGTGGAATGGTGCTGCTCAGCAGCATGGCACTGCGCAGGCTGTCGAGGGGCCGTCCCGGCGCTCCCAGCACGGCATCCGGGGGGAAGACGGAGATGCGCTGCAGCGCCGCCAGGGTATCGCCCAGCTGCCCCTTGCGCCGGTCCAGGGACGCATCGGTGCGTAGGGCCTGGACATGGCGGACTGCCAGCAGCAGCTCGAGTTGGGTGATTTCGTTCTCCAGGTCCTGTACCGAAGCGGCCACCTCGACGCTCTCGCTGCGCACCTCCTCGATCTCGGCACGCAGGGCTTCGGCTTCTTCCTCCAGTTCCTGCGCGCGTTCGCGATCGCGTTCCAGCGCGCGCTCCACTTCCTCCAGCTGCTCACCCGCTTTCTCGGGGTCGGCTTGCCCGCTTTCCTGGGCCGCGGCGACTCCGGCCAACAGCAGCCACAGCCCGGCCGCAATAGGCAGCAGAGCAATCAGGCGGACAGGGCGAGCGAAGCGGGCAGGCATGCCCCGGATACTAGAGCAGGAACAGGTCCGGTGAAACGGGTAAGATGCGTCGCTTGTCCGCCATGTCCGACGGCTGTTTCACTCGCCCGTCAGGAAGCGGTAGCTCTTGGGCGTGCCATTCTCGGAGTCGAAGATCATGGGCACGCCGGTGGGGATCTCGACGCTCGAGATCTCCTCGGGGCTGTGGATGTCCAGGGCCACCAGCAGGGCCCGCACGGTGTTGCCGTGGGCACCCACCAGGACGTTCTTGCCGGCCTGGAGTTCGGGCAGGATCTCGCGCTCGAAATAGGGGCCGACCCGGTCGACCACATCCTTCAGGCTCTCGCCGCCCGGCGGTGCCACGTCATAGCTGCGCCGCCAGATGTGCACCTGCTCGTCGCCGAACTTCTCCGCCGTCTCGGCCTTGTTGAGGCCGGCGAGGTCGCCGTAGTCGCGTTCGCGCAGGTCGTCGTGCCTGGTGATGGTCCAGCCGCCGTTCTCGCGCAGGTGCTCGTTGTTGCCGCTAGCCGCCAGCGCGATCTCGGCGGTGTCATAGGCGCGCTTCAGGGTGGAGGCGAAGACACGGTCGAAGCGGATGTCCTGCATCAGCCGGCCCCCCTTCTCGGCCTCAGCGCGTCCCTTGTCGCTCAGCTCGACGTCGACGAACCCGGTGAAGCGGTTCTGTGCGTTCCAGTCGCTCTGGCCGTGGCGCAGCAGTACCAGACATCCCATGACTTGCTTTCTCCCGTATTTCTGTTTCCTGAGCTCTCTACAGCGCTCTCCCCCCTGGGGATGCGCCCCTTCTTATCTGTCCCGCCCGGCAAAGTGAAGTCCTGGGGCCTTACGCGGATAGCGCATCAGCTTCCGCGATGGTACGGGTGACCGGCGAGTATGGCATTGGCGCGGAAGACCTGTTCCGCCAGAAGCACGCGCACCAGCATGTGCGGCCAGGTCAGGCGCCCCAGGCTGATGGTCCGGTCGGCCCGCTGGCGCAGGCTGTCGCTCAGTCCGTCGGCACCGCCGATCAGGAAAGCCGTCTCGCGCACGCCCTGCTCGCGCCAGCCGCCAAGCAGGTCCGCCATCTGAAGGCTGTCCAGGCTGTCCCCCTGCTCGTCCAGGGCGATCGAGCGTGCGCCGTCGCGCAATGCCCGTCCGAGCAGTTCGCCTTCGCGCTGCTTGAGCTGCTCCGGGGCCAGGTTGCGCTTTTCCTCCACTTCCTGGAGTCTGAGCGGGCCCAGCAAGGCGCCCTTCTTCAGGCGTGCGGCATAATCTTCGTAAAGGGTTTTCTGGGCGGCAGAGCGGAATCGCCCGACGGCCAGGATACTGATCTGCATGGCAGTAAGTCCAAAGAGGAAGCGTGTCCGCTCGCAACAGGATGCGCGGAAGCCAACGGCACAAACTCCGCTCTTTCTGCCCCTGTTATCCGGGCGTAAGCTCGTGCGTCCTGCGCTGGTTCAGGCCTCCGGGTCGTGCGATCCTTCCGGCGTGGTTCCGCCCCACATCTTCTCGAGATTGTAGAACTCGCGAATTTCGGGACGGAAGAGGTGGATCACGACGTCTCCGGCGTCGATCAGGACCCAGTCGCAGTGGTTCGTGCCTTCCAGGGCAAGATCACTGACGCCCGCAGCTTTCAGTCGCTGGTGCAGGTGATCGGCAATGGCGCCCACCTGCCGGGCCGAACGACCGCTGGCGATGACCATGTAATCGGCAAAGGAACTTTTTCCGGAAAGGTCGATGATTACGGGTTCCACTGCCTGATCGTCTTCCAGGGAGGCCTGGATCAACTGGATCAGGCTGCTAGAATCGGTGCCGGGCGTGGCCTGCAGGCCGCCGGGCATCTCGGTGACGCTGTTCTGCGTCATGGCTTTGTCGAGTATGACAGTCTCACTCCTTGTCAGGGGCGAAAGCCTTCTTGGCGGGGCCTTCGCCAAAGCCGGTTGTCCCTGCGCCGCAACGCGCTTCGCTGCGGCGCTCTCTCAGTGCCGTTGCCGATAGGGGATTGAGCCGTATATGCAAGAACGTCCATGCCGGCGCAGATCGCCCTGCAAGCGTGGCGGCCCGGCGTTCCGGTATTCGGGCTTCGGCGAACCGCTGCGCTGCCTTGGCATACAACACACTTAGAGAATAAGACGGACGATCGAGAACCGCAACGGGGAGCGTACGAAAGATTTGCGACCAGCGCTGCCAGCGGTGGATCTGTGCCAGGTTGTCCGCCCCCATGAGCCAGACGAAATTCACCTGCGGGAAGCATTTTTGCAGGGCCTTGAGCGTATCCGTCGTGGCGCTGGTTCCCAGGGTGGTCTCCAGGGCCGTGGCGCGTAGGCGCGGATCCCGCGAGACCTGGCGGGCGCTGTCCAGGCGCGCCTCCAGCGGGGCCATGCCGGCCTGTTCCTTCAAGGGATTCTGGGGGCTGACCAGCCACCAGACCTCGTCCAGGTGCAGGCGCCTCAGGGCCTCCAGGGAGATATGGCGATGGCCATCATGCGCCGGATTGAAGGAGCCGCCCAGCAGGCCGATGCGCTGTCCCCTGGCGGGAAGGTGCCCGCCCAGGGCCTTCCCGAGCGCGGCGGGCGTGAGGCAGCGTGGCGGTTTCGAACCCGGGATCGGCATGAATCAGGTGTGCCGTTCTCAGGGGCGCGTGGCGCCGGCGCTGCGCACCAGGTACTTGTAGCTGGTCAGCTGGTCGGCGCCCACGGGGCCACGCGCATGCAGCTTGCCGGTGGCGATACCGATCTCGGCGCCCATGCCGAACTCGCCGCCGTCGGCGAACTGGGTGGAGGTGTTCTGCATGACGATGGCAGCGTCCACCCGGGCCAGGAAGGTGTCGGCCGCCTCGGCCTCCTCGGTGACGATGCATTCGGTGTGCCCGGAGCCATAACGCGCAATGTGGGCCAGGGCTTCCTCCAGGCCGTCCACGAGACGCACGGACAGGATGGCGTCGAGGTACTCGGTGGCCCAGTCGGCCTCGTCCGCAGGGATCACCGCGGAGTCCAGGGCCTGCACCTCCTCGTCGCCACGCAGCTCGCAGCCGGCGGCCCGCAGTTCAGACAAGAGGGGCGGCAGGAGCGTTTGCGCGACCTGCCTGTCGACCAGCAGGGTTTCGGCGGCCCCGCAGATGCCGGTGCGGCGCATCTTGGCGTTGACCACCAGCGGCGTGGACTTCGCGGGATCCGCGGCTGTGTGGAGATAGCAGTGATTGACCCCCTCCAGGTGGGCCAGGACGGGAATCCGGCTTTCCTCGCTTACGCGCTCGATCAGCCCGCGACCGCCGCGCGGCACGATCAGGTCGATGTATGTGTTGAGTCGCAACAGGTGACCCACGGCCTCGCGATCCGGTGTGGCCGGGCGCTGAAGGGCGGAGTCCGGCAGCTCCGCCGCCTTGAGGCCGGCCTGCAGGCAGTCGAGAATGGCCCCGGAGGAGTGGTGCGATTCCGAGCCGCCGCGCAGGATGGCGGCATTGCCGGACTTGAGGCAGAGGCCCCCCGCATCGGCGGTGACGTTGGGCCGGCTCTCGTAGATGATGCCGATCACGCCGAGTGGAACCGAACGGCGCTCGATCCGCAGGCCGCTGGGCTGTTCCCAGGCGGCCAGCGTGCGTCCCAGCGGGTCGGGCAGGGCGGCGATGTTCTCCAGCCCCGAGGCCATGGTCTCGATGCGCGCTTCGCTCAGCTCGAGGCGGTCCAGGAAGGCCTTGGCCGTGCCGCGGGCCCGGGCCTGGTCCATGTCCTGCCGGTTGGCGGCCAGGATGTCCTCGCTGTTGCGGCGCAGGGCGCTGGCGGCCTCGCGCAGGGCCTGGTTGCGCTGCGCCTCGCTGCTGATGGTCAGGGCCTGTGCCGCACTGCGGGCCTGCCGGCCCAGTGTCTGCATGTCCTCTGCCAGGCTGTCCCCGGTCATGGACCGGACTGTTTCCGCCGTCATTTTCCCTCTCCCTTGGCGAGGGGGGTGAGCACCAGGTCGTCGCGGTGAATCATTTCCTCGCGTCCACGGTAGCCAAGGATATCCTCGATGTCCCGACTCTTGTGACCGAGAATGCGCCGGGCGTCGAGCGCGCCGTAGGCCGAGAGACCGCGCGCGATGTCCTGGCCCGCGGGATCGCGGACGAGGACGGCGTCGCCGCGTTCGAAGTCTCCCTCCACGGCGGTCACACCCGCCGGCAGCAGGGAGCGGCCGGCGGCGAGGGCTGTCTGGGCTCCGGCATCGATGTGGATGACGCCGCTGGGCTTCAGGGCGCCGGCGATCCACTGCTTGCGGGCGGCCAGCGGTTCGGTCTCGGAGAGGAACCAGCTGCAGCGCGCGCCTTCGGCCAGGCGGCGCAGCGGCGAGTTGGCCCGGCCGTCGGCAATGGCCATGTGACAGCCGGCGCCCACGGCGACGCGCGCGGCGGCCAGCTTGGTGACCATGCCGCCCGAGGAGTGGCCCAGCGGTGCAGCCCCGGCCATGGCCTCTATCTCGGCGGTCAGGCGGGGAATGCGCGGAATGTGCTCGGCCGCGGAGTCGCGGCGCGGATCGCTGCTGTAGAGGCCGTCGATGTCCGAGAGCAGGACCAGGGCCTCCGCATTGATCATGGCGGCCACGCGTGCGGCCAGGCGATCGTTGTCGCCGAAGCGGATCTCGCTGGTGGCGATGGTGTCGTTCTCGTTGATGACCGGCAGGCTGCGGTGGCGCAGCAGGGTGTTCAGCGTGTTGCGCGCGTTCAGGTGGCGGCGGCGTTCCTCGGTATCGCCCAGCGTCAGCAGGATCTGCGAGACCGTGATGTCGTGGGCGGCCAGGACTTCCTGATAGGCGTGGGCGAGCCGCAGCTGTCCCGTGGCGGCGGCGGCCTGCTTCTCCTCCAGCTTCAGGCGCCCGTTGCCCAGGCCCAGATAGTGCCGGCCCACGGCGATGGCGCCCGAGGAGACCACGATGACCTCGCGCCCCTGGCCATGCAGCTCGGCCAGGTCGTGCGCCAGGCTGCGGAGCCAGTCGTAGCGGATGCTGCCGTCGCTCTCCTCCACCAGCAATGCCGAGCCGATCTTGACGACAAGACGCCGGGCGGACTCGAGGGGAGAGGACGTGTCAGTCATCGTGCCAGGACGCGGCCAGGTCATCCACGGCCTGCCGGCGGGCGGCCTCCGCCTCGGCCTCAGCGGCGCGATAGGACCGTATATGCTGCTGCAGCAGACGCAGGACGTCCTTCACGCCGCGACCGGAGATGCCGGAGATGGCATGGACCTCGCGACCGGAAGCCTCCGCCAAGGCCTGCTTCCGCGTGCGGATGGTCTCCTCGTCCAGCGCATCGGTCTTGTTCAGCGCCAGAACCTCGGCCTTGTCCGCCAGGACATCGCCATAAGCCTCCAGCTCGTGGCGCACGGTGCGCCAGGCGGCCGCCGGATCCTCCTGGGTTCCGTCCACCAGGTGCAGCAGGACTCCGCAGCGTTCCACGTGACCCAGGAAGCGGTCGCCCAGGCCGGCCCCCTGGTGGGCGCCCTCGATCAACCCGGGAATGTCGGCCAGCACGAAATCGGCATCGTCGTTGCGGATGACGCCCAGATGGGGATAGAGCGTGGTGAAGGGATAGTCGGCGACCTTGGGCCGGGCCCGGCTGACCGCCGAGAGAAAGGTGGACTTGCCGGCATTGGGCAGCCCCACCAGACCGGCATCGGCGATCAGCTTCAGGCGCAGCCAGACCCAGCGTTCCTCGCCCGGCCAACCGGGATCGGCCCGGCGCGGGGCGCGGTTGGTCGAGGACTTGTAATGGGCATTGCCGAAGCCGCCATCGCCGCCGCGCAAGATGGTGAGCGTCTGGCCAACCTCGGTCAGGTCGGCCAGCAGGGTTTCCTTGTCCTCGTCCAGGACCTGCGTGCCCACGGGCACCTTGATGGTGACGGTCTCGCCAGCGGCGCCGGAACGATCGCGCCCCATGCCGTGGTGGCCGCGCTCGGCCTTGAAGTGCTGTTGGTAGCGGAAGTCGATCAGGGTGTTGAGACTGTCCACGGCCTCGAAGACAATGTCACCGCCACGCCCGCCGTTGCCGCCATCGGGCCCGCCGTACTCGACATACTTCTCGCGCCGGAAGGAGAGGGATCCGGGTCCGCCGTCACCGCTCTTCAGGAAGATCTTGGCTTCGTCGAGAAACTTCATGGAAGGCGCTCACCTCAGGGTCGGACGGCAGCCGGGATGTGGAACGAAAAAGGGGGAATGGCACGCCATTCCCCCGGATTCTCGAACGCGGCAGGGTCCGCGATCTACTCGGCCGGCTCCTGGGTCGGCGTGACCGATACGTAGGTCCGGTTCTCGGCGCCCTTGCGATAGGCCACCTTGCCCTCGATGAGGGAGAAGATGGTGTAGTCCTTGCCGACACCGACGTTCTCGCCCGGGCGCCATTTGGTGCCGCGCTGGCGGATGATGATGTTGCCGGCCCGGACGTGCTCGCCGCCGAACTTCTTGACGCCCAGGCGGCGACCGATTGAGTCGCGCCCGTTCTTGGAGCTGCCGCCTGCCTTTTTCTGTGCCATTGCTGCTTACTCCTCGGTCTTTTCCGCAGCCGCCTTCTTCGGCGCTGCCTTCTTGGCCTTGCCGGCGCCGACGATATCGGTCACGCGGATCCGGCTCAATTCCTGACGATGACCGTTCTTGCGGCGATAATGCTTGCGGCGGCTCTTCTTGAAGACCGTGATCTTGTCGCCGCGCGTCTGCTCGAGAACCTCGGCCTTGACGCTGGCGCCGGACACGGTCGGGGTGCCCACCTTCGGGGCGCCGTCGCCACCCACCATGAGAACTTCGTCCAGGGAGACGCTGTCCCCGGCATTGGCGGACAACTTCTCGACCGTGAGAACGTCGTCTTTGGCGACTTTGTATTGCTTGCCGCCTGTCTTGATGACTGCGTACATGATGAAATGCCTGCGTTCGGACGTAGAAAACGACACGGAAGTCCATGCCTTCCATGCGAGAGGGGCGAATATAACCCTGGCAGACGTGCTGTCAACGCCTTTCCCCGTTGTTTTCCGCAGGGAAGAGGTGACCCGTTCAAGGCGTTGGATTAGGACGGGGCGGTAGAGATTTCAACCGAAAGGCTGCGATGCTCTTCCTGAAGAAGCTGCTGGGGGCCGTGCTCTCGCCGACGGGACTTGTACTGACGCTGCTGCTGGCCGTTGGCCTGCTGTTGCAGGTGGGCGACGTGCCGCGGCTGGCGCGCGGACTGGGCGTGGTCTCGGCGGTGCTGTTGCTGGCCTTTTCCCTGCCCTGGCTGCCCAACGCACTGCTGCGGCCTCTGGAGAGCCGCGTGACCCCCTTTAGCGGTCTGGAGGAGGGGCAACCGCGGCCGGCGGCCATCGTTGCGCTGGGGGCCGGGCATCATGTGCGCGCCGGGACGCCGCCCGCGGCCTGGCTGGGACGGGCGGCGGCGGCGCGACTGCTGGAGGCATTGCGCTTGCGGAGCCTGCCGGGTCTCGCGGAGGTTCCCGTCATCTTTACCGGCGATGCTGGGCGCGAGCCCGTGGCGGTAGCCGAAGCCATGAGACGGGCCGCGGTATCGCTGGGGGTGCCGGAGGCTCTGCTTCATGGGGAGACCGCCCCCCAGGATACGGCAGAGGAGATGGCGGTGCTGGCGCGCCGCCTGGGGGATGTGCCCTTCATCCTGGTGACCTCGGCGGCGCATATGCCGCGGGCGCTGGAACTGGCGGGTCGGGCCGGCCTGAAGCCCATCCCGGCGCCAACGGACTATCGCCTGGTGGACGCCTCTCCGGGCAGGGCTGAGACCTGGCTGCCGTCAGTCAGCCACATGCAGCGTGCCGATCATGCCCTGCACGAGTTTTTGGGGCTGCTGTGGCTGCGGATCACGGCTTGATACGGATCGGCGTGCCAACCTCGACCGCCCGCCAGATCTCCAGCATGTGGTGATCGCGCAGCGCGATGCAGCCATTGGTCCAGTTGGGCTCGTTGAAGACCTCCTTGCGGTATTCCGTGTCGTTGGGCATGCCGTGCAGCATGATCTGCCCGCCCGCGCTGACGCCATAGCGTTCGGCATAGGCCTTGTCCTCTTCGTTGGGATAGGTGATGCCCAGCGAGAGGAAGAAGCTGCTTTCGGGATTGCGCCAGCCGATGCGATAGGTGCCTTCGGGCGTGCGCTTGTCGCCCTCGAAGCGCTTGGGTCCCTCGGGACGCTTGCCCAGCTGGATCGGATAGCTGGCGAGGACTTCGCCGTCGCGGTAAAGCTCGAGAACGCGCTCGCCCTTGCGCACCTCGATGTAGTCGACGCCGGCTTCCAGCGCGGCCATCTGCCGGGTCTTCGGATCGTTTTGCCCCGCCGTTTCCCCCTGGCCGGCCGCAAGGCCGGGCAACAGCCACAGGACGATGCCGGCCAGCATCAGACATCTGCGCACCACTCTGCACATCATATTCCCCCCGGAACGACTTTCTGGGTGGAATGTTTAACACAATCCCTCTAGTTTTCAGCAGCAGATTTTGTGATTTCCAGACAATTCCCGAAGCAGGAATCCTAGCGGCAACGGGGGTGCGGCGGGATGGTTCGGATAAGTATAGAGGTCGTGCAAGACACCCCATGATGCGCACACTCCTTCAGCTCGCCTTCATCCTGCTTCTGGCGGGCGCGGGCTACTATGCCTGGCAGACTTATCTTCCCGCCGATACCGGCAGTGATGGCAATCCCTCACCGGGCGGTGATCAGAGCAGTCCTGTGGTGATAAGCGAGGTCCGGGTCGGCCGCGTGGCCGAGCGCGTGGAGGCGGTCGGCACGACAGAGGCCCGCGAATCCATCGAGGTGGTGCCCGAGGTGGCCGGACGCATCGAGGCGATCCATTTCAAACAGGGCGAAGAGGTGGCCGCCGGCGACCTGCTGCTCGAGCTCGACGCGACGCGCCAGCAGGCCGAGCTGCGCGAGGCCGAGGCCAATCGCCGCGACATGGCCCGCCAGCTGGAGCGGGCGCGCCAGTTGCTGACAAGCCAGAACGTGCCGCAAGCCCGGGTCGACGAACTGCGGGCTTCGCTGGAGGCAGCGAATGCTCGGGCGGCCGCCATCGAGACCGATATCGCCGACCGCAGCATCTCCGCCCCGTTCGGCGGCATGGTTGGCCTGCGCCGCGTTTCACCGGGGGCCTATATCGACAGCCAGACCGTGGTGACGACGCTGGACGACATCTCGGAGATAAAGATGGAGTTCTCGGTGCCCGAGCGTTTCATGGGCGTCCTGTCGCGTGGCCTGCCGGTGGAGGCAACCTCGACCGCCTGGCCCGGCGAAATCTTTGAAGGAACCGTCAGCGACATCGATACCCGGGTCGATCCGACGACCCGTTCGTTGCGCGTCGAGGCAACCCTGCCAAACGCGGATCGCCGCCTGCGCCCGGGCATGTTCATGGCGATGCGCCTGCTGGTCAGCCAGCGCGAGAACGCCGTACTGGTGCCGGAAATGGCTGTGGTGGCCGAGGGCGACCGGCCGCATGTCTATGTGCTCGAGGAGGGCGAGGGCGACAACGCCAGCGTGCGCCGCGTGGACATCGAGCTGGGCACGCGCCTGCCGGGCGAGGTCGAGATCCGCTCGGGGCTTTCGCAGGGCGATCGCGTGGTAACCTATGGCCTGCAGCGGCTGCAGGACGGCACGCAGGTACGCGTGGTCGGGTCCGGCGACGGCCCGGACCCCGGCGTCTAGACGGCGGGCGGGGGATCTTAGGACGTGTTCCTGTCGGATACATCCATAAAGCGGCCTGTCCTGGCGACGGTGATCAGCCTGCTGATCGTCGTGCTGGGCATCGCCTTCATGCTGCAAATGGCGGTGCGCGAGAATCCCGACATCGATCCGCCGGTCGTGTCCATCGACACGGTCTACACGGGCGCGGCCCCTCAGGTGATGGACAGCGAGATCACCGAAGTGATCGAGAGTGCCATCAGCGGTGTCGAGGGGATCCGCAACATCCAGTCGGAAAGCCGCGATGGACGGGCCGAGACCACCATCGAGTTCAACACCTCCCAGAACGTGGACCTTGCGGCCAACGATGTGCGCGATGCGGTTGGACGGGTGCTGTCGCAGCTGCCCGAAGAGGCCGAGGACCCCGTGGTCCGCAAGGCCGATGCCAACGCACGACCGATGATGTGGATCACCTTGACCAGCGACCGCCTGGATCCCTCGGAGCTGAGCGACTACGCCGAGCGGACGCTGACGGATCGCATGTCCATCCTGGACGGTGTCGCGCGCATTCGTATCGGGGGAGATCGTCGCTATGCCATGCGCATCTGGCTGGACCGGCAGGCCATGGCCGCCCGGGATCTGACGGTATCCGATGTGGAACAGGCCCTGCGGGGCGGCAACCTGGAGCTTCCGGCCGGGCGCCTGGAGTCCGAGGCGCGCGAATTGACCGTGCGCACGGAAAGCCGTCTGCGCGATCCCGAGGAGTTCGCAAGCCTGGTGGTGAAGCAGGAGGACGGCTATCAGATCCGGCTGGGCGAGGTGGCGCGCATCGAACGGGGCGTGGAGAGCGAACGTTCCATCCTGCGCTCCAACGGCGAGGGGGCCATCGGACTGGGCATCGTCCGGCAGTCGAAGGCCAATACCATCGAGGTGTCGGACCGTGTGCGGGCGGAGATCGATGCCATCCAGGGCGATCTACCCGAAGGCGTCGAACTGACCGCCAGCTACGACGAATCACTGTTCATCCGCGAGGCGATCAAGGAAGTGGTCAAGACGCTGCTGCTGGCCATCGGCCTGGTGGTGGTCATCATCTTCCTGTTCCTGCGCACGATCCGGGCCACTTTCATTCCCGCCGTGACCATCCCGGTCTCGCTGATCGGCGCCTTCATCATCATGGCGCCGCTGGGGTTCTCCATCAACGTGTTGACCCTGCTGGCCATGATCCTGGCCGTGGGCCTGGTCGTGGACGACGCCATTGTCGTGCTGGAGAACGTGCAGCGGCGCATCGAGGAGGGCGAGCCGCCGCTGGTGGCCGCCTTCCATGGCACACGCCAGGTTGGCTTCGCCGTGATCGCCACCAGCCTGACCCTGATCGCGGTCTTCATCCCCATCGCCTTCCTGCAGGGCAGCGTCGGGCGCCTGTTCGAGGAATTCGGCCTGACCATGGCGGCGGCCGTGGCCTTTTCCAGCCTGATCGCGCTGACGCTGGCGCCCATGCTCTGTTCCAAGTGGCTGAAGGCGCCTGACCGCACGCGCCGGCCCAACTGGTTCATGCGCAGCACGGAGGCCGGCCTGGACGGGCTGACCCGTGGGTATCGCTGGCTGCTGGAACGCGTGATCGTCTTGCCCCTCGCAGTGCTTGGTGTGGCCCTGCTGGTGGCTCTGCTCTCGGTGCCGCTGTTCTCCTTGCTGCCCAACGAGTTGACACCGACCGAGGATCGCGGGGTCATCATCATTCCCAGCACGGCGCCGGAAGGCGCGACACCGCAGGAGACCTTTCGCAGTGTCCTGCAGGTGGAGGAAGCCATCCGGCCGGTCTATGAGCGCGGGGATGCGAACCGGATCTTCTCCATTGTCGGGTGGGGCAACGTTCCCAACAGCGGATTCACGATCCTGGGGTTGGCCCCCTGGGACGAGCGCGACATGAAGCAGCAGGAGATCACGCAGGAGATCTTCCCCAAGATCCTCGCCATCCCCGGTCTGCGCGCCTTCGCCGTCAATCCGCCGGGACTGGGGCAGAGCTCCTTCGAGCAGCCGATCCAGATCGTTGTCGGGGGCTCCGATTACGAGACCGTGGGAAACTGGGCCGACCAGCTGGTGGGACGGGCATCCGAGAACCAGCGCATATTGAACCTGGATACCGACTACAAGGAAACCCGGCCGCAATTGAGCGTTTCCATCGATCGCAAGCGGGCCGCGGACCTGGGCATTCGCGTGCAGGATATCTCAACCACGCTCGAGAGCATGATCGCGTCGCGGACCGTGGGCAGTTATCTGGACCGGGGACGGGAATACGACGTGATCGTGCAGCTTGAGGACAGCGCCCGAATGACGCCGAGCGACCTGGAAAGCATCTTCGTTCGGGCAGACAGCGGCGAACTAGTGCCGCTCAGCAGTCTTGTGACCCTGACCGAGCGCGGTGCGCCACCGTCCCTGACCCGTGTGGATCGCCTGCCGTCCGTGACGATCACGGCCTCACTGGCTTCTGGCTATGACCTGGGTGAGGCCCTCGCCTATTTCGAGGGGCTTGCCGACGAGGAACTGCCCGAGTCGGCTCGTCTGAGTTACCTGGGGCAGTCCCAGGAGTTCCAGGAGAGCTCGAACGAGATCTACTTCACCTTCCTGCTGGCGCTGGTGATCGTCTTCCTGGTTCTGGCTGCCCAGTTCGAGAGCTTCATCCATCCGGCCATCATCATGCTGGTGGTGCCCCTGGCGGTGACTGGCGCGCTTCTGGCGCTCTGGCTGACCGGCATGTCGATCAACATCTACAGCCAGATCGGCGCCATCCTGCTGATCGGCCTGATGGCCAAGAACGGTATCCTGATCGTGGAGTTCGCCAACCAGCTGCGCGAGGAGGGGCGCTCGGTGCGGGAAGCCATCGTTGAAGGAACGGTGCTGCGCTTCCGGCCCATCCTGATGACGGCCATCTCGACGGTGGTGGGGGCGGTCCCCCTTGTCCTGTCCTCGGGGGCCGGGGCCGAGAGCCGTGGGGCCATCGGCGTGGTCGTGATCGGCGGGCTGGTGCTGGCCACCCTGCTGACTCTCTTCGTGGTTCCGGTGCTCTATGACCTGCTGGCGCGCTTCACGGCTTCGCGCAATGCCGTGGCGAAGCAGCTGGAAAGAGAAAGCCAGAGTGTTGTGAGCACAGCCCGGGAAGAAGGGCACCCGGCCGAATAGGCCGGGTGCAACCGTTCCGGAAAGGCCTGTTCAGGCGGCCGTGCCGCCCACGGTGATGGAATCGACCAGCAGGCTGGGCTGGCCCACGCCCACGGGCACGCCCTGTCCCTCCTTGCCGCAGGTGCCGATGCCGGGATCGAGCTGCATGTCGTTGCCCACCATCTTCACCTTTGTGAGCACGTCCGGGCCGTTGCCGATCAGGGTGGCGCCCTTGACCGCCGGGCCGATCTTGCCGTCCTCGATCAGGTAGGCCTCGGTGCAGGAGAAGGTGAACTTGCCGCTGGTGATGTCCACCTGTCCGCCGCCGAAGTGGACGGCATAGAGGCCCTTCTTCACCGCGGCGAACATCTCGCCCGGATCCTTGTCGCCGTTCAGCATGACGGTGTTGGTCATACGCGGCATGGGGATGTGGGCATAGGATTCGCGCCGTCCGTTGCCGGTGGGCGTCATGCCCATCAGGCGGGCGTTCTGCCGGTCCTGCATGTAACCGGTCAGGATGCCGTCCTCGATCAGGGTGGTCCGGGTTGTCGGCGTGCCCTCATCGTCGATGGTCAGCGAGCCACGCCGGTCGGGCATGGTGCCATCGTCCACCACCGTGACGCCGGGTGAAGCCACGCGCTCTCCCATCAGGCCGGCGAAGGCGGAGGTCTTCTTGCGGTTGAAGTCGCCCTCGAGACCGTGACCGATGGCCTCGTGCAGCAGGATGCCCGGCCAGCCGGGTCCCAGGATCACGGGCATTTCGCCGGCGGGCGTGTCGATGGAGCCCAGGTTGACCTCGGCCTGGCGCAACGCTTCGTCGGCCAGGGCCTTCCAGGAGTCCTCCTCCATCAGGCCGGTGTAGGCCAGGCGACCGCCCCCGCCCGCGCTGCCGGTTTCCATGCGACCGTCCTCCTCGAGGGCGACCGAGACGTTGAGGCGCACCAGAGGGCGTATGTCGGCCTGGCGCTCGCCGCCGGCGCGAATGATCTGAACGGCCTGCCAGTTGCCGGCGAGCGAGGCGGACACCTGCTTGACCCGCGGATCCTTGGCCCGCAGGTAGCTGTCGATTTCGCCCAGCAAGGCCACCTTGCTCTCGAAGGCCACGTCATTGAGCGGGTTGTCGCTGTTGTAGAGGCGCCGGTTGGTGCCCTGGGGCGGTTCGGCCATGACGCCACCACGGCCGCGGTGTACGGCACGCACCGTTTCACTGGCGCGATCCAGCGCGTCCTCGGAAAGTTCGCCGGCATGGGCGTAGCCGGCGGCCTCGCCGCTGACCGAGCGCAGCCCGAAGCCCTGGGAGGTATCGAAGGAGGCGCTTTTCAGGCGGCCGTCGTCCCAGCCGAGGGCTTCCGATTGCCGGTACTCCAGGAAGAGCTCGCCGTCGTCGGCGCCCTGCAGGGCCTCGTCGACCTGGGACTGGGTGCGTTCGCGATCCATGCCGGCGCGTTCGAAGAACAGCGCATCGGTTTCGGCGATCAGAGACATGAAGGAATCCTTATATTCGGTGGCACGGTCCGTCCATCCTGATATAGCGTTGCAGGGCGCAAATAACAGCACCGGAATCCTAGGATTCCGCATTCGGGGGGCCTTGAAAAGCATGAGTTACGCACTGCCATTGTCGGATCACCCGCTGCGCCAGGAACTTTCGGCGGAGGTGCATGCCCGACCCTACATGCACCTGAGCAAGAACGAGCGGGCCTCGCACCTGGCGCTCCTGACCGGGGAACACGGCGCTGATGAGGAACGTGCCCTGGTGGCCGAGCTCTGCCGCAAGCACGGCCAGCCGGCGCCGGCGGAGGGCAGCAACTTCCATGCGGTGGAACTGGGAGATTACCGCCTGCGCTGGGAGCGGCATACCGAGTTCACCAGCTACAGCTTCTTCGCCCGGGGCGAGGTTTTCTCCTACGGCCAGGCAGACGACCGGGAACGCTTTGCGCACACGGCCATGGACTTCGTGCCCTCCGACTGGCTTTCGCGGCTGCCCGGACAGGTCCTGGTCGGCATTCACATGGAAATGGAGGACGATCCGGGCGAAGGCGAAGAGGTGGATGCGGACGAGCTCGAGCGGATCCTCGAAATCCAGAACTTCGCCGGCAGCGCCGTCTCCGGCGGTGCCGCACGGGCCTGGATGAACTTCACGATCAATTCCGACGGCTTCGGACGGATCCTGGTACGCGATCGTCATCTGCGCCCGCGCCAGGCAGGGCGCCTTGTCCAGCGGTTGTTCGAGATCGAGACCTATCGCATGCTCTCGCTGCTGGGCCTGCCGCTGGCGCGCCGGCACGGCGCGGAGTTGACGGAACTGGGCAACAGCCTGATGGACATCACGGCCGAGTTCGCCCGCTGCGATGCCCTGGAGAGCGAGCAGGCGCTGCTGGCGCAGCTGACCGATCTCTCCTCGGAGATCGAGCGGATCGCGGCGGCCACCAACTTCCGCTTTGGCGCCACGCGCGCCTATTACGAACTGGTGCGCCGGCGCATCACCGAACTGCGCGAGGAGCGGATCGAGGGCATCCAGACCATCGGCGAGTTCATGGACCGGCGCCTGGCGCCGGCCGCCAACACCTGCGTGGCGGTGTCCGACCGCCTGGACACGCTGTCCAAGCGGGTGGCACGGGCCAGCCAGCTGCTGCGCACACGGGTGGACATCAAGCTGGAGGGCCAGAACCGCAATTTGCTGGAAACCATGAGCCGCCGGGCCAAGCTGCAACTGCTGCTGCAGGAAACGGTGGAAAGCCTGTCCGTGGCCGCCATCACTTACTACGGCGTGGGCCTGGTCTCCTATGCGGCCGAGAGCCTGAAGGCCAGCGGCCTGGACGTGCCCGGCAGCTTCCTGGACATGACCCCGGGGCTCGCGATACCGGTGGTGGCCGGGCTGGTGTGGTTCGGCATGCGGCGGGTGCGGCACCTTATCGGGCGCGAGGTCAAGGACGAGATGGCGCAGGAGGACTGAGACCTAGTCTCGTGCGCAGTTTTGCGGCAAAACGCCGCATAACCTCGGGAGCCCCGGGGACTTTCGCTATACTCGGCATCCAGCTAATGAGGTCTGCAAAGAGGCGTGAAAGACCGGGAAGCCGCTTGAGAGGCGGCAGGGAGTAAGCTAGGTTGCGCACCTCGAAAGTGGGGCGGACGGCTTGTGTGCCGATCACCCGGAAGCGGAACTGCCCAGAAACGCGGTTTCCGCGGCCGGGTCCGCACGTTCAGGCGAAGACGGGAAAAGATAAGATGGCGCTTGTTTCTCGATGGGCCACCACTGTTGTGGCGGCGTTCTATGCACTGATGGCACTGGCGGTGCCGGCCAATGCCCAGGGACAGGGAGAGCCGGTGCCCTGGGGTCTGGGCCTGCAGGAGGCCGCATCCGTCATCAAGACGCAGATGCAAGATTTCCACAACATGCTGCTGGTGATCATCACGGCCATCACGCTGTTCGTGCTGGCCCTGCTGATCTACGTGATGGTTCGCTTCAGAGCCAGCAAGAACCCGACACCGTCCAAGACCACCCACAACACGCTGATCGAGATCGTCTGGACCGTGGTGCCGGTGCTGATTCTGGTGATCATCGCCGTGCCGTCGTTCAAGCTGCTCTATGCCGAGGACCAGATTCCCGACTCCGAGATGACCATCAAGGCCACCGGCAAGCAGTGGTTCTGGACCTATGAATACGAGCATCCGGAGGAGGGTCTGTTCCAGTTCGACTCCTTCATGCTGACCGATGAGGAGGCGGCCGAGGAGGGTCTGCCGCGTCTTCTGGCCACTGACACGGCCGTGGTGCTGCCGGTTGATACCAATATCCGCATCCTGGTGACGGCCGGCGACGTGCTGCACTCCTTCGCCATGCCCGCCTTCGGGATCAAGACGGACGCGGTGCCCGGGCGCATCAACGAGACCTGGGTGAATATCAAGGAAGAAGGCACCTATTACGGCCAGTGCTCGGAGATATGCGGGCAGGGCCACGCCTACATGCCGATCATGATCAAGGCGGTCTCCCAGGAGGAATACGAGGACTGGCTGGATCAGGCAGCCGAGGAATATGCGGCCGCGCCCGGCCAGAACAGGCCCATACAGCTTGCCGACGCCGCGCGCGCCGAATGATCCGATAGCAGGGAATGAATGAGATGGCTGAAGCCGAAACACACGATTCGCACGATCATCACGATCACAAGCCGGGGTTCATAACCCGCTGGTTCTTCTCAACGAACCACAAGGACATCGGGACGCTCTATCTGCTGTTCGCGATCATCGCGGGGCTGATTGGCGGGCTGTTCTCGCTCTTCATGCGCATGGAGCTGCAGGATCCCGGCGTGCAGTTCCTGACCAGCGGGGGCGAGCCCGACGGTCAGATGTGGAACGTGCTCATCACGGCGCACGGCCTGATCATGGTGTTCTTCGTGGTCATGCCGGCACTGATCGGCGGCTTCGGCAACTGGTTCGTGCCGCTGATGATCGGGGCGCCGGACATGGCCTTCCCGCGCATGAACAACATCTCCTTCTGGCTGCTGGTACCGGCCTTCCTGCTGTTGCTGGGGTCCGCCTTCGTGGGCAGCGGTGCCGGGACCGGCTGGACCCTCTATCCGCCACTGTCATCGGCGCTGGGCCATCCCGGCATGTCGGTGGACATGGGGATTTTCGCACTCCACCTGGCCGGTGCGTCCTCGATCCTGGGCGCGATCAACTTCATCACCACGATCTTCAACATGCGAGCGCCGGGCATGACGCTGCACAAGATGCCGCTGTTCGTCTGGGCCATGCTGGTGACGGCCTTCCTGCTGCTGCTGGCCGTGCCGGTGCTCGGCGGCGCCATCACCATGCTACTGACCGACCGCAACTTCGGCACCAGCTTCTTCGACCCGGCCGGCGGCGGTGACCCGATCCTGTTCCAGCACCTCTTCTGGTTCTTCGGGCACCCCGAGGTCTACATCATGATCCTGCCGGCCTTCGGCATCGTCAGCCACGTGGTCTCGACCTTCTCCAAGAAGCCGGTCTTCGGCTATCTCGGCATGGCCTATGCCATGGTCGCCATCGGCGTGGTCGGCTTCGTGGTCTGGGCGCACCACATGTTCACGGTGGGCCTGGACGTGGATACCAAGGCCTACTTCACCATGGCCACGCTGATCATCGCGGTGCCGACGGGCGTGAAGATCTTCAGCTGGATCGCCACCATGTGGGGCGGGTCCATCGAGTTCAAGACGCCCATGCTCTGGGCCCTGGGCTTCATCTTCCTGTTCACCATCGGTGGCGTGACCGGCGTGGTGCTGGCCAATGCCGGCATCGACACGGTGCTGCACGACACCTACTACGTGGTGGCCCACTTCCACTATGTGCTGAGCCTGGGAGCTGTCTTCGGCATCTTTGCCGGCATGTACTACTGGCTGGGCAAGATGAGCGGCCGCACCTATCCGGAGTGGGCCGGGAAGCTGCACTTCTGGACGACCTTCATCGGCGTCAACCTGGTGTTCTTCCCGCAGCACTTCCTGGGCCTGCAGGGCATGCCGCGCCGCTACATAGACTATCCCGACGCCTATGCAGGCTGGAACTTCGTCTCCTCCATCGGGGCCTACATCTCCTTCGCATCGACGCTGTTCTTCGTCGGCATGCTGATCTGGGTGCTGGCCGCCGGCCGCAGGGTCGGAGAGAACTACTGGGGCGAGGGCGCCACGACCCTGGAGTGGAGCGTGAGTTCGCCGCCGCCGTTCCATACCTTCGAGGAACTGCCTCGGATCAAGTAGGGTAAACAGGGCCGCCCCCTGGCGGGGCGGCCCGATAGCGAAAGGACAGCGTTTCTTGATGGATGCATCCGTCGGTCTGGCCCGGGAGACAGCCGCGAAAGGTGATGTGCGGGACTATATTGCCCTGCTCAAGCCGCGCGTCATGTCCCTGGTGGTCTTCTCCGGCCTGGCCGGACTGCTGGTGGCGCCTGGCACGCTGCACCCGTTGCTGATCGGTGTGGCGGTGCTCTGCATTGCCGTCGGCGCGGGCGCGGCCGGGGCCATCAACATGTGGTACGACCGTGACATCGATGCCGTGATGGAGCGCACTCGCGGGCGTCCGATTGTCCAGGGGCGGGTTGCTCCGGCAGATGCCCTGGCCTTCGGCGTGGTGCTCTCGCTGTTCTCGGTGATGCTGATGGGCCTGGCCGTGAACTGGACCGCGGCCGCACTGCTGGCTTTGGCCAATGCCTTCTATGTCTTCGTCTATACCGTCTGGCTCAAGCGCCGCACGCCGCAGAACATCGTGATCGGCGGCGCTGCCGGCGCCTTCCCGCCGATGATCGGCTGGGCCGCCGTTACCGGTGGCGTGTCGTTGGAATCGCTGGTGCTCTTCCTGCTGATCTTCCTCTGGACCCCGCCGCATTTCTGGGCACTGGCCCTCTATCGTTCCGACGACTATGCGCGAGCGGGGGTCCCGATGATGCCGGTGGTTGCCGGCGCCGACTCCACCCGCCGGCAGATACTGCTCTACACCCTGGTTCTGTTGCCGGTGGCTCTCCTGCCCACGATCCTGGGCACAGCGGGATGGGTCTACGGCGCAGCGGCGCTGGCCCTGGGTGGCCTGTTCGTGCTCTGCGCCGTCAGGGTCCTGCATGATGAAACGCATCGTGCGGCCAAGCAGATGTTCGCGTTTTCCATCCTCTATCTCTTCCTGCTGTTCGCGCTGCTGATCCTGGACCGGGCACCGGGCCTGCTGGGCGCGGCACCGCTGGCGTGAAGGGGGCGGCATGACGGCAGGCAAGCGGAACAAGCGCCCCGGCGATTCGGAGATGCACAAGGCCAAACGCGGCAAGAACCTGGCTGTTCTTGCCGCCCTGCTGGCCTTCATCGTGGTGGTCTACTTCGTCGCTCTCGTGCGGATGGGGGGCTGAGATGGCTGCCACGTCCAACAGGAACGGCTCCTCCAAGAACGGCAAGGTCGCCCTGCTGCTCTCGGGGATCGTCTTCGGCATGGTCGGCCTGTCCTTTGCGGCCGTTCCGCTCTATGAGCTGTTCTGTCAGGTCACCGGCTTTGGCGGCACCACCCAGCGCGCCGAGGGAACAGCTTCCGAGGTTTCGGAGCGGTTGGTGAAGGTGCGCTTCAATGCCGACGTGAACGGCGACCTGCCCTGGAGCTTCGCCGCGGAAGAGCGCGAGATGACTGTGCGGGTCGGGGAGAATCGCCTAGCCTTCTACAAAGCGACCAACGAGTCGAACCTGCCGGCTACCGGGGTGGCGACCTTCAACGTGACGCCGGCCAAGGCGGGACAGTACTTCAACAAGGTCCAGTGCTTCTGCTTCAACGAGCAGACGCTGCAGCCGGGCCAGGACATGGAGATGGGGGTCAGCTTTTTCGTCGATCCGGCGATCGAGGAGGATCCCAACCTGGACACCGTGAAGACCATCACGCTGTCCTATACCTTTTTCCGCAGCCTTGACGAGATCGAGGATCCGGAGGAGGAAATGGACATCAGTCGCGATGACGGGTCCGCCAACCTGGGCCGGATGGCCAGAGTGAACTGAATGAGCAACAGCGCGCTGCTTCCTGCGCAGGGCGGTGCCGACTGGGGGAACGAAGGAATATGAGCGAAGCACACGGCAAACCCAATCATCCTTATCATCTCGTCGATCCGAGTCCCTGGCCGCTGATCGGCGCGACGGCCGCCGGTGTGCTGGCCCTGGGGACGGTGTTCTTCATGCATGGCAATGGCGCCTGGCTGATGGTGCTGGGCCTGCTGATGGTGCTGGCCACCATGATCGGCTGGTGGGCCCAGGTGATCCGCGAGGCCGTTGTCGAAGGCCATCACACGCCCATCGTCCAGATCGGGCTGCGCTACGGCATGCTGCTGTTCATCGCCTCCGAGGTGATGTTCTTCGCGGCCTTCTTCTGGGCCTATTTCGACGCCAGCCTGTTCGCCGGCGAAGCGGCCCAGCAGGCGCGCGTGCAGCATACGGGAGGCGTCTGGCCGCCGGAAGGCGTGATCACCTTCAATCCCTGGGACCTGCCATTCCTGAACACCCTTATCCTGCTGCTGTCGGGCTGTACCGTCACCTGGGCGCACCACGCGCTGCGCGAAGGCGACCGCAAGGGCCTGCTGCAGGGCCTGGGACTGACGGTGATCCTGGGTCTGCTCTTCACCTCGCTGCAGGCCTATGAGTACAGCCATGCCGCCTTCGGTTTCAGTGACGGCATCTATTCCTCGACCTTCTTCATGGCGACCGGCTTTCACGGTTTCCACGTCATCATCGGCACGCTGTTCCTGGCGGTCTGCTGGCTGCGTGCCTATCGCGGTCACTTCAAGCCGGATCATCACTTCGGCTTCGAGGCCGCGGCCTGGTACTGGCACTTCGTGGACGTGGTCTGGCTGTTCCTGTTCGTCAGCATCTACTGGTGGGGCGCCGGCCCGACCCACTGAGGGAGATGAAATCGCTCGCCTGCCGGCGGCCGTGCCCGGCAGGCGGGTCTGGAGTTGGAAGATGTATCACAAGGCTGTCTCTCCGCTCGGCGCCGGCCTCTCGTGCCGCTGTCCGCGCTGTGGCCGGGGGCGCCTGTTCCATGGCTTCCTGGCGGTTGCCGAACGCTGTTCCTCCTGCAAGCTGGACCTGAGCAAAGCCGACAGCGGCGACGGCCCGGCCGTATTCCTGATCCTGATTCTGGGGGCCCTGCTGGTCCCTGCCGCGCTCTTGCTCGAGGTCTCGACGACACCGCCCCTGTGGGTTCACGCCCTCGTCTGGCCCGTGGTGATCACCCTGGTGGCCGTCTTGCTGCTGCGGCCCTTCAAGGCGACCATGATCGCCCTGCAGTATGCTCACAAGGCAAGCGATTCCGGCACCGAGAGGTACGACTGACACCTGTGGCTTCCCTGTTCTCGCGCTTCTCTTTCCGTCCGCGGCTCTGGCCCACCCTGCTGACGCTTCCGCTGCTGGTTGCCCTGTTGTCCCTCGGGGTCTGGCAGCTGGACCGTCTGGAGTGGAAAGAGGGCCTGATCGCCGACCTCGAAGCCCGCCGCGAAGCCGCGCCCATGGCGCTGGACGCGGCGCTGGAGTCACCAGGGGAGAACGAATACCGCTCGGTCACGCTGGAGGGTGACTATCGCCATGAGGGCGAGATCTACTGGCTGGCACGGACATACGAGTCGCGCAGCGGCTATCACATCCTGACCCCGATGCGTCTGGAGGACGGCCGTGAGATCCTGGTGGATCGCGGCTGGATGCCGGGGACCGAGCCGGAGGCCAATGCCGCGGACGCCCGTCGGCCCGAGGGGGACCGGGAGATCACCGCGGTCCTGCGCCTTGGGGGGTGGGACGGTCCCGACTGGCTGGGGGAGCTCCTGCGCCCCCAGAACCGGCCCGAGGCCAACGAATGGCTCTGGCCTGACCTGCCGGCAATGGCCGAAGCGGCAGGCATGGAACAGCCCGTGACAGAGGCCTATGTCACCCTGCTGCCGGCAGGAGGGGCGTCCGGCGAAGCCTCAGGCCTGCCCGTCGCCCAGGCACCCAGGGTCGACCTGAAGAACGATCACCTGAGCTATGCCATCACCTGGTTCACTCTGGCGGGCGCACTGGCGATCATCTATCTGCTGTTTCATCTTCGTCCGCGTCCTCCCGGTTCCGGGCCTCGGCCTTCCGGGCGGCCTGCTGGATGAACTCGATCACCTGCCGCGGCGTGCCCTGCAGGAAGGTCATGTCCACGTCGGCCCTGCTGCCGTCGCTGAGCACGATCTTGACGCCGCGCATGAGAAGCTGGCGCTTGGGACTGGCCTCCTCGACCTCGGGCCAGGACACCCAGTCCCGGTCCTGCCGGCGATCGAAGAAGCCCTCCTGGGTCAGCCTGAGAATCGGTCTCTCCAGGCGCTGCTCCAGCAGCAGCCGGACGACCAGGTAGCCCGGCATGGAAATCAGGATGACCGAGACCAGCCAGCTGATCTCGCCCTCCTCGCTGCCGCCGGAGGGGCCGACGATGGCGGCGATGCCGAAGAAGACCAGGGCCGCCAGGATCACCAGGTGAGAGACGACCTTGAGCCGGTCGAAGTTGAAATCGAGGCTGTCCGGCTGAGCGGCGCCCCGGGCGGAGGGCTTGGTGTTAAACAGCTGAAACTCCATTTACTTGTGTGAAAGCAAGGACGCAAAGGAAAGGATACAGAGTGTCCGCATATCAGCAACTGCAACAGCGTTTCAAGCGCCACGGCTGTCTGGAGGACGCACTGGCCGTCCTGCACTGGGACACGGCCACGAACATGCCCTCGGGTGGTGCCGAGGTGCGCTCGGAACAGTCCGCGGAACTGGAAGTCATGCAGCACGAGCTGCTGACCGCGCCGGAGACCGGCGATCTGTTGGCGCAGGCGGCCGAGGACGGCGAGCAGCTGGATGCCTGGCAGGTCTCGAACCTGCGCGAGATGCAGCGGCTCTGGCGCCATGCGACGGCGGTGCCGGCGGACCTGGTCGATGCGCTTTCGCGCGCGTCCCAGCGCTGCGAGATGATCTGGCGCGAGGCCCGGCCGGCCTCGAACTACGCGCAGGTTCAGCCGGCCCTGCAGGAGGTCCTGGACCTGACCCGGGACAAGGCGCGCGCCAAGGCCGACGCCCTGGGGTGCAGCCTGTACGATTCCCTGCTGGACCAGTACGAGCCGGGCGGCAGCTCGGCGCAGATCGACGGGATCTTCGATGACCTGGCGGGCTTCCTGCCCGACGTGCTGCCCCAGGTGCTGGAGCGGCAGGCGCGTGAGCCCGCGCCGCACCAGCCGCAAGGGCCGTTTCCCGTGGATCGGCAGGAGGCCCTGGGACGCCGCCTGATGAAGACGCTGGGCTTCGACTTCAATCACGGGCGGCTGGACCAATCGCTGCATCCCTTCTGCGGCGGCGTTCCCGACGACCTGCGCCTGACCACACGCTATGACGAGACCGATTTCGTCTCGTCCCTCATGGGCATCCTGCACGAGACTGGCCATGCGCTCTACGAGCGCGGGCTTCCGGTCGACTGGCGCCACCAGCCCGTGGGCCAGGCGCGCGGCATGGCGCTGCACGAGAGCCAGAGCCTGATGGTGGAGATGCAGGCCTGTCGCGGCGATGCCTTCCTCAGCTACCTGGCGCCCTTGCTGGCCGAGACATTCGGCGGACCGGCCGAGGTCTGGCAGTCCGAGAACCTGGCCCGGATCTATCGCCATGTGGAACCGGGCTTCATCCGTGTGGACGCCGACGAGGTGACCTATCCGGCCCATGTGATCCTGCGCTATCGCCTGGAGAAGGCCCTGATCGAGGGCGACATGGAGTTGGGCGAGCTGCCGGCGGCCTGGAACGCCGGGATGAAGGACCTGCTCGGTATCGAGCCGCCCGAGGATCGCCTGGGCTGCCTGCAGGACATCCACTGGTATGCAGGCGAATGGGGTTATTTCCCGACCTATACGCTGGGGGCCATGATTGCCGCCCAGCTGTTCGATGCCGCGCGTCGGGAGAATCCGCAGGTGGAAACGCACCTGGCCCAGGGGGACTTCTCCCCGCTGATGGGCTGGCTGAGGCAGAACGTGCATGCCTGGGGGTCCTTCATGGACACCAGCGATCTGGTGCAGAGGGTGACAGGGCGGCCGCTCGATGCGGAGGTCTTCAAGACCCACTTGCGTCAGCGCTACGTGGAAACCTGACTCTACCGGCCCCATGCACGTGACAGGCTTGCGGCCACCGGCCTGCGGCGACTAGAGTAGCCGACGCTTCAGACAGGCAGAGGACATCTTGCGCTATTTCTCAACCCGTGGCCGCGCGCCGGTCCTGAGTTTCGATGACGTGCTGCTGACGGGGCTGGCCCGCGACGGCGGACTCTACCTGCCGGAAAGCTGGCCGCAGCTGTCCCCGGACGACCTGCACCAGCTATCCGGGGCGCCCTATGCCGAGGTGGCCCGCCGGGTGATGGCTCCCTTCGTGGCCGGCTCGGTCATCGAGAAGGACTTCGGCCAGCTGGTCGAGGAGGCCTATGCCGGTTTCGAGCATGCCAGCGTGACGCCCTTGCGCCAGCTGGATCCGGATCTCTGGCTGATGGACCTGTTCCACGGGCCGACCCTGGCCTTCAAGGACGTGGCCCTGCAGCTGCTCGGGCGCCTGTTCGACGCCGTGCTCGAGGCACGCGGCGAGCGCCTGACCATCGTCGGCGCCACATCGGGCGATACCGGGTCGGCCGCCATCGAGGCCTGCCGCGACCGTGAGCGCGTGGATATCTTCATCCTGCACCCGCATGGCCGCACATCCGAGGTGCAGCGCCGCCAGATGACCACGGTGGAGGCCCCCAACGTGCACAACATCGCCGTCGAGGGCACCTTCGACGACTGCCAGGACCTGGTGAAGGCCATGTTCAACGACGGGGGGTTCCGGGATCGGCTGCAGCTGTCCGCGGTCAACTCCATCAACTGGGCACGCATCATGGCTCAGATCGTCTACTACGTGCAGGCGGCCGTCAGCCTGGGAGCGCCGGATCGGCGGGTCTCCTTCGCCGTGCCCACGGGCAACTTCGGCAACGTCTTCGCCGGCTATGCCGCACGGCGCATGGGGGTGCCGATCGAGCGGCTGGTGGTCGGCTCCAACCGCAACGACATCCTGACCCGCTTCTTCGAAAACGGGGTCATGGCGGTGGAGGACGTCTATCCGACCCTGTCGCCCTCCATGGACATCCAGGTATCCAGCAACTTCGAGCGCCTGCTTTGCGACCTCTATGAGCGCGATGGTGCGCGCGTGAACGCGACCCTGGAGGACTTCCGCAGGGAGGGGCGCTTCCGGATCGATCCCGCGCTGTTTGACGAGATGCCCTTCGAGGGCCATCGCCTGGACGACGAGGAAACCCTGGCGGAGATCCGGCGGGCATATCAGGCCTATGGCGCGCTGATCGATCCGCACACCGCCATTGGTGTGGCCGCGGCCCGCCGGGCACAGGCGCGCCGCGCGGAGGTGCCGAGTGTGGCCCTGGCCACCGCACACCCGGCGAAGTTCCCCGACGCCGTCCACAAAGCCACCGGCGTGCGGCCCGAATTGCCGGAGCGCCTGGCGGATCTCTACGAGCGCAGGGAGCACTATGTGACGCTGCCCAATGAACTCGGCCGACTGCAGACCTATATTCAGGGTCATGCGCGAATTACGAAGGATGCTGCATGACGGTACAGGTTTCCCAACTGGACAACGGACTCACAGTCGCCACGGATCACATGGAAGAGGCCGAGACGGTCTCTCTCGGTGTCTGGATCGGGGTCGGCACGCGCCATGAGGTGCCCGAGCAGAACGGTGTGGCACACCTGCTGGAACACATGATGTTCAAGGGCACCGAGCGGCGCAGTGCGCGCGCCATCGCCGAGGAGATCGAGGCGGTGGGCGGCCTGCTCAACGCCTACACGGGGCGCGAATCGACGGCCTATCACGCCAAGGTCCTGACCGAGGACATGCCGCTGGCGCTCGACCTGATCGCCGACATCCTGCAGAGCTCGCGTCACGACGGCACGGAACTGGAACGCGAGCGCTCCGTGGTGCTGCAGGAAATCGGCCAGGCCGAGGACACGCCCGACGACATCATCTTCGACCTGTTCCAGGAGACGGCCTATCCCGAGCAGGGCATCGGCCGGCCGGTGCTGGGGCGCCCCGATATTGTCCAGACACTGCAGCGTGATGACTTGATCGACTTCCAGAGCCAGCGCTATGGCGCCGAGCGCATGGTGCTCTCGGCCGCCGGCAAGGTGGATCACGAGGATTTCCTGGACCGTGCTGCGGCGGCCTTCGGCAGCCTTCCGCGCCACAGCAGCCGACCGCAGGAACCGGCCGTCTATCGCGGCGGCGACCTGCGCCTGCAGCGCGACCTGGAACAGGTCCATGTGCTGCTGGGCTTCGACGGTGTGGGCTACGACGATCCCGACTATTATGCCGCGGCGGTCTTCTCCTCGCTGCTGGGCGGCGGCATGTCCTCGCGCCTGTTCCAGGAGGTGCGCGAGACCCGCGGGCTGGTCTACAGCATCTTCGCCTTCCACGGCGGACAGAGCGACAGCGGCCTGTTCGGCGTCTATGCCGGGACCGGCGAGGCCGAGGCCGGCGAACTGCTGCCGGTGGTCTGCGACGAGATCCTGCGCGCCGGCCAGGAGCGCATTCCCGAGGAGGAGCTGCATCGGGCCAAGGCCCAGTTGAAGGCCAGTATCCTGATGGGGCGCGAACGCAGCGACAATCGTGCGGAACATCTGGCCAGCCAGCTGCTGGTCCACGGTCGGCCGCTGAGCGCGGCGGAGCTTGTCGCCAAGGTCGAAGCGGTCACGGAGCAGGATATCCAGCGCTTTGTCGCGCGGATGCTCACCGCAACGCCGACCCTGACCACCCTTGGCCCGATCTCGCGGGTGGCAAGCCATGACAGCGTGAGCGCGCGCCTCAAACCCGCCAGCGGGTCGGACGTGCGTCAGGCGGCAGGGGCCTGAGGTCGCGTCATGCTACGGCCTCTGTTCGGTGCCGAACCGGTCGGGCCCGTTCTTTCCACCCGGCGCCTGCTCCTGCGTATAGCGGAGAACGGCGACTACGAGCAGTGGGCCGATTTGCGCGAGCGCAGCCGCTCTTTCCTGAAACCCTGGGAGCCGACCTGGCCGCCGGACTGCCTGAGCCGCCGGGCCTTTCGTGCCCGTGTCCGCCAGGCCGTGATGGATGCGCGCGAGGACACGGCCTATTCCTTCCTGATCTTCCGGCGCCGGGACGAGGCCCTGCTGGGCGGTGTGACGATCGGCCATTTGCGGCGCGGAGCGGCCCAGAGTGCCAGCATCGGCTACTGGATCGGCGTGGATCATGCGCGGCGGGGCTATATGGCAGAAGCGCTGGGTGTCGTGCTGCGGTTTTCCTTCGATTCCCTGAAGCTCAACCGGGTGGAGGCGGCCTGCCTGCCGCACAACACGGCCAGCCGGAGATTGCTGGAGAAGGTCGGTTTCGTCGAGGAGGGGCTGGCGCGGGACTACTTCCGCATCGACGGTGCCTGGCAGGATCACGTTCTCTACGCCTTCCTGGAACGCGACCGGCGGAGCCAGGGGCGGGCCGCGGCGATCGCCGAGGCGGCCCAGAAGGAGGCCTAGTGGTCTGACCCCGACGCGTCGAACCCGTACCTGTGGTCCGTGCCGATCATGGTGCGTGGGACCGCAATTGGACGAAGCTATTTCACCGCGTTCGCACCAACGGTCACTTTCTGCGCTTTGCGTCCTCTACGAACCGTAGCCTCGGCCGGTATCAGTCGTTGCCGCAGATGCCCGTCGGTCAAGTGAACGATGCCGGCCGCTTGTGGCTTCTGTCGACTGACAGCGAGAATATGTCGGGACGGGAATAGTGGCCGCTGGCGTCGAATTTCCGGCGCGAGGCGCGGGCGTCGGAGACGTCGATCTCGACCGAAAGCAGCCCCTTTTCGCGGTGCATCGGACCGGCGGCGATCCCGCCGAAGGGCTTGTAGACCACAGCATCGCCGGGGTTCACCCATTCATCCTTGTTCGGAAACAGAATGTCGTAGTGCGGGATGTCCGTGGGAATGTCCGACACCTCCAGAGCCGTCGCGCATCCGACCACCCAACAGCCGCCTTCGCGGGCGATATGCTGCATCGTGGCCAACCATGTCTCGCCGCTGTCCCAGGTCGGTGCGATATAGATATCGATGTTCTGGGCATAGAGCGCGAAACGCGCCAGTGGCATGTAGCTTTCCCAGCAGATGAGAGCACCGATCCGCCCCACCGCTGTTTCGACTACAGTGAGGCCCGACCCGTCGCCAAAACCCCAGATCATGCGCTCCGGGTTGGTGGGCATCAGTTTGCGGTGGTTGTTCGCGATGGAGCCATCGGCATCAATGGTTATGCAGGAATTGAACAGGGTCGACCCCGACACCTCGCCGTCGACTTCTTGATAACCGGCCACAATCACCATCTCATGCTCGGCGGCGGCTTCCTGCAAGGGGACCATGCCATTGCGGCTCAGATCGACGGAATTGGCTTGCAACAGGGCGAACAATTCGTCTGTCTTGCCCATATCGGCACCTGGTGACAGGCGCCAAGCAAAGGTCGGATAGCCGGGAAACCAAGCCTCGGGGAAGACCAGCAGCCGGGCGCCTTCGCTGGCGGCTCGTGCGACCAACCCGACGGCCCGCTCTATGCTGCCAGCAAGGTTCAGATAGACAGGCGGTTCCTGCACGATTGCGATTTTGGTCATCGGTTTTTCCTTTTTGTGATTCATTAGGGTGTACTCACCTGTTCCGGCAGAGAGTCCTGAGCCTGGGCAGTGGGCGGGGCATCATGCTGACCCGCGGCATGGATCAGGCGACTTTCCTTCCGGTGGCAACAAGCATCTCGCATGGCGCTTCGAACCGGCCATCCTTTTCGAAAGCGCGTAGCGCTTCCTCGATTTCGTCCCAGGCGTCGTCTGTTCGGGCGCAGCGAACCCTGCGAGCATCTGATGCAAGGCTCCAAAACGTTCCTTTACGAATTGCAGGCATTCCTGAGCCGAGCCCAGTTGGACCGGCGCCGCGACACGCTCTACTTCGACGCCGGTAAAGCCCGCCTCTCGCAACCTGCTGGCCAGCATGTCGGGGTCGCCTAGCGAGAAAGGCCCAGGCTGGCCCGGGAGCGGCGCGGGCAGCGCAGCGCGGCGGCGGATGATGCCGACCGGTACTGAGAGGAAGCCGTTGAGATCGGCCTCGGCATAGGTGATCGCACCGATCCGGCCGCCGACGCGCAACTGCGCGTGCATGCCCGTCAGCGCCTTGTGCTGGTCTGGAAAATAGATCAGGCCGACACGCGATATAACGGCATCGAAAAGCTCGGCCTCGATCCAGTCGACATCCTCGCCGTCAAGCACTTGGGTCTCGATATGAGAGATGCCAGCAAAGTCGGCATTGGCTTTGGCATGTTTGAGGATACTTGCCGGCAAATCGGTTGCCAGCACATGACCCGAGGGACCGACACGCTTTGCCGCGTTGAGTGTCTGGCTTCCAGCGCTGGCCGCGATATTCCGAATGCGGCTTCCTTGTGTCAGGCCCATTTTGTCGAGCATCAGTTCGGTCGATGGGCCAACCACCTGTCCAGAAGCGGTGTCCATCGGTTCCAGGCATCGGGGGCTTCATCCCACTGGCGGCGAGTGGCTTGCTTGAATGAGGCGGGATCGAAGACTTTCGTTGCGGTTGTCATTTTACTCTCCTTTGTGGGCCTAGCCCGATGGACAGGCACTATTCCGCTACTTGCTCGCCGGACCCGCCGATTTCGGCTGGAAAGTCCTTGAATTTGGGCAGGCCGTCCCGCATCGGCAGCACGGTCTCGGCGTAGTTCACATGTACGCTAGGTTCGAAGGCCAAACTGGGTATCGCCGCTGCAAAGACATCGGTGACACCCCATTCCGGGTGATCCGTCATGATGTGTCCGCCGCAGTTTTCGCAGAACTGACGCTTCGAGTTCGGCACACCGGCATATTCGCCGACGAGATCCTGACCTTTGGTGATCCGCACGCTTCCCGATTTCCAAAGGCTGAATGCATTCACCGGCCCCGCCGACCAGACGCGGCAGGACGTGCAGTGGCAATAGCCCATCCCTACCGGCGTGCCGGAAACTTCGATTTCAACACTGCCGCAAAAGCAGGTTCCTTTGTGTGTCGTGGTCATGGTCTGTCTCCCTGGTGTTCAAAGGGCACCACCAGAATCGCCGCAATGGCCGTGCCGCGATAGTCCAGAAACTGTACTAGATTGGGCCGAACATTCCGCATAGGCTCGAACAATCATCTTTCCAAACAAGAAAGAGGCCTTTCATGCGTGGCAGTTACGGTCAGTTTTGCCCGGTTTCGATGGCTTCGGAGGTCTTGTGCGCGCGCTGGACGCCGCTTTTGATCAGGGAGTTCCTGTGCGGCAGCACGCGGTTCAACGATCTTCGGCGCGGCCTACCGCGGATGTCACCAACGCTGTTGTCAAAGCGGTTGGGAGAATTGGAGGCGGTAGGTATTATTCAGTCTGCCAAGGGCGGCCAGGGCGTTAAGGAGTATCGCCTGACAAAGGCCGGAGAAGAGCTTCGTCCGCTTATCATGGGGATCGGTGCATGGGGGCAAAGATGGGTGGAAAGCGAAATTTCCCTCAACAATCTCGATCCCGAACTGCTGATATGGGATATGCATCGTTTCCTGAATATCGATCCCCTGCCGGAGCGCCGGGTTTGCCTCCAGTTCGTGTTCAGCAATCTTCCAAAAGCCCGGCAGAACTATTGGTTGTTGGTCGATCCGCAATCCGGTGTTGAGGCCTGCTATTCCGATCCAGGCTATGACATTGATCTCTACTCCGAATGCAGCCTGCGGACCATGACCGCGATCTGGATGGGCCTGGACACGATTGAAAAAGCGGTGAGCGATGGAAAGCTGGAACTGACCGGCCCACGTGAGATCGCCGCCCGAATGCAGGAATGGCTTGGCCTCAGCCCCTTTGCTCATGAAGAACGGATGGCTAACTAATGCTCGCAGCTGACATCAAAGGCGGACATCGTTGCACACTGCATGAATGACCGGTGTAGGTTTACTGCGCCAACCGCAATTTCGGCTTCCGGGGGCACCCATATAGGCGATGTGCAGGATGTTGCTGTATGGACTGGGAGCTGCCCTCAACCACGCTTCTTGTCGGAGCAGGCGGTGTCAGGCGTGGCCGGCCGCGCCTGACAGCTTGCTGACATCGAAGCCCAGCTTGCCGATGGCCTTGTTCCACTTCTCGTCCAGGTCGGGCTCGAAGATCAGGCCGGGATCCGGTGTCACGGTCAACCAGCCGTTGGCCTGCATCTCCTGATCCAGCTGGCCGGCGTCCCAGCCGGCATAGCCCAGCGCCAGCAGGCTGTGCTGCGGGCCCTGGCCGTTAGCCATGTCGCGCAGGATATCCACGGTGGCGGTCAGGGCCACGTCGTCGCGAATCTGCAGGCTGCTGTCCTGGAGGTATTCGGAACTGTGCAGGACGAACCCGCGGCCGGTTTCCACCGGCCCGCCGAAATGCACGCGGATGGTTTCATCCACGTTGCTGTTGTCGATGTCCAACTGTTGCAGCAGATCGGGAAAGGTCAGAGATTCGACCAGACGATTGATAACGATGCCCATTGCGCCTTCTGCGTTATGGGCGCACAGGTAGATGACGCTGCGCTCGAACCGCGGGTCGCTCATGCCCGGCATGGCCACGAGAAGCTGGCCTTCTAGGGAATGGGCTTGTTCTGTCTCTGAGGAAGTCATACTGAAAACCGGTCTCCTGCACTGTTTCTCAGCCGCCTCACGCGACGCTTCGCCACGTGTCTGCTGTCTTGCTGGATAACGGCTGTGGCACCATGATTATACAGATAGTGCTTCCAAGCGTTAACGCCAGGGACAGCCGTGGCAAGGAATAAATTTCTCGTGCAGGCCTCTTGCAAGCCGTGGACCCTCCTGGCGTGGCTGCTCTGCGCCCTGTTGCTGCCTCTCTCGGGAGCTCTGGCGGCCGCCGGTGATTGGGTGGAGAACGAACACAGCCGAATTCGCCTGATCTCGGCCCAAAATGCCGTTGGCGACTCCGAAACACTCTCCCTGGGCGTTCAGATCGAGCTCGATCCAGGCTGGAAGACCTACTGGCGCTCGCCGGGAGACGCCGGCTATCCCCTCAGCCTGGACTGGGGCGGTTCGGAGAACCTGAAGGAGGCACGGCTGGACTGGCCGGTGCCGCATCGTTTCGAGCTGTTCGACCTGCAGACCTTCGGCTACGAGGACGAGGTGGTCTTCCCCCTGAGCGTGGTGCCGGAGGATCTGGGCGAACCCGTGCGCCTGAATGCCACGGCGGATTATCTGGTCTGCGAGGAGGTCTGCGTTCCCTTCGCGGAAGAGCTGGAGCTGTCCCTGCCTGGCGGAGAGGCGGGACCGGCCCGTGAGGCCTTCCTGATCGAACTCTTCCGGTCGCGCGTGCCCAAGGGCCCCGACGAGAGCCCCCTGCACATAGAACAGGCGACATTTGCCGCCCAGGAGGGCGGCGGACGCCTGGTGGTGGAGGCCGCCGCCGAGCGGGCAATGACGGCCCCGGACCTGCTGGTCGAGGGGGCGGAGGGGTATCGCTTCGGCAAGCCGGAGGTGACGCTGGAGAACGAGGGACGTGCGGCACGGCTGATCCTGCCGGTCACCGCGAGTCCTTCCTCGGAGCAAGAAGAGCTGAGCGGGCGAGAGTTGACCCTGACCCTGACGGACCAGGATCACGGGCTGGAACAGCGCGTGGCGCTCTCTGCAGCAACGGATCCGATGGCTGCTGCGGCCACGGCTGATACGCTGCTGCTTTACGCCGGCATCGCCCTGTTAGGGGGACTGATCCTGAACGTCATGCCCTGCGTCCTGCCGGTGCTCTCGATCAAGCTCCTGTCCCTGGTGCGCCACGGCGGCGGCGAGCGCCGGCGGATCCGCCTGTCCTTCCTGGCCAGCACGGCGGGCATCCTGTCCTTCTTCCTGCTGCTGGCCCTGGGGGCCATTGCCTTGAAGGCGGCCGGTGCCTCCGTCGGCTGGGGCATCCAGTTCCAGCAGCCGCTGTTCCTTGCGGCCATCGCGCTGGTGCTGGTGCTGTTCGCCGCCAATCTCTTCGACCTGTTCGAGATCCGGCTTCCGGGGCGTCTCACCAGCGTGGCGGCAGGCGCAGGACAGGGCCGCGAGGGCTTCCTGGGCGCCTATCTGACGGGGGCCTTTGCGGCGATTCTGGCCACGCCCTGTTCGGCCCCCTTCGTCGGCACCGCCGTCGGCTTCGCGCTGACCCGCGGGCCGCTGGAGATCCTGGCGATCTTCCTGGCGCTGGGGGTGGGACTTGCGCTGCCCTACCTGCTGGTGGCGGCCTGGCCCGCCCTGGCCGCCGCCCTGCCGAAGCCGGGACGCTGGATGATCGTGTTGCGCCGGATCCTGGCGCTGGCCCTGCTGGCCAGCGCTCTCTGGGTGCTGTCTGTGCTGGCCGTGCAGCTTTCGTCCCTGGCGGCCTGGCTGGTCGGTATCCAGTTCGGATTGCTGCTCCTGGTGCTCTGGTTGCGTCACAGGTCCCGCCTGCCGTACGCACCGGCTGTCGGCATGGCGAGCATTATTGCTCTGGGGGCTTTGGGGATTGCCCTGCCGGGCATGCCCTTCGGGCAGGGATCAGGCGCGCCGGCGGCGGAGTCGCAGGACACGGCTGCCGGCGAGATCGCCTGGCGCGAGCTGGTGCCCGAGGAGATTGCCGGACAGGTCGACGCCGGTCATGTGGTCTTTGTCGACGTGACGGCGGAATGGTGCATCACCTGCCAGGTCAACAAGTCGCTGGTGCTCGACCGAGAGCGGGTTGTCGACCTGCTGGGGCAGGATCAGGTGGTGGCCATGCGCGGGGACTGGACGAAGCCGGACGACGAGATATCTGATTACCTGGCACGCCACGGGCGCTACGGCATTCCCTTCAACATTGTCTATGGCCCGGCGGCGCCCGAGGGGATCGTGCTGCCCGAGGTCCTGAGCGAGACGGCTGTGCTGGAAGCCCTGCGGAAAGCCGGGGGCGATACCCTGGCCGAGCTGCAGTGACCGCTTGGGGGCAGAAGGCTTGGCAGCACCGGATCTCTCGCCTAGGTTCGCCTGCGCAAAACTCGATCCGCCATGTCCGCATGGCACAGACAAAAGGGGAAAATGGAAGATGACCATCTCTGTGGGGGAACAGCTGCCCAGCGGAAAGCTCTGGATGAAGACCGAGGACGGCATACAGGAGATCGACACCGACGAATTCTTCGCCGACAAGAAGGTCGTGGTCTTCGCCCTGCCGGGGGCCTTTACGCCGACCTGCTCGGCCAAGCACCTGCCGGGCTACATCGAGCATGCGCAGGCGTTCTTCGACAAGGGTGTGGATGCCATCATCTGCCTGTCGGTCAACGATGCCTTCGTCATGGACGCCTGGGGCAAGGATCAGAAGGTGGACGACAAGATCCTGATGATGGCTGACGGCAACGCCGACTTCTCCAAGGCCCTGGGCCTGTCCATGGATGTCAGCGCCCGCGGCATGGGCATTCGCTCCCAGCGTTATTCCATGCTGGTGGAGAATGGCGTGGTGAAGCTGCTGAACGTGGAAGAGCCGGGCGCCTTCGAGGTCTCCGGTGCCGAGGCCATGCTGCGCGCTTTGTAGGACACAGTAACAGGATATACGTCATTGACGCATATCCTGTTACTGGATTATCCTTTTCATGGTTCGTCGGCAAACGGTGGTGGAAACACCGGCATTCCTTTCTGCGGCCAAAGGAGTCTTGTCCGAGCAGGAAAGGAAAGCGCTTGTCGATTTGTTGGCCAGCCATCCGCAATCGGGAGCCTCCCTTGGAGGAGGTATTCGGAAACTGCGGATTCCTCGTGCCGGCCGCGGAAAGAGCGGTGGAGCCCGAGTGGTTTTCCTGTTTGCAGATGAATCCCTACCGATTTTCCTGCTGACAGTGTTTGCCAAGAACGAAAAGGCAAACCTGACACAGTCCGAACAAGCTCGATTGATATCCATGGCAAAGCAGATGATTACATCCTATCGGAGCCGCAAATGACCAAAGCTTTTGAAAAGATCAAGTCGGGGTTAGAGGATGCAGAGGCTTACCTTGTGGGGAATGTCGATGGAGCAAAGGTTCATCAGATAGATGTCCCGGACCCCGATGTTGCGGCAATTCGCGCAAAGACAGGGCTTTCACAGACGGTATTTGCAAGGAGCATCGGGGTTGCACCGGGGACATTGCGTGGCTGGGAACAGGGGCGTCGTCATCCTGAAGGTCCGGCCCGTGTGTTGCTGGCCCTGATCGACAAGCGTCCGGGGATCGTCCAGGAAGAACTCGAAGACGCTTGATTTGGCCTTCAATCTATTCTCCTGATGAACGAGGCTCGGTCACACTGTCCGGCTTGTAGGCCTTGAGGGCCTCGCGGGCAAGGGCGTCGCAGCGTTCGTTCTCGGCATGGCCGCTGTGGCCCTTGATCCAGTGCCAGTCGATCTCGTGGCGCGCGGTGGCCTCCCACAGGCGTTCCCAGAGGTCGCGGTTCTTGACCGCCTTCTTGCCGGCCGTCTTCCAGCCGTTGCGCCGCCAGCCGTGGATCCACTTGGTGATGCCGTCGCGCAGGTAGACGCTGTCTGTGGTCAGCGCCACCCGGGCGGGGCGCTTGAGCGCCTCGAGCGCCGCCACTGCGGCCATCAGTTCCATGCGGTTGTTGGTGGTTTCCGGCTCGCCGCCGGCCAGTTCCTTTTCGTGGCCGCGCCAGCGCAGCACGGCGCCCCAGCCACCGGGGCCGGGGTTGCCGCTGCAGGCGCCATCGGTAAAGATCTCGATCCGCTCGCTGTCGGCATCGCTCATGGCTCCAGCCCATAGGCGCCGGGGCCGGGGATGTCGCGGTGGAAGCGCAGCTTGCGCCAGTATTCCAGCGGATCCTTGGGATCGACGAAGGCGCCGGGTGGGTGGTTCAGCCAGTCATAGAGGCGGGTCAGCAGGAAGCGCAGGGCAGAGCCGCGGGCCATAAGCGGCAGGGCGTCGAGCTCCGGCTGCGAGAAGGGCCGGACCTTGCGGTAGGCGCCCAGCAGCAGGCGGGCCTTGGTGGCGTTGAAAGCGCCGTCCGGCTCGAAGCACCAGGCGTTCATGCAGATGGCCACGTCATAGGCGTAGAAGTCGTTGCAGGCGAAGTAGAAGTCGATCAGACCGGAAAGCTTCTCGTCGCGGAAGAAGACGTTGTCCGGGAACAGATCGGCGTGAACGATGCCGCTGGGCAGGTCGTCGGGCCAGCGGGCTTCCAGTTCCTGCAACTCCTCCTCCAGTTCCGCGCCCAGGCCGGAGAAGACCTCGTCGGCGCGCGCCCGGCAGGCGTCCAGCAGGTTGCGCCAGCCGTCGATGGACAGGCGATTGCGGCGGTGGCCCGCGAAATCGGAACCGGCCAGGTGCAGATGCGCCAGGTGGTGGCCAAGTTCCCGGCAGTGGAAAGGGTGGATACGCCGTGGCCAGAGTCCGTCCAGGAAGGTGATGATGGCGGCCGGCCGGTCGTTCAACTCCTGCAGGGTTTCGCCGTCGCGGCTGTGCACCGGTGTGGGGCAGGGAATGCCGCGGCTGGCCAGATGCTCCATCAGGTTGACGAAGAACGGCAGCTCGTTGCGCTCAACCCGTTTCTCGTAGAGTGTCAGGATATACTGCCCGCGGTCGGTCTGCAGCAGGTAGTTGGAATTCTCCACCCCCTCGGCGATGCCCTTGAAGGAGAGGATGTCTCCCAGGTCGTAGCGGGCCAGAAAAGCGCGCAGGTCGGCATCGGTGACTTCTGTGTAAACGGCCATGGGCGCTTGTGCAGGATCTCAGGCGGCGTCGGTTTCGGCGAGAAGCCGGGGGAGCTTGAAGTGGACGTTCTCGCGCGTCTGGTCGTTCAGTTCAACCTGAACCCGCTCGAAGCGGGCGCGAAACGCGTCGATCACTTCTTCCACCAGGGCTTCCGGGGCCGATGCCCCGGCCGTGATGCCGACGGTGGAGATGTCCTGCAGCCTGTCCCAGGGAATGTCGGTGGCCCGCTCGATCAGGCAGGCATAGGGACAGCCCGAGCGCTGCGCCACCTCGACCAGACGCTGGGAGTTCGAGGAGTTGGGGGCGCCGACCACCAGCAGGGCATCGCACTGGCCGGCGATCTCCTTCACCGCCTGCTGCCGGTTCGTGGTGGCATAGCAGATGTCCTCGCGCGCCGGTCCCTCGATGCCGGGAAAACGCTCCTGCAGGGCCTCGACGATGCCGGCCGTGTCGTCCACGGAGAGCGTGGTCTGGGTGGCGTAGGCCAGCTTGTCGGGATCCTCGACCGTAATGGTACGAGCATCCTCGATGGTCTCCACCAGCAGGATTGCGCCTTCGGGCAGCTGCCCCATGGTGCCGATCACCTCCGGATGGCCGCGATGGCCGATGAGCACGACCTGGCGGCCGTTGCGGTGATGGCGTTCCGCCTCGCGGTGGACCTTGCTGACCAGCGGACAGGTGGCGTCGATATAGAGCAGTTCGCGCTTGGCGGCTTCCTCGGGCACGTCCTTGGGCACGCCGTGGGCGGAGAAGATGACGGGCACGTCGTCGGGCACCTCGGAGACTTCGTCGACGAAGATGGCGCCCTTGGACTCCAGCGAATCCACGACGAAGCGGTTGTGCACGATCTCGTGCCGGACGTAGACGGGCGGGCCGTACTTGGCCAGCGCCCGCTCGACGATCTCGATCGCGCGTTCCACCCCGGCGCAGAATCCGCGCGGATTGGCCAGCAGCAGGGTGAGGGAGGAGGTGCTCATGCGCGTCTTGCCTGTGGCTCGATATTGCGACGCCCCGACCCTAAAGCAGGCCAAGGCCTTAGAAAAGAGATCATGATGCCTCCGGCCTTTCACAAGGGTCGATGGGAAGGCAGACTTGCGCTGCGTCGCGGGACGTGCGAGACCAGACCGCTGGCACGGGCGCCGTCATGCTGTGCAAGTGCCGCTGACGATCGGTTTTTATGGAAGGCAGAGATGCGAAAACTTCTGAGTGCACTTGCGGTGATTCCCCTGCTGTCGGCCTGTTCCATGCTGGGCAAGGAGGAAAACCAGGTCAGCGACCAGCCCTGTCCCCGGGTGATCGCCCCGCAGGAGACGCGCGAACAGGTCAGTTTCGTCGGTGAAAGCCGCGACTTGACCCGGGTGGACTACAGCGCCGAGCTCAGGGATGTTCGCTATGGCTGCGAATATCGCGACGATGGCAGCGCGGTCGCCATGGAGATGGACGTCATCCTGGCGGCCAGCCGCGGCCCGGCCAACCAGGGCCGGGAAGCCGAGCTTGCCTATTACCTGGCGGTTGGCCACCCCGGCGATCCGCCCGAGATCCTGGTGCGCGAGGCCTACCGGGCGCCCGTCACGTTCGAGGATGGCGAAAACACCGTTACGCTGACGGATCCGGTCAGCCTGACCGTGCCGCTGGCTTCGGGCGAGACGATCAACGACTACCGCGTCTACGTTGGCCTGATGCTGAGCCGCGACGAACTGCAGTACAACCGCAACAACCGCTGAGCGACGAGCGGATAGAGAGCCCCCAGACTTCAAGAGCCGAAGGGAACAGTTTCATGAAAGTACTCTCCTGGTCATTGAGCGTATTGCTCCTGGCAACGCCGGCCGCCGCCATGGCCGAAACCATGCCCCTGCCGGAAACCGACTTCGAGGGCGAGTGGGCCGATCCGGGTGCCGAGTCCAGCGGCATGAAGGTCCGCTATTCCAGCGAGCTTGAAACCATGCGCGTGGAGGGACAGTCCGAGGGCGCCTCCGGCGGCATGCTGCGCAATATGCGAAGCGGCGAGATGACGATCTGGAGCGACCAGATGGGCGATCAGGCCCTGCAGGGACAGATCGACGACATGGGCCTGATGGAAGGCGAAAACACCGGCGAGACCAAGACGGTCAACGGCGAAACCTGTACCATCTGGGAGATCCAGGGCTCGCAGACCTGCCTGACCGAGGACTCCATTCCCATGGAGGTCGAGCACCAGCAGGGCCATGCCGTGCTGCGCAACCTGGAGCGTACCGCCCAGGACGAGAGTTATTTCTCGCCGCCCGAGGGCCTTGAGATCGTGCCCATGCCCGACGCCATGAAGCAGATGATGGAACAGGCCGGCGAAGAGGCGCCGTTCTGATCAGAGCGGCCCGATGGATCGGTAATGTTTTCGATAGGCCGTTAAGGGTGGCGGGGCGGATTACAAATCTCACCAGTAACATGCACTCTACCACGGCGTTCTAATCCAAGTTTCTCTAGCGTCTGGTTCATCCATGCTTCGAGGCGTCATGTGTGGAGGCCTTTGACGCTCGCCGCAGATTTGCAGCGAGCGATGCGGGTATGTTAAACTTAACAACCTTTAGGCGATCGGGAAGCAAAGATAGTGCAGACGCTTTCCTTGTTGTCCTTTGTCACCGGTCTCTCGCTTCTGGCGACGAGTGTCGCCGCTCAAGAGGCCGACCCAATCTACGCATATATCGACAAGGTCGAGGCGGCTCAACAGGAACTCAGCGAGCGTTACGGCTACGATAACGCGCCGGAAACCCTGGATGCGGCCTTCCGGGCTGCTGGGGTGGACTGGGCACGACGATATACGGACCCCTGGGGCAACAACGGGTTGTTTCTCGACTTGGACGCGGCGAGCTCCTTCTACCATCGTGCCGAGGAAGACTTGGAGAAATGGGCTGACGCCGTGGAGGACGGCGACGTATCGGTGGACGACGCCATTTCCGAACTCGTCCCGGCCATGGAGCATTTCGACCGTGTCCACCAGATCATCGAACTGGGCTTCCAGGACGAAGTGCTGACCATGGCGGAGAAGGCCTGGTGGCTCGATCGCCACGAGGAAGAAGCCAATTGCCTTCTCCCGATATACGACTGTGAAGGTGACAGGGCTGCTTATGAAGCGACCAAAGCGGCGGCCGAGAGGGCGCGCGCGGCGAGCCGTGCGCCGGACTGGCACTGGATTGGGGGGCTCGATGTCATCCCCGACCCTGGTGTTGATCCGGTCGAGGCGCGGCGACAGGCTACTGAGGACGTGACACAGATATCAGACACTTTACCTGACGACCCGGACTTTGAGATGCGGCGGCAGGCGGCCGTCAAACTTCAGGGGGCAATCGTCGCAGCCGGTGCGACCTCGGACGATCCCGTGCTTGGCGCCATTGACCTTGCGCGCGAGCGTCAGCGGCTTGCGCAGCGCGACGTGGAAAGCCTCCTCGACCGCGCCGCATCCGCCGAGCACCCGGTATACAGGGACCGTTACTTGGCCCGAGCCGGCGATGCGTTGATGGATCAGGCCGGACATTTCGCTCCCCAGGCCGTGGCCGAGGCCCTTGAGGACGGAGCAGAGAGCGGAGCGCTGGCCGACTTCCTGGATTCGCTTCAGCGGCTCTCCACGCAACTCGACGACGTGTTCGGATCGGAAAGCGGCTTCGGCCCGACCGGAGATTTCCTCGGCGGTCTGAATGCTGCGGCGGAGGTGGCCGAAATGCGAGGGGAGGAGGCGACGGCCTCCGAAATCGCCGGGATCATCAATGACATCGGCGGAGCTGCCGGAGAGGGAATCTACCTCAAACCCTTTGCCACGCAGTTCGGAGCCATCACGGGGCAGGTCGGCCAGGCGCGCGATGGGTGGGATGCAACCTCTTCCGCGATTCAAGGTGTGGCGGATGCAGTCGGCGGTGATCTTACCGGTCTGGAACGCGCTGAAGCCGCCGCGGATCAGGTGGCAGAGGCGTTAAACCCCGAAAACATGGTCTCGGCGATGGTCGAGGGTGCCGCCGGCGCGTTCGACACGCTGATCCCGGGCACGCGTGGCGCGGCGACAAACGTTCTCGCGTCGATCTTCGGCTGAGAAGCGAGTGTATGGGGCACGGCGTCCTTCGAGGTTCGAAATAATTGTCGCAGTTCTCAGCCAGCCCTGTTGGCACACCTGAGCCCGTACACCGGACGCTCCTCAGGATCTTTTTTGGTTCATCGCGTTTTAGAGGGGAATGCGGCTTTGATTTTGAAGGAGAAGTAATCTGTGTCGCGGTATCCATAGGCCATGCGTTTGATGGACCTGGCGCGCCGGCTTGTTGTGGCGTAGCTGATTGGCTTGGTCGAAGCGGACGCGATCGATGACCTCACGGACGAACTGCGCGACGACATGAGAGAGTTTCTAGATAATGTGGGCCTTTGGACAGTGCACCCGGGTTTTCTTATCCAGGGCCGTGCTCATGTCCATCTCCACGGTCTCGAAGCTGGCGCAGGATTCAGGCTCCAGCCATTCGAAGAAGGACCGCACCGCCTCCCTCACTGACCCAGAGCGCGGACCTCGCGCTGTAAGCACCTGTGATCGATGGTCTTGACGGTATGCCAGTGCAGCGCGAGCAACTGGGCTACATGCTGAAAGCGGTAGCAGGCGCACCAGGTTCTCCACCCAGCAGACCATGCGCAAGGTCAGGCGTTGGCGCCCGGCCAGCCAGGAGCGCCCCCTCCGTATGAGAGTTATTTTTTGCAGCCCGAGGGCCTCGAGATCGTGCCCATGCCCGACGCCATGAAGCAGATGGTAGAACAGGCCGCGTTCTGAGGAAACAGTCCTGACAGGAACCGCTTCGTAGAGGAGGCGGTTCCTAAAGTTTCCTTCGCGAAGCAACGATCTCTTGAGAGACTCGGGTGATGTCTCTGCGATCCAGCCCGATCTTCTCCAGGTCCGCGTCATCGAAATTCCGGAGAACGCGCGCCGTGGCTGCGGTTTGCCCGCGACACAGCGCAGCTTTTGCGATCTCGATGAAGTTATGACCCTGGCGGGATGTGCTTTGTGCCAGGCTGTCAACAGGGTTGATGAAGGGTTCGTCAGTCATAGGTCTTCCCTTTCCTGCCGTTCAGATGGAGGTAAGCAGGCCGATAACTTGCCAGGCAGGCCATCATCTGGCGTGCGGCAGCTCATCAGCGCTCCGACTGGCAATCGTCAGGGGCCTGGGCAGATCGGGATCAAATCCGACTAACCAACCCCACACCGGATAACGCCTTGAGGCACAGGAATGGGCGCACAGGAAAAAGTCCCATTGTCTCGCACCGCAGCCAGATGATGAACTCAAGCAGGGCTGGTAACGTCGCCCCCGCCATCTCTATCGTTTCTAAAAAAGCACCTTTATGGCTTTTGAAGTAAAAGCATGGCATTCAACTGGGGCCTTAAGCTGTGAGTTTTCTCACACCGATTCATGAAAAAAGCTGGTTATCATCCTGAGGAAGGCGAATCAGGGTGCCCCCTTTTTCGGGAGGCCACCTCCTGAATCAGTCGTGAATTACTGGTGGTGTTCAGACCTTAGCAGCCTGTACTTGGGCACAAGCGCTTTCACCATACGACTTCGAGGATGCGTGTGGTGCTTGAGCAGAGGCAGTTCTGGGAAAACCCTAGCACGCAGTACATAGGACCTGATGGGGCAAGACCATGATTGTCGTTGTTTCCTGGGAAAAGTCGGTTAGACGCGTCTCGAGCGGTTATAAAGGTCCATCTGTTCCTGGTAGCGGAGTTTGGGTCTGTCGATCTGGGCTTCACACAGACCGATGTCCTCGAGCAAATGCCGGTCTAGTTTCTGGAGGCCGGTCCGAGTGCCGTAGTGACACGGCGCGCTCAAATTTGCTGCTTTTCCGGTCTTAGGGTGACTATCCGCAACCGCCATCTCGATGCCTCCTCTTCTCAAGAAACCGTCCTCAATGACTCTTGAGCAGCAAGCATCGCATCTTGCCCTCCCAGCATGCTGTGAGTTTCCTCACAGTTGTCGGAATATTCCTGTCAGCCGCTTTCCGAGATGCGAATGGGGGGACCCATGGTGTCGTGGAGCAGTCGGGACAAGGCGTCCACGTCGTGTATGGCCAAGGTCTTGCCGCTGCGGCGTTCCAGGATGCCGCGTTGCCTCAACACGGAAAGCTCGCGTGAGACGGCTTCACGATGAGTGGACACCCGGGTGGCAATCTGCTCGTGGGTCGGGGCATTGGTGATCAGGGATCGATTGTCCGTGACGCCTGCCGCCTGGGAAAGACGCAGCAGCTCGGCGCGGATGCGGTTGCTCGCCGCCATGGTCGAGAACTCGAAGATACGTTCGGAAAGTTGACGCGCCAGAGCGATCAACTGCTGCAACAGGCGTTCCATGATGATGGGGTGTTCATGAGCGAACGTCCGGAAATCCTCGCTGGAAAGCTGCGCCAGGCAGCAATCGGTCCGGGCCACCACCGAGGCGGATCTGGGCGCACCATCAAGGGCGGCGAATTCTCCAAACTGTTGGCCCTGCTGCAGCTCGCGGAAGGTGACCTGTTGCCCCTCCGCGCTGAAAACCAGAACCGAGACAACTCCACGGACAATCAGGAAGACGTTTCTGGAGCTTTCAAGCTGTCCGATGATCTCTTCCCCAGCCTTGAAAGTCTGCCAGAGACACTTCTCCTCGAGTGCATCAAGGGCCTCGCCCGGCAGGTCGCTGAACAGCAGAATCCGTGAAAGCGATCGGGTGGAAGCGCGCATGAATGGGGCCCTCCTCTCCGTCTGTTCGTCCCCCCTTTTCCGAACTCGGAAAAGGGGATCGGCGCGTCTCCGTCATCTCATCTGCATGAGTTGCTGTGCTGCACGTCCCATGATTTCCGTCTCCTTGCCCTCGTCGAAGGAGGTATAGAGCGGTTCGAGCAGCTGCCGGGCGCGGCGTGACTGCCCTTGCTGGAGCCAGAGCTCGGATAGTCGCAGTCTTGCTGGAAGTTCGAGCGCACGGGCGCCTTGCCTGTGGGCAATGGCCAGCGCCTTTTCCAGGTAGCTCTCCGCAAGGCCGGGATCCGGCTCATCTCCGCGCAAGTACAGTTCGCCCCTAAGGTGGGACAGTTGCGCATCCAGGTAGCTGACGCCCGTGCCGCCCATTTCCCTTTCGAGCCGGTCGGCCAGTTCGGCGCCTTCGGCGAGCTGTCCGTCCGCAATCAGGGCCTGGAGCAGCAGGATCCAGCAGTGAAACATCAACAGTTTCTGATTGTCGCCATCGAGCCTTGCGACCCCTTCGCGCAGCCGGGCGATCCCGTTCTCCCGGTTTCCAAGGAAGAAGCACGCACTGCCGCCCATGGCGACGGCCAATCCCGTCCACAGCGGCAGGCCATGGCGTTTGGCAGTCTCCAGACTCGTGTCGGCATGCTTCAGGGCTGTGTCGTAATCGCCTCGGTAGAGGGCAATTTCCGTGCTCCAGGTCATGGCCTCGACGTAGCTCATGGTATGGGAGGCGGCCTCCGCGTAGGTTACCGCCCGTTTCATCCAGTCCACTGCGCTGTCGGCATAGCCAAGCCGGAAGAGGGCGCGCCCTGCATATGCGGCACAGGTCATGCGGGCATCATTCTCGTAGCGGGGACTATCTTCGTGAAGCTGTCCCTCATAGCTGTCCAGCCCGCTTGACGTTAACTCATAGGCCTGCTGAAAGTCGCCGGCAAAGAAGCTGACCACGCCCTTAGCCCTATGGGCCTCGAGATGAGTACTGGGATCCGTTGTTTCGCTGGCGGCGAGCATCAGTTCGGCGGCCATGGCCGTTGCTGTTTTCAGGTCGGCACGTTCCTGGAAGTGCAGGCGCAAGCCCTGGAGAATCGGTGTTGCCTTGGCCGGTTGCTCGAGGCGCTTGTACAGGGCGGCGGCACGTTCGTGAATGGAAGCCACTTCGGCGGCACCGGCGCCCTTTATGCTGACCAGGCTGGAGCCGAGCAGTGTCAGCAACTCCAGTTCCATCTCTTCCCTGGCATCATTGGGCGGAAGCTGGTGGAGCTGTTCCAGCGCCTTGCGAAAATGGACGGCGGCCTCGCTGGCCGAGGAGAGTCGGGATGCCAGAAGGCCCGCCCTGCGCCAGTACTCGGTCGCCTCTTCGGGCCGGTCCCCTTCGACGAGGTGCTGCGCGATCACTTCGGGTTGTTCCTTGGCCAAGTCCCGGTGCTGCGTGATCAGGATGTCGGCAAGTTTGGCATGAAGCTCGCGGCGACGGCTTTTCAGCAGGCTTTCATGGGCAGCTTCCTGGATAAAGGCGTGCCGAAAGCGGAACGTCGCTTCCGGAGGGGTGCCATGAGAGATCACCAGCTCAGAGCCGATTAGGTGAAAGGCGGCTTCCTGCAGCTGGGTTCCGCTGTAGGGTGCCAGGCGGGACAGGAAATCATAGGAGAATTCGCGGCCGATGACGGCGCCGACCTGCGCCAGTTCCTTCGCATCCGGAAGGCTTTCGAGGCGTGCCATGAGAAGATCCTGCAGGGTCGTGGGGATCAAATGCAGGCGATCCGCCGTACTTTCGCTGAAACCGTTCCTGGTTGGCTTGAGGACATCGGTTTTCAGAAGCATCTTCGTCAGTTCCTCAATGAACAAAGGGATGCCATCCGTCTTGGCCTGGATGTGATCGACGATCTCCGGTGGTAATTCCTGGCTTCCGCTGACTTCACGGATCATGGCGGCAACTTGACGCCGGGTGAGACTGTTGAGGCTGAGGGACGTCAGGTGCGCATGCGCACCGATCTGCCCCGGTTCATGATTGCGCGAGGTCACCAGCAGCAGGACCGGGAGGGTCTGAATGCAATCGGCGATCTGGCTGAAGAGTTCCCTTGAGGAGGGGTCCAGCCAGTGTGCATCCTCCAGCACCGTAAGCACGGGCTGTTTCGCTGCCATGTTGGTGATCTGTTCGATCAGCAGGTCGAATGTATAGGCTTTCTGCGCGTCCGCCGAAAGACTGAGGGGTGCATACTTGGGCTCGCAGGGAACCGAGAGCAGGGACGCCAGTAACGGGACTGCCTGGGAAATGTCCTCATGCGTCCTGCGAGCCAGCTGTTCGAGCCGCTCAACCTTGAGCTCATTGGGCTCATCGCTCTTGAGCGTGGACGCCCGTTTGAGGGCGTCCACGACGGGGTGGAGTGCGCTGTTGGTGTGGTAAGGCGAGCAATGGTATTGGAGATGTTGGTAACTTTCCTCGCTCAGGGCATCGAGGAGCGCATGGATCAGGCGGGACTTGCCAAGGCCGGGCAGCCCTGTCAGCAGGACAACTTGGCCTTCGCCGCCTTTGCTTTGTTGCCAGCGGTCAAGCAGTAAATCCATTTCCACCGAACGCCCAATCATGGGGGTGGGACAAACGCCCCTCAGCGCCTGGAAGCGGCTTTCTACGCTGCTCTCGCCAGCCACTTCCCATACGCGTATGTCGCGCGAGAAACCCTTGATTTCATGGTTCCCAAGGTCGGTCAGCTCGAACAGACCGCCCAAGAGCCGTTGCGTATGCGGGCTGATCACCACTGCACCCGGGTGCGCGACAGCCTGCAGTCGTGCGGCGAGGTTGGGGGTTTCGCCAATGGCGGCCTCATCCAGCCTGCCGTTGCGTGTGACCTCTCCTACCACGACAAGGCCTGTCGCAATGCCGATGCGGCATTCCAGGGGGTCGGCTTCATCGGTGGCCAATTCCCTCAGTGCGGCGGTCATTTCCAGGGCGGCATGGACGGCACGCGCTCCATCGTCCTCGTGGACCCTTGGCCAACCGAAGTAGGCCATGATGCCGTCGCCCATGTAGCTGGCGATGTATCCACCCCAGCGTACGATCAGGTCTGCACAGACCTCATGGTAATATTGGATCAATTGCCGCATGTCCTCGGGATCAAGGCGACTGGCCAGCGTGCTGGAGCCGACCAGATCACAGAACAGCACCGTGATCTGTCGGCGCTCCGCACTCCTTTCCTCTTCTGCCGCCGGGCGACCGCTCTCACGCTGAGAGACGGTTGCGGAAGTTTGTTTGGCAAGAGCTTTCAGCAGTTTCTTGCGCGGTCCAAGAGGAAGGCCCAGCGACTTCAAGTCGTTTTCGTCAAGTTCCAGAAGGGTTGAAAGATCGACCTCCTGATCCTGGAACCTGTTTTCGTAATGCTCCAGTCCCAGTCGCTGCAGCCACTCACGCAGATCCACGAAAAGTCCCCTGTGTTTGGCGCGGGCTTTCCAGACGCGTGTATTGCGGCCCAAGAATGCTGCCCTGCCGCTTCATGCGATTTCTCGAAAGGAGAATGAAGATACACGGAATCCGAAATATAAGAAATAAACTTTTATTAATAATGCCTTATGATACTAAAGATTACCCCTTTCGTGTAACAGTCAGATCCTGACGGAAGACCAGCCCATACATCACGATCCCAAGAACGCAATAGGCGGAACACCCGGCCAGCAGGGTGTCGACGCCGATGCCGAGATCGATCAGCAGGCCCAGCAGGCCGGGGGCGAGTGCCGTGGAGATGACCATCAGGGCGGCGGCCACGGCGCGGATGGAGCCCAGCTGGGCGGTGCCGTAGGTCTCGGCCCACATGGCGGTGGTGACCGAGGTGTTGGAGCCGGCGGTCAGGCCGGCCAGCAGCATGTAGACCAGGGCGATCCAGGGGGCATCCCCCAGGGAGATGACCAGGCAGGCCAGGGCCAGCGGCACCAGGTAGAAGGGCATCAGGCGGCGCGCCGTCAGCCGGTCGATCAGGGCGCCCGAGACAAGCGTGGCGCAGACCGAGGCGATGGCGAAGGCGACGAAACAGGTGGCGAACCAAGCCAGCTCCCAGTCCTTCACCTCGGTGATGTGGATCTGGTGGAAGAAGACGCCGGTGTTGATGAAGCCCGAGGCCATGAGGCCGGGCAGCATCATGAGGAAAGCCCGCTGGCGCACGAAGGGGCCCAGGCGAAAGCTGGCCCCGCCCCGGGGCTGGAAACTGCCGGCCCGCCCGCCATGCAGCAGGAACAGCACGAAGGGCAGCAGCACGCAGATGAGGAACAGCGCGGCCAGCAGCCAGGTGGTGCGCCAGCCGACCGCCGCCGTGACCAGTACGACGGTGAGCGGGAAGACGGCCTCGCCGGCCGGGTTGCCCATGGTGGCGAAGGCGATGGCCTTGCCGCGGCTGCGCTCGAAATGGCGGGCCATGCTGGTGATGGCGGCATGGACCATCAGCCCCTGGCCGCAGAGCCGCAGCAGGAACAGCGCGATGCCCAGCATGATGACGCTCTGCACCGAGAAGGTTAAAAGGCAGGCGAGCGCGAGGCCCAGCAGCGTGCCCACGACAAAACGACGCAGGGGCATGCGGTCGAGCTGGCCGCCCAGCTTGATCATGCAGAGCCCGCTGGCCAGCGTGGCGATGGAATAGACCGTGCCGATGCCGCCGTGGGTGAGATCGAAGGCGGCGCGGAAGTCGGCGTTGAACAGCGAGATGAAGAAGGTCTGGCCGAAGCTGGAGAAGAAGGCCAGCAGGAAGCCGAAGGCCAGCAGCTTGAGACGCTCGGCCAGTGTGAAGGCCGAGACTGCGGCGTGGGAGTCATCAGATGGGGAAGGATCGCGTGCGGACAGCATGGGACCTTGGTGTAGCGAGCCTACCGCTTTGAGCCAAGGGCAATGGTTACACGACCGGATTGAAGGACCTGCCTGCACGAAAGCCATGCAAGTTCCAGAAGGGTATGGATGCGGCAATCATGAGTTCTGTGACTGGTTCAATTTGTGACTTGGACTATCGCAGAATAAAGAGATGGGCTATGGCGATGTAGAGTCAGGCCGCCGCACTTCAGAGGTGTCACACGAAGTCCTTGGTGTTTGCTTTGCTCCAGGGTGTCGTTTAGAAGCCCGGTTGAATCGAGCAACGCAAACGGTACACTCGGGGCGAAACTCAGACCACCTGTTCCGGTGATAGGCCATGCAGGAGGAGCGACGACAGATCCAAATGCTGAGGGGAGGGCGAGCATGACCCCCACCTCAAAGGACGACATGCCTCACGATGCCGAGGTGGGGCAGATACTCTCGCCAACCGGCCTAGAGGTCAGCTACCACAGATATGGAAGCGGTCCGCCCCTGGTGCTTGTCCATGGCAGTTTCACGGATCACATCACGAACTGGCAGTTCGTGGCGCCAGTGTTGGCGCGTGAATTTACTGTATATTCGGTGGCCAGGCGGGGCCGCGGTGGAACGACCGCGACCCAGGGGCATAGTGTCCAGGAGGAAGCCGAGGATGTCGCGGCCCTTTTGAAGGCGATCGGCAAATCGGCATTTCTGCTCGGCCATTCCTATGGCGCGCATATTGCGCTCATGGCAGCAGCGGAGGCTGAGCAAGGGGCTCGCAGGTTGGTGCTCTATGAGCCGCCCTGGCCCCATATCATCAAGAAGGATGTGCTGGCACGACTTGAGGAGCTGGCCCGGGACGGTGACTGGGATGGCTTCGCGGTGACATTCCATCGCGATATTCTGTTCTTACCCGCTGAGGAACTGGATGCGCTTCGCGCCACGGATTTGTGGCCATTGATCGTGGCCAATGCTTCGCCATCGCTGCACGATCTGCGTGCGGGACACAGCTATATGTTCGACGCCGCGCACTTTCGTGAGCTTCAAACGCCAGTGATACTTCAGGTTGGCACCGAAAGCCCGCGCGACTTCTTCGTCACAGATGCGCTTGCTGCTGTCCTGCCCCGTGTGCGCGTCGAGGAATTGCCCGGTCAAGGGCATGAAGCGATGATGAGTGCCCCCGAACAGTATGCGAGAGCGGTTTCCCGCTCATTGCTGAGCGACACCTAAACGTCGCTGCCTATCTTGAGCCCAAATTGCTGGCCTTTCGGCCGGAAAGGGGCGTTGCTGCGCTCGGCATGCTTGCGAAGGTGTTGGAGCCGACAAGACCGGAAAGAGCTGCGTACAGGCAGTACTGCGCTTCAGTGTAGCGAGCCTGCTGCCTGAGCCAAGGGCAATGCTCTCCCCTGACGCTTCGGCGACCTATGAAGAGGCCTGGCAGCACGGAAAGCGTAACTGGTTGAATGTGCGGATCAAAGGATTCTCAAGGACTTAGGATTAAATATTCATCTGTCCTTTTTATTGATTGTCCAGGAAGAGGACTATTCTGTATTTGCTATATACAGATTTTTAGGGTGTTTTTTTGAATAAAAAAACCATGCAGATTCTGAATACGAGATATTCATGCAGACTTTTTAACCAATTCAAAAGGAATAATGTGCATGAAGTAGCCATCTTTAACCCTCTCTTTCCCAACAGGCAAATGATGACAACGACGACAGGACGTCCCACCGTGTCCTTCAAGAATTTGAAGGTCAGTTCGAAGATATTCAGTGGCTTTGCAGTAATTCTGGCCTTTCTGCTTATCCTGGGGGGAGCTGCCTATTACAGTTCCATCCAGTCTTCCGAGAATCTCTCACTCTACAGCAACGAAAGCAGGATCTCGGAGTTGAGCGGTCAGGCGGATGCAGAGCTGCTGCGCGCGCGCCTTTCCGCCAGCACCTTCCTGTCTTCAGGCGGGGAAGAGTATATTGAGGCTTTCCAGGAAGCGGATCGCGCGCTGAGCCAGAATTTCACCAGCGCCCGCGAGTTGATGGCGAAGGAGGAAAGCCGGAATGCGGTCGACCGGATCCTGGATCTCCAGCAGAACTACACCGGGAACTTCGAGCGTCTGGTGGAACTGCGAGGCCTGCGGGAGCAGCTGACCAGCGACATCATCAACGACATCGGGGCCGAAACGCGCGCCCTGATCACGAGCATCCAGGAAGCGGAACTGAATGGCGAAAACCTGCGCAACATCGCGATTGCAGCCGACATCAACAACGATTTTCAGATGCTGCGCGCTGTCGCGGCGCGTTATCTCCAGGACCAGAATGCAGCCGCACGCGAAGAGGTGACGGCCGGCCTGCCCGATCTGCAGTCTCGCCTGAGTAGCCTTAGCGAACAGACACTCGTTCCCAACCAGGAGGACCGAATCGGCAAGGCCCTTGTCCTGATGGACGAATACCAGGAAGGCTTTTCCGAACTCAGTTCGACAATCGCACAGATGAACGACACGGTTGCCACCATGCTGGACCAGGGGGCGCAGGTTATCTCTCTTTCCGGAAACATCCGTGAGGTGGCGGCCAGGGAGCAGGACAGGGCGTCTGCCCAGGCCGAAAGCGCCGCTGCCATGGCCGAACGGCTTTCCCTTGGCCTGTCCGGTGGCGCCCTCGTCCTGGGCCTGCTGGTGGCCTGGCTGATCGCGCGTGCCATTACCCGACCGGTGGTGTCCATGACCGGTGCCATGAACCGCCTTGCGAGCGGCGACGAGACCGTGGAGGTCCCTGCGGTTGGCCAGCGTGACGAGATCGGCCAGATGGCTGGTGCGGTCCAGGTCTTCAAGGACAACATGATCCGCAACAAGGAGATGGAAGCCGAGGTCGAAGCTCAGAAGCGTCAGGCCGAAGAGGAGCAGAAGCGTGCCATGAACGCCATGGCGGACCGTTTCGAGGAGACGGTGGGCCAGATGGTGCAGGCCATCGGCTCCATGGCCAACGAGCTGGAGGCCGCGGCGCAGACCATGACCTCCTCGGCCGAGGAGACCAACTCCCAGGCGGCGAGCGTCTCGGCCTCGTCGGTCCAGGCCTCGTCCAACGTGCAGACCGTCGCCACGGCGGCCGAGGAGATGGCAGCCTCTATCCGTGAGATCAGTCAGCAGGTCGCGACTTCTTCGAAGACGGCCACCGAGGCTGTCGAGGGCGCGGATCGCACCTCTGAAACCGTGAACGTGCTGGCAAGCTCTGCCGAGAAGATCGGTGACGTGGTGAAGCTGATCCAGGACATTGCCGAGCAGACGAACCTGCTGGCACTGAACGCCACCATCGAGGCGGCGCGCGCCGGCGAGGCCGGCAAGGGCTTCGCTGTGGTGGCTTCGGAAGTGAAGAACCTGGCCAACCAGACCGCCAAGGCCACCGAGGAGATCTCGCAGCAAATCTCCGGCATGCAGGGTGTGACCAGCGAGACGGTGGAAGCCATCGGCAAGATCAGTTCCACGATCCGGGAGAGCCAGGAGATCGCCAGTTCCATCGCTGCGGCGATGGAGGAGCAGGACGCGGCGACGGGCGAGATCACCCGCAACGTCCAGCAGGCGGCCGAGGGCACCAACGAGGTCTCCAGCGCCATCGAGCAGGTCAGCCAGGCGGCGGCCGAGGGTGGCTCGGCGGCCGAGCAGGTGCTCTCCAGCGCACGTCAGCTGGGCGAGACTGCCGGGCAGCTGCAGAAGGGGGTCGACGACTTCCTGAAGAACGTCCGCGCCGCATAAGGGCGGATAGCCACAGCCGCTGCGTGCTTTGCAGCCAAGAGAGGGCCCTGCCGTTCGGCGGGGCCCTTTTCCGTTCATCGCCGATGTGCGGGCGAATCCGTTTCCCGAAAGAGGACGGACGCAGGCCCGGCGCCACACGCGTTAGGGGAACTTCCCGCACTTAACCATTTCAAAAGGTTTCATTTGCCATTCTCAAGCTGAGTTATCCCTTTCTGAAATAGGCCAAAAGAACATGAGTGAGAAGACAGCCTCCCGTTCCGGATTTTTTGCCAACCTCAAGATCGGCACGAAGATCTTTACCGGCTTTACCATCGTCCTGGTCCTGATGGCGGCGCTGGGCGCCATCTCCTTCCTGAGCTCGAAGCGGGGTTCGGACAGCCTGGAAGCCTATTCGCAACAGGGAGAGATTGCCGAACTGACGGCGGAAGCACAGTCGGATCTCGTCCGCGCGCGCCTGGCCGTGACAAGCTTCATGAACTCTGGTGAGACCACAGATGTCGAGGCCTTTCGAGCCGCGGATCAGAAAGTGCAGGAGGATTTCGAGGCGGCCCAGGGATCGATGCAGACCGAGGCCAACCAGGAAAAGGTTCAGCAGATCCTGAGCAACCAGCGGAGCTACAGCGATCTCTTCGAATATTTCGTCAGCCTGCGCAAGCAGCGGGATTCCATCATCGCGGCTACCCTGAACACCCTGGGGGCGCAGGCACGTGCCAGCATCACGGAGTTGCAGGAAGAGGAGGTTGCCGGCGAGAACCTGCGCAACATCGGGATCATTGCCGGTGTCAACAACGACTTCCAGATGCTGCGCACCGTGGCTGCACGCTATCTGCAGGGCGAGGATACCGCCGATCGGGATGAGGTGCTGGAGCTGCTGCCCGATCTGCGCGACCGCCTGGGCACACTGGCCGAATCCACTCTTGTCCAGGGCCAGCCGGAGCGGATCGAATCCACCATCTCCATGCTGCAGGGCTATGAGAACGGTTTTTCGCGCTTGGCGGAAACGCTCGACAGGATCAACGAACAGTTTGCCGAGATGACGGCACTTGGAGAGGAGAACATGGCCCTGGCCACGGACATAAGTGACATGGCCAAGGCGGAACAAGTCCAGGTGGCCGAGGCGGCGGAGGCCCAGTCCACGCTTGCAGAGCAACTCTCGCTGGCGCTGACAGTGGGTGCGGTCATCCTGGGACTGATCGTTGCCTGGCTGATCGCACGGGTCATCACCCGTCCGGTCAAGGCGATGACGGGCACCATGGACACACTGGCCGAGGGCGACCTGTCGGTGGAGATCCCTGCGATCGGCCAGCGTGACGAGATCGGCCAGATGGCCGGGTCGGTCCAGGTCTTCAAGGATAACCTGATCCGCAACAAGGAAATGGAGGCCGAGGCCGAAGCCCAGCAGCAGCGTGCCGAGGAGGAGAAGCAGCAGGCCATGAACGCCATGGCGGACCGCTTCGAGGAGACGGTGGGCCAGATGGTGCAGGCCATCGGCTCCATGGCCAACGAGCTGGAGGCCGCGGCGCAGACCATGACCTCCTCGGCCGAGGAGACCAACTCCCAGGCGGCCAGTGTCTCGGCCTCGTCGGTCCAGGCCTCGTCCAACGTGCAGACGGTCGCCACGGCGGCCGAGGAGATGGCGGCCTCCATCCGCGAGATCAGCCAGCAGGTCTCCACATCCGCAAAGACTGCCGATTCCGCCGTGGAAGATGCCGATCGCACCTCGGAGACCGTGAATGTCCTGGCCGGTTCGGCCGAGAAGATCGGTGACGTGGTGAAGCTGATCCAGGACATTGCCGAGCAGACGAACCTGCTGGCACTGAACGCCACCATCGAGGCGGCGCGGGCTGGCGAGGCCGGCAAGGGCTTTGCCGTGGTGGCCTCGGAAGTCAAGAACCTGGCCAACCAGACCGCCAAGGCCACCGAGGAGATTTCACAGCAGATCTCGGAGATGCAGGGGGTTACCAGCGAAACCGTCGAGGCTATCGGCAAGATCAGCGCTCGAATCCGCGAGAGCCAGGAGATCGCCAGCACGATTGCGGCCTCGATGGAGGAGCAGGACGCGGCGACCGGCGAGATCACCCGCAACGTCCAGCAGGCGGCCGAGGGCACCAACGAGGTCTCCAGCGCCATCGAGCAGGTCAGCCAGGCGGCGGCCGAGGGTGGCTCGGCGGCCGAGCAGGTGCTCTCCAGCGCCCGCCAGCTGGGCGAGACCGCCGGGCAGCTGCAGAAGGGGGTCGACGACTTCCTGAAGAACGTCCGAGCCGCCTGAGGACCGCCTGAGCAGGGAGGTCATACGGGCCAGTCATCAAGAAACCCGGACAGGGAGGTTCCGTCATTCGACGGGATCTCCCCGTCGGATTGGCGACTGGCCGGGCCGTCTGCGGGGCCGGGAAAATGTCTCCATGACAGGCGGTGTCCGCTGTGTTAGGCGAAAGGGATCGCAGCCGACGTATCCGATAAGATCCTGATCCATAAAAAGGCTGTTCGGAACAGACGGGGATTTGAACTCATGATGGTGCTGCCGTTCCTATTGCTTTTTGCCGGGCTGATCGCCCTGTCCGGCAACCAGCGGGAACTGGGGATCGGGCTCTGGGCGCTGAGCCTGCTGATCACCCTTGGTCTTTTTGCCATGCATGCAACCGATACGCTTTCGCTGCAGTGGTGAGGACAGCTCCATGATCTCCCCGGAAATGGCTCGCCAGCTGAATGCGCTTATCCTGCTTGGAATCGCCGGCATCCTGACCTTCGCGTTCGTGGATCAGTTCACCCAGGGCGACCTGCCCTGTCCGCTTTGCCTGTTGCAGCGGGTCGGATTCGTCCTGGCGGGTTTCGGTTTCGCGCTCAACATCCTGTTCGGGCCACAGCCCAGCCATTACGGGGTCGCAATCCTGGGGGCGTGCGTCGGCGCTGGTGTGGCGACACGCCAGATCCTGCTGCACATCGTGCCCGGCAGCGGCACCTACGGGGACGCGCTTTTCGGACTGCACTTCTATACTTGGGCCCTGATCGCCTTCTGCCTGATCATCCTGGCCTGTGCCCTGCTGCTATTGTTCGAGGACCAGTTCCGGCCCACGCCCGGCATGGCCAAGCGCGTGGGGTGGCGCGGCGCGACCGGGCTGGGCATCGTGGCGCTGTTCTGCTTCTCGCTGCTGACCCTGATCAATGCGGGCTCCACCTTCGCGGAGTGTAAATTCGGCCTCTGTCCCGACAATCCCGAGAGCTACGAGCTGCTGGACGAGAGTTAGACGTTCAGGTTCGAAGGCAGCGAGTCGAGACACCCGCTTGGGAGCTGCGAGCCAAGGTTTCTTCGGGAAGGACGTATACCGTAAGCTGAATGAAGAAGGAAACGGCGGCCCTAACTAGGGCCGCCGTTTCCTGCGTTTATTCCATGCCCAATTGCATACGCAGCGTTTGGGCCAGTTCCTTGACCCTGGCCTCGGGATCTGCACCTTCGGTGATATCGACCATGGCGGCGGCGATCATGTCGGTCACAGCTACGCCCTCGGGGCCAGGGAAACTGTACCAGGGACCGGCATACTGCGCGACTTGCGTGTGCGCAATGCGAGCGTTCTCATTCTTGTCATAGTAGGAGCCCAGATACGTCCGATCCTCGAGCACTTGGGCGTTTGCCGGTGCATAACCGGTGTTCTCGACAATGATCCGCTGCCCCTCGGGGCCTGTGACAAACGAGATATAGTCCCAGGCGGCCTGTTGTTTTTCGGGGTCCTCGGTCAACATCACGATCGCCGACCCCCCGGTTGGGAACCAGACGTTCGAGGGATCTTCGGCAGCGATCGGCAAGGGGCGAACCGTAACCTCGAAATTGTCGCCAGCCCCTTGCTCGAACCGGGTTTGAAGGGAAGAGCTTTCGAACATGATGCCGAGCGTACCCGCAGGAAAGGCCTGTCGCGCATCGGAATCGGTATAGGAGGGCATGCCTGCCTCTTCAGCGAAGCGCTGATAGAGCGTGGCCGCAGCGATGCCAGCCTCATCGTCGAAGGTTATATCCGTCTCGTCCGCATTCATCGGCAGGCCGCCGTAGGAACCGAGAAGCGACTGAAAACGCCAGTCATGCCGATCGATCCAGACGCCGTCGATCCCGTCTCCCAGTGCGTCTATGTCTGCGGCCAGTTCAATCACTCCATCGAAGGTGGTCGGGAAATCCTCCATCGAGCCACCGGCTTGCTCCACCAGGTCGGGGTTCACGTACATCACCAAGGTGGAGGCAGACGTGGCCAGAGCGTATTGTGTGTCCTGATAATGACCCAGCGACAGCAGCGCCGGCGTGTAACCCTGTGCCTCCGGATTTTCGCCAAGGAAATCATCGAGAGGTTGGATCAGGTCTCGATCCTCGAGAATTCGCCAGCGGTTCAAGCCGACATAGGCTACATCCGGGGCCGTCCCCGCCACGCTTTCGCGCACTAGTCTTTGTACGCCTTCAGGATATCCTTCGGCGGGTCCGTCGAGAACGATACGCACCTCCGGATGTTCCTTCATGAATGCCTCAGCCAGGGCATCCTGGGTCTCAGCCCAAATGGTGGGAATTGCATAGTGGACGCGGAGTTCGGTCTGGGCAGCGGCACTTGTGGCCGTCAGCGCCAATACGGTTGCGGCAAGAAGGGTTCTCATGTGCAGGACTCCATTGTGTCTGGTTTCTGGTCGGAGGTTTGGCGGGTTCTGTCCCGCACTTTTGGTTGTGTATTGCTCATCCCTTGAGCCCACCTGCTGCCAGTCCTTGCATGAACTTCCGCTGTGCGAAGAGGAAGGCAAGGACCAGTGGAGCGGTGATGATCACAGCGCCGGCCATCAGCGGACCTACATCGTCGCCCGATTCTTGATCGCGGAAATAAAGGATGCCGCGGGGTGGGGTGGCGATCTCCGGGCTCGTCGTTGCGATCAATGGCCAGAAGAGATCATTCCAATGCGCCGTCACCGAGAAAATCGCGAACGCCGTGGCGGCGGGCAGCGCCAGGGGAAAGGCGATTCGCCAGACCACCGCTGTTTCGGATAGGCCGTCAACCCGTGCGGCATCGAACAGCTCCGTCGACATCTGGGCGAAGAACTGGCGGAACAGGAAGATGCCGAAGGCCGTGGGAATGAAGGGCAGGATCAGCGCCGCGTAGCTGTCGAGCAGGTTCACAGCTGCCAGACCGAGGAAGATCGGTATGGCGGTTACGTGGAACGGCACCAGAAGTGCTGCCAGGACCAGTCCGAACACGACGGTCCGCAGTCGGAAATTCCGCTGAGCCAAGGCAAAGGCGCAGGGGATCGAGAACAGGAGCTGAAAAAACAGAATCCCTGCGACCACAACGAAGCCATTCCAGAGGAAGAGCGGAATATTCGTCTCTGTGAAGGCCTTGACGTAATTTCCCCATTCCAGCCGCGAGGGGAGCAGGGTGATGGTGCTGGCAAAGATTTCGTCCTGCGGTTTCAGCGAGAGCGAGAGCATCCAGATGAAAGGCAGCAGAATCAGCGTGGCTCCTGCCAGCAAGAGCAGTGTAGACACGCTACGAGACATCATCCTTCTGCTCATCGATAATGCACTCTGCGTTCGACGAGGCGCATCTGCGCCAGCGTCAGAGTCAGGAGGATTGCGAAAAAAATCACAGTGATTGCACTGGCGTAGCCCGCCTTGAAGTAGACAAACCCCTCGCGGTAAAGCGCATATACCAGTGTTTCTGAGGCGAAGGCCGGACCCCCGCGGGTCAGCGTTGCGACAGTTTCAAATACACGGAAGGCATTGGTGGCGGTGACGACGAGTACGAAGAGTGTCGTCGGCCCCAGCATCGGCCAGGTTACGGTCCAGAATCGCGCCCAAGTACCGCCCGCCCCGTCAACTTCCGCCGCTTCGTAAAGGTCGTTCGGGATGGCGGAGAGGCCCGCGAGGAACAGGACCATGTTGTAACCCACGCTCTGCCAGACACCGATCGCTGCCAAGGTATAGAGCACGAGCCCCCGGTCACTGAGCCAGTTCTGGGGAGCGCCGCCGAGCGAGCTTAATACCTTGTTTACCAGGCCGAGATTCGGATGCAGCAACATCTGCCAGGCAACGGCCATGGCCACCAAAGTCGCCGCAACTGGCAGGAAGTACACTGTGCGCAGGATCCGTGACAGAGCTGGCGCCCAGTCCAGCATCCGGTGCAAACCGATGGCAACGAGCAGTGCGAAGACCACCGAAAAAGGTATGACGATGGCGACATAGATCAGTGTATTGACGATCGCCCGCTGTCCGATGGCCGAGGTGAAGAGGGTGATGTAATTCTCCCAGCCGACCCAACTCAGGTCTCCTGCACCGAATTGATAATCCGAGAAGGAGAGAATGGTGACGATCGTGATGGGCAGGAAGATGAAGATCAGCAGCGCAAGGGTTGCCGGACCGGTCAACCAGACATCAGTCAATGTTTCGCGCTGGCTGCGAGTCAGGACCGGCATTCCGACGCTCCGCCGATCCGTGCTCCCGTTTCGGGATGGAATAGGTGCGTGCAGGTTGGATCGAAGCTCAGCCGAACGTTATCGCCCGGCAGAGGTGGCTCGAAAGTTCCGGGCGCGATCGATTTCAGTTCGACACCCTGATCGGTACGCAGGCTCAGTACGATCTCAGAGCCAAGATATTCTACGCTTCTGAGTTTTGCGGTGAAGCTGCCGTGTGGGGCAGGAACCACATGCTCCGGTCGCACTCCCAGGATTGCACGCGCGGCTGAAGAGTGCATCTCTCCTGCGCCTTGTTGCGGTGTGATCAGGTTAATCGCATGAGCCCCCACGAATTCGGCCACGGCGAGTGAGGCCGGGCGTTCGTAAAGTTCGCGTGGTGTGCCAGCCTGGGCGATACGGCCCTCGATCATCACGATCACCTGATCGGACATGGCCATTGCCTCGGCCTGATCGTGCGTTACGTAGACGAAGGGCTTCCCGGTGCGACGATGGAGCGCTACGAGCTCTGCCCGCATCTGTACGCGCAGACGTGCATCGAGATTGGAGAGCGGCTCATCCAACAGGAACAGGACCGGATCGCGAACCAGTGCCCGTCCCAGTGCGACGCGCTGTTTCTGTCCGCCCGAAAGGGTACCCGGCTTGCGATCGAGCAGATGGCTTAATCCCAGCATTTCGGCGGCCGCCGAGACTTTTGCCTGGATCTCCTTGCGTGCTGCTGCCGTTCCGGGGATCAGGGTGCCGAGCAGCGGCAAGCGCCCGAGGGCGGACAGACTTTTCATTGTAAGCGGTAAGGCTATGTTCTGCGCCACTGTGAGATGCGGATAGAGAGCGTAGGACTGGAAGACCATCGCGATATTGCGTTCGTGCGCGGTCAGTGCACTCACTTCCCGGCCTTCCAGGCGCACTGCGCCAGCGGTCGGTCGATCAAGGCCGGCCATGATTCGCAAGGTTGTGGACTTTCCACAGCCCGAGGCGCCCAGCAAAGACGTAAAGCTGCCGGGCGGAATGGCAAGCGAGATGCTGTCCAAGACAGTCTGTTCGCCGAAGCGCCGCGTCACGTCGCCAAGCTCGAGTGTGGGGATGGCGTTCACGTTGCCTCCAGGAATGGAACTATTCTTCCATTATACATTTAATTGTGTAGGTAATATTACACTGCGTGGATATTTATCCCGCAGCCGATGCGAGCAGGTGAGCCGACAGGCGGCTGATGGCGGCATCGGTGTCGGCAACGAGCTCCACGCCCTCTATAGCATGGGCTCCAGCCAAGCCGATCACTGGCTTGGAGAAATGCAGGCCGTAAGCGATTTCCGACAATGTTCCGTACGAACCACCGATCGCTATCAATGCGGCACTGGATTTTGCGATGATCATGTTACGTGCCTCGCTCATCCCAGTAGCTATGGGCAGAGCGATGTAATCGTTCGCAGCTCGCCAGTCGTGGTCAGGCAACAGGCCGACACTAAGCCCTCCTGCGGTATGACAGCCGCGGGAGACGGCCTCCATCACCCCGGTCTTTCCTCCACAGATGACCGTCAGGCCCAGGTGGCCCAATGCAGATCCGATCTCTTCGGCCAAGGCAAGCTGTTCGTCCGTGGCCTCGCGTGGGCCGATGACCCCTATGGGAATGCGACGCATCTCTCCGGTGTGGGCCAAATGCTCCAAAGCTCGGCGTGGAGACACCGTCATGGCCTTGACGGGACTCTCCTCCGGAAGCCAGCGCCAGGACCAGGGATCAAGCCGTCCTTGAGGGCCGTATATCCTGTCTTGTGCGATCAGATAGTCGTCGGATTGCATTGTCGTCTCCTTATGGTATTGTAAGTTTTCTTACATCGGACTTAATTCTTTCGCAACTGGCCTAGATGCAGCGAGGCAGGACATCCGAAAACGACATGAGATTTCGTCCCCCATGGGTGAGATGAGTCCACGGCAGAAGCACATTCTGCGTCTTGCTGAGCGACAGGGCTTCGTCACAATTGACAATCTGTCCGAGGATTTCGGCGTTTCCACGCAGACCGTTAGACGGGACATCATCGCCCTATCCGAAGCGGGACTGCTTCAGCGCTTCCATGGGGGAGCCGGACCCATCGGTGAGTCGGAGGCGATTCGCCTTGATCACGAGCACAAAACCGGTGTCGCTGTGGAGGAGAAACGCCGCATAGCCGAGGCAGCGGCCGCGCTGATCGATGATGGAGCCAGTTTGTTTATCGATGTCGGGACAACAATGGAGATGACGGCCGAGGCTCTGAATGTCCGGCGTGGCCTAACGGTCTTCACAACCAGTATCCGTGCGGCGCTGGCCTTGGACTCCTCCAAGCATGAGGTTCGCGTGCTAGGCGGGCGTGTTGCTGGCCGCGATGGATCTTTGGTTGGGGAAGAGGTTGTGCTCGCCCTCTCCGGCATGCAACTCGATCTGGCGCTGATCGCTTGCTCCGGTATTGATGTTGAGGGCAGGGTGATGGACTTCAGCCTGTCCAAGATAACGGTGAAGCAGGCGGCGATGCGTGCAGCTAGCCGAGTGTTCCTGTTGGCGACCCCATCAAAGTTTGGCCGCTCGGCCCTTGCAACAGTGGCACGAGTTGGCGATTTCACGGAAGTGATCGATGGTGTGGCAACTCCTGCAGCTTCCCGAGGCCGCTAAGGGCAACCTCCGGGCGTTTCCTGTTTGGCCCACCGTTGTCTTTCCAGCCTGTCCGGTCAGAGGAAGCTGTAGGAAGCTTGGACCTCCTCTCGCGATACCAGGTAAGACCGAGTTTCGATGCGCGGACTGATCCGGCTGCGCTGGCCGCCGCCGCCGGCCGGGCCACAGCAGTAGAGGGCCAGCACCTCCTGCAGTGCCGCGGCCACCCGCTCGCGGTTGCCGTCGCTGACGGCCAGGCGCACGCGCAAGTCCTCGGGCCAGAGGTCAGGGTCGTTCTCTCCGGCGGCGCGCCAGAGCGTGCCAGCGTCGTTGTCGAAGGCGCTGCTGACCCCGATCAGGTCCAGGCGATGGCGCAGGTCCAGGCCGCGCCGCTCCAGGCGCTTTTCTATGGTCTCGGCCGCCAGCCGGGCGCGTGCGAAGGCGTTGGGCCCGGCATAGGAGATTTCCGCCTCGCCCAGCCAGTCGCCGATGAAGCCAACGGTGGTCTTCAGGCTGTCCGGGCGCGGGCGTCCCCGGGCGCCCCGGACGGCCACGCGGTCCCGACCAACCTCCTCGATCTCCACCGCCCCGATGTCCAGGACAACGTCAGGCGTGAGATAGGCCGTGGGATCGTGGATCTCGTAGAGCAGCTGTTCCTTGACGGTCCGGCTGTCCACCAGCCCGCCGGTGCCCGCCGGCTTGGTGATGACGAAGGTGCCGTCGGCCTCGACTTCGGCAAAGGGAAAGCCGATGTTCTCCTGCTCCGGCACGTCCTTGAAGCCCGGGTCGGCAAAATAGCCGCCCGTCACCTGCGCGCCGCATTCCAGCAGGTGCCCGGCCAGTGTGCCGGCGGCCAGGCGGTCGTGGTCTCGCCAGGACCAACCATAGTGGGCGACCAGGGGGCCCAGAACCAGCGCTGGGTCAGCGACGCGCCCGGTTACCACGATCTGGGCGCCGGCGCGGATGCTCTCGGCAATGGCCTCGGCGCCGATATAGGCATTGGCCGAGACCATCTCCCCTTCCGGCGGCGGCAGGTCACGGTCGGCGTCCCAGATCTCGTGCTCGTCGAGGCGGATGGTCCCGCGGATATCATCGCCCTCGATCACGGCAATGTGCAGGCCCTCCAGGCCCTGCTCCTGCCCGATGCTCCGGATGGCTTCGGCGGCGGCCTTCGGGTTGGCGCAGCCGAAGTTCCCGACGATGGTGATGCCGGCGTCGATGCAGTCCTTCAGGATCGGGCGGATAATCTCGGGCAGCAGGGGTTCATAGCCGCTGGCCGGATCCTGCTGGCGCGCAAGCTGGCCGAGGGCCAGGGTGCGTTCCCCGATGGTCTCGAAGATAATGGCGCCGCCGTCGGGGTTCCCCCTGGCGATTTCGGCCACGACCGGGCCCGCCGCATCGACGCGGTCGCCGGAAAACCCGGCCCCGGATCCAATCCAGAAGGACATGATACCTCCCGTGCGTTAGGGTTCTTCTGGTACCAGACTATCTGCTGTGATGATAATCAATATCTTCATGCCGGATGGCATGGCGGACAGTTTGCGTGGTGCAATGGGAGAACAGGTGACGATGGCTGCAGAGAAAGGCAATGATGACGTCCTGGTTCGCGTGCCTCTCCACCGGGTTGCGCATGGACGCTCGGGAGACAAGGGCAATCGCCAGAACATCAGCGTGATCGCCTATGATCCTGCGGTCTGGCCCTACCTGCTGGACCAGGTCACGGAAGAGCGCGTGCTGGAGGCGTTCCAACATCGTGGCGTAAGCGGGGTGCGGCGCCATGAACTGCCCAATCTCCAGGCCCTGAACTTCGTGATCGAGGATGCTCTGGAGGGGGGCGTGAACGCAGCACTGGCGCTGGATACCCACGGAAAGACCAGCACCTTCCGCCTGCTGTCCATGGAAGTCGAGGTTCCCCAGAACATTGCCACACTGTTTTCCGATCCGTAGGCGCCCATTGAAGCAGCCCAGAGCCCGGAGTCGCGGACCTTGCAAGCCTGCGCGGGCATGAGGGAGGAGACGGATCGCCGGTTGGAAAAATCCGACCGGCACCCCATTTCCCCTCTAGGTCGTCATTCAGTCCTGTATTCTTTCGACCAAGAAATTCACAGCCAAATCAATGGGGTAAGAGTTATGGATCGAGTCGAGGTAAAGGGTGCCGTCATTCCCAAGATCGGTTTCGGGACCTTCCAGCTAGATGCCGACGTGGCGCGCGCCCGGGTGCGCGAGGCCCTGGAGGTCGGCTATCGCCACATCGATACCGCCCAGATGTACAAGAACGAGGAGGCCGTCGGTGCCGGCCTGCGCGACGGCGGCGTGCCGCGCGACGAGATCTTCCTGACCACCAAGGTCTGGCCGGACCGCTTCGCGGATGGCGATCTGCAGCGTTCGGCGGAGGAAAGCCTGGAGCGCCTGAAGCTGGATTACGTGGACCTGCTGCTGCTGCACTGGCCCAATCCCGAGATTTCGCTCTCGGAAACCATCGGTGCCCTGAACGACGTCCGCAAGCGCGGGCTGGCAAAGCACATCGGCATCAGCAACTTCAATGTCGCCCTGATCCGCGAGGCCGTGGCCGCTTCGGAAGCCCCGCTGGTGACCAACCAGGTCGAGTATCATCCCTGGCTGTCGCAGGATCCGGTGCGCCAGGAGCTGGCCCGGCACGGCATGTCGCTGACGGCCTATTGCCCGCTGGGGCAGGGCAAGCTGCTGGAAGAACCGGTAATCCAGCGTCTCGCTCAGGCGTACGGCAAGGAGCCGGGACAGGTGGTCCTGCGCTGGCACTACCAGCAGCCGGACGTCATCGCCATCCCGCGCACCTCCAAGGCCGAGCGGGTGCGCAGCAACCTGGATATCTTCGATTTCGAGCTGAGTGAGGCCGAAATGTCGGAGATCTCGGGCCTGGCTCGTTCGGATGGACGCATCATCAATCCGGCGAACCTGGCTCCGGCCTGGGACAACGCCGCCTGATCGCCTGTCTTTCAGGTGTTTCCAGAGACAGGGACAAAGGCCTCCTCCGGACATCGGAGGGGGCCTTTTTACCGAATCACCCATCCTAGCTCAGTACCAGAGCCCGGGCCAGCGCCAGCGCGGGGCACGGGAAATCCGCGGCAGATGCTGCGGCAGCACGGTCTGCGGGGGCGCTGGTCGTCCACCTGGCTGCCCGCTGTGCGCCTCGCGGAGGTCCATGAGACGACGGATACGCTCCTGGGTTGGCGGGTGGCTGCGCAGGAGCGAGGGCACGGGAATGCCGCGACCGGGTTGGAGAAAGCTGCTCCAGAGGCTGCCCTGGCTACGTTCCAGCTTTACCAGGGCCGAAGCCATCGCGTCCGGATCGCCGGTCAGCCACGCTGCATCCAGGTCCGCGTCGTATTCGCGGGTCCGCGAGAGAGCCAGCTGCATGAGGGTGAGCAGGGTCGGCGCCAGAACCAGGAGGCCAATCAGCAGCCAGGGGACAGTTGCCGCCTCGCTCAGGGCCAGTGGCAGGTTCAGGGCCAGAAGGAAGAGACCCAGGTAGGACAGGAGGGCGGTCAGCCGGCTGATGCTGTCGGCGAGGTTCATGATCCAGAGATCATTGTTGGCAATGTGGCTGATCTCGTGCGCCAGTACGGCCAGAATCTCCCGCGGGGTCAGCGACCGCAGCATGCCGTCCGTCAGGGCAAGCGCCGAATCGCCTGGCTGGCCCACCGAGAAGGCGTTGCTCATGGAGCTCGGCACGTAGTAGAGCCCCGGTACGGACGGCAGACCGGCCCGTTCGGCCAGACGGTGCAGGGCCTCGTGAAGCTCGGGGATTTGCTGGCGCGGCAGAGCGCGCGCCCGATAGAGTCTGAGCACAAGCTCCGGTGACAGGGAGGGGCTCACGACAAGGCCCAGCGTGAGGCCGACCAGGGCCCAGATCACGCCCTCCAGCCCCCAGAGTGTCCAGGCGCAAGCGGCGGCGATCAGCGCCATGCCGGTGATGAGGACCACTGAATGCAGCAGATTGTGCCGCTTGTGCCGCCTGAGAGTCTGCATGATCTTCGTCGGGACAGTGCTCCAGGTTGCTGTGAATGTCTGTCCCATTGAGAGTGGGCTCAGTCGGCGCCCGCTTCAATACTGACGGAGGATGCCGCCGTGCAGGCGCAGAGGGTGAAAATGAGGAGTCTCAACAAGAAGGGTTCAAGCTGTCGTTCCAGGAAGCGGACCCCCTTGATCTGAACGGGGCAGGATGCCGACGTTCCTGGCCAATCACTTCCCGCCTGGCTGCATCAAGGCGATGACCCAGACTGGGGGCGCCCAGAAGAAAGGCGCATGCAGCGTCATGGTCGTGGCCAGGCCGGCGCCGAGTATTTCCTCGAAGCCGCACCATGCGGCCTTTCTGGCCGTGTCGCTTTGGTCTTCATCAGCTTCGTGACTCATGACAGCTACCGTTTCTCCTTTCGCGGCAAGCAGATGATGGCGCCTGTGATTCGAACCCCGGTTTCGCGCGGCGGCGACAGATAGCCGATCCGGCCAAGCGGATCACTTGCGACCAAGTCGCTGCCTTGCAAGCATTTTTCAATTCGACACCCTGATATCTGGATGCGGCGGGCGGGGAAGTTCAAGTGTGACAGCTGAAACCTGCGCCCTTAGACCTCACTGTCCGAGGAGCGTCCTTGATGTAGTGTGGTGACGAGCGATTCAACCGCAAGAACAGCACTATACAGAGGAGAATTCGGTCGTGATGGAGAACGATTTTCAAGACAAGGTGGCCATTGTAACCGGTGCCGGCTCGGGGATCGGGGCGGCGATTGCCCGCGAACTGGGCCGGACAGGCGCCGAAGTTGTGGTCAGCGACCTGGAGGAGGACTCGTCACAGGCAGTGGCCGAGGACATTCGTTCCGCCGGGGGAAAGGCCCAGGTCTGCACTGCGGATGTAGCCGATGCGCAAGCGGTCGAGGCCCTGGTGAACTTCGCGCTGCGGGAATGCGGCGGCCTGCATCTGGCCGTGAACAACGCGGGCATCGGCGGGCCCAGCGAGAAGACCGGCGACTATCCCCTGGACGGCTGGCGCAAGGTGATCGACATCAACCTGAACGGCGTGTTCTATGGGTTGCGCTATCAGATTCCGGCGATGATGCAGAGCGGGGGCGGGGCCATCGTGAACATGGCCTCAATCCTGGGCTCCGTCGGCTTTGCCAAGGCCCCTGCCTACGTGGCGGCCAAGCACGCCCTGGTCGGCCTGACCAAGACGGCGGCCATGGAGTACGCGACCGAGGGCGTGCGCATCAATGCCGTGGGCCCGGCCTTCATCGACACGCCGCTGCTGTCCAAGAACCTGGACGCGGACACCCTGGGCCAACTGGCCGGCCTGCATCCCGTTCAGCGCCTGGGCACGGCGGACGAGGTGTCGGCCCTGACCTGTTTCCTGTTGTCCGAACGGGCGAGCTTCATCACGGGAAGCTACCACCTGGTCGACGGCGGTTATACGGCACAGTAGAGGCGGCCCTACTCGTCGTCCAAGCCGGGACAGACGGCCTGGAAGCGCCCCTCGCCGAGGGACATCACCTCACGGGTGCGATCGAAGAATTCGCCACTGCCCGTAAGCCTTCCCTCATGCAGGCGCAGAAGCGGGCCGTCCACCGGCTCTCCAAAGGGGTCCTTCCAGTCGTCTCCCTCTGCACTGTGCATGGCCATGTAGACCGCGCTCTCCTGTCCATCCGCAGCGATGCGGCGTGCTTCCACAAGCTGGTGGGCACCCTGGGGCAGTTCCGCAATGCTGGCCTTCACCGACAGGTGTTCGCGCTCGACAGGCCCCGAGGTTGCGCTCAGCTCAATGACCGAAGCCTCCGGCCCGAAGCTCTTGCGTTCACAGCGTGCGATCTGCAGTGCGTGAGTTTCGCCATCGAGCACAAGCTTGCCTTCGGGCCCGGACTGGCCGGAGTCCGTTACAGCTTGCGACGAGTCATCTGGCGTTTCTTCGGAGGAGCTTTCCTCCTGGCCCTCGACAGGCTGCTCGGCCAGTGGGGCCGGTCCTCGATCCGGTTCGGGCTCGGGTGGAAGGGATCCCATCCCGTCTACGGGGTCTTCCCGAACCGGGGTTGTGCGGGTGGCTGATGTGGCTTTCAGCAGACGCTCCGTCCGGTTCATGCCGTCACTGACCACCAGGCGGAACTGGGGGCTGGTGCCATCCGGCAAGGCTGCCTTGGGGACCGTCACCCGGCTCGCTCGTGTTTGAGGCACCACGACACGCCAGGCCTCCTTATCCGCCGCGCGGAAGAGCAGGGAGCTGGAAAGCGGGTCGCCATCGGCATCGGACAACAGCCAGTCCAGAACAACCTCGTCCTCGCCGACCTCGCGAATGTCGAAGGCTGCGATCTCCGGTGGGACTGAACTGCGCTGGCGTTTTGCCAGCAGGCTGTCTTCCAGCCGCAGCTCCACGCTGTTGGGTGGTTCGGGACTGCGGACGAGTGCCAGGAAGGGACCGTTGCGGCTGTCGCGCAAGGCGGAGCCGATCGACCGGCTGGACAGCAGCCCGCCTTCAGCATTGCGCAGCAGCAGCGTGAAGTCTCCCTCGGGTCCATGCTTCAGGGAAGTCCCCTGAACGGGAGAGACGTGGTTGATCTGCGCCTGCTGTCCGCTGTCATCCAGCCAGCCGGAGATCACGTAGGTCTGGTCCTGTACACTGTCCTGAGATGCGGAGGCGACGCTTACCGGCTGGAGCATTTGGGTAAACGCGCTTGTTCCCTGGTGGGCTGGGGTGCTCGGTGCCTCCGTGCTGCTGCCGGGCGAAGGCAGGCCGGGGGACATGTAGGTCCGTTCCAGTGCTTCCAGAAGGTGCTGGTAATGATCGCGCAGGATGAAGTGCTTGGCCGTCTCCTGAACGCAGGGGTACATGAGCGGCAGGAGGGTATGCGGACTTTCCCCGTTGCCCTCCTCGAAGGACTTGTTGAAGCCGCTGTTCCCATCCAGCGACAGGCGAAAGCCTTCAATTCCCGGCATTTCACTGCGGCCGGATTTGCATTCGATGGCACGTTCCGTTCGCCCCTTCACGTCAGGCACATGTGGAAGGCCGAAGCCATGACCGAACTCATGCGCGACGGCAGGGACCTCGGCTGCCCGGCGCGAGGTTTCCATCAGGCTGAAGGGCATCAGGAAATGGATGGGCGGGGGCCATACTTCCTCTTGTGCAGTCGGTGCTTGCTTGTCGGTGCCGAACGAGGAGCCGCCGCCCATGACGTCCGTGGGAAAGAACGCGACGACCAGGTCGGGAACATTCCCCTGCTCCCAAAGTCTGTCATGAAGCTCTTTCACCAAAAGGAATCGCGCCTTGTAGTGATGGAATATCTCCCCCTTGTCGTGGTCGAGCAGAGGGTTTGCCCAAGCCTTGTCGTACTTCTCGAATTTGGAAGCGAGATCGTTCCGCCATTCCTCGCTTGGTGCATAGTCTCCGGCGGCGCGCCCTGTCACACCGGTCACCGGAAAGGTCTGCTGCGTGAAGTCTGCACTGTTCTCGGCGATGCGGGCTGCCATATCCCGCGCCGCTGGCGGCACACCGTCGGCCCAGCTGCCCACCTGCATCATGTAGTAGTCGAAGGTGAGATGCTTCTGGAGGTCGGTCCAGGCAACCGACTGTTCGCCTTCCTCCTTTTCCAGACGTCGGTCACAGGGATCGATAGGCTGGACGAATCCGCGGACCTGCCGCATCTGACGCAGGTCCGGCTGCCAGCCGAAGAAGTTCACCGTGTTGGTTGCCCGTCGCTTTTCAGCCTTGCTCGTCAACTCCTCGATGGGGACTTCCGCCTCCTCCTTCCTTTCGTAAAGCATGCCCTCGCGCTCGTCGGTGACCCAGGAATCGGCCGGAATCGTCCGGACATGCCAGGCTTCATCGACAGTGTGCTCCGGTCGGTCCCAGTCCACGTAGAGCCGGGTCAGGGTCTGCTTGCCGGCGACAAGCGGGGCGTCTTTCGATACCTGGAAGACGTGGGGCTCGATCTCGAATTCCTCGGGCAGGGTGGCGAAGGTAAACTCATAGGACTGCGGCAGTTGGGCGCCGTCCGTCCCCTGAGGGCCCAGGGCGCCTCCCTCGATTACGACACGGTGCCAGGCGGCAGGTCTCAGATGGTCCTTCGGCTCTATCAGCAGACGATCACCCTGGACCTGCAGGTCCGTTGCAATCTGCACCATCTCGCCAAAGACGTTGGGATATTCGATAGAGGCGCTGTCGGCGGCCACGCTGTCCGGGTCGAGACGGCGATCGAAGCGAATCTCCAGGTCGGGAGTCTTACGGTCCACATTCCGGGCGCGACCCGGCGGGTAATGCGCGGTTACGGTAAGCTCCGGTTGGCGCTCTCCGCCGCGTGCATCCACCGTGACAGCTGCATAGCCCATGCGAACCATGCTCCCCCGATTGGGAGCCTCGAAGTTTCCGGTCAGTTTGATGGGGCCAGAGCGTGTGCGGGTTTCCGTTCGTTCCGAGCCGTCGAGTTTGCCTTCCCTGTCATAAGTGAATTCGTGAACCTGGACTTCGGCCAGGCCTGAACCCGAAAGTTCTAGCTGGCCGTAAACGGCCCCCTCGGTAATCTCGTGGATATGGACTTCGCCATCCATGCGTCCGCCCACCAGGGTGACCTCGCCCTGGAAGGCCAGGCCCTCGCCTGTCCGGGCCATTCGGGCAAGGTTCAGGCCGCGCATGCCGTCGGGCAGGGAGAAATCCCGTTGGATGTCGTCCAGGATGTCGGCACCCTCGGGGTTGGCGCGCTCCCGCTCGAGGAAGGGCTGGAACCGGCCTTCCCAGGAGGAATAGAAGGCCATGAGGCTGGGCATGGCATCGGGTTCCGCGCCGTCGACGGGTGCGAGGGCGACGGCGCCATAGCTTTCGCCAGGCTGCAGCTCATCCTGCGTGGTGCCGGGTAACTGGATGACGAAATGGCTGGCGGCGTGTGGGTCCCAGCCAGTCGCGCCGCTGTGTTTCACCCAGATGGGGTTGCCGAGCTGTCCGCTTTCCAGCGTGAAGGCATTGGGGCTGGAGATTTCCAGGATTACGTCGCGTTGCTGTTCGTCCTCGGGGATCAAAACATTCAGCGGATCGAAGTCATTGCCGCCTCCGGGTCGCGCCTCGCCCGCGGAACGCCCCATCAGCTCCATCAGGGCCGCGATCCGGTCATCGGCGTTGTCGGCGCCTTCGATATCCTTGGCGCGTTTCTTGAGCTTCTCGGCGCGTGCCTTGACGGAGCTTTTGGCCTCTGCGCCGGACAGGGCGCCGCTCATCAGCAAGCCGTCGCTGGTGAGCGCCGCTACGGGCTGGGCACAAGCCGTGCCCGTCTCCTTGACCAGGCCGGAGAAGGTAAGCTCGGCCTGCCCTGGAGGGGTGCGGCCTTCGGCATAGAGTTCTTGGGGCGTGCGGGGGCCCGTAATGAGGAGATCCTCGTTGAGGGCCCCAAGCATGGTTGCGGATGAACATTCGGCCAGTTTCGGCACCGCGGCCGGCTCGCAGATGTCCTCGGCTGCCAGAAGGGGGTTGAGAGGGAGACTGACCAACAAGAGGCCAAACAGACCCCTTGCACAGTATTGGCGATCGCGCATCAGATACCCTCCCCTTCGACCCCTGAACATGTGAAAAGCCTTACGAACCCAGTTGCCTAGCGCTCCCCTCCCGTCTCGGGGCCCAGGTCCGGGTTGCGTTCGTCGAAGGTTTCCCGGGTCAGGCGCAGCCGGACCGCCCAGACCAGCGTGGCCAGTGCCAGGACGGTGCCCACCAGGATGTCCCAGCCGAAGGGAATCAGGTCGCGGCCGCCGCCGAACCCGCCCAGCCAGGACAGCAGCGTCAGGCCGATCATGTAGGGCAAAAGCCACAGGGCATTGCGGGCATCCACGTCCCAGTTGCCGCTGCGGGCCTGGCCGGCGGCGAAGAGCAGGCCGCCGATGACGAGCGCAAGCACGAGCCGCCAGGTGTTGTCCCAGCCGGACCAGTAGATCACCAGAGTGGCGACGACGAAGGCCAGGGCCGCAATCGGCCAGGCGAAGGGCAGGCGGAAGCCGCGCTCGATGTCGGGCATCTGGTAGCGCAAGGCCAGCAGGGCGATGGGCCCGATGGTGAGCGACAGGGTGATGGCCGAGCTGTTGAGGGCCACCAGTTCCTGGAAGGGCAGAGCCAAGAAGGCCGCGATACCGAGTGCCAGGTTGAGCAGCAAGGCATTGAGCGGCACCTGGCGTTCGGACAGGCGGGTCATGAGGCTCGGAAAGAAGCCGTTGCGCGCCAGGGCCAGTGTGATGCGGGCATTGGAGCCGGTGGCCACGAGCGCCCCGCCGAATGGAGCGATCACGGCCCCGGCCAGGATGACACTGGACAGCCAGACCATGCCGAGTGCGACGGCAAGGGCGCCCAATGGGCCGAGCTGGTGGCCGCTTTCCAGTTGGGCCCAGCCCTTGGACAGTTCGTCCGCGGACAGCGCGCCGATGAAGGAAACCTGCAGCAGGAGATAGAGCAGCAGGCAGATCAGGACCGAAAGACACAGCGCGATCGGCATGGTGACCTGCGGTCGGCGGACTTCGCCGGCCATGTCGATGGCATGGCGGAAGCCAAGGAAGGCGAAGAGCACGCCGCCCGTCGGAATGGCTGCCAGAACGCCTTTCCACCCCATCGGCGTGAAGGAGGGACTGGTCGTGAAATTCGCCCCCTGGAAACGGTCGGCGATGATCAGTATGGCGACCACGATGGGCACGATCACCTTGAAGATCGTCAGTCCGGCATTGAGACGGGCGAAGAGGGCTGCCCCGAAGGCATTGATCACGGTCATGATCGCCAGGAAGACGATGGCAAAGGCGATTCCCAGGGAACTGAGCCCGTGACTGGCCGAACTCCCCGAAAGCCAGGGCAGGGGGCCCTGGAGGTATTGCAGCATCACAGTGACCTCGATGGGCGCGGCAAGCACATAGCCCAGCCAGGCGGTCCAGCCCATGGCCGCGGCCAGGGTCTGTCCGTGACTGTAGAAGGGGATGCGGCCCAATCCACCGGCCACCGGCAGGCAGGTGCAGACCTCTGCGAAGGTCAGGGCCAGCAGCATGACCGCCACGCCGCAGATCACCCAGGACAGCAGGGCCGCCGGTCCGGCATGTTGTGCCGCGTTGATAGGTGCGAAGAGCCAGCCCGAACCGATAACACCGCCCACGCCGATGCAGGTCAGCCCGATGACCCCGATGGATCGCTTGAGTTCCATGTGCCCCCCTTATGATTGCAGGCACTATAGCGGCTCGGGCTTTGCGGGTCACCCCGAGGCTGCGTGAAAAGGCAGCTGGTTCCATGGCTTAAGCGCGGCTGGACTTCCGTGAAGCCGGGCAAACTGGTATCACGAAACTAAGCTTGGTCACGAACGGAGGGCCTACGGGCCGGAATGTCGCAATACGAACTCACTCTCAGCAGCCTGCGCACGGCACTGGATGACGGCACCTATGCCCCTGGCATGCGCCTGCCGCCGGAGCGTGACCTGGCCGGCGCCCTGGGCGTCGGCCGGCGGACGCTGCGCCGCGCCCTTGACCTGCTGGAGGCCGAGGGGCGTGTCTGGCGGCACGTGGGCCAGGGCACCTTCGCCGGACCGCGCCCGCAGCGCCGAGCGGCGGATATCGCCAGCCTGACGGAGAGCACGAACCCCTCGGAGATCATGGAGGTCCGCCTGGAGGTGGAACCGCGGCTGGCGGCCTTCGCCGCCCTGCGCGCCACGCAACGCGAGCTGGCGGAGATTCGCTACTATGCGGAAAAGAGCGGATCCTCGACCAACATCGAGGCCTACGAGATCTGGGACAGCGCGCTACATCGCGCCATCGCGCTGGCCGCCCACAACAGCCTGTTCCTGGGACTGTTCGATACCCTGAATGCCGTGCGGGCGCAGGCTGCCTGGGGGCGCCTGCGCGAATCGGTTCTCGATGACCGGCGTCGCCGTCGCTATGCCGCGGATCACTGCCGCCTGGCGGAGGCCATCGCCGGGCGCTTGCCTGACGAGGCTGCTGCCCAGATGCAGGCGCATCTCAGGATGGTGCAGCGCGACTTGGTGGGAGGGCCGGATTCGCTGGCTGGCCGCAGGGCGGACAAGACGTCGCTGGTGGACTCACGCGGCCTGGAGAGCCGTGAAGAGGTCGTAGAACAGGCGCAGCGAGGTGATTAGCAGGAAGATCGCGAAGGCGATCTTCAGCAGTCGTGGCTTGATGGTGTGGGCCAGGCGCGCGCCATAGGGCGCCAGCAGGGTGGTGGTCGGCACGATGAGGCAGAAGGCGACCAGGTTGATGTAACCGAAGGTGAGCGGGGGGCGACCCTCTGCTCCCAGGCCGCTGACCAGAAAGCCGATGGCGCCGGGAATGGCGATCACGATGCCCACCGCGGAGGCTGTCCCGACGGCCCGGCGGATCTGGTAGTTGCAGGCGCTGAGCAGCGGCACGGTCAGGGTGCCGCCGCCGATGCCCATCATTGTGGAGATCATGCCGATCAGGCCGGCCAGCAGGCTGCGCAGAGGCTCACCGGGCAGTCTTTCGGTCAGCTTGACGCTGTCCTCGCCGCGCAGCATCCGGATGGCGACCAGCAGGGCCACCACGGCGAAGACCGCCGCCAGCAGGTTGCCATTCAGGTAGGCGGCGATCACGCTGCCGATCACCACGCCCGCCAGAAGGGGCGCCACCCACTTCTTGAGCAGTGGGACATCCACGGCCTCTCGTCGATAGTGGGACCGGGCAGATATCAAGCTTGTCGGAATGATGATGGCCAGCGAACTGCCTACGGCAATGTGCATGCGGATGGCTTCGTTGACATCCATCAGGGCCAGCACGTGATAGAGCGCCGGGACGACGACAATGCCGCCGCCGACCCCGAGCAGGCCCGCGATCAGTCCGGCGAAGGCGCCCACGGCCAGCATGGCGAGCGCCCAGAACAGAAGTAGGAGAGGGTCGTTGACGATTTCCAAGGCGACATCCCCGACTGCAACCATTTTCCCTCGTCACGGCGAGGCGTACTGGCTTCATTGGTGAGCCAATGGATGATAGCAATAACGGATTGGTTCTCAAGACTGGAGGCGAAAAGCAAGGGAAAAACTTGAAATACACCGGCCTTCTATCTAATGATGATGGGAAGAAGAAGATGAATAAGGAACCAATATAATAATGGTTCCATCTCATGTCATCATGCAGCCGACCGCGTTACAGTGGCCGGCACGGAACAAGGAGCACAATCGGGAGGTGCCATAATCATGACTATTCGCAAGACATCCCTGACGCTGGCCTGCACACTTGCGGCCGGCGTGGCACTGGGCGGTGCGGCCGCGGCCCAGGACTTCCCCTCGGAGCCGGTCGAGATGATCGTTCCCTGGGGCCCTGGAGGCGGCAGTGACACGCTGATGCGCATCGTCTCCAATCACGGCGAGGAGTATCTCGGCCAGCCGATCCCGGTGGTCAACCTGCCGGGCGTGAGCGGAACCCAGGGTCTGGAAGAGGCGCGCGAACGTGAGCCCGACGGCTACACCATGGCCCAGATCCACGAGGGACTTCTGGTCTCGCACTACACGGGCGTCACCGATGTCCATCCGGACGATTTCGAACCGGTCGCCTCGTTCACACTCTCGCCGCAGTATGTCGTGGTGAACGCGGATACGCCCTGGCAGACCTTCGACGAATTCGTCGAATACGCCGAGGAGAATCCCGGTGAGGTCACCTTCGGCGTGACCATGGCCGGTGTCCCGCACCTGCATGCCGCCATGATCGAGGATGCCACCGGCGCCGAATTCTCCTATGTCGGCTATGAAGGCACCGGCGAGCGCATCCAGGCCCTGGTCGGCGGCCACATCGACGCCGCCATCGGCGACATCGCCTCGGCGCTGGAGTTCGTGAAGGAAGGTGACCTGCGTTACCTGGCCACCGGTGCCACGGAGCGTATCGACGCCACCCCTGACGTTCCCACCTTGCAGGAGCTTGGTTACGACATGGAGCTGACCATCAATCGCGGGCTTTTCGTGCCCAAGGGCACGCCCCAAGAGCGCATCGATGTGCTCGAGGAAAGTCTGACCAAGCTGGAGAACGACGAGGAGTTCGTCGAGCAGGTGAACAACGCCGGTGCGGAAGTGGTGATCCGCGGTCAGGAAGAGTACGCCGAGTACATGAATGAGCTCGACCAGACCGTTTCCGACCTGGCCGAGCGTATCCAGCAGTAATGGCTGCACCGTCCGACCACCAGCCTTCCTCCCCCTCTGCAAAGGAGGCGAAGGAAGGGCCTGGACAGACGGAGGACAAGGGAGGGAGCGCCAGTAACTCGGCGCTCCTTCACCTGTTGCTGAACCTGGCCATGCTGGTGATCTTCGCCTTCCTGTTCGTCGTGGCGAGGGGCCTGCCCGATTCCGCCTGGGAACCGTTGGGGGCCTGGGCCTTTCCGAGTTTCGTTCTGGGTGCCCTGATGCTGCTGAACCTCGCCATGATCGCGCAGACCCTGCCGCGCGCCATCAAGGAGGTGCGCGCCCGGCGTGGCGAGATGCCTGGCATCGTGCGTTCGGCGCTGGCGGAAAAGAAGCTGGTTCTGCTGATGCTGGGGCTGTTCGGGGGCTATGTTGCCGCGTTCAGCCTCGTGGGCTATGCGATCTCGACCTTCCTGTTCATCGTGATCGCCCAGATTTCCGTCGGTCCCAAGACCGTCCGGAATGCAGTGGCAGCCGTGATCATTGCACTCGTTGCCTCCGTCGGCGTGGAATATTTCTTCGCAAAAGTCCTCAGTGTGTTCCTGCCGGGCGGTCTCCTGTAGCCGGACGGGAACGAGAGATGCGGGACAGCTACAGTCGGTTCGAAACCATGGTGAAGCGAGAGAGTCATGTTTGAAGGCTTTGGAGGTGCGCTCGGCCAGATCTTCCAGTTGGCCACGATCCTCACGATGCTGGTCGGCGTCGTTGCGGGACTCATTGCCTCGGCGATCCCGGGTTTCACCATCACCATGGCGATCGTGCTGACCCTGCCACTGACCTTCCACATGCCGGCTATCCAGGGCGTGGCCACCATGCTGGCGGTCTATGTCGGCGGCCTCTGCGGCGGCATGATCTCGGCCGCCCTGCTGAGTATTCCGGGCACGCCCTCGGCGGTGGCGACCACCTTCGACGCCTTTCCCATGGCGCGCAATGGCGATCCCGGCCGGGCACTCGGCCTGGGTATCTGGGCCTCGTTCTTCGGAACCATAATCTCGGTCATCGTGCTGGTGCTGGCGGCACCGCCGCTGGCGCTCATCGCCATCGAGCTGGGGCCCTGGGAGTATTTCGCCCTCATTGTCTTCGCGATGACCGTCATCGCCAGCCTGGTCGGCGAATCCATCCTGCGTGGCATGATCGCCGGCATCCTGGGCATGTTCCTGGCCACCATCGGCGACGATCCCATCATGGGCGCCCAGCGCTTCAGCTTCGACCTGCAGATGCTGCAGGCGGGCCTGCCCTTCCTGGCCGTGCTGATCGGCATCTTCGCGGTCAGCCAGCTGTTGAGCGAGCTGGAGGATATCGGCCGGGTCCAGCGCGGCAAGGCGCTGGTGGACAGCCCCATCGTCTTCCGGCCCTTCCAGTTCATGCGCGAGACGCTGTCGCGCCCGGTGAACCTGATCCGTTCGTCACTGATCGGCGTCTTCATTGGCGCTGTACCCGGGGCCGGTGGCTCCATTGCCAACCTGCTGGCCTATGACCAGGCGCGCCAGGCCTCGAAGACACCGGAGAAGTTCGGAACCGGAATTTCCGAAGGCGTCGTGGCCTCGGAATCGGGCAACTCCTCGACCGCCGGCGGCGGCCTGATCCCCATGATCGCGCTCGGTATTCCCGGCAGTGCCGTGGACGCCGTGCTGATCGCCGCCCTGATGGTGCACGGCATCTCTGTCGGGCCGCGCCTGATGGTGGACAATCCGGAGCTGGTCCAGAGCATCTTCGTCGCCATGGTCGTGGCCGCGGTGATGATGCTGGTGATCGCGCTCATGACCATGCGCTATTTCCTGATGGTCACGAAGGTGCCCAAGCACGTCATTGTGCCGCTGGTCCTGGTGTTCTGCGCCGTCGGCGTCTTCGCGCTCAACAACCGCGTCACCGATGTCCATCTGCTGTTCTTCGTCGGTGCGCTCGGCTACCTGCTGAAGAAGATGGAGTATCCGCTGGCGCCGCTGGTGCTCGGCGTGATCCTGGGGCCGATCGCCGAGACCAACCTGCGCCGCGCGTTGATGGCCGACGAGGACTGGACGCTGTTCTTCACGCGCCCCGTCTCGGCCGGCTTCTTCGTGCTGGCGGTCATATCGATCCTGCTCTTCGTCCGCTATCGCTATCGCCAGCGGAAGAAGGCGCAAGAAGCCGACACCGGGTGATGCAGGAGCCCGGTACCATCCCTAGAGTTCACACAGCACAGGAAGAGACTGTTTCGCCATGCCCATGACGTTCGAGTTTCCTTACCCCTCCCAGCGCATGCCGGTCATGGCGCGCAACATGGTGGCCACCTCGCAGCCGCTGGCCGCCCAGGCCGGATTGCGCATGCTGCAGCAGGGCGGGAATGCCGTGGATGCGGCGCTGGCCGCCGCCATCGCGCTGACGGTGGTGGAACCAACGGGAAACGGTCTGGGCAGCGATGCCTTCGCCATCCTGCATGACGGGCAGGGGCTGCATGGGCTGAACGCCTCGGGCCGGGCGCCGGCCGCCTGGACCCCGGAGCGCTTCGCCGGTCGCGACAGAATGCCGGAGCGCGGCTGGGACGCAGTGACCGTGCCAGGGGCGGTTTCAGCTTGGGTGTCGCTGTCGGAACGTTTCGGACGGCTGCCCTTCGAGGCATTGTTCGAGCCGGCCATCGCCTATGCCGACAAGGGCTATGCGGTCACGCCGATCATCGCGCAGCTTTGGGCCAACGGGCAGAAGGTGCTGAAGGATCAGCCGGGATTTGCCGAGGCCTTCCTGCCCGAAGGACGTGCCCCCGCGGCCGGTGAGCTGTACAGGAATGCCGCGATGGCCCGCAGCCTGCGCCTGATCGCCGAGACCCGCGGCCAGGCCTTCTATCGCGGCGAGCTGGCCGAGAAGATGGCGGCCTTCTCTGGACGACACGGCGGCGCGCTCAGCCTGGAAGACCTGGCCTCGCACGAACCCTTCTGGTGCGAGACCGTCAGCAAGAGCTATCAGGATGTCGAGGCGCACGAGATACCGCCCAACGGGCAGGGGATCGCCGCGCTGATCGCGCTGGGCATTCTCGATCACACGCAGGTACGCGAGTACGGGGTGGATTCCGTGGAAGGCCTGCACCTGCAGATGGAGGCCATGAAGCTGGCCCTGGCCGAGGTCCATGCCCATGTGGGCGATCCCGAGACCATGGAGATCGCGCCGACGCAGATGCTCGAGCCCGCCTACCTCGAGGCCCGTGCGGCCGAGATCGACCCGAAGACGGCCAGTGACCCCGGGCATGCGATCCCGCGTCCCGGCGGCACGGTCTATATCACGGCCGCCGATGCCAACGGAGCCATGGTCTCCTTCATCCAGTCGAACTACCAGGGCTTCGGCTCCGGAGTGGTGGTCCCGGAGACAGGTATCAGCCTGCAGAACCGCGGCGCTGGCTTCCGGCTGGAGCCGGGTCATCCCAACTGCGTCGGACCCCGCAAGCTGCCGTTCCATACCATCATCCCGGGGTTCCTGACGCGCGGCGGAGAGCCGCTGACCAGTTACGGCGTGATGGGCGGGCCGATGCAGGCCCAGGGCCATGTGCAGATGGTGCTGCGCATGCTGGATTACGGCCAGACTCCCCAGACGGCCAGCGATGCGCCGCGCTGGCGGGTGACCAAGGGGCGCCGGGTGGCCATGGAAGCAAGCTTCCCGGCGGAAACGCTCGAGGGCTTGCGCGCCCTGGGGCACGAAATCAGCGTGGAGCCGCCGGAAGCCGCCTTCGGTTTTGGCGGGGCGCAGCTGATCCATCGCATGGACAACGGCATCTACATCGCCGGATCCGATCACCGCAAGGACGGGCAGGCGGTCGGTTTCTAGCGCTTCCTTCCGAAGCGCCTCTTGCGGAGCGTCTTTGGAAGGACGAGGCTTTGGCAGGAGATGATGCACGGCAGAGCAGCGTGTGGAAGGAGGCGACATGACCCAGGCTGCCGACTGGTTGCAGACGTCCATCATGGAGACGCGCGGCCTTACCCGCGGGCGTTCGGGGACGACTCATGAACTGACGCCCGAAAGGCAGGGCACCTACCACTATACCATCGGCCCTTATTCAGAGCCGGTGCTGACGGTCCAGCCCGGTGACCGGGTGACCTTCTGGACGCAGGACTGCTTCGAGGGCCGTATCCGCGACGAGGCCGATCTGCCGTCCCAGGTGCTCGAGATGCCCTTCATCAATCCGCAGTGCGGGCCCGTCCTGGTGGAAGGCGTCGAGAAGGGCGACGTCCTGGCGGTCCATATCGAATCGATGAGCCCCTGGGGCGAGAATCCTCGGGGAACCTGCTGCCTGGTGCCGGAGTTCGGCGGCCTGACCGGGACGACCCACACCGCCACCCTGAACGAGCCGCTGCCGGAGGTCGTGCGCAAGATTCATTTGGATCAGGAGCATGTCTACTGGAGCGATCGGGTCACCCTGCCGTACAGGCCGCATGTGGGCACGATCAGCTGCTCGCCGGAGATCGATTCCATCAACGCCCTGACACCCGACCAGCACGGGGGCAACATGGACATGCCGGACATTTGTCCCGGCAATATCGTCTATCTGCCCGCCAAGGTGCCGGGGGGCCGCTTCTTCATCGGCGACTGCCATGCCTGTCAGGGCGAGGGGGAAGTCTGCGGCGTGGCCGTGGAGTACCCTTCGATCACCACGCTGCGCTTCGATGTCATCAAGGGATGGACCATCGCCTGGCCGCGTCTCGAGGCCGAGGATTTCCTCATGACCATCGGCAGCGCGCGTCCGCTGGAGGATGCCATGCGCATCGCGTACCGGGAGCTCGTCTTCTGGCTCGTGAACGACTACGGCTTCGACACGTGGGATGCCTACATGCTGCTGAGCCAATGCGGCCAGGCGAAGCTGGGCAATTTCGTCGATCCAAAGTATACTATCGGTGCGGCCGTGACGAAGGGCTATCTTGCCGCATGACGTCCGCACTTGGGCGTTACAAGGGGCCTGTCGGCGGCATCCTGACGCAGCATAAAGTCAGGCCCGGCCCCGGGACATGTATCCGGGTATGAGGGGCGCTCTCGCTGGCCTTGGGACGTGCGTTGCAGCCCCTTCGCGGCCCCCTTCTGGTGGTGGTGAATGCCATTATCAGGAGAGACAAGGAAATAAACAACTATTGGTGATATGGACAAAGCGCTGCAAATTCCGTAGCTTGCAATGCGGACAGAAGATTACCGATAAGAAGAAGGAGGCATTATGTCTGTAGCAAGAAACATGACGCTGGGTGTGGCGGTTGCCGCCATGGGGGCCATCGGCCTTTCCGGAAGCCTGGCCGCTCAGGAGAGGGACCTGACCGTCGTGTCCTGGGGCGGATCCTACCAGGATGCCCAGCGGGCCGCTTACTTCGAGCCCTTCCAGGAAGACACCGGGATTTCCCTGCTGGAGGAAAGCTTCAACGGCGGACTCTCGAACATCACTTCCCAGGTGGAGACGGACTCAGTGATCTGGGACGTGGTCCAGCTGGAGGACCCGGAGCTGCAGCGCGCCTGCCAACAGGGCTATCTGGAGCGCCTGCCGTGGGACGAGATCGGCGGTCGTGATGAGTTCATGGAGGGCGGTGCCAGCGAATGCGGGGCCGGCACGATCGTCTGGTCCGTGATCATGGCCTACAATACCGATCGGGTCGAAGGCTCGCCCAGCGGTTGGGAGGACTTCTTCGATGTCGAGGAGTTCCCGGGCACGCGCGGCCTGCGCCGCGGGGCGAAGTTCAACCTGGAAATCGCACTCATGGCCGACGGGGTCGCACCCGAGGACGTCTATGACGTGCTCCGCACCGAGGAAGGCGTGGACCGGGCCTTCGCCAAACTGGACGAGCTCAAGGAGCATATCCAGTGGTGGGAAGCCGGTGCCCAGCCGCCGGAATGGCTCGCCGCCGGGGACGTTGCCATGTCGACCTCCTATAATGGGCGCATCGACAGTGCCATGCAGGAAGGCGCGCCCATCGACATGGCCTGGGAAGGCCAGGTCTATGCGATCGATTCCTGGGCCATCGTCAGGGGATCACCCAAGATGGATCAGGCCCTTGAATTCATCGATTATGTCAGCAAGCCGGAAAACATGGCGGAACTCCAGAAAGAGATGACCTATGGTCCGACGAAGGAGGCCGCCTTCGAGTACGTTGACGAGTCGATGACCAGCAAGCTGCCGACGGCTCCGGACAACCTGGAGGTCGCCCTGCTCAACAACACGGAGTTCTGGGTGGAGAACCAGGAACGCCTGGACCGTCGTTTCAATTCCTGGGCATCCGAATAACAACAAGCGTTCGCGTTCTGGCGGTCGGGTCATAGGCCCGACCGCCTTTCTATTTGGAGTCCTCGTCCATGGCGGCCTTCAGTACCGCGGATCTCAAGCAGAGACTTCGCCGGGCGGAGCGGCGCAAGCGGCTCGGATCCCTTGGCCTTTTCGCGCCGTCCATCCTGTTCCTGACGATCTTCTTCGCCCTTCCCATCGCCCTGATGCTGTATCGGGCCGTCCAGAATCCGGAGGTCATAGAGGCCTTTCCGGAGACCATGGCCGAGATTCAGCAGTGGGACGGCGAGGGCATGCCCCCCGAGGAGGTGATCGCCACCTTCGCCGAGGAATTGAAGGTGGCCCGGGATGAGCGTCAGCTCGGCGGACCGGGCCGGCGCCTGAACTACGAGATAGCCGGGTATCGCGGGCTGCTCAGGACAACGGCCTTTGGCCTGCCCGAGGAGGAGCCCGAAGCGAGCTGGCGGGACACCCTGATCGAAATCGACGAGCGCTGGGGAGAGAGCCAGTACTGGCAGGCCCTGCAGGAGAATTCCAGCTGGATCACGTTTGATTACCTTCTGGCGGCGGTCGACCTGGAGCAGGCAGACGACGGCAGTATCCAACAGGTTGCCGAGAATCAGGCCATTCACGTCGACCTGTACCTGCGCACGCTCTGGATGGCCTTCGTCATTACGGGGATCGCCCTGTTGCTGGGTTATCCCATCGCCTACCTCATGACCAACAGTTCCGGCCCCACCCAGGGAATCCTGCTGGTAATGGTGCTCTTTCCCTTCTGGACGTCGCTGCTCGTGCGCACGGCGTCCTGGATGGTGCTGCTTTCGCGCAACGGACCACTGAACAACCTGTTGGTCAGCCTGGGATTGACCGATGCGCCGCTGGAAATGCTCTACAACAGGTTCGGTGTGTATGTGGGCATGGTGCATATCCTGCTGCCCTTCATGATCATGCCCATCTACGCCGTCATGCGCGGCATTCCGCACTCTCACATGCGGGCCGCGGCATCGCTGGGGGCGCCGCCGCTGAAGGCCTTCCGCCGGATCTACCTGCCGCAGACGATGCCGGGAATCACCGCCGGCTGCCTGCTGGTCTTCATCCTGGCGGTGGGCTTCTACATCACGCCGGCGCTTCTGGGCGGTCAGAGCGACCAGATGGTCAGCTACTTCATCGCCTATTACACCAACGAGACCCTGAACTGGGGACTGGCCTCCGCGCTGGCCGCCATCCTGCTGCTGATGATCTTTGTGCTCTATGCGATCTTCACGCGCTTGACGGGGTCGGGCCGCATCCAGGTCGGTTGAAGGAGAAGGACGCGAGATGGCACCGCCGCTCCATGCGACACGCTCACAAGTGGCCGGATACTATGGCCTGCGGGTCTTCGTGGCCCTGGTCTGTCTTTTCCTGGTGGCCCCGATCCTGACGATCATACCGCTGTCGTTCAGTTCCGGGACTTTCCTGTCCTACCCGATGCCGGGATTTTCGCTGCGCTGGTACGAGGAAGTGCTGGCGCCGCGGCCGTGGATGTTCGCGCTGCGCAACAGCCTGGTCGTCGCGCTCGGCGCCACGGTCCTCGCGACCACGCTGGGTACGTTGGCGGCTCTGGGCATGGCCCGCAAGAACCTGCGCGGACTGGCCGTCATCAACGGCTTCCTGCTGTCGCCAATGATCGTGCCGTTGATCATCACCGCGGTGGGGCTCTATTTCTACTTCGCCCAACTGGGTCTGACCAACAGCTTCCTGGGGCTGATCCTGGCCCATACCGCCCTCTGCCTGCCCTTCGTTCTGGTGACGGTGGCGGCCACCCTGGAGGGGTTCGACGGCACCCTGGTTCGTGCCGCCCAGTCTCTCGGCGCACCGCCGCTGACGGTATTCCGCCGTGTCATCCTGCCGATTATCTCGCCGGGCGTGGCCTCAGGCGCGCTTTTCGCCTTCGCGATTTCCTTCGACGAGGTGGTGGTGGCAGTGTTTCTGGCCGGCCCGTCACAGAGGACCCTGCCTAAGCAGATGTTCTCGGGGCTGCGGGAGAACATCGACCCCTCGATCCTGGCAATGGCGACCCTGCTGGTGGTCCTGGCCACCTGCCTGATGATCGTGGCCGGCCTGCTCAAGCGGCGCAGCGAGCGGCTGCGCGGGGCGCGGAATTGATGCCCGTTCAGACGATTCTCTAGACGACGCTGTCGTCCAGGCGCAGGGCCGCCGCGCGGCGGTGACCCTCCATGCCTTCACGTTCCGACTGGCGCACGGCGTAGGGGGCGATCTCCTCGACACCGGCTGGTTCCATCCACTGATGGGTACAGGTCTTGAGGAAGGTTCCGACCCACAAGCCGCCCGTGTAGCGGGCGTTCGTTCCCGTCGGCAGGATGTGGTTGGTGCCGCAGATCTTGTCCGAATAGACGACCGAGGCCTCGCGGCCGATGAAGAGCGAACCGTAGTTGCGCAGGCGGCGGCCCACGCCGTGCGGATCCCGGGTGTGAACCTGCAGGTGTTCCGGCGCGATCCGATCCATGTAGGCGATCGCTTCCTCGAGATCGTCACAGAGGGCGATCTCGCCCTGCTTTTCCCAGGCCGCCCGGGCCACTTCAGCGGTGGACAGGCTCGAGAGTTGCCGTTCGATCTCCTCCAGCGTCGCCTCGCCCACGTCCCGTGAGGTGGTCACCAGACCAGGCCGAGAGGCCGTGTCGTGTTCCGCCTGTCCCAGCAGGTCGGCAGCGATCCAGCGCGGGTCGCCGCTGTCGTCCGCAAGCGTGTAGATCTCGCTGGGACCGGCGAGCTGGTCCAGCCCGACCGTACCGAACACCTGGCGTTTGGCCTCGGTGACAAACTTGTTGCCCGGTCCGACGATCATGTCCACGGCAGGGATGCTTTCCGTGCCGAACGCCATGGCCGCAACAGCCTGTGCCCCGCCGACCTGGAAGATCCGATCGGCGCCGGCGAGGTGCGCCGCGGCGAGGACCGCCGGATGGGTGTTCGGCGGCGTGCAGGCGATGACCTCCTCGACGCCCGCCACCTTGGCCGGGATGATGCTCATCTGGGCTGCGGACAGCAGGGGATAGCGACCGCCGGGCACGTAGCAGCCGGCGCGGTAGACCGGGATGTGGCGATGGCCAAGATGAAGCCCGGGCCGGGGTTCGCATTCCAGTTCCTTCAGGGTTTCCCTCTGCCGCCTGGCGAAGTCGGTGATGCGCTCGATGCCGTAGCGCATGTCCCTTTCGAGAGCCTCGTCCAGGCTCTCGATCGCCTCGGATATCTGTTGCGGTGAAACCTCCAGCGCCTCGAGCCGAACCTTGTCGAACTGCTCGGTAAAGCTCCTGAGAGCCGCGTCCCCCCCGCTGCGGACGTCGTTCAGGATGTTCGCGATGGTGGTTGTCAGATCACTCTGATCCTGGGCGTTCTGCGGTTGCGGTGCCTTGATATGTCTCATGGAAAGCTGTCTTCCGGGAAATTTCTTCTGGTTTCGGGCAGGTGGTCCTGTTGGCGGACCGTCAGAGTATCTAGGCGGGATCCAGGGCGCGGCAGTCATCGGCCTGCCAGCCGATGTGCAGGTTGTTGCCCACCTGGAGGCCGCCACGGTTTTCCGTGTTGGGAACCTGGATGATGAACTCTTCTTCGCCGCCGAAGTCCACGCCCACGCGGATATGATCGCCCATGAAGATGGTTTCGAGAATTCTGGCCTCGAAGGCGTTGTCGCAACCCTTGGCGCCTTCGCCGATGCGGATCCGTTCGGGACGCACGGACAGGGATGTCCTGCTGCCGGGCCCGCCGGTCTTGATGTCCAGGGCCTTGACCTGATTCCTGCCGTCGTCCAGTTGCACGAGGCAGTGGTCGCCTTCGCTGCTCTCGACCTTGCCGTTCAGGCGGTTGTTCTTGCCGATGAAGCCGGCGACAAAGGCGTTCCCGGGCGCGTCGTACAGCGTGTCGGGTTCAGCGAGCTGCTGGATCTCGCCGGCATCAAACACGGCCACCCGGTCCGACATGGTCAGCGCCTCCCCTTGGTCATGGGTCACATAGACCATGGTGACGCCCAGCTGTTGATGGATGTGCTTGAGTTCAATCTGCATCTCTTCGCGCAGGTTCTTGTCCAGCGCGCCGAGGGGCTCGTCCAGCAGCACCAGTTTCGGCTCGAAGACCAGGGCGCGGGCCACGGCGACGCGCTGCTGCTGGCCGCCGGAGAGCTGGTTGGGCTTGCGGTTCCCGAAGTCCTGCAGGCGCACGATCTCCAGTGCGCGTTCCACGCTCTGCTGGGCGTCCTTGCGGGAGATGCCCCGCACGTCGAGCGGGAAGCGCAGGTTCTCGGCTACGGTCATGTGCGGGAAGAGAGCGTAGTTCTGAAAGACCACGCCGATGTCTCGCTTGTAGGGCGGGACGCGCGTGATCTCCTGCCCGCCAATGCGAATGGTGCCGCCCGTGGGGGTCTCGAAGCCGGCCAGCATCATCAGGACTGTGGTCTTGCCCGAGCCCGAGGGCCCCAGAAGGGTCAGGAACTCGCCACGCTGAACATCCAGGTTCAGCCCCTCTATGACGAGAGTTTCTCCGTCATAGGTCTTGGAGACGTCCGTGATTTCGACGAGGGTTTCCCCGGTTCGTGCGCTTTGGCTGTCTGTCTTGTCCATCCCGGCGGTTGCGGTGCTGTTCATCCTGTTGTCTCTACCCTGTCCAGAGAGTCCGAAGCTGTGGAATTCCAGGGAGATCGCAAGGCCTCACGGTTCCCTGATTCTAATTATGAGGCGGATACCGGGACCCTGGTGGCTCCCGGTATCCGCCTGCTAGAGGTACCCAATCTTCGAGACAGGGTCAAATACTGGCCGTGGCAAGGATCCAGATCGCAGTCGATCGGTCAGCCCTGCTCCCCGTCGGTTTTCTGCTGGCGCAGCACCACCTGGCCGTCCGGGTCCAGGTAGACGTAATGGGCATCGGGGTAGCTTGGCAAGCCGAGGCCAAAGGCGCCTTCGCCGCAGCTTTTTCCGTCATCAGCCACCAGCAGGCGCAGCAATCCGTCATGGAACTCTGTCAGGGTGCTGGTATGGCAGGGAGCCAGGCCCGGAAGCCGCTCCGGCACGAAGGCGATCTGGCCCTGAGTGTCGATATAGGCCAGGACGGACCGCGTGTCCTCTGCCAGCGTCACCTTGACGGGGGCTCGGCCATTGCGGAATGCGCCTCCCATCTCGATTTCAGTCTTCGTGCCGGTTTCCGGATCGTGAACTCGTTCGATCGCGAAATCTTCCTGGTTCATGTAAAGCGTGGTGAAGGCCTCTACGGAGACCGGGGCCAGCCCCTCGGAAAAGGGCCGTGCGGACTCCAGTGTCCATTTACGTGGCAGGACTAACTGACCGGCGGGGTCGATGAAGCCGGCCCCACCCCTTTGCGATTCAGCCGGCGCCAAGCCGTCCACGAAATCTCCGGCATCGGCGTATTCGGCCGGTATGGCGACCTCACCCTGACTGTCCAGCCAGCCGTAGTTCCATTCCAGGTCCTCACTCCAGGAAAACCAGGCCAGGCCTTCCGAGAAGTTGCCCAGTCCGGCCAGTTCCTCTCCGTTCGGAAGTGTGGGGCGATGGAGGCCGCCGTCGCGATCGACAAATACATACTCTGCCTCACTGGTAAAGATCTCCGCCGCCGCGCAGCCTTCCGAAAACAGGTTGAAGGGGGATCCGAAGATCCTTTGATCCTCGACGGTGCTGTAAGAGGGACTCTCGTATTCGGGCTCCAGCACGTACGTCCCGGCGCGATCGATCACGCCCCAGCGTTGCCAACTCCCAACGGCCGCTCGCCCCTCGGAGAAGTTCTCTGCCTGTTCCCATTGTGGCTCTATGACCCAGTTGCCGGCGCGGTCGACGTAGCCCCACTTGTCCTCTCTTGGCATGGGATAGAGCGAGTCACCCTCTGCTTCCACCGGTTGACCGCATGGCAAGGGGCCCTCTGGGGAGGCCTGTTGTGCAGCATCGGCCGAGGGGCCGCCCAGAACCTGATAGAACTCTCCCTGACAGCTGGCTTCTGGCCCGCCGCCTTCCAGGCAGGACCGCAACTGATTCTTGACTTCGGACTCCAGATCCGTGGCCGAGGGATCAACGAGGAAGGTCAGCGGTTTTTCCGCAAGCTGCGGATTCGGATTCTCAAGGTAGGTGAAGCGCAGGCGGCAGTGCTGTCCTTCCTGTCCGACCACATCGTAACGGACGACGGCACCGCTTCCTTCGCTGGTGGTGAATTCACCGGCTTCGCAAGCGGCCACCTTTTCCAGGTAGTAGTCCTCGGTTGGGTGCCAGGTTTCCGGTTCTTCCATTTCGGCCATCGCGGGTGTGGCGAAAGCCAGAAGTGGCAGGGAGCAGGCCAGCAGTTTCTTGCGCATGGCTTTTCCTTCTTGCTGTAAGGAGTGGAGGTCGTGTCGGACCTGAGCGAGGTGCATTAGACGCACTGCTTCTTCATGTTGCTGGCATGTCGGGGACAGCAGTCAGCCAGATGCGGCAGGCTATTGGACGTCTATGATGGAGCGGCTGAGCACTTTCCGGCCCGGTATGTCGAGCAGGCGGAATTCGTACTGTCCCGCGTCCTCGGGAAGGGTAAAGCTCAGGGGCGGGCCCTCCGATGCCGACTGAACCTCGATCCAGGTGAAGTCGGCCTGGTCAGCCTGCGCCAGCGCGATGCGTTGATCTCCGCTTTCGGTATCGACCGACCAGGATATCTCGATGGTCTCGCCGGCAGCTGCCGTTTCCGGAACCTCCAGCGATCCGCCCCGGTCGAGGGCCGCGGTTTCATCGACGATCTCCACATTGTGACGGGCGAGTGTGCGCCGGCCTTCGTCGAGGACATAGCGAACCTCATAGAGTCCCGTCTGTTCGGGGGCTTCCAGATCGGTTTCGCTGTTGCTTCCGACGCGGTCGTGATTGCCGATCTCGCCTTCCGCTGCACCCATTGGCACGATGGTAATGAAATCGCGCCGGTGCGGCGGCGTGCCGCTCCAGGAGATCCCGATTTCCGAGCCGGCCCGCACCTTGTCCGGTCCGCTGAGCTCTATGCCGGCTTCCGTGATCTCAATCTCGGTGGAGGCCAGAGTCTTGCGGCCCTCGTCGAGGACGTAACGAACCTCGTAGAGACCGGGCTCGCTTGGGGCGCGCAGTTCGGTTTCGCTGCTGCCTCCGACGCGGTCATGGTTGCCGATCTCGTCGTCGTCCGACCCCAAGGGCACGATGGTGACGAAGTCGCGGCTATGGATGGTGCCGGTCCAGCTCACCGGGAAGGTGGAGCCGGTGGTGGCACTGTCAGGCGCGCTTATCGTGACCTCGGGCTCGGTGATCTCGATTTCGGCGGAGGCCAGGGGCTTACGGCCTTCGTCGAGGACGTAACGAACCTCGTAGAGACCGGGCTCGCTTGGGGCGCGCAGTTCGGTTTCGCTGCTGTCCCCGATGCGGTCATGGTTGCCGATCTCGTCGCCGTCGGCGCCCAAGGGCACGATGGTGATGAAGTCGCGGCTATGGATGGTGCCGGTCCAGCTCACCGGGAAGGTGGAGCCGGTGGTGACACTGTCGGGGGCGCTGACCGTGACCTCGGGCTCGGTGATCTCGATTTCGGCGGAGGCCAGGGGCTTGCGGCCCTCGTCGAGGACGTAACGAACCTCGTAGAGACCGGGCTCGCTTGGGGCGCGCAGTTCGGTTTCGCTGCTGTCCCCGACGCGGTCATGGTTGCCGATCTCGTCGCCGTCGGCGCCCAAGGGTACGATGGTGACGAAGTCGCGGCTATGAATGGTGCCGGTCCAGCTCACCTGGAAGGTGGAGCCGGTGGCGGCACTGTCGGGAGCGCTGACCTCGACTTCCGGCTCGGTGATCTCGATTTCGGCGGAGGCCAGGGTGCGATCGCCTTTGTCGAGAACATAGCGGACTTCGTAGAGCCCGGTATCGGCCGGTGCCTGGAGCTGTCCCTCGCTGTCTTCCCCGACGCGGATGTAGTCGGTGTAGGCGCCCTCGTCGGTGCCCATCGGCACGATGGTGATGTAATCCTTGGGATGCACGTTGCCGGTCCAGCTGACCGGGAAGGTGGCTCCGGTGGTCGCCGTCTCGGGCGCGCTGACCGTGACCTCGGGTTCGGTGATCTCGATTTCGGCGGAGGCCAGGGTGCGATCGCCTTCGTCGAGGACGTAGCGGACCTCGTAGAGGCCGGTCTCGGCCGGTGCCTGGAGTTGGCCCTCGCTGTCTTCCCCGACGCGGATGTAGTCGGTGTAGGCGCCTTCATCGGCGCCCATCGGCACGATGGTGATGTAATCCTTGGGATGCACGTTGCCGGTCCAGCTGACCGGGAAGGTGGCTCCGGTGGTCGCCGTCTCGGGCGCGCTGACCGTGACCTCGGGTTCGGTGATCTCGATTTCGGCGGAGGCCAGGGTGCGATCGCCTTCGTCGAGGACGTAGCGGACCTCGTAGAAGCCGGTTTCGGCCGGTGCCTGGAGTTGGCCCTCGCTGTCCTCCTTGACGCGGATGTAGTCGGTGTAGGCGCCTTCATCGGCGCCCATCGGCACGATGGTGATGTAGTCCTTGGGATGCACGTTTCCGGTCCAGCTGACCGGGAAGGTGGCCCCCGTGGTCGCCGTCTCGGGCGCGCTGACCGTGACCTCGGGTTCGGTGATCTCGATTTCGGCGGAGGCCAGGGTGCTGTCGTCCTCGTCGCGCACGTAGCGGACTTCGAACATACCGGTTCCGCTCGGCGCACGCAGGCTGCCCTCGCTGTCCTCCTTGACACGGAAATAGCTGGTGTAAGCGCCCTCTTCGGCGCCCATCGGCACGATGGTGATGTAATCCTTGGGGTGTTGCGTCTCCGCCTGCCAGCTGACCGGAACGGTCTCGCCGCTGATGGCCGTTTCAGGGGCGGTCAGTTCCACTTCGGGGGCGGGCTCCGGCTCTGGTTCGGGTTCCGGGGCCTTGGCCACGGTTGCCCCCACCTCGCTCAAGGCCGTGCCGAGCTCGGCGGCATCGCCGGCCGGAAGAAAGCGTCCGCCCGTGCGTTCGGCGATGCAGGCGACGGCCTCATGCTCCTCGTCCTTGAGGTCGAAGCCGACCACGTGGGCGGTGAAGCCGACACCCATGCGCTCCAGCTCGTCGGCCAGTGCGCAGGGATCCCGCCGGCAGGTCTCGATACCGTCGGTGATCACAACCAGCGTGGCCGGGTTGTCGCGATAGGCGAGGGTTTCGGCGGCCTGTTCAATCGATGTCGTCAGCGGGGTCTTGCCGCGGGGCGTGATGTCTCCGACCTTGGAAAAGAAGGCCTCGCGATCGAAGGGGCCCGGCTCGATAAGGGTCTCGATGTCCTCGCAGTCAGCTTCCCGCCGGTGGCCGTAGGCCATCAGGCCGACGTTGGTGCCCTCCGTCCATTCGCCCATCAGGCTGTCCATGGCATCGCGGGCAATCTCGATCTTGGCGGTGCCGGCGATCTGCCCCCACATGGAATTGGAACCGTCGAAGACCACCATCACATCGTCTGCCGCTGCAGCGGCACCGGTGGCCATGAGCCATGCGATTGCGGCGAGCAGTGCTTTACGCATTGCGGAGTCTCCCCCTATTCCTTGGCAAATGTTAGCGGCAAGGCTCTTGCCGGAGCAAGTTTTCTCACGCCCCACTATTGCTCATTTCACGTCCAGATCCCCCGTTTGTTTTGAGGGGGTGCACGAAAAAACCCCGGCGAGTGCCGGGGCTCAGGTGCCTCCCAAGGGGCCGAGGGCTGTGTTCACGCTGCCATGATCTGGTCTAGACGGCCAGGTACTGGTCGCGCAGCTCCTTGTTGTCGAGCACCTCCTGGGAGGTGCCGTCGAAGACGATCTGTCCGTTGTCCATGATGAGGGCCCGGTCGGCCAGTTTCAGGGCGGCAATGGCATTCTGCTCGACGATGATGGTGGTGATGCCCAGCGACTTCACGTTCTGCAGGGTTTTCTCGATCTCCTGCACGATGACCGGCGCCAGCCCCTCGTAGGGTTCATCCAGCAGCAGGATCTTGAGATGGCGGGCCAGGGCACGGCCGATGGCCAGCATCTGCTGCTCGCCGCCCGAAAGCGTGGTCGCGTCCTGCTCGTGCCGTTCGCCCAGGCGCGGAAAGAGTTCGTAGATGCGCTCGATGGTCCAGCCGTGGGGCTCGGCGATCTGGGCCAGCTCCAGGTTCTGCCCCACGGTCAGGCCGGGCAGGATACGGCGATCCTCCTGGACCAGCTGCAGTCCCAGGCGTGCGGCCTGCCAGGATTTCATCTCGTGCAGCGGCTGGTGGTCGAGCCAGATCTCGCCGCCGTGAAGCTCCGGCTCGCTCATGCGGGCCAGGGTGCGCAGCGTGGATGTCTTGCCCGCCCCGTTGCGGCCCAACAGGGCGACGATCTCGCCTTCACGTACGTCCATGTTCACGCCCTGCACGATATAGCTCTCGCCATAGTAGGCGTGGACATCCCAAGCGGAGAAGAACGCCGGAGCGGACCCCCGTGCCGTGACGGGTTTGCTGGTAGGCACCTGTACCGAGCTCATGGCTGCTCTCCTCCGAGATAGGCTTCCTTGACCTTGGGATCGTTGCGGACCTCTTCGGGCGTGCCCTGGGCGATTATGGCGCCCTGGGCCAGGACGCTGATCCGATCGGCCAGACTGAACACCACATGCATGTCGTGTTCAATGATGACCTTGGTCATGCCGCGTTCCTTGATGTTCTTCAGCAGGTCGATGGTCCGATTGGTATCGTGCCGCGACATGCCGGCCGTGGGTTCGTCCAGCAGAACCAGCTTCGGGTGCTGGACAAGGCACATGGCCAACTCGAGCCGGCGCTTGTCGCCGCGGGACATGGCACTGGCCAGCTGGTCCTTGTGCTGGATCAGATCCAGATCCTTCAGGGTGTGCTCGGCCTCCTCGAGGATGTCCGGTTCGTGATAGAGGCTTTTCAGGATCTTGAAGTTGAACTGGCCGTCGCGCTTGGCCAGCGCCGGGACCATGGCGTTCTGCAGAAGGGTCAGGTCCGGGAAGATCTCCGGGGTCTGGAAGACGCGGGCGACTCCCATCTGGTTGATCTCGTAGGGACGTTTGCCGGTCAGTTCATGCCCGTTGAATTTCACGTGTCCCCGAGTGGGAGGGAGTCGGCCGACGATCACATTCAGCAGGGTCGACTTGCCGGCGCCATTCGGTCCGATGATGGCGTTCACCGTGCCTTCCTCGATCTGCAGATTGATATCGCTGAGTGCTTCAAGGCCCCCAAAGTTCTTGTCTACCCCAGCGACATCGAGAATGACATTCCCCATGGATCAGGCCTCCTCCGACGAGCTTTTCTGTGTCTGATGATGCTGTCGCTTATGCCGCCCATGGCGGATCAGGCGCCAGGTGCGCTGGATGCCTTCCATGATTCCGCCGGGCAGGAAGATCACGATCAGCATGAAGACCAGGCCCAGGGTAAGATGCCATCCTTCGCCCACGAAGAGGCCCAGGAAGGCGGTAATGATCTCCGCCAACCAGTCCGGCAGGAAGGAGAAGGCGGTCATCAGGACATTCTCGTTGAAGGCGGAGAAGATGTTCTCGAAATACTTGATGACTCCGGCGCCGATCAGCGGGCCGACCAGGGTGCCGGCCCCGCCCAGGATGGTCATCAGCACCACTTCACCCGACGCCGTCCACTGCATGCGCTCGGCTCCGGCCAGCGGATCGGTCACGGCCATCAGCGAGCCTGCCATGCCGGCATACATGCCCGAGATGACAAAGGTCGTCATCAGGAAGGGGCGTGTATTGTAGCCGGTGTAGTTCATGCGCGTCTGGTTGGACTTGATGGCCCTGAGCTTCAGGCCGAAGGGCGAGCGGAAGATCCGGAGCGCAATGAAGAAGGCGATCAGCATGAACACGGCACAGATGTAGAAGCCGGAGAAGCCGGCGGCCGTGATCCCGAAGATGTCGGGAAAGGGCAGTGCGGACGTCGCCTCTATGCCGAACATGCGATCCAGGATGCGCGGATCGTCCTGGCTGAGCTGCAGGCCGGTCTCGCCGTTGGTGATGGGCGTCAGTACCGAGTAGGCCAGGTTATAGGACATCTGGGCAAAGGCCAGTGTCAGGATGGCGAAGTAGATGCCGGCCCGGCGCAGGCAGACGAAGCCGATCAGGAAGGCGAAGACGCCGGAGATCAGCGTGCCGAAGATGACCGCCGGTATGACGTTCATGGTGAGCAGCTTGAAGGACCAGACGGCGGCGTAGGACCCGATGCCCAGGAAGGCGGCGTGCCCGAAGGAGAGATAGCCGGTCAGGCCGAACAGCAGATTGTAGCCGATGGCCAGGATGCCGTAGATCATAAAGGTCTGCAGCAGGTCCGGGTAGGAGGCCCCGAAAGGCTGCAGCCAGATTGGCATGGTCAGCACCACGGCCGAGAGCACCAGCATGTAGATCAGGTCCTGGCGGGGAGAGGCTATATCGGTGTTTATCATTCTTCAGCCCTCCATCACGCCGCGCCGTCCCATCAGGCCGCGCGGGCGGGCCAGAAGGATCACGACGGCAACAAGGTAGATGATGATCTGGTCGATGCCCGGAAAGATATCCTTGACCGCGGTCATCGAGGCGAAGGACTGCAGGAGGCCCAGGAGGAAGCCCGCCGCCACGGCACCGGGCAGCGAGCCCATGCCGCCGACCACGACCACCACGAAGGAGATCACCAGGAATTCCATGCCAAGGTGATAATCCGGCGGCAAAATGGGGGTGTACATGACGCCGGCCAGACCGGCGACGATGGCAGCAATGCCGAAGACGATGGTGAACCGCTTCTCGATGTTGATGCCCAGCAGTTCCACAGTTTCGCGATCGGCCATGCCGGCCCGTACCACCATGCCGTAGGTGGTGAAGTGCAGGAAGGAAAAGACGGCGCCGATGACGATCAGCGAGAAGGTCAGGTAGATCAGCCGCCACCAGGGATAGGCGATGGACTCGCCGATACCGAAGATCATGCTGAGATCCGCCGAGCCGGAGACGATTTCAGGGGCGGACTGCGGAATGGGGTTGGCCCCGAACATGAGCTTGAGGATTTCCTGCAGCACGACGGCCAGGCCGAAGGTGACCAGGATCTGTTCGGCATGGGAGCGCCTGTAGAAGAAGCGGATCAGCCCTCGCTCCATGATCACCCCGATCAGCAGCATGACGGGTATGGCAACGATTATCGACAGCGGCACCGACCAGTTGATGATCTGCGTGCCGATGTCACCGAACCAGATTTCCAGGTAGGGCGTTTCCTTGTAGGCCGCGAAGGCGGTCACCGACTCGTCCTTGACCCGTGCCGAGATGGAGAGAAGGGCGTTGAGGGAGACCGCAACGAAAGCGCCGAGCATGAAGATGGCGCCATGAGCAAAGTTCACCACGCCGAGCGTGCCGAACACCAGGGTCAGGCCAAGGGCAATCAGGGCGTAGGCCCCGCCTTTGTCCAGACCATTCAGGATCTGAAGGAGTATCGCGTCCATGGGTTATCCGCCGCAATTGGAACTGCTGCCGAGGAGGGCATACGACAGGGGGCCTGCCGCCCGGCAGGCCCCCGTGGTCGCACGGAGTATCAGACCTTGTAGGGTCCCAGTTCGCCCTCGAACATGTCGGCCGGGTACTCGACCTGGGAACGGGGCACCTGCTGAACGACCTCGAGAATGTCGAACTCGCTCTGCGGGTTTTCCTTGCCTCGCACAACCAGGACATCCTTGAAGCACTGATGGTCCTCCGCCCGATAGAGTGTCGGGCCGTTGCCCATGCCGTCGAACTCGAAGCCTTCGAGCTGGCGGATGACTTCCCAGGGTGCGAAGGTGCCGGCCATCTCGCAGGCATTGGCATAGAGCAGGGTCTGCACGTAGCAGGTATGAGCCGCCTGGGACGGCGGGAACCCGTACTCCTCGCCGAAGGACTTGACGAACGCCTGGGAGCCTGCGTCATCGAGCGACCAGTGCCAGTTGGTGGTGCCCAGAATGCCCTTGGCGGCATCGCCCGCGCCCTGGGCCATCAGGCGGGAGTAGAGCGGGACCACGATGACGAAGTCCTTGCCATTGACCACACGCTCCTTCATGCCGAACTGCACAGCCTGGCTGAGCGAGTTCACCATGTCCTTGCCATAGTGGTTCAGGATCAGGACGTCGGCGTCGGAATCCTGCACCGGCGTCAGGTACTGCGAGAAGTCGCCGGCGCCTACCGGGGTCTTGACGGTCTCCACCGTCTCCCAACCGAGGTTCTCGGTCGCGGCCCGGATCGATTCCTCCTGGGTCCAGCCCCAGGTGTAGTCCGCCGTCAGGTGGTAAGCCTTTCGATCGTTACCGTATTCATCTTCCAGGATCGGTGCGATTGCCTGGCCCGACATGTAGGCATTGAAGAAGTGGCGGAAGCCATAGCGCCGCCGATCCTTGCCGGTGGTGTCGTTGGAGTGGGTCAGTCCCGCCATGAAGATCACGCCCATCTCCTGGCAGAGGCTCTGCACGGCGATGGCCACGCCGGAGGACGAGCCGCCGGTGACGATGAGAACGTTGTCACGCTCGATCATGCGGCGTGCCGAGGAACGGGCAGCATCGGACTTGGTCTGGGTGTCGCCGGTCACGTACTCGACCTTCTTGCCGAGAATGCCGTTCCCGCTGAGTTCGGAGGGCTGCATGGTGTTGATCATGCCGCCGTCACCCTCGCCGTTCAGGTGCTTCACGGCCAGTTCGTAGGCGCGCAGTTCGTCGGCGCCCTCGTCGGAGTAGGGACCGGTCTGGGGCACGTTGAAGCCGAGGACCACGCTGCCGCTGTCACCGGGATCGCCCCGGAACTCCTGTGCAAAGGCGTTGCGCACGAAGTGCATGGGCGCCGTACCTCCGAGCAGGGCGGCACCGGTTGTGGCCGCCGTACCCGCAAGGACCGAGCGCCTCGATACCTTTATGGAATCCTTGGTTTTCGACATCTGTTTTTCCTCCCTCATCCGCTTACGGATGCTGTTTATTGGAGTGCGCGGCCGGTTCTTGCGCAGGACATTCTCTTTATCCGGCCCAGCGCCAGCATGGAGGTGTAGTGAAAAAAAATCAATAAAGTTTTGATTATAAAAACTTTTTCTGTAAAAATAATAGCAGGGAAAATGAAAATCTGTAAATCCTGTGAAAGGGGGCGCTGTCATGTCCCGTCAAGTTCCCGTTGGCCACCGGCTTCGCCGACACCGCAAGGATCTCGGGCTGACCCAGATGGCCCTGGCCGAGGCGATAGGGATCTCGCCGTCCTACCTGAACCTGATCGAGCACAATCGGCGTCCCATCGGGGGCGGCCTGCTGATGCGCCTGGCAGATGCGCTCGGCCTCGAGCCAGGTGCCCTCTCGGGCTCGGAGGACGGGCGCCTGCTGGCCGACCTGGGGGAAATGACGGCGGATCCCGTGTTCGAGGAGGCCCCCCTGGATCCAAAGGAATTCTCGTCGGCCATTGCGACCACGCCGGCGATGGTCAGGGGTTTGCTGGCGCTCTATCGGGCCTACCGGTCCTCCCTGGACGAGGTGGACATCCTCTCTGAGCGGCTCAGTCACGATCCTTTCCTGGCGGATGCCAGCCACTCCGTACTGACGCGGATTACGGCCATCCGCACGGTGGCGGAAATCTTTCACAGCTACGACGACCTGGAGCCCGAGCAGCGCGCTCATTTCAACCAGACCCTGATGCGCGAGTCCGAGCGTCTTGCGGAATCGGCCACCGAGATCTTCAATTTCCTGGAACGCGGCTCTGCCGGCCGGCGGGCCGTCAATCCCGCCGAAGAGGTCGACGACCTGCTCTATGACAACAACAACTACTTCCCGGAGCTCGAGGAGCGTGCCGAGGGCCTGCGGAAGGCGGTGGACCCCGACGGCGGCCTGTTCCTGACGGACCTGATCCTTCACCTGGAAGCGCATCACGATGTGCATGTAGAGCGTCTGCCCTCGGAGGAGCTGCCCTCGCGCGGCCACTACTGGAATCCGGAGCGCAGGATCTTCCAGCTCTCGCGGGCCCTGCCGATCACCTCGTCGCGATTCCTGGCGGCCCGCCTGATCTGCCGGCTGGAGGCCGCCGAAGAAATCGAGGCGGTGGTTGGGCGCGCCCATCTGACCTCGGAGACCGCCCGGGAACGGGCTGCCGAGGCCCTGATCTCCTATACAGCGGCAGCCCTGCTGTTCCCATACGAGGCCTTTCGCGAGGCCGCACTGGACCTGCGCCATGACATCGAGATGCTGCAGCAGCGCTTCGCCGCCAGCTGGGAGCAGGTCTGCCATCGTCTGACAACCCTGCGCCATCCGGGACGTGAGGGTGTTCCCTTCCATTTCCTGCGCACGGACATCGCGGGCAACATATCGAAACGCTTCTCGGCCTCCGGCCTGCAACTGCCGCGCTACAGCGGTGCCTGTCCGCGCTGGGCGGTGCACGAGGCCTACCTGACACCGGATCGGCTGGTGACCCAGTACGTGCGCCTGCCGGATAACACGACCTATCTCTTCGTCGCCCGTGCCGTGCGTCGCGGCGGCGGTGGCTATTGGGCGCCCCAGGCCGTGCATTCCGTCATGATCGGCTGCGATACTGCATTCTCGAAGGATATCGTTTATGCTGACGGCCTGCCGCTGGACAATCCGGATGCAGCCGTTCCCGTCGGTATCGGATGCCGGCAGTGTCCGCGTGTCGACTGTCTGCAACGGGCCTATGACCAGGCCGAGCCGGCCCTGGAAGGCGGTACAACCTGAAATCGGGGTTTATAACCCTCACGCGAAGCGGCTAGAATAACCAGAACGACTGCGCAGACAGTCGGAGGATTTAGGGGGGCAAGGTGGCCCGGAAATCAACGGTCCTGATCGCAGAAGACGAGAACACCATCGCCGAATCATTGAGCTTCCTGATGCAGAAGCAGGGCTTCGAGGTCGGTGTGGCGAAGGACGGCGATGCGGCCATCGCCATGGCGATCAGGGACGTCCCCGATATCCTGTTGCTGGATATCATGATGCCCGGATGCGACGGGTTCGAGGTGGTGCGCACCCTGCGCGGCGATGCGCGCACCCGAGGCATTCCCATCATCATGCTGACCGCGCGCATTCGCGAGGTGGACCGCCGCAAGGGGATCGAACTGGGTGTCGACGATTTCGTGACCAAACCCTTCTCGACCACCGATGTCGTTGCCCGCGTGAAATCCCTGCTGGCACAGAGGCCGGCCTAGAACAGGTCTAGAGTTCCGTCACCATGCTGTAGTCGGCGCGATAGGACATGCGTACGAAGGTGATCGGGCTGCAGGCGAGCCATGTCGTGCGCTCGACGATGAACAGGGCACTGCCTTCGGCCACCTCCAGCAATTCCGCTTCGCGCGGCGTGGCATTGGCGGCCGAGAAGAGGATGCGACCGTGCGAGTAGGGTACTTCCTGGACAAGCCATTCGTTGGCGCTGAGCCGGTCCAGCGGGGCCTCCAGAATGCCGGGGGCGGCCGGGATGTGCACCCAGCGATCCTCGAACTGGAAGGGTCGCTGATCGGCCAGGTGCATGCAGGAGACGTGGAGCATATCGGCATCGGCGGGAAGCTCCAGCCGGGCCTGCACCGTGGGCGTGGGGCCGGCGCGTGTCCGCTCGACCAGGTTGTAGCCGTAGGCCGCGCCCCGGCTCTCGATCTCGTGACGCGTGATGGGAATGTCGAGCACGGCCTTGCGCACAGGGTTCAGGGCGACCCGCGTGCCGGCCCGGCGCTTGCGTTCGAGAATGCCGGTCTCCGCCAGCTCGCGCAGCGCCCGGTTCACCGTGGCCCGGGCACAGCCAAAGGCTTCGGCCAGCTCCATTTCGCCGGGGATCAGCGTGCCTGGCGGCCATTCGCGCCCCTGGATGCGCTTCATGATCTCGGCCTGCACGGCCTGGTAGGAATTGATCTGCGCCTGGCTCACAGGGATGCTCTCAATCTGGCGAGAACAGCGCGGTAGCGGGCCTCGATCGTCTCTCGCGCCTGGTGTCGCCCGCCCTGGACAATGTGGCGGCCGGCCGACCAGACATCCTCGACCAGGCAATCGTCGCCGGCAAAGATCCAGGTATCCAGGATCTCGTCCCCCCGCGCACCCATCAGGGCCAGGCTGTTGCCGTCGAGACAGACGATGTCGGCCAGATAGCCGGCCTGCAGTGCCCCACAGGCGCGCCCCAGGGCCCGGGCCCCGCCAGCCAGACTCGACTCATAGAGAAAGCGCCCGGCGGAACGCGTCCCGTCAGCCAGGATGACGCGCCCCTGGTCCTTCAGGCGCTGGCTGTATTCCAGGCTGCGCAGTTCCTCGGACAGCGCGATGCGCACGTTGGAATCCGTCCCGATGCCAAAGAGCCCGCCGGCGGCAGTGTAGGCGCGGCCTTCGAAGATGCCGTCGCCCAGGTTGCTCTCGGTGATGGGGCACAGCCCGGCCACCGCACCGGATGCCGCGAGTGCGGAGGTCTCCTCCGGTGTCATGTGAGTGGCATGAACCAGGCACCAGCGGGCGTCTACCGGCAGGCTGTCCAGCAGCCAGTCCACGGGACGCCTGCCATAGGTTTCCTCGACGGCCGTGACCTCGGCCATCTGTTCGGCGATATGAATATGCACGGGGTCGGTGGGCCTGAGCTCGCTCGCCTGGGCCAGCGCCTCGGGCGCTACGGCGCGCAGAGAATGGGGTGCGAGCCCCAGCCGGGCATCCTCGGGCAGGGACTTCAGTCCCTCGGCGGTATCCTCCAGCAGCCGTGCGAAGCGCTCCAGGTCGTTGCCGAAGCGTTGCTGGGCCGTCTCCAGCGGACGGTTGTCCAGGCCGCCGCGGCTGTAGAGCACGGGCAGATGCGTGAGGCCGATCCCGCTTTCCAGGGCGGCCGCCTGGATGCGCCGGCCCGTCTCGGCGAGCTGGCCGTAGGGGGTGCCGTCGGGCTGGTGATGCAGGTAGTGGAATTCCGCGACGGAGCCGTAGCCGGCTTCCAGCATCTCCATGAAGGCCAGGGCGGCAATGGCTTCAATGTCCTCGGGCGTCAGCTGCTCGAGAAAGGTGTACATCAGCCGGCGCCAGGACCAGAAGGAATCCTGGCCGTCCGGTCCGCGCCGTTCGGTGAGGCCCGCAAGTGCCCGCTGGAATGTGTGACTGTGCAGGTTGGCGGCGGCCGGGACGGCGCAGGCGGTGGTGTCCGCCGGAAGCTCACAGCCACTCCTGACCTCGGCAATGAGGCCATCGTCCCCGATGTCGATTTCCACAGCGTCGCGCCAGCCGTCCGGCAGGAGGGCCTGGCGCGCCCGGATCGTTTCCATGGCCGCTCCCGAGGGTGATGTTGACAAATATGTGCAGACATATTCATATTATGTCAAGTTCATTGAGGGGAGGCAGTCTTGGTCGATTGCGTGCTGACCGGGGGACGGGTGGCCACCATGACGAAAGGTGGTGCGCCCTATGGCCTTATCGAAAACGGTGCACTGGCCTTGCAGAACGGCCGGATTGCCTGGGTGGGGCCGGCCGATGCGCTGCCCTCTGCCTGGCAGGAACTGCCTCAGGAAGCTCTCGGGGGACGCCTGGTCACGCCCGGCCTGATCGATTGCCACACCCATCTGGTCTACGGCGGGGATCGCGCCCGCGAGTTCGAGATGCGCCTGGAAGGCGCATCCTATGAAGAGGTGGCCAAGGCCGGCGGCGGTATCCTTTCCACCATGGAGGCCACGCGTGTCGCCAGCGAGGAGGAGCTGGTGGCAGCGGCCCTGCCGCGCCTGGATGCCCTGATCGCCGAGGGCGTCACCACGGTGGAGATCAAGTCCGGCTATGGGCTGAATATTGCGGACGAGATGAAGATGCTGGCGGCGGCCCGCCGGCTGGGAAAGGCACGCGCTGTCCATGTGGAGACGACCTATCTGGGCGCCCATGCCCTGCCGCCCGAGTACAAGGGGCAGGCCGACGCCTATATCGACGAGGTGGTCTTGCCCGGACTGGAGCAAGCGGCCGAGGCGGGCCTGGTCGATGCCGTCGACGGGTTCTGCGAGAAGATCGCCTTCTCCACGGCGCAGATCGAGCGCGTCTTCCGGAAGGCCCGGGAGCTGAACCTTCCGCTCAAGCTGCATGCCGAACAATTGTCCAACCAGGGTGGCACGGCGCTGGCCGCAAGCTATGGCGCGCTGTCGGCCGATCATCTGGAATACCTGGATGACGCCGGCGTGAAGGCGATGGCCGAGGCCGGAAGCGTGGCGGTCCTGCTGCCCGGCGCCTTCTATACCCTGCGTGAAACACAGCTGCCGCCCATGGACCTGCTGCGCCAGGCCGGCGTGCCGCTGGCGCTGGCGACCGACTGCAATCCCGGGTCCTCGCCGCTGTTCTCGCCGCTGCTGGTCATGAACATGGCCTGCACGCTGTTCCGCATGACGCCCGAGGAGGCGCTGGCCGGCCTGACCCGCGAGGCCGCGCGGGCGCTGGGCCTGTCCGACGACATGGGCACCCTGGAATTGGGCCGGCGCGCCGACATCGCCATCTGGGAGGTGGAGGAGCCTGCCTCGCTGGCCTATCGCATCGGCTTCAATCCACTCTACAAGCGGATCAGCGGGGAGCAGGCATGACACTGACGCTGACACCGGGAGCCGTAAGGCTGGCCGACCTGCAGGCCATCCTGTTCGAGGGACAGGCCGTCCGGCTGGATGCGCAGGCTCGCGATGCCGTCGAGGCCAGCGCCGCGCAGATCGAGCGGGCGGTCGAGGCCGGAGCTCCGGTCTATGGTGTCAACACCGGCTTTGGCAAGCTGGCCAGCGTGCGCATCTCGAAGGAGGATACTGCCGCCCTTCAGCGCAACCTGATCCGTTCGCACTGCGCTGGCGTGGGCGAGCCCCTGGACCACGAAATCGTGCGCCTGGTCATGGCCCTGAAGCTGGTCTCCCTGGGCCGCGGCGCCTCGGGCGTGCGCTGGGCGCTGATTGAACAGCTGCAGGCGATGCTGGAAGCCGGCGTACTGCCCGTCATTCCGGCCCAGGGCTCGGTGGGCGCTTCCGGCGACCTGGCGCCCCTGGCGCACATGGCGGCGGCCATGATGGGTGAGGGCGAAAGCTATTACGGCGATGCCCGGATGAAGTCCGCCGAAGCGCTGCAGCGGGCGGGTCTTACGCCCCTGACCCTGAGGGCCAAGGAAGGCTTGGCGCTGATCAACGGCACCCAGGTTTCCACCGCCCTGGCCCTGGCCGGGCTTTTCCGCGCCTGGCGGGCCGGCCTCTCCTCCCTGGTCACGGGCGCGCTGTCTACCGACGCGGCCATGGGCTCCAGCGCCCCCTTCCGTGTCGAGATTCACGAGCTGCGCGGGCAGCCGGGACAGATCGATGCCGGCGCTGCGCTGCGGCACCTGCTGGCGGACTCGGAAATCCGCGAAAGCCATCGCGAGGGCGACGAGCGGGTGCAGGATCCCTATTGCCTGCGCTGCCAGCCTCAGGTCGCGGGTGCGGCCTTCGACCTTTTGCGCCAGGTCGGACGCACGTTGGCGATCGAGGCCAATGCTGTCACCGACAACCCGCTCGTTCTCGAGGACGGCTCCATCGTCTCGGGCGGAAACTTCCATGCCGAGCCCGTGGCCTTTGCCGCCGACCAGATCGCGCTGGCCGTGGCCGAACTGGGCTCGATCGCCCAGCGGCGCATCTCGCTGCTGGTGGATCCGGCGCTGAGCTTCGGGCTGCCGGCCTTCCTCTCGCCCAACCCGGGTCTCAATTCCGGATTGATGATCGCCGAGGTGACCTCGGCCGCCCTGATGAGCGAGAACCGGCAGCGGGCGCATCCGGCCTCGGTGGATTCCACACCCACCTCGGCCAACCAGGAGGATCATGTCTCCATGGCCTGCCACGGCGCCTACCGCCTGCTGGCCATGACGGCGAACCTGGAGCGGATCATCGGGATCGAGGCGCTGGCCGGCGCCCAGGGCGTGGAGTTCCGGGCGCCGCTGAAGACCGGGCCACGATTGCGTGACGCCATGGAGGTGATACGCCGCTCGGTGCCGAGCCTGACCGAGGACCGTTACCTGAGCGACGAGCTTGAAACCGCGGCGCGCCTGACGGCGGAGGGCGCGCTGCTGGCCGCCCTGGAAGGGCAGGTGCCGCAGCTGGAGGAGGTCTCATGACGGCCGTTGAGGTGGAGCGCGGCGACAGCCCGGTGGTGCTGAGCTATCCGCACAGCGGGACCGACCTGCCCGAGGCGATATTCCAGCGCCTGAACGCGCGCGGGCAGCAGCTGGCCGACACTGACTGGCACATGCCCCGACTCTATAGCGGGTTGCTGGAGAACGCGACCCAGGTCAAGGCGCTGTTCCACCGCTATGTCATCGATGCCAACCGCCCGCCCTCGGGCGAGTCCCTCTATCCGGGCCAGGCGACCACGGGCCTGGTGCCCGAGACCGATTTCGACGGCAATCCCATCTGGCGTGACGGCGAGGTTCCGGACGATGCGGAGGTGGCCGAACGCCGCCAGGCCTTCCACGAGCCCTATCACGCCGCCATCACGCAGGAACTGGAGCGCATTCGCGCACACCATGGCTTTGCCATCCTCTATGATTGCCATTCCATTCGCTCGCGCGTACCGCGCCTGTTCGAGGGGCGCCTGCCGGACTTCAATATCGGCACCAACAACGGGGCCTCCTGCGCGCCGGTCCTGGAGCAGCGGGTGGCCGCGGTCTGTGCCGCGGCCGAGGGCTACAGCCATGTGGTCAACGGACGCTTCCGGGGCGGCTGGACCACGCGCCACTACGGCCGGCCGCAAGAGGGGTTCCATGCCATCCAGATGGAGATGGCACAGATCGCCTATCTGAAGGACGAGGAACCGCCCTTTGCCTATGACGAGGACAAGGCGGCGGCCATGCGGGGTCATCTCGCCGCGCTGCTGGAAAGCCTGGAACGCGCGGCCCTGGACGGCGCGCTCACGGAGAAGGAACAAGGGAATGCCTGACAGTCGACACAACATCCGCGACGTGAAGAGCCCGCGCGGCCCGGTGCTGACCTGTGGCTCCTGGACCACGGAGGCGCCGTTCCGCATGCTGCACAACAACCTGGATGCCGAGGTGGCGGAGAACCCCCACGAGCTGGTGGTCTACGGCGGTATCGGCCGGGCGGCGCGCACCTGGCAGGACTTCGATCTGATCGCCTCGACCCTGCAGCGCCTGCGCGAGGACCAGACGCTGCTGGTGCAGTCGGGCAAGCCGGTGGGCGTGTTTCCCACCCACAAGGATGCGCCACGCGTGCTGATCGCCAACTCCAACATCGTGCCGCACTGGGCGAACTGGGATCATTTCTCCGAGCTCGATCGCAAGGGCCTGATGATGTACGGCCAGATGACGGCCGGCTCGTGGATCTACATCGGCTCCCAGGGCATCGTGCAGGGCACCTTCGAGACCTTCGCCGAGGCCGGGCGGCAGCACTACGACGGCGAGCTTAAGGGGCGCTGGATCCTGACCGCCGGTCTGGGCGGCATGGGCGGTGCGCAGCCGCTGGCCGCCGTGATGGCGGGGGCCTGCTGCCTGGCGGTGGAATGCAATCCCGACAGCATCGATTTCCGCCAGCGTACCCGCTATCTGGACGAGAAGACCGAGTCCCTGGACGAGGCGCTGGAGATGATCCGGCGCTGGACCGAAGCGGGCGAAGCCAAGTCCGTCGGACTGTTGGGCAACGCCGCCGAGATCTTTCCCGAGTTGGTGCGCCGCGGCGTGCATCCCGACATGGTGACCGACCAGACCTCGGCGCACGATCCGGTCAACGGCTACCTGCCCAAGGGCTGGAGCATGGGCGAATGGCGCGAGAAGCGCGAGAGTCAGCCCAAGGCGGTGGAGAAGGCGGCTCGCGCGTCCATGAAGGAGCATGTCGCCGCCATGGTGGACTTCTGGAACGCCGGCGTACCGACGCTGGACTACGGCAACAACATCCGCCAGGTGGCCAAGGAGGAGGGGCTGGAGAATGCCTTCGCCTTTCCCGGGTTCGTGCCGGCTTATATCCGGCCGCTGTTCTGCCGCGGCATCGGCCCGTTCCGCTGGGCGGCGCTGTCCGGCAACCCGGAGGACATCTATCGCACCGACGAGAAGGTCAAGGAACTGACGCCCGGCAACGAGAAGCTGCACCAGTGGCTCGACATGGCGCGTGAGCGCATCTCGTTCCAGGGCCTGCCGGCGCGCATCTGCTGGGTCGGGCTGGGCGATCGCCATCGCCTGGGCATGGCCTTCAACGAGATGGTGGCCAACGGCGAGCTGGAGGCGCCCGTGGTGATCGGGCGCGATCACCTGGATTCCGGCTCGGTCGCCAGCCCGAACCGCGAGACCGAGTCCATGCGTGACGGCTCGGACGCTGTCTCGGACTGGCCGCTGCTCAATGCCCTGCTGAACACCGCTTCGGGGGCGACCTGGGTGTCGCTGCACCACGGCGGCGGCGTCGGCATGGGCTTTTCCCAGCACGCCGGCATGGTGGTTGTCGCCGACGGCAGTGAGGATGCCGCCCGCCGCTTGGAGCGCGTGCTCTGGAACGATCCGGGTACGGGTGTCATGCGCCATGCCGACGCCGGATATGAGGACGCCCTCGACTGCGCGCGCGAAATGGGACTGGACCTGCCCGCCATTCTGCCGCAAGAGGGAAAGTGAGAGACAACAACAACGAGTGTTCTTGGGGAGGTTCCTGGAGAGCTTCACGTCAACCAACTGAAGAGGGAGAATGAAGAGATGAAAAGACGTCAATTCCTGGCCACCGCCGCTGGCGGCATGGCTGCAACCACCACCTTTTCCGCGCCGGCCATCGCCCAGAACGACGTGCGCCGCTGGCGCATGGTGACGGCCTGGCCGAAGAACCTGCCGGGTCCGGGCGTGGCCGCACAGATGCTGGCCGACCGTATCACCGCCCTGTCGGGCGGACGCATTGAGGTCGAACTCTATGCTGCCGGCGAAATCGTGCCCGGCAGCGGCGTCTTCGATGCCGTCGGCGAGGGCACGGCCGATCTCTACCACGCCGTTCCCTCCTACTGGGGGTCCAAGTCCAAGGGCATCCTGCTGTTCGGCTCGCAGCCCTTCGGCCTGCGTGCTGCCGAGCAGCTTGGCTGGCTGCAGTACGGCGGCGGGCAGGAGCTTTATGACGAGGTCTATGCCCAGTTCGACCTGAAACCCTTCCTGTGCGGCAACTCCGGTCCCCAGTGGGCGGGGTGGTTCAACAAGGAAATCAACAGCGTCGACGACCTGCGCGGCCTGCGCTTCCGCACCACCGGCCTGGCCTCGGAGATGTGTTCGAAGATCGGCATGTCGACCCAGGCCATGGGCGGCGGCGACATGTTCCAGGCGCTGGAGTCCGGTGCGATCGATGCCGGCGAGTTCATCGGTCCCTGGACCGACAGTGCGCTAGGCTTCCACCAGATCGCTGAGTACTACTACTGGCCCGGTGTGGGCGAGCCGTCCTCGGCCGAGGAATGCGCAGTCAACCTGGCCGTCTACAACGACTTGCCCGACGACCTGAAGCAGGTGGTCACCTATGCCTGCCAGAGTCTCTACAATCCGGTCTGGACGGAATACTCGACCCGCCATGCCGAGGCGCTGCGGCAGCTGGTGGACGAGCACGGCGTGAAGGTTCGCAAGCTGCCCGACGAGGTCATGACGGAGATGGGCAACGCCGCCGGCGAGGTTATGGCCGATATGCGCGAGGACAACGACGAGCTGACCCGGCGCATCACCGAGAGCTTCCTTGCCTATCGTGACCTGATCAGCGAATACATGGTTCACGCGGATGGCGGGCAGCTGAATGCCCGGGCGCTGGACTACCAGTACTGATGAACCACTGCGGCGGCGCCCTGAAAGGGCGTCGTCGCAGCCTTCGGGGGCGAGAGCGGCATGAACTGGGTGATGGCGGCCTGTGATGCGATCAACCGGAGCGTTGGTGCCCTGGTGCGCTGGCTGGCGCTTTTCATGGTCCTGCTCCAGTTCTTCATCGTGGTGTTGCGCTATGTCTTTGGCGTCAGCTTCATCTTCCTGGACGAAAGCGTTCTCTACCTGCACGCGGCCTTCTTCATGCTGGGCGCGGGCTATACGCTGCTCGTCGACCAGCATGTCCGGGTCGACATCTTCTATTCCAAGGCCAGCGCACGCGGGCAGGCGGTCATCGATCTGATCGGGCATGTCTTCCTGTTGTTCCCCGCGATGACCGTGCTGCTGATCTTCTCCTGGCCCTCGGTCGCGCGTTCCTGGGCGACTCTCGAGGGGCCGATCTCGGTGGGCGGCATTCCCGCCTCGTTCCTTCTGAAATCCCTGATCCCTGCCTTCTGTGTACTGCTGTTGATCCAGGGAGTCGCCTGTGTCCTGCGTGACTGGCTGCGCCTGCGCGCACAGCCAGTGGACAAGCCGAGGGCGCTTTCGTGACGATTCCTCTCGATATCCTGATGTTCGCGGCGATGATCGGCGCGATCCTGCTCGGCTATCCGGTGGCCCTGACCATTGCCGGCGTGGCGGTGATCTTTGCCGGCGTGGGCGTGGCGACGGGGGCCTTCGACAGCAGCCTGCTGGGCGCGCTGGGCCAGCGGGTCTTCGGGGTTCTGACCAACACCACGCTGATCGCCATACCGCTGTTCGTGTTCATGGGCGTGATGCTCGAGAAGAGCCGCATTGCCGAGGACCTGCTGGAGAAGATGGGCCGCCTGTTCGGCCCGCTGCCCGGCGGGCTGGGCGTATCGGTGGTGATCGTCGGCGCCCTGCTGGCGGCCTCTACCGGCATCGTCGGAGCCACGGTGGTCGCCATGGGCCTGATCGCGTTGCCCACCATGCTGCGCAACGGCTACGACCGCAAGCTGGCCTCCGGCATCATTTGCACCGCGGGAACACTGGGCCAGATCATCCCGCCCTCGACCCTGCTGATCATCCTGGCCGACGTGATGTCCAACGCCTATCAGCAGGCCCAGTACGAAGAGGGCAAGTTCTCCGTCAGCACCCTGTCGGTTGGGCAGATCTTCGCCGCCGCCCTGATGCCCGGGCTGCTGATGGTGGCGCTCTATATCATCTACCTGCTGGTGCGGGCCTGGTGGCTTCCCAACGATGCACCGCCCCTGAAGGAAAAGGTTGCGCGTCCGTCTGCAAAGGAGACGCTGCTGGCTGTGGTGCCGCCTATCCTGCTGATCATCGCCGTCCTGGGGTCGGTGCTGGGCGGTGTGGCAACCGCGACCGAGGCCGCCTCCGTCGGTGCCGTGGGAGCGATGCTGCTGGCCGGGTATCGGATGGGGGGACCGGCACGCCTGATTGCGTTGGGTGCGTTCTGCTTCCTGGTTCTGGCGATTGCCGCAGGGGCGGCGCCCGTGCGCCTGCAGCGCACGGATACGGGCCTGACGGAACTGCTGCAGGGCATCTTCTATGGCGTGCTGATGCTGGGGGGTGCCGCCGCGGTTCTGCTGGCCATCCGCCAGAGCATCCGTGAGAGGATCCTGAAGCCGGTGCTGACCTCGACCATGGTGGTCACGGCCATGATCTTTGCCACCATCCTGACGGCCAGCGTCTTCGCCCTGGTCTTCGTGGGCCTGGGCGGCGACGAGACCATCGAGACGATCCTGACCGCCATGCCGGGCGGGGCGACCGGCGCTCTGATCTTCGCCATGGCCCTGATCTTCATCCTCGGCTTCTTCCTGGATTTCGTCGAGATCAGCGTGATCGTGCTGCCGCTGCTGGCGCCGCCGCTGATCCTGCTGGGCCATGACCCGCTGTGGCTGGCCGTCCTGATTGCCATCAACCTGCAGACATCCTTCCTGACGCCGCCCTTCGGCTTCTCCCTGTTCTATTTCCGCGGTGCGGCCCCGCCGGAGGTCACGACGGGGCAGATCTACCGCGGCGTTATGCCCTTCATCGGCCTGCAGATCGTCGCCGTGATCATCATCTGGAACATCGAGGCGATCGCCACCTGGCTGCCGTCGCTGCTGTACTGAACAGGGGCCATTCTGGTCTGTCCGGACAGAACGTTGTTTCCTGGCGTCGGCGGCCCTAGGGTGAGGCAACGCCCACCTGCACGTTCCCGGAGATCCAAGTGACCCTTCAGACCTTGCCGGTTCTGCCGCTGATACTGGCCTTCGTCCTGCTGTGGAACTCGGGTTTCATCGGCGCGGAATACGGCCTGCCCTATGCCCAGACCTTCACCCTGTTCTTCTGGCGCTATGCGGCGCTTACGCTGCTGCTGCTGGCGGTGCTGTGGTTGCGCGGCCGCAGCCTGCGCCTGCCGCCGCGCCAGGCGGCGATGGTCGGGGTGATCGGGATCCTGGCTCATGGCGTCTGGCTCAGCTGTGTTCTGCTGGCGATTGCCCGCGGCGTGCCCGCCGGAATCGTCGCCCTGATCGTGGCTCTGCAGCCGCTGACGACCGGGGCCTTGTCCGGGGTGCTCACCGGCGAAGCGACAAGCCGTATTCAATGGCTCGGACTGCTGCTCGGTTTTGCCGGCGTGGTGGTGGCCGTGGGCGCGCGCCTGCAAGACGGAGAGGTGCCACTGAGCGGCTATCTGCTGCCCTTCGGCTCGGTGGTGGCGATCACGCTGGCGAGCCTGGTCAGGCGCCGGCAGGTGCTCGCCGGTGAGACCCTGCCGCTGGACCTGGACCTGTTCTGGCAGAGCCTGGCCACCATGCTGGCCCTGGCCGTGCCGGCCGTCCTGCTGGAAGGCCTGGAGACCGAGTGGACGCTGCCTCTCGGCGCGACGCTCGCCTGGCTCGTGCTGGCGGTCTCGCTGGCGGCCTATGGGCTGATGTGGATCCTGATCGAGCGCCTGGATGCAACCCGGGTGGCCAGCCTGTTCTACTTCGGCCCTCCGGTAACCATGGTGATGGCCTGGCTGGCCTTCGGCGACCTGATCCTGCCGAGCGACCTGCTCGGTTTTGCCGTGGTCCTGGCCGGTGTCGCGTTGGTGCACCTGAGTGCCCGGAAAAGGCCGGCCCCGGGCTCTCCCGCGGCGAAGGGGTGACTGCCCGCAGTCGTGTCTTCGCGTACGCGCCTTGGACCGACAGGTCCCGGTTCCGGCTCTCCTGTCCGCTTTGAGTGTTGCACTCAATGAAATAGCGTTCTATTTTGCGCAAAACTTTGGTTGCGGGGAGAAGCGAGCATGGCGCAGGCGCGCATCGGTTTCATCGGCCTTGGCGTGATGGGTGAGCCCATCTGCCGGAACATACTCACCGGCTCGGGACTGGACTTCACGGTTTTCGACCTGGCCGAGGCGCCGCTGGAGCGCATGGCGGAGCGTGGGGCGCGCGTAGCCGCGAACCTGTGCGAGGTCGTCGAGTCCAGTGACATCATCTTTCTCTCCCTCCCGGGGGGTCCCGAAGTCGAGAAGATCGTCCTGGGCGAGGAGGGAGTGCTGGCAAGCGGGCGAGCGGGTCAGTGCGTCATCGACCTGTCCACGACACCGGTGGATCTGACCCGGGAGCTGGCGGGCCGGCTGGCCGAGAAGGGGCTGCGCTTCGCCGATGCGCCCGTGGCTCGCACGCGACAGGCCGCCGAGGACGGAACGCTCAGCATCATGGTGGGCGCCGACGCGGCCTTGTTCGGGGACGTCCGGCCGCTGCTTGCGCATGCCGCGACGGAGGTCACGCACTGTGGCGACGTGGGCTGCGGCCAGGTGGTGAAGATCCTCAACAACATGGTGCTGTTCGAGACCGTCGTCGCCCTGGCCGAGGCGCTGACCATCGGCGAAGCGGCCGGCGTCGATCGCACGACACTGTTCGAGACCCTCTCCAAGGGCTCCGCCGACAGCTTCGCCCTGCGCAATCACGGCATGAAGGCCATGCTGCCGGACAATTTCCCGCAAGGTGCCTTCCCGACCGATTACGCCATCAAGGACTGCAGCTATGCCCTGGCCCTCGCCGAGCATGTGAACCTGAAGGCCCCCGGAGCCAATCACGCGCTGTCCATGTTGAAGACCGCCCGCGCGGCCGGTTTCGGCAAGGAGTATTTCCCGGTCCTCGCCCGCGTCACCGGCAAGGACTGATATCCGCCCAGCCCAGCATGGGAGCGGACCGCAGGCCGTGAACGCAGAAACGGGTTGCATTCCTCTTCAGGATACGGTCTATTAAGCAGAATAAAGTTCTGAACAACGGAACACCGGGGGAGGACATGCCCGAAAACCCGCAGGCGCTGTGCAAGCAGGCGCTTGAGTCGATACCCGAGCGACTGGAGAGCGACGCGCACCTGCAATGGCAGGGGCGGCGCTTGAACTGCTGCTTCCTGGTGGGGGTCGGCGAGACACCGTACTATTTCGATGTCGCGCAGGGGCGCATTGCCGCCATGACCCGGGGGCCGGTCCTGATGCGCTCCTGGGACTTTGCCCTGAAGGCGCCGGCCGAGGCCTGGCTCGGCTATTGGGCGGCGATCCCGAAGCCCTGGTACCACGACCTCCTGGCGCTCTCGAAGGCCGGCAAGCTGACCATCGAGGGCAACCTCCATCCCCTCATGTCGAACCTGCAGTACATCAAGGACCTGCTTGCCCTGCCGCGCGGAACCGTGCTGGGAGGTGAGGCATGACCCCCTATGTCGAGCCCGTTGTCGGGCGCTACCTGCACCTGGAAATCGACGGCCGGTCGCAGCGGCTCTATTACGAGGAGGCGGGCGAGGGCATCCCCTTGCTCTGCCTGCACACGGCCGGTGCCGATGGCCGGCAGTTCCGCGCGCTGGTGAACGACGAGGAGATCACCCGGCATTTCCGCGTGATCGCCTTCGACCTGCCGTGGCACGGCAAGTCCAGCCCGCCGGCCGGATACCATAAAGAGGAATACCGCCTGACCCGGGAGCTCTACGTCAAGACGATCCTGGCCGTCAGTGAGGCGCTGGGACTGGATCGCCCCGTGGCCATGGGCTGTTCCATCGGCGGGCGCATCGTCCTGAACCTGGCTGCGGACCATCCCGAGCACTTCCGGGCCCTGATCGGCCTGCAATCCGCCGATCACCAGACACCCTGGTACGACACCGACTGGCTGCACCGCAGCGACGTACACGGCGGCGAGGTCTGTGCCGCCCTGATCTCCGGCCTGATCGCGCCCGGCGGCCCCGAAGAGGATCGCCACGAGACGCTCTGGCACTACCTGTCCAGCGGTCCCGGCATCTTCAAGGGCGATCTCTACTTCTACCGGGTCGACGGCGACCTGCGCGAGGTGACGCCGCGCATCGATACCGCGCGCTGTCCGCTGTACCTGCTGACCGGGGAGTACGACTTCTCTTGCACGCCGGAGGATACGCAGCGTACGGCCGAGCGGATTCCCGGTGCCCGCGTGACCGTCATGGAGAAGCTGGGCCACTTTCCGATGAGCGAGAACCCAGAGCAGTTCCGGCAGTACCTTTTGCCTGTGCTGCAGGAAATCCGGACCGGCGCACCTTAGCAGTCCGATGCCGGTTCGTGAGTGTGAGAAACCCGATAACCAATTCCTGGGAGGAAACCTGAAAATGAAAATCAAGAGTACACTGGCGCTGGCCGTTGGAGCGGCCATCGCGTTCTCCGCGCCACCCACCGTCGCGCAGGAGAACAAGACCCTCAAGATCGGTGCATTGGTGACCCTGTCCGGCGCCGGCGCCAGTTGGGGTCGCGGCATGCTGGAGGCGACCGAACTCGCGGCAAGCAAGTACAACGAGGCCGGCGGCATCGAGGTTGGCGGCGAGACCTATGACATCGAGGTCATCGCCTACGACGACAGCTACAAGGCCAACGAGGCCGTGTCGGCCGCCAACCGCCTCGTCTATGACGACGAGGTGAACTATATCATCGGCACGGTTGGCTCCGCGCCGATCCTGGCGATCCAGCCGATCACCGAGAAGGAGGGCGTCATCACCATGACGCTCGGCTTCACCAGCGAGGCGCTGTCCCCGGACAAGCCCTACACCTTCCGTCCGAACCTGACGACGGCCGAGGTGGCACAGCCGCAGATCGACTGGGTCGTGGAAAGCCAGGGCATCGAGACGGTCGGCGCGCTGTTCCCGAACGACGAAACCGGCGAGGCGATCGCCAAGGATGTCTCGGCCGCCTATGGGCGGGCCGGGGCCGACATGTCCGCCATCGAATTCTTCGAGCGCGACCAGGTGGACTTCGTGCCGCTGCTGACACGCATCATGTCCCAGGGCGTGGATGCCATCGAGCTGGACGGCAACTCGCCGGAAACGGCGGGTCAGATCGTTCAGCAGGCCCGAGACATCGGTTTCGAGGGGGCTATCATCCGCACCGGCGGTCCGGCCACGGCCGAGATCGTGAACGTGGCGGGCGCCGAGGCCGCGGAAGGCATGTTCGTCCATGCCGGCCTGGACCCCAGCAAGGAGTCCGTGAATGCCTACATCACGGAGTACGAGGAGACCTTCGAGCACTCCATGAACGGCTTCAGCCCCTTCTTCTACGACGGTGCGAACATGCTGTTCCAGGCCATGAAGGACGCCGGCACCGTCGAGGATACCGATGCCGTGCGCAAGGCGCTGGAGAGCATCGAGTCCTACGAGGGCGTGCTGGGCGAACTCTCCTGGACGGGCGAGGAGCGCTACGGCATCGCGCATCAGATCGACGCTCCCTTCTATGTGGCGCAGGTGCGCGGCGGGAAGGAAGAGATCGTTGCGACCTGTGACCTCGAGGGCTGCGAGTAAGCTCCGGTCTTGGTGAAACCGGCCGCCGGGTGAACGGCACCCGGCGGCCCATTGCAAGGGCGTGCCACCGTGAGTTTCCTGATCATCCAATCCCTGGTGAACGGGGTCATCCTGGGGTTGCTCTACCTCCTGATGGCGATCGGCTTCACCCTGGTTTTCGGCATCATGCGCGTGGTGAACTTCGCGCATGGCGAGTTCTACATGCTGGGGGCCTTTGCGGCCTATTTCGCCTTCGCGGTGGCCGGCCTGCCCTATCCCGTGGCCGTGGCCGGCGCCTTCGGTGGCGCCATCGTGCTGGGGGCGATCATCGAGCGCGTGGTCTTCCGCCCTTTCCGGGGGGATGAGCTTTCGGGCATGATCGCCTCGATCGGCCTGGCGCTGGTGCTGCAGAACCTGGCGCTCATCGCCTTCGGTCCCGATCCGCTGTCCATGCCCAGCCTGGTGTCCGGCGCCTACAACTGGGCCGGCATCATCCTGCCCAAGTCGCGCCTCGTGGTGATCCTGGGCTCCATGGTGATCCTGGCCATCTTCTATGTCTTCCTCATGCACACACGTACGGGTCGCGCCCTGCGGGCCCTGGTCCAGGACCGCGAGATCGCGGCCGCCTATGGCGTGCGTGTCGAGTTGATGTATCCGCTCGGCCTGGCTCTGGGCGCGGCGCTGGCGGCCATTGCCGGCGCCTTCATGGCGCCGCTGTTCGGGGTTTCCCCCTTTATCGGCAGCACGCCGCTGCTCAAGGCCTTCATCGTTGTCATCCTGGGCGGTCTGGGCAGCATTCCCGGCGCCGTGATCGCCAGCATGCTGCTGGGCCTGATCGAAAGCACGACCGGTACCTTCTTTGGCGCCTCGACAGCGGATATCGTAGTCTTCGCGCTCGTCATCGCCGTCCTGCTGGTGCGTCCGTCGGGCCTGCTTGGTCACAAGGAGGCCTGATCCATGGAAAAGAGCACTGTACAGCCGGCCGGGACGCAGGAGGCCTTCTGGACACCGGGACGGGGCGTGTTCGCACTGGCCCTGCTGGCTGCCGCGCTGTTCCCTGTGATCAGCGGCAGCGCCTTTCACTTCCACATCGCGATCATGATCTGTATCGGCATCATCGCCACGATGGGCCTGGGCGTCATCGCGCGTGTCGGGCAGCTGTCGCTCTGTCACGGAGCCTTTGTCGGGGTCGGCGCCTACACCTCCATGCTGATGGTGATGCGGCTCGATCTGCCCTTCATGGCCGGCGTCGTCGCGGCGGTGGTCGTGACCGCCCTGGTCGCGGCCGTGATCGGCGGGCCGCTGCTGCGCCTGCGCGGGGTCTACTTCGTGCTGATTACCTTCGCGCTGAACGAGCTGTTCCGTCTGGTCATGTTGGAGTTTCCTGGCCTGTCGGGTGGCTCCAGCGGCATCGCCAACATTCCGGCGGCCAGCTTCGGCAGCCTGGTGCTGGACGAAAAGGCAAGCTTCTATCCCCTGGCCCTGATCTCGGCTGTCCTGGTGGTGGCCCTGGTGGCCCTGATCGATCGCAGCATGATCGGCCGGCGGTTCTCGGCCGTTGAGGAAAACATCACTCTGGCCGAGTCCTCGGGCATCGCCACGGCCCGCACGCAGAACCTGGCCTTCATCATCGGCAGCGGGATCGCCGGCTTTGCCGGGGCGCTGATGGCGCACTACATCGGTTTCCTCTCGCCGGAAACCTTCCACTTCGAGCTGTCGGTGTCCTACATCATCATGCTGGTGGTCGGCGGTCGCCTGGCGCTGTGGGGTCCCGTGGTGGGGGCGCTTGTCCTGACACCGCTGCCCGAGTTCCTGCGCGGTGCCGTGGAATTCCAGCATGTCTTCTACGGCATTGCCCTGATCGCCATTCTCAGTTTCCTGCCCAACGGGCTGGTATCACTGCCGGAGAAGCTCGCGAAGCTGGGAGGTCGGAAATGACGACACCGATCCTTTCCGTCCAGGGCCTGACCAAGCGCTTCGGCGGCCTGCTGGCCCTGTCCGACGTCACCTTCGATGTCGCACCCGGCCACATCACCGGGCTGATTGGCCCGAACGGCGCGGGCAAGAGTACCGCCTTCAACCTGATCAGCGGGACCCTGCCGGTCAGCGCCGGGCAGGTGACCTTCCAGGGCGAGACCATCACCGGCAAGGCGCCGCACCTGGTAGTAGAGAAGGGGCTGGCGCGCACCTTCCAGGCGGCCACGATCTTTCCGCGCTCCAGTGTGCTCGACAACGTCATCCGCGGTGCCCTGGTGCGCCACGGCGTCGGCTTCTGGCCGCAGCTCTTCATGACCGCCGCGGCACGCCAGGAACTGGAACATGCCAGGCGCGAAGCGGAGGCGATCCTGGAAAGCATGGAGCTGGCGCATCTGCGGGACGTCGAGGCGGGCACCTTGGCCTATGGCCACCAGAAGCGCCTGGGCGTTGCGATCGGCCTGGCTACGCAGCCGCGGCTGCTGCTGCTGGACGAGCCGGCCGCCGGGCTCAATCCCGAAGAGGTCGACAATTTCAGCCGTATCCTGGGGCAGGTTCACAAGAGCTATGACCTGACGCTGCTGGTGGTGGAGCATCACATGCGCCTGATCATGCAGATCTGCGACAAGGTCGTGGTGCTGGACCATGGCACCAAGCTGACCGAAGGCACGCCGGCGGACGTCCAGAACAATCCGAAAGTCATCGAGGCCTATCTTGGGAAAGAACATGCTGGGACAGCTTGAGGTCAGCAACCTGGTGGTGCGTTACGGACCCGTCGAGGCCGTCCGCGACCTGTCATTTTCCGCCGAGCCGGGGCAAGTGGTGGCCCTGATCGGCGCCAATGGCGCCGGCAAGAGCACGACCCTGAAAGCCATCATGGGCCTGTGCGAGCGCCAGCAGGGCCGTGTGCGCGTGGATGGAGACGACGTCCGCGCCCGGCCCGGCGCAGCCCTGGCCCATGGCGTGGCGCTGTCGCCGGAAGGCCGGCGCATGTTCGCGCGCATGACGGTTCAGGAGAACCTGCTGATGGGAGCCTATTCGGGTCAGGGACAGCGCCCGCAGAAACAGGTTCTGGAGCAGGTCTACCAGTACTTCCCGCGTCTGAAGGAGCGCCGCAAGCAGATGGCGGGTTCGCTGTCCGGCGGTGAGCAGCAGATGGCGGCCATCGGCCGGGCCCTGATGGCACAGCCGCGCATCCTGATGCTGGACGAGCCCTCCCTGGGCATCGCGCCCATCATCGTTGCCGACATTGCGCGGATCATTCGCGAGATCAACGAGGATACCGGCGTGACCGTCGTCCTGGTCGAGCAGAACGCACAGATGGCGCTGCAGCTGGCCTCGCGCGGCTATGTGCTGGAAAGCGGGCGGATCGAACTCGCCGGGACAGGCGAGGAACTCTTGGCCAACCCCGAGGTCCGCAAGGCCTATCTTGGAAACTGATGGATAAAGCAATGAGTGTGAACACACCGCACCCCGAGGCGACGCGGATCGAGCTGGGCCGTGACGGCAAATTTCCCCTGCTGCTGGCCGGGCGCTTCCTGGAGGGTGCGGCTGCGGAGATGGAGGTCGTGAACCCGGCCAACGGCCGTGGGATCGGGCGTGCGGCATTTGCGTCCCAGGCCCAGATCGACGAGGCGGTGCGGGCCGGCCGCGAGGCCGCTCTGGCGCCCGATGGCTGGGCGGCGCGCCTGCCGCACGAGCGCGCGGCGGTGCTTTATGCCATCGCCGACGACATCACCCGCAATGTGGATCGCATCGCCGAACTGCAGATGAGCGAGAACGGCAAGACGCGGACGGAATCGCGCGGCCAGGCGCTGAGTGCCGCCGGCACCTTTCGTTACTATGCCGGGGTCTGCGAAAGCCTGGGCGAGGAGATGCCGCCGGCCCGTGGGGACTATTTCAACATCACGGTGCACGAGCCGCTGGGGGTGGTGGCCGCACTGACTCCCTGGAATTCGCCGCTGACCATGGCCGCCCAGAAGATCGCGCCGGCGCTGGCCGCCGGCAATGCCGTGGTCCTGAAGCCGGCCGAGACCACCTCGCTCGTCACCCTGGCCCTGGCCGACTGCTGCGTCGCGGCGGGCCTGCCCGACGGCCTGCTCAGTGTCCTGCTGGGCGGGCGCGCGGTCGGCGAGGGCCTGGTCAACCATCCGCAGGTGGATTGCATCTCCTTCACCGGGGGAACCGAAACCGGCCAGGCCATCGCGCGGGGCGTGGCCGATCGCCTGATCCCCGTCATCCTGGAGTTGGGCGGCAAGTCGCCACATATCGTCTTCGCCGATGCCGACCTGCCGGCCGCGGCCAGGGCGGTCGCCTCGGGCATCTTCGGCGGAACGGGGCAGTCCTGTGTGGCCGGCTCGCGCCTCTTCGTCGAGGCCCCGGTGGTGGATGAATTCCGCCGTCTGCTGATCGCCGAGGCGGAGAAGATGGTAGTGGCGCCGCCGGACACGCCGGAGGCGGTGATCGGACCGCTGGCGTCCTTTTCCCATCGCGACCGGGTCGAGGCCTACGTGAAGCTGGGCCTGGAAGAGGGGGCCACCGTCAGCTATGGCGGCAGGCGCCCGGAGGGCCTGAAGTATGCCGAGGGCGCCTATTACCTGCCCACCATCCTGGAGGGGATCGATAACTCCGCCCGCGTGGCGCAGGAGGAGATCTTCGGGCCGGTGCTCTGCATGATGACCTTCGCCGATGAGAGCGATCTGATCGCCCAGGCCAACGACAGCGCCTATGGCCTGGCCTGCGGCATCTGGACCGGCGACTACAAGTGCGCGTGGCGCGTGGCGCGCGGGGTCGAGGCCGGCACGGTATGGGTCAACACCTACAAGCAGCTGAGCATCGCTGCCCCCTTCGGCGGGTTCAAGCTAAGCGGCCTGGGCCGCGAGAAGGGCATCCAGGGCGTGCGCAGCTATCAGCAGAGCAAGTCCATCTATTGGGGACTGTGAGGCGGCCGTTCAGGCCGCGATGCGGGGAAATCGCCCGCCGAGGGATCCGGTGATCTCCTGCACCGCCTCCATCAGCAGGGGCTGCATCCGGGCGATGTTCTCTTCAGTAAAGCGTTCGCGCGGCCCTGACATGGACAGCGATCCGACCAGGCCGCCGTCGGCCCCGAAGACGGGGGCAGAGATGCCGGCGCAGCTGGCATCGCGTTCGCCCAGGGACAGGGCGTAATACTGGGCGCGAATGCGTTCGGCCTCGTCCCCCTGCTCTCCCTCGAAGGCCAGGATGATCTTGCCCGCCGCGCCGCGGTCGAGTGGCAGGATATCGCCCACGTGCACACGGTCGAGGGTCGAGTGGTTGGAGTTCAGCCGGAACAGACACAGCCGGGTGCGCTCGTCGTGGCGGATGTGGAAGGAGGGGCTTTCCGTGCCGGCCTCCACCAGGCGCTGGAAGATCGGCAGCACGTGTTCGCGCAAGGGGTTGCGCCGCTCGTAGGCCATGCCCAGGCGGTAGACCGTGGGTCCCAGGGCATAGCGTGTCTCGAGGATGCGCACGACATAGCCATAGGCGTGCAGCGTTTCCATCAGGCGCAGGATGGTGCTCTTGTAGAGGCCGGTCTTGCGCGACAGGTCCGAGAGGGTCAGCGGCTCGGACTCGCTTTCCAGCGCGGAGAGGATCGACAGGGCGCGATCGACGGCGGCCACGCCTTTCTGCGGGGCCTCGCGCTCTTCGCCCGCCGTGCTGCTGTCCTTCCGTGCTGACGTCTTGTTCATGTGGTTTTCCCGTAACTCCGCAAGGGATCGACAAAGGCAGGTGGCGGATCCCGCGTCCCTCCATGAACGGTCCGACGGGCCTGTCGCGCGGAAAGGTGCCTCCGGTCGCGAGCTTGGCCGTTACGCTAGCAGAAACAGAATGTGCGTTCTAGCAAATAGAATGCACAGGCGTCGCCTCTCCACTACACCTGAAATGGTATTTCCGGGTGGAAAGTCGATGCCCCGCTCCTGAACCTTCGAGTGTAGAACCTCTTGGCGCTCATGGAAATGGTCTGGTTCGCATGGACGGTTCGGCACCGCCATCGGCTGTGAAAGACTTTCATTTGCGGAAGTTCTCGAGCGCCAGAATGGCCAGCTGCTCACGGCGCCTGATCCCGCATTTCTGCAGAATCGCTTCGCAATGCCTGCGTGCGGTGTTGTATTTCACGCCAAGTGTCCGGGAGATGGACGCCGTTGTATGCCCGGCCAGTATCAGGGCGCTGACCTCCTGTTGCCGCAACGTCAGGCCGAAGGTCCTGGCCAGCATGAAAGCCATTTGTTCAGGGCGTATCTTCTGGACTGAAAGGTGAGGAGAAGGGTTGCGCCCTGTGCTGAGTTCCGGCAGCGGCAGTTGCAGCAGGGCTTCGGGGTCGGGCGGATCTTCGGCGCCCACAATGCGTGCCGGCAAGGGAGAGCTCTCTATGAGCTGCCGCAGCCGCGCCTGGTGCATGTTCCTGCGGTCGATTGCCTGAAATCCCGCTTCGAAGGCCGGCATCAGGAGGCCAAGGAGGGCTTCTGTCCGGCCACTGACGAACCCGGGCGAATCCGGTTCGGCGAAGCCGAAGGCGAAGATTGCCTCGCCGACCGCCAGCCGGGCCGTCATGCCGATGACATGGGGCATGCCGGCAGGTGCGAAGCCGTTCTGAAAGTAGGCCGTTTGCTCGATCTCGTGGCGCGGGGCCAGCGTCTGTTCATTGTAGACCCCGCTGCCCAGCTGTCGCCTGCGCCGGTTCAATCGATCCAGGTCGGGGTCGCGACTGCGGATGTTGCCGTCACGATCCACACCCGCAAGGTTTTCCAGAAGGAAGGGGACAAGCTGCGGTCCCGTTTCCCAGGTCACGAGCCAGGGCTGGCCGTCGTCGAGCCATCCGGCAAAGGCCGCATCTGCGCCGACAAGTTCGGCAATCTCGCCAAGCATGTCCCGAACGCGGCCTTCTTCAAGATCCAACTGCAGGAACTTGCGCTGCAGCTCGATCAGGCGACTGACCGTAGTGGGATCGAGTTCCATCAATGCAGACGCTATCGAAATTCACGATTTAGTGCAAATGCACCATGCATGCGAGGTGCGGGCTGCAGTAGCCTCAAAGGACGTCCTGAAGGTGTTCGGATGCTGGCAGCACGCCGTGGAGGACAATGAACTCTAAGGGGGGCTTTATGAAAAATGGCAAACTCTGTGCAGCCCTGGCGATCCCGTTTCTGATCGACAGAGGCTCAGGAGCTTGACTCGCAGACCATGCTGGTCCTCGACGGGTCCGGCAGCATGTGGGGGCAGATCGATGGGGTGGGCCGCTATGCGGATGTCGAGAACTTCGTGATTGCGCGACTCTACCGCCAGGGCAATTCCAACGATGACATGCACCTGCAGCTGCTTGCGGTCTCGAACGGCAATGAGACCAAGCAGGCTGTCCAGATTGCCGGAGACCTGCGCGGTTATGACCTCGAACAGCTCCTGAAGGATTTCGAAGAAAAGGGCGCCGAACTTACGCTTTCCAAGCGTGGACGGGAGTATCAGGCGAGCCTGAGCATGAACGGCTGGACCCTGCAGGCAGACGGCCCGGAGAGCGTCGAGACGGACCCGGTCACCGTACTGCGCAGCATGGGAGACCCTGTGCTGTTCTCGGGAACATGGGGATCGGAGCAGACGATCAGCGAATTCAACCGTATCGAGATTTTGGAGGTGGAGTGATGCTGATGACCCTGCCTGTCCTGCTTTCCAGGTCGCGCGGACAGGTGCTGTCCGGCGCCATCGTCTTCACCGGTCTGCTCCTGCTGTCACCGGCCGTTGCCCAGGGCTGCGGACCCGCGACGGACTCGGCCCAGGCGGCGGAGGAGGCGGCACTCTACCCCCTGCACCAGGAGGACCTCTGGGGCTATGTCGGTCGCGAGGGGCAGTGGCAGATTGCCCCGCAATGGCGACAGGCGCGGCCCTTCTCGCAAGGGCGCGCTGCCGTCGAAACGGAGGATGGCTGGGGCATCATAGATCGCTCGGGCAGCTACGTCGCCGCGCCCGGCGCGCGTGATGCGGACTCTGTGCGCATTGACGGCGCCGACTATCACCTCCCGCCCTTCAAGCCCTACAGCGAGGGCTGCTCTGCCGCAACGCCGCAGGACGGAGTGCCCCACTACCTTGACCTGGAGGGGGAACGTTGGGATCCGCCCGGGCTGGAAGGCTACCAGGTGAGCGACCTGGGGCCCTTTTCCGAGGGTCTGGCTTGGGTCCGTGTTATTCCCGAAAGCGACTCGGGCGACTCCCGTGTGGGCTGGATCGATGAGCAGGGCGACATGGTGATTCCACCGGAATTCGCCCATGGCGGGGATTTTTCGAAAGGCTGGGCACCGGCTGCCCTGTCGGACGAGAACTGGGGCTACATCGATCGTGAAGGCAACCTCGTCTTTCCCAGGAAATTCATCCTGAGCAAGGCGTCTTCCTATTCCGACGGTCTGGCTGCGGTAACCCAGGGCCAGGACAAGGGGTACAAGGATCAGGAAGACTGGGCCCTGCGCGAACTGACCGAGCCAGACGGCACGACACGCGCCTTTGATGATATCGAGTCCTTTCATGAAGGACGTGCTGCCGTAAAGCCGGAGCGTGCCCCGCAGCGTATTGTCTGGATCGATTCCGAAGGACAGGTGGCCGTAGACCCAGAACGCAATGGGCGCCTCTCCATCTGCGATCCCGAGCGGATGCCGCGCTATCGTCAGGGTCTTCTGCCCCTGGTGGTGGCCAGGGGCGGGAATGTCTGTGGCCAGCCGCTCGAGTTGTCCTGGGATGACAGCCGAGATCCACGCGGCCTGTCGGCGACGCCACCGGGTGTGAAGAGGTTTCCCAAGGCCAAGCTGGTCTATCTGGACCGCACGGGAAAGGTCGTGATTGATTCCACCGACTGTCGCCCCGAACCGGGGGCTGCGCCCCTGTCGGCCACGACGGAAGATGGGGATTTGGCGCCCTCCGCCTATGACATGACCCTGGAGGGCCATGCCACCGGGAGCGTCGCGCCGCAGCGCGCCGATTCCCCATGCAACCTTTCGCGTTATACGGCCTCGGGCCTGAACGCCGAAGGTCCCTGGCAGCTCAGGCTGGAAGGCACGGCTACATGGAAGGATCACCCTGTACACGCTTCCCTGTCGTTCAACCTGCCCACAGGCCTGGAAGAAGGCGAGCACGTCATTCAGGGCGGCTTTGCGGATGACGCCCTGAGAGCCAATCTCTGGCTCAGTCCTATCGGCGCAGCGCCCAGCGCCGAGCGGCCCGACAGCTATCACTCCGTTGAAGGCGGGACACTGGAATTGACGCGGTTCGATCGCGAGGCGATGAGCGGCCGCTTCGCGATGACGCTTGCAGCTTCGGACACACCGGAGAACACGATCGAGCTGTCGGGCCGGTTCCGTGAAATTCCCTACAGCTATGCGCCCGAAGTGGTCGTGAGCGAGGCGACGGGATCCTTTGCCGAGATGGCCGAAGCCATGGAACGGCCAGCGGCCCAGATACTCAGCCCCGGCAAGGCTGAAATCGCCGAGGGCGAATTGAGGGTCCAACTGGGCAGGTGGGGGCCGCAACTCCTGCTGCGTTTCCCGGAAGACCAGGCGGATGGCCCATTCCAGGCAGGTCCGGAACAGCCCGTGAAGGCCAGTTTCGCTGACAATTCGATCCTTGCAAAGGGGGCGCTCGAGCGACGGGATGGCAAGCTGTTCGGCAGCTTCGAGGTCGATATCACCGAACAGTCCCAGATCGAGGGGACCGGGATGATCCGTGGCCGTTTCGATCACCTGCCGATCGTGGCATCGGAATGACCTGAAGGCAGTCTCATGAAGCCAAAGGAGCAAGTTATGCACCAGAGATTCTTCGCGCTTCCCACACTGGCCGGCCTGGTGATGCTGTGTGCATCCCTGACAGGGCCGGCCGCGTCTGCCTTGGCCGAGGGCGCGATTACCTATACCGCCGATGGCGGCGAGATGGGGCAACTGGAAATGACCGAGCGCTGGCGTGGCGGTGCGTTGCGCACGGATATCGCCGGTGTCGAGGCCTACATGCTGATGCGTGACGGGGAAACCTACTCCATCACCAGCGCCGGTGGGCAGATCATGGTCTTCGCGTTGAGCGGGCTGGCAGAGGTTGCCGAGGGGCAGGCTGCCGGCCCGAGCGATCCGCGCGAAGATGCAATGGTGATACCGGAAGAGATCCTGGACATCACGCCCACCGGGGATACGAGGGAGGTGGCAGGCGTGTCAGGTGAAATTCACGAGGTCGCCTGGCTGGACGAGGACGGCGTGCGCCATACCGACACAGCCGTTCTCAGCGACGATCCGCGACTCCTGGAGAACCAGGATCTCAAGATCGAGATGTCGAACCTGGTCAGCGGGCAAGAGCCGAACCCGCTCTCGCAGGCACTGCAGGATCTCGGTTTGGCAGCGTTGAGCTTCGGCGACCGCTATGAAGTGCTGTCCATCGATGATTCACCGGGGCCTGAGGGGGATTTCGAGCTGCCCGCCGAACCCATGGACCTGGGTGACATGACGGGTGGGATGTCCCAGTGAGCCTTTTGCGTTTCCTGGTTCTGGCATTCACGCTGTTTCCAGCGGGCGTTCTGATGGCGCAGGAGGTGTGCGAGCCAACGCGCCCCGTGCAGCAGCCCAGCTGTTCCACTGACGCGATGCTGGCCGCCATCGATCCGCAGCATACGATCGATGTCCTGGGCAATATCAATCCGGAGGCCTTTGTCGGCGGGGCGAATGCCGCGCTTGCACCCGGACAGGCCAACCTGTCGATTTCCGGTGGGGTCTCGGCCGGTGGTGTGGCCTGCGCCAAGCATCTGGGGGCTCGGCGCATCGGCGGCAGCGACGGCGTGCCCGGGCTCAGCGAGGGCATGGCCTCCTTCCTGGAGGACAAGATCGGTAGGGATGTGCCGACCGCTTCAGGCGGACGGCGCCAGGCGGTCTTCGAGATCTTCAGTCCCAACATCATCGTATTCGAATCGGGCGCATTGGGCGATGTCCTCAGCCTGCGCCATGGAGGTATTGGCGGATGGCCCAGCAACAGTGGCGCTTTTCTGCGCATCACGCTGACGGATGCTGCACCTGGCGATCTCCAGGCCGGGGGGTCCTATGACGCCCGGGCAACCGGACTCGATGGCGATGGCGCGCCGGGGAACATCTATACGGCCTGGAGCGGCCGCACCTTCCCGGATCCCTATCCCGACCCCAACACTGCAGAACAGGCCCGGGAGCAGGAAGCGGAAAAGCAGGCCTGCCGGAATGCACGCCGGGCGTTCCTTCGGGCCATGGAGGCATCCTCCGTGCCGCTGCACATTTATGATGGACGTGAAATCGAGGCATTGGACTGTGATTTCCAGGGGACGGCCCAAACCGGCACCCGCACACGGGTTCGGGGCGGTGAGCTGACGGGGACGGTCACGATCGAACGGGTAACCGAAAGCCACGTCATTGGCAGCTTTTCCCTGCAGGGTACCGCTCATGTCGAGCAGCACGACCGGGTCTGGGATCACAGAAGACAGAGCGTCTCCCTAGAAAATCGCGACGAGGGCGACAAATCCCTGAGCCTCTCCGGCCGCTTCTCGGCGCCGAACATGCGCACAGGGGGGTATACCACAGCGCCGCTCGAGGTGGCCCAGGCGCCCGTAAGTGATGCGGATTCGAAGACAGGGCTGGAAGTGGTCGAGCACCGGCCGGAGCGTCACGCACGCAATATCTCCTGGGAAGTTCCGGGTATCCAGGTGAAGTTCAACCGGCCTCTCGATCCCTCCTCGCTGCGACCCGATGCGGCGAAGGTCGAGACAGCCCTGCCGGACGGGCGGAACCGCACGGCCATGGCCGAAGTCCCGATACGCCTGGCCCTGGATGGGCCGTCAACGCTGCGTGTCATTCCCATGAGAGACCTGAGGGATGGCGTGCGCTATCGCGTGACTCTTCCAGGCGGCAGCGCGGGTGTACGGGGCGCCGATGGCCACCGTCTGCCCGTCGATCAGATGTGGAGCTTCGACACCGTGGTCAACCTGCATGACGACGAGCCGATGCAGGATCTGGCCACCTACCTGAAACCCAGGGAGGGGCTCGAGACGAACACCTTCCAGGTGGTGATCGACACGCCCCTCGTGGATCGCAAGCCCGCCGTCATCCGCAGCCATGTCAAATGGCGTCCGGACGATACCGTTGCAGAGGGTTGGCAGGTGACCGACTTCGAAGCGCACCTGCGCGTACGCGACGCGAACAGGCCGGACGGGTCCCTGCTACTGCCGGAAAAGCGCAACGTGCATATCAAGCGTCCGGATCTCTATACCGATGAGGAAAAACGCAGGGCGGAGAACACGGTCAACTTCTTCGGATGGCGGCCCGACTACGAGGAAGTCGACGCGCTGAAGCTGGAAGTCGAACCGGTGCGCGACTGTGGTTCGCCAATGGTGTTCTTCGGGGAGGAGCCTCTCGAGTGGCATCCCCTGCAGCGCGACCTCAAGGTCGGATACACCTTCGCGCGGATCGGCCCCTGGACCTCCGAGGGTCCGGGCGGCTTGTCGCCTGAAATGCGCGCCGAGGGGCACCTGGCCGCAGAAGCGGCAGAGGATTACATCGAGCAGCTCTTTCCGGTGCGCTCCGCGACCCTGTCGCCACAGGCCGACCTGTATTTCAGTCTGGATGACGATGACCGGATCAGTGCCGAGGTCGCGCGCGCAAAGGGAGATGGTTACTATCCGGATGGCAATCCGGGATTTATCGAGGATTTGTTGGCGTCCGATCCGCGTGATTTCGATGACATTCGCACGGAATTGCTCGTTGAAGCTCATAACGCCTTTTCGACGACCGGGTCGGGGTCCGGGCCGGGCGCTGTGGATACCTTCTCGGGCGATTTCGATATCCTGGTGGTCTATATGCCCTATGACTGGATAGAGCGCCTGGGCGTTGCCAATTGGGACCTTGGATCCGAGTTCCTGTGGACGGATGAGGGAGTCTTTTCCAGTCCCGTCGTCGGCATCAGCCTGACCCGGCCGGGCGGCAGCAAGCCCCGTATCGCCGAGCTTACGCCGATCACGCACGAAATCGGACATATTCTTGGCTTGGAGCATAGCCCAAAACCCAGCACAAGCCAGGAACGCTCAATGATGTGCGATATGCACAAGAATTCCATTGAGGAGGATATCGAGGGGATGCGCCTGGCAACTGATGGAAGCGGTGGCGCAAACAAGAACGAGCAGGAAGGAAACGAGGAAAATCCTGACGAACTCGTCAATCTCATGCTGCCCTGCACGGGTCTGAAGGACAACATGTTCGTCAAGCGCGAGCAGTACATGCAGTTGCTCGACAGTTTCAGTCAGTTCTAGCCGCTGTTCATTCAGAAGTGCGGGATATGCCGATGTTGCGAAAAGGTTTGGAATCTGTGCCTGCGGCTGCTGGTTTGAAGAAGCCGATACTTGGGGCAGAACAGAAGGATGCCGCGCCCCGAACTGATCCTGTCCGAATTCGGACAGGTCGAAAGCTGGGAGATAACATGATGCGTTCACTGTCACACATCGGTGCTGCTCTTGCGTTCCTGTCGATCGCGAGCGCGGCACCAGCTATGGCCGGTCCCTGTGGCGCGGCGCTCAGTGATGAAGCGGCCGGGTCGCTTTACCCGCTGCCGGACGGCAATCACTGGGGTTATGTGGACCGTGACGGCGCGTGGCAGATCGCGCCGCGCTGGCGGCAGGTCCGTCCCTTTTCCGAGGGACGTGCCGCTGTGGAAACCGAGGACGGCTGGGGCGTGATCGGCCGTGACGGTGCTTACGTGATTGAGCCCGGCACGCGCGATGCCGACCGGGTCGTGATCGGTGAGGAAACCTATGCATTGTCGCCCTACAAGCCTGCCGCGCAGGGCTGCATCGCCGCCACACCGGCAGACGGCATACCGCATTACCGCACAGTCGACGGCGCGCGTTGGGAGCCGCCCGGCCTCGCCGACCACGACGTCGTGGATCTGGGCAGCTTCTCCGAGGGGCTGGCCTGGGTGCGGGTCGCCAATGAGGACGGCGGCGCCACGGGCTGGATCAATACCGACGGCGGCTGGGCCATCGAGCCGCAGTTCCATGATGGTGGTGATTTCTCCGAGGGCCGGGCGCCAGCTGCCATATCGGACAGCAACTGGGGCTATATTGATGACAGCGGCGCGCTGGTCATGCCGCGCAAATTTGTCCTGAGCGATGCAGGCCCTTACGAGAACGGTCTCGCCCCGGTCACGCTTGGTGATGAAGCCGGCTACATGGACGCCGAGAACTGGGCGCTCCGCGAGATCACTTATCCCGACGGGACCACCAGGCCGATACGTGATGCAGGCCCGTTTTCTGACGGTCGTGCCGCCGTGATCGAAGGCAAGACGTCACGTCCGAGGACCATCTGGATCGACAGCGACGGCGAGGTCGCCTTCATCCCTGGGGACGGGCACTCCTACAGAGTCTGCGACAGGACCCGGGCAGAATTCCACGAAGGCCTTCTGCCGCTTCCCGTCTCGCTGGGCGGCAATATCTGCGGCAAGCCGCCCGAGATCGTTCGCGAAGGCCCGGGCGACCCGCGCAACGGCTCCGAGCAGATGCTCTGGCAGCTCCCGTGGGAGCGCAGCAGGCTCATCTGGCTCGACCAGGACGGTCAGAAGGTCCTGGACTCCAGCGAATGCCGCCGCCCCCACGGTATGGAGCCCCTGCCGACGACGGTCGCCGATGGCGGCCTTGCCAAAGGTGCCTATCGGATAGAGCTTTCGGGCATGGCCGAGGGGACCTTCGGGCCGGTTCGCGCCGATGGGCCCTGTAACACTTCGGAATACGCGCTCGACGACATCGACGGCACGAATGCCGCGGGACCGTGGCGGTTGAGCTTTGAGGGCGTGGCACACTGGCAGGAACGCGGTGTGGAGCTGTATCTGGATGTCATGTTACCCGAAGGTCTCTCGACCGGCACGCACGAGGTGGGCGCGGAGGCCGACGACATGACGGTGTCGGCCCATCTGAGGATGATCCGTAGCGATGACCCCGAAGTGGGTGCGGAGCAGCCCGACAGGTACACCTCGCAGAGCGGGAAGCTCGCCTTGAGCCGCCTCGACCGGGAGGCGGCCAGCGGGGACCTGGAGCTCGAGCTGGCGTCGAGAGATGCGCCTGAGCAGACGATTTCGCTTTCCGTCAGCTTCCGCGAGATTCCCTATCGGTTCGGTCCGGAATTCGCGATGACGGAGGTCACCGGCAGCCTGGCCAGGTTCGACGAGGAGACGCCCGATGATCCGCTGGAGAACTTCTTCCAGCCCCTGGAGGTGACAGAGACGGAGGATCGTCTGACGATTCTGTTCGGCTCTTTCGGCCCGAACCTCGAACTGTCCTTTCCGGCCGGTCACACAGGCCGCTTCACCGCCGGGCCGGACGAGGCGGTCTCGGCCACGTTGGCGGGCGTTCCCGCAGAGGCGGAGGGCACCCTTTCGCGCGCCGACGGCAAGCTCGCCGGCGAGGTTACGGCCGAAATCCACGCTCATCCGGAGCTTGAGGGCCGGGCGAGCGTTTCGGTTCGCTTCGCCCATATCCCGGTTAAGAACCCGGAATGAGCACGCCCCTGCAAACCATGAGGGAGGCATCACCATGATCAGAACAATCCCTGAGCTTATATCGATACCCGTTGGCTGTCTGTTCGCCATAGGCCTTGTCGGTGCGGCTGCAGCGCAGGAACCGCAGGATTATCCCATGGCCCAGGGCGGCACGATCACCCTGCCGAGCGGAGAAATCTCATTCGCTGACCGCGTGGTGCGCTTTGAGGAGGGCGATCCGCCTTCCGAAAGAGAGGATGCCCGCGATCCGGAAGCGGTTCTTGGGCCGCCGGACCGCGAAGAGGGTGGCGAGAGCGCGGCCCTCACGCTTGGATGTCATGGATCGATCGTGCTCGAGTTCACCGACAATGCCCTGATCGACGCCGAGGGCGCGGACCTGCATGTCTGGGAGGTGGGTGATGATGCCGAACCCACTGAGGTCGCCATTTCCGGTGATGGTGACTCCTGGCACGAAGTCGGCACGGTCTCAGGTGGCACCTCGAGCCTCGATATTGACGAAGTCGCTGACGAAGGCGCGAGCTATCGCTACGTGCGGCTGTCCGATCGCGATTGCCTGGGGCGCCACGGGCGCTGGCCTGGAGCCGATATCGATGCGGTGGCCGCGGTCGGCACGGCGGAGCGCATCGTTCTCGACAGTGGCGTGCTGTTTGGTTTCGACGAGGCCGTGCTTTCGGAAGAGGCTGCGCAAGTCCTCGACGATCTCGCCGAGCGCATTGCCGAGGCGCCCGTTTCGCGGCTGGAAATCGAAGGGCATACCGATTCGCGTGGCTCAGCCAGCTATAATCTCGAGCTGTCCGAAAGGCGCGCGGAATCGGTCCGGGAATATCTGGCTTCCCTGCCGGTCCTGGAGGATCTGAGCCTGGACATTCGGGCCGTCGGCGAGGCCGAGCCCGTGGCGAGCAATGAAACCGAGGAGGGACGTCAGGAAAACCGCCGCGTCGAGATCCTGGCGCTTCCCTGACGCCTCTTATGGCCGGCGGGCTTCTGCCGGCCATTTCATCGCGCGGAGGCTCGTGGGACAGTTCCGGTGCGGCCACTCGGCGAGTTACAAGCCCTTTGCTACCTTGCCAGATGGCTCTGCGGGGTCTGGTCGGTGTTGCTGAAGTATTCGCGGAACAGGCGCATGGCGGGGGATGAGCTCGACGCCCTTGCGCCAGGCCAGGCCGATGTTCAGGGGTTCGGACAGGAGCGGGGCAGCACCGCGGTCTTTCCCGGCATCCGCCTGGCCTTTGCCAGCCGCACGCCGGCCAGGCAGATGAGGAACCCGGCCACGGCGCCGAGGGTGATTGGCTGATCGAACATGACGAAGGCCCAGAGCGTGGTGACCGGTGGTGTCAGGTAGATCAGGCTGGAAACGCGCGTCGCCGAGGTGCGCGCCAGGCAGGTCCAGTAGAGGCCGTAGCCGCCCAGCGTCGAGAAGAGAATGAACCAGAGGACCGCATAGGCGAAGGAACCTGTTACCTCTGGCAGCAGAGTGCCGTCTGCCAGCGCCAGGGGCAGGAACAGCAGGGCTGCGACGGCGGACTGTATGGTGAGGGAGGGCAGTAGTGGGCTGGGACCTGGCTGGCGACGGGCGATCAGCGTGGCCGTCACGAGGGAGGCCATGCTGAGTAGGGTCAGGCCATAGCCCCACAGTGGGGCCTGGTCGAGACCACCACCGACCGCCAGGGCCACGCCGCCGAAGCCGATCAATAGCCCCAGCCATTGGCGGGCCGAAACCGGTTCCGACACCACGATGCCGGCCAGGGCCGCGGTCGCCAGCGGCTGGAGCGCGGCGATCAGGGCCGCGGTGCCCGCAGGCACGCCCTGGTCGATGGCAGTGATCAGCGTGGCCAGATAGCCGAACATGGCGAAGGCGCCCAGAAGCGCCTGGAGGGCGAGCTCCCGGGGTGCCATGCGCGCGATCCCGCGGCCGGCAAGGGGTAGCAGAAGCAGGCTGATCAGCAGGAAGCGCCAGAACAGAACCAGGTAGATCGACGTGGTGGCGGAGGCCAGCGTCCCGCCGATGAAGCCGGAGCTCCAGCAGATGACCAGACCAACTTCCAGGACCGGTGTCGCTGCCAGGGTGCGCAGGGAAGGCATGGCGAGGGTCTCCAAGAAAAGTAAAGCGATCGTTCTACTTGCGTAAGTAGGACGATCGTTCTACATTGTCAATCATGAAAGACACCCAAGAGAAAATTGCCGCCGGGCTGGAACAGGCCTTCGCCAGCGCGGGCTTTGCCGAGCCCGGCGTGGACCAGCTGCGCGATGCGACGCAGGTCAGCTTGCGCACGCTCTACAAGTACTGTCCGTCCCGCGAGGACATGGTCCTGACGGCGCTGGAGCATCGCCATGGGCGTTATCTCGCCCATCTCTTCGAGGGTTTGCCCTTGGAACCACAGGCGGCGCTGATGGAGATCTTCGAGCGGGTGGGCGACTGGATGCGCAGCAACGCCGCACAGGGGTGCCTCTTCCACAGTGCCGTCGCGGCGCAGCCCCACAATGCGGCGCTGCGACAGCTGCTGGAGCGGCACAAGGCCGAGGTGGCCGGGCGGCTGGGCCAGGCCACGGGGCTGGAGGACCGCAAGGACGAGCTGATGTTGCTGCACGAGGGCCTGACCCAGAGCTGGACCTTCATGGGCGCGGCCGCCGTGGAGCGCGCCAAGGCCCTGGCAGTGCCCTTATTGAAGCAGGTGCGGGCACACTCTGTCAGCGAGTAGCATCGATGTCCTGATAATCAGGTAGCTGCGGCCAGGACCTTGGCAGTTTGGGGGTGCCTATGCCGTCATGCACAGGCAGAGGATGGTGTTTACTGGGGCATGAGATTCCGCTGGAGACTGCATCCCCAATCCGATACGGAAAGCCTGTGCCTCACGCTCGTTCCAGTTCCGTGCCGATCCGCAAGCGGTCGATGTAGGCCTTGTAGGCAAAACTGCGGTCGCGTTTCCGGCCGGTCATCTCAACCAGGATGCCGGCGTCGACAAGCGTTTCGATGGCGCGGCTGGCCGTTGGCTTGCTGGTCTGGAGAAGTTTCATTGCAGCAGCCACTGTGATGACCGGATGGTTCGGCAACTGCTCGAACAGGCGCACGGCGGACAGGGAGCTGCCTTCGTTGGAGTGCAGGTGCCTCCGGTCGGCCGAGATCACGGCGAAGAGGTCGCGGGCCGAACCGACGGCTTCATCGGCGATTGTCGCCACGCCGTCGAGGAAGAAATCAGTCCAGCCTTCCCAGTCGCCTTCGTCACGCACTGCGGTCAAGCGCCGGTAATATTCCTCGCGATGGCGCTTGAAGAAGAGGCTGAGATAGAGCAGTGGCGCCTGTAGCAGTCCCCAGTGTTCCAGGAGCAACGCAATGAGCAGGCGTCCGATGCGGCCGTTCCCGTCGAGATAGGGGTGGATGCTTTCGAACTGGACGTGGGCCAAGCCGATCCGTACCAACGAGGGCAGTGCGTCATCTGCGTGCAGGTATTTTTCCAGCTCGCCCAGCAGTTCGGGAAGTGCGTGGGGCGGTGGCGGGACATAGACGGCATTGCCCGGCCGGCTGCCCCCAATCCAGTTCTGGCTGCGCCGAACCTCTCCCGGTTGCTTGTTGGCTTCCCGTGCACCCTGCATCAGCCTCAGGTGGGCTTCATTGAGCAGCCTCATGGAGATCGGAAGGCCGCTCGTCTGCGCCAGCTGTTCGCGCGCGTAACTCAAGGCTTCAAGGTAGTTGCAGATTTCCTCGACCTCTTCGTCCGGTGAGGAGTCTTCCGCGGCTTCGAAGTTCAAAAGGTCGACCAGGGTCGCCTGGGTGCCTTCTATCTGGGAGGAGAGAACGGCTTCCTTGCGCACGAAGGCATAGATGAACCAGTCGAGGGAAGGAACCATGTCACTGGCGAGGTCGAGTCGGGCCAGCGCATGCTCCGCAGCGCGCAGCCGGTCACTCAAGCGGTCCTCCAGGATGATTTCTGGATCCCGCGGCGGCAGAGGAAAGGGGACGAAGGCCGAGACGTCCTCGCTGCCAGCCAGTGCAGTTTCATAGCGTCCCGTGATACGCTTCATCCTGTTTCCTCTCACGCTCCTGGGAACGATCTCGTTCCCAGGAGCCTTTGCTAATAAAGTTTTCTTTATTAATTGGCAGAGAAAGTCAAGAAAGCGTTATCAGGGGGTACGGTGACCTACCTTGCCAGATGGCTTTGCGGGGTCTGGTAGGTGTCGCTGAAGTATTCGCGGAACAGACGCATGGCGGGGGTGAGCTCGACGCCCTTGCGCCAGGCCAGGCCGATGTTCATGGAGGGCACCGGCTCGGCCGGGATGATGGTGTCGATGCGCTTGCCCTCCAGCGACCAGGGCCGATAGACCATGTCGGACAGGATGGTGATGCCCTGGCCGTTGGCGACGATGGAGCGCACCGCCTCGATGGACGAGGTGCGCAGGCGCACCGAGGGCTGGTAGTTGGTGCGGTTCCAGTAGCGCAGCGTGGTGTGCGCCGCCTCGTCCACCGTCAGCATGATGTAGGGCTCCTTCGAGATCTCCTCGAAGCCCACGCGCTCGAGGCCGAGGAAGGGGTGGCCCGAAGGCACCCAGAGCCGGCGCTGGGAGCTGAGCAGCGAGTCCGTGGCCAGCTCCGGGTTGTTGACGTTGGAGGTCAGCACGACGGCCATGTCGAAGCGGTTGGTGACCAGCCCGTCCTCCACCATCTCGCGGCTGAGCTCGAACAGCTGGATCTTCAGGTTGGGATAGCGCCTCTCCAGCCGGCCCAGATGCTGGGGCAGGAAATAGCCCAGCACGGTGTAGGTGGCGGCCACCGACAGGGTGCCGGTGACCTCCTCGTCGGCGACGCCGCCGGGGTTCATCGCCTCGTCGATGGAGGCCAGGATGCGATAGGCCGAGCCCAGGAAGTGCCGGCCCGCAGCCGTCAGCTCCATGCCCTGGGCGGTGCGGGTGAACAGCTGGGCGCCGGTCTCGGCCTCCAGGTCCTTGATGGCGGTGGTGATGGCGGACTGGGAGATCGACAGCTCCATGGCGGCGCGCGAGATCTGTCCCAGTTCGGCCGTCGCCACGAAGTATTTGACGTGCCGAAAATTCATCTGTCTTCCCCGTCCGCGAGGCCGGTGTGTATCTGAAAATCAGAACACGCTGGCCTGTTTGACGCTGTTCGAGGGCGTTCACGGAAGCCCCCTTGTTTTTTCCAGTATGCCCCAGGGTTGCATATCTGAAAAACAGAATATTCAGTCAGGTTGATATCGAGGCATGCGAAATCGCCGGGAGGGTCACCCGGCACCAGGCTTGCAGCCGCGTTGGCTCAATGACTGTGGGGATTTAAGGGCCCTTGACGGCGAGCGCATATGAACACGACATGAATTGTCTTTTCATGAGCGGGCAAATCACAGATGTTGAGCGTCTGAACGCTGCCTCGGAGACTGCATGCAACAATCCTTGATATTCCTGAAGTCGTTTCTCAATTCGCCCAAGGCCGTCGGCAGTGTCGTGCCGAGCTCTCGGTACCTGGTGAATGTGATCGTGTCGGGTATCGACTGGCCCACGCTGGGCTCGGTGGCTGAGCTTGGTGCGGGAACAGGCGTGGTGACAGATGCCATCGACCGCCAACGCAGCAGGGACTCGGAGTTCCTGGTTTTCGAGAGCGACCGCTCCATGCGGGCCGCCCTGGAGAAACGTTACGATGCCGTCTCTGTTCACGACAACGCCTTCGAGCTGAGGACGGTCATGGACAGCCGGGGGCTGTCCGGTCTGGATTGCATCGTCTCGGGCCTGCCCTTCGTCAATTTTTCCCAGGCGGATCGAACGTTTCTGCTGAAGGAGTTCCACGATCTGCTGAACCCCGGCGGAATATTCGTGGCCTTGCAGTTCTCACGGAATATCCGGCCAGACCTGAAGTCGCTGTACGACGAAATGAAGATGAGCCATGTCTGGGCCAATGTGCCGCCGGCCTATGTCTACCATTGCCGGCGCGCACGCTGATATCCGGGGCGAAGTGTGAAGGACAGGACGGCCACCTTTTTGTGAAAGGGAACAAGGCAGCTCCTGACGCCAATTCCGGCAGCGGATGCGAAGCAATCCACGTACCTTCTCGAAGGCCGGCCTGTGACAGGGGCGGGTCAGCGAGACGGAGTGGGCCTCGGCGTAGGCCCGGCAGATCTCAGAGCAGGTTCTTCGGCTTGACGAAATAGCGCTCGGAGAAGCGGGACAGCGAGAAGGCGCTCAAGTCCAGTTCGGTGGTGCCGCGGTCGACCAGTTCGGCCACGACTTCGCCGACGCCCAAGCCGATGCCAAAGCCGTGGCCGCTCATGCCTGTTGCCAGGGTCAGGCCCTTGGCCTGGGGCGCCTGGTCGATGACGGGGATGGCGTCGGGCATGACGTCGATGCGGCCGGCCCAGGTTTCCGCAAGGCCCAGGTCCCTGGGAAACCCGAAGGCGTCCGCCAGGGCGGAGCGGGTGCGCTCCAGCAGCTTGTGGTTGGGCGCCGGGTCCAGAGTGCGGATCTCCTCGTAACTCTTACGTTCGGCCGCTCGGTAGATGCGCGCCTGCCGTCGCTGCTCGGCGAAGCGGCTGTTCAGGTGCACGCGCAAGCTGGAGGCGTTCATCAGGAAGTTGGGCAGGAAACGGCCCAGGTAACGGAAGCTGTCGGCATTGAGGTCGTGGTCCATGACGGCGCCCGAGGCGAAGCTGAGCCCGCCGTCCTGGCGTGGGCGCAGGGCGACCGCCGGGAACCAGGTGGGAATCTCGATGCCGTGCGCGAAGGCCTGGGTGCGGCCGACGGAGACGCGCAGGTCGCTCTGGGGCAGGCTGATATCCAGCTTGCGCAGGAACTGGGTCGACCAGACGCCGCCGGCCAGGACGACCTTGCTGCAGCGAATCTCACCGCCCTCGGTGGCCACACCGGTTACCTCACCACCCTGGAGCAGCAGGTCTTCCACCATGCAGGTCTCGACGACTTCCTGGCCGACCCTGCGCAGAGCCGAGGCGATCGCCTGCGTGGCCAGACCGGGCTCAGCGCGCCCGTCGGAGGGGGTGTAGAGGGCGGCGGAATAGCGGCGTGCCATCGCCGGTGCGAGAGCCTCCATCTCCGACCCGCTCACCACCCGGCTTTCCAGGCCTTGGGCGGCGGCGTCCCGCGCCCAGTCGCGCATGGCCTGCATCTTCTTGTCGTCGGGCGCCACGGCCAGGTTGCCGCAGGTCACGAAGCCAGTGGACTCACCCAGTTCGGCGTCGATGCCGCGCCAGTTCGCCAGGCTCTTCATGATCAGCGGCAGCTCGCGCAGGTCGCGGCCCTGCTGGCGCACGAAGCCCCAGTTGCGGCTGGACTGCTCGCCGGCCACGCGACCCTTCTCCACCACCGTGACCGAGAGACCGCGCCTGTGCAGGTACCAGGCCGTGGCGCAGCCAATGATCCCGCCGCCAATGACCACCGCATCGACATGCTTGCGTTCGAACAAAACCGACTTCCCTTGATGAATTTGCGTGGGTGTGGAGAAAGCCTTGGGCTAGAGCCCCGCGGTGCCTGGCTCGTGATGCCGGCGCAGCTTCTTCAGGATGCGCACCAGTTCGTCGCGCTCTTCGTCCGTCAGGACCGAGAAGAAATCCTCGTCATAGCGGCAGGCGATGTTCGTGACCTGGTCCAGAAGCGATCGCCCCTTGTCCGTCAGCTGCAGGGCATAGGTCCGCCGTTCCTTCGGCGAGGGGTGGCGGACAATCAGCTCCTTGGCCTCCAAGTGGTCCACCAGCTTGACCATGGCCGAGCGATCCTTGTCCAGGGCCTTGGCGACACTGGTCTGGCTGACCCCGGGGTTGTTCGCCACGACAATCAGTGTCGACAGCTTGCCGGTCCCCCCGGCCAGCGGCGTGTCGGCGAAGGAATGGTCATAGGCCCTGTTGAGCTCGATGCTCAGCATGCGGAAGTGGAAGCTGACCAACTCCGCCAGGAAACCGAAATCGGGGGAGGCGGTCTCGCCGTCTACGGATGCGGATGCGTCTTTTGCTTTTTTCCTGTTGCTGCGCCCTGACATTCCCAAACCTGTGCTTTCCTATCCCTGGTAAGTTGTTCGTGACTTTCGGTTGCAAGAGGCTTTTCTGCAAGCCTCAGAAGGCGGGTGCCTCGAGTCCTGCTCGGCGTGCCAGCTTGCGGTCGTGCCGGCGGTACAGGGGCAATAGAATCCGTGGCACGATCCAACCGCCCTGGGGCACGGTTCTCGGCTTCTGCAGGGGCACCGAGAGGTCCTCGGCGGCGACCCCGCAGGCCCAGTCGGCGAGCACCGGTCCCATGGCCGTGGCTGTCGGCACGCCGCGGCCCGAATAGCCGATGGAGGCGACGACACCGGGTGCCAGCTCGAACAGGCGCGGGAAGGTATCGGGCTGCATGTCCAGGTCGCCGAACCAGTGATAGGGCCAGTCCAGGTCGCCGACCTGGGGGTGCAGCCACTTCATGCGCTCGCTCAGCAGTCGTTTCGTATAGTCGCCGTCGCGTCCGCGCCGGCTTTCGACGAAGACGGAGGTCACCAGCCGTCCCTCCTTGTTGTACTTGTAGAGACAGGGATCCTTGCGCGTGTCCACCAGGTGGTGATTCCCGGGGAGAACCTGCTGCCTGACGTTCCCGGAGAGCGGTTCGCTGGCGAAGCAGGCCACGGTCAGGTTCACGAAGCTCTTCTTCAGGCGGGGCCAGAAGTCGTCGGTATAGGCGCCCGTGCCGATTACCACCTTGTCCGCCGAGACGGAACCGTGGGCCGTCTTGACGCGCCAGCCGGACGTCTGGCCCTCGATCCCGGTCACGCGAGACCGGGTGTGGAGGCGCGCGCCTTCGCTGATGGCCGCACGGGCCAGTCCGCGGGCATAGCCCAGGGGGTTCAGGTGACCACCCTCGGGGTGCAGCCAGCCGCCGAAGTACTTGTCCGAGCCCGTCATCGCGGCGACCTCGTCGCGGCCGAGCAGCTTCACGTCCTTGCCCAGATCGGCATAGCTCTCGCAGCGCGCCCGGATCGTCGGTTCCATGGCCGGCGTGTGGGCGACCTGCAGATAGCCGTTCTGCTGGCCCTCACAGTCCATGTCGTAGCGGTTGATCAGGCTGAAGACCAGCTGGGCCGCGTCGGCCTGCAGGCGCAGGATGCGCTCGCCCCAGGGATCGCCGTATTTCTTCTTCACATCTCCGGGCTCCAGCATGATGAAGGTGGGCGTGCAGTGGCCGGCGTTGCGGCCCGAACCGCCGTGACCGATTTCCTCGGCCTCCAGCAGGACGACGTCGCGCCCCGAGCGGGCCAGGTGGATGGCGGTGGACAGGCCGGTATAGCCACCGCCGACGACACAGACCTCGGTCTGGATGTCGCCTTCCAGGGGCTCGGTGGGTGGGGCCGGGGCAGCAGTGGCATGCCACAGGGAGTTGCCGAGGGGTGTGTTCTTCATCGGTGCCTCTCCTTGCTTATCCGTAGCCCAGTAGCAGGCGCGGCAGCCAGAGCGAGATCTCGGGGACGTAGGTCGTGAGCAGCAGCGTCGGCAGCCAGGCGAACAGCAGCATGTAGAGCGTCGGCCGCATGGTCTCGGTGATCGGCACCCGGTTCAGCTGCCCCGCCAGATAGAGCAGCGGTGCCGTCGGTGGGGTGATGTTTCCCATGCCCAGGTTGACGCCCAGGATGGCAGCGAACTGGATGGGACTGATGCCCAGATCCGTGACCAGCGGCAGCAGCAGGGGCGTGCTGAGCATCACCGAACTGAGGTCGTCCATCAGCATGCCGATGATGATCATGAAAACATTGATCATCAGGATCAGGACCAGCGGGTTGCTGGACACCTGGGTCAGGGTGTCCATGATCAGGTCGGGCACGCCTTCCATCACGTAGAGGCGACTGAGCATCAGGACGGCGAACAACATGACCATGATGACGCCGGTCATCACCGCCGAGTCCAGAACCGTCTGGAAGAAGCCCCGGATGGTAAGGCCGCGATAGATCCAGAAACCGACGGGGATGGCATAGAGGGCCGCCAGACCCGCCGCTTCGGTCGGTGTGACGAAGCCGCCGTAGATGCCGCCCAGGATCAGGAAGGGCATGAACAGGGCCGGTGTCGCCCGGCCGGTGCGCCGTCCGAATTCCTTGGCATAAGCGCGCGGTGAGTCATAGGCCGGCCGCCGGACGAGGTTGTCCTGGTTGCGCATCAGCCAGACGTTCACGCAGCACAAAAGCACCATCAGGATGATGCCGGGCGTGAAGCAGGCCAGGAAGGCGGCCAGGACGGACTGCCGCCCGATCCAGGCGTACATGATCATCATCGAGCTGGGCGGGATCAGCATCCCCAGCACCGAGGCGCTGGCCATCAGCGCCGCCGAATGTCCGCGCGGGTAGCCGGCCTCGTTCAGCCGCGGGAACAGGATGGTGCCGATGGCCGAGAGGGTGGCCGCAGCGCTGCCGGTGATCGAGCCGAAGACGGCGCTGGCCACCACCATGACCGAACCGAGACCGCCGCGAACGCGCCCGACCAGCAGCTCCACCAGTTCCACCAGCCGTATGCCGATGTTGCCACGGTTGATCAGGCCGCCGGCCACAATGAACAGCGGGATCGCCAGGATAACGATGGAGTTCATGCGGCTGGACGCATAGGGCAGCAGGAAGCTGGGGTCGTAGCCGAACTGGAAGATCAGGTAGGCCGTGGAGGCCAGGAAGGCGAAGGGCACCGGGATGCCGATGACCAGGGCCAGAATGAGGATCAGGATCGCGGCCAGGGTACTCATGGGCTAAAGTCTCCCCTCTTCGCTCGATTGAGCGGCGGCCGCCGCCTGTTCCTTGAGGATCTGCGGCTCGATGTGGCCCGTCTGCCGGAGTTCGGTGAGCTTGCCGATCAGCTCCACCGCGAAATAGAGCGTCATGAAGATGAAGCCGAGCAGGATGGAGGTGTGCAGGACCAGGTTGGGAATGCCGAAGACCGGGGTCTCCCCGCCTTTCGCCAGGCTCCAGCTGAACATCTCCCAGGCCCAGTAGGTGAACAGGCCGGACAGGCCCAGCGTGATCACGCTGCTCAGCAGCTGCACCAGGTCGCCGATCCGCCGGCCGCGCAGGTAGACGGAGATGATGTCGGCCGAGATGTGGCGGTGATAGCGTGTGGCATAGGCCGCCCCAATGAAATACATCCAGAAGGCGGCAATGACGATCAGCTCGTCCATGCCGTAGAGACTGCCGCCGAAGACGTAGCGCTGGAAGGCGATCGCGCTGACGCCGAAGAGGACGAAGAGGTTGGCCAGCACGACGATCGTCGCCTGGATGCGCAGGACGATACTGTCGGTTTTCCTGAGAACGCTCATGCCTTGTTGACCCTAGGCGATGCGGCCGGTGCCGCGGACGCCTGGCCCGCGACACCGACTGCCAGGGAGGAACTAGTACTGCTCGCGCAGCCGGTTGATGAGTTCTTCGCTCAGCCGGTCATGCAGCTTCGGCCAGGTCGTCTCGCGGACGTATTCGGCCCAGCGTTCCCGGTCCTCGTCCGTGAACTCGACCACCTCGACGCCGGACTCATCGAGACGCTTGAGATAGGTTTCCTCGCTCTCGCGCGCCGTCTCGAAGCTCTTGTCCACCAGGTCGATGGCGATCTCGCGGATGATCTCCTGGTTCTCCGCAGAGAGCCCCTCCCAGGTCTCCGCGCTCATCAGGAAGGCATAGCTTTCGAAGAAGTTGTTCACCGGGACGTAGTAGTCGATCACGTCACGGAAGTTGGTGTAGTTGATCTCGGCCTGTCCGCCGGTCCAGCCCTCTGCCACGCCGGTCTGCATGGCGTTGTAGAGCTCGGCATAGGGCACGGTCACGGTCTGGAAACCCAGGTCGTCCATGGCCACCTTGAAGACGTCGATGGGCGGTACGCGCAGAAGGACGTCCTTCTCCGAGGTGGGGTCGTGAATATCCTCGGGCAGTTCGGTCAGGCCAAGCCCGCCGAAGCCGTTGGCATAGAGCCCACCGATCTGCTTGACGTCGAGGTTGGCGTGCAACTGTGCCATCTCCTCGGCGATGAAGCCGTCGCGGGCCATCATCTCCTTCGCCTGGTCCCAGCTGGAGACGGCGTAGTTGAGCGACGGCAGCTCGAGCCGGGAATCGAACTGGCTGGGCACCGGGATCAAGGCGAACTCGATGGTGTCGCGACGAAGTTCCTCATAGATCTGGGTGTAGTCGCCCAGCTGGTTGGCCGGGAATACGCGGATATCGATTTCGCCGTCGGACTGTTCGGCGGCACGTTCGGCGAACTCGTTCATGGCCTCGGTGGCCGGATGGCCCTCGGGCACGATGCCGGCCATCCTGAGTTGGACCTCGGCGCTGGCCGTACCGGCCAGGACCGTGCCGGCAACCAGTGTGGCCGCCAGCTGGGGAATCGCCTTGCGGGTCAGTCTGTGTGTCATCTGCCTCGCCTCCTTTGTTGAAACCTCCAGCACCCCTGTTCGGGTCAGGGATGCCGCTCTCGCGCACCTGCACAGGCGGATGCAGGAGCGGGTGACCTGTTAACGGCAACGCTGGCACAGAATTGTTGTGCTATGCAACAGTTATGTAAAACAACATTCATGAAGCTGTGAAGGAACGGCCGTGGTTCAGTACCGGATCGGCTTGCGCGTGATCCTGGCCGGTCGCGGGATGGCGGCTTTGGCAGGCATAGGAGGCCAGCTGGCCGCTCACGGATACCCGTTGCTTTCCCCTTGAATCCCAAGGGAAAACCGAGGTCGTTCGCGCACGTTATCTGAAAATCCGAATTCGCCGCCGGAGTTTTTACGATTTGATTTCTCGGCAGGGGCGGCGGAGGCTTCTGGCTGGGGCGACCAGCCGCTGGCCGGACAAGGCGGCATCCGCATCCCGACAGACCGGAGGCGAGATCGATCATGACGGGACCGCAGCTTTATACGCCCACCTCGCTGGATGACGCGCTGGCCGCCCTGTTCGGGGCTGGCGACGAGGCCGGGGGCGCGGCCCGGCCCCTGGCCGGAGCCACCTGGACCATGCGCGCGCCGCTGCGCGGCGAGGCGCCGCCGGCCCGCTATGTGGCGCTGGGCGGGCTGAAGGACCTCAACGACATCACCATCACCGACGAGGCAGTCACGTTGGGCGCCTGCGTTACCCATGCCCGGCTGGCCGCCGCCTTGGCGGAGCTGCCGGAGCTGAGCGGGTTGGCCCAGGCGGCGGGCCGCTCGGCGAACCCGGCCATCCGCCAGGTGGCGACCCTGGGCGGCAACCTCTGTGCGGCGGACTTTCCGGCCGCCGACCTGCCGCCCGCCTTGCTGGCGCTGGAGGCCAGCGTGCTGCTGCGCCGGCACGGCACGGAGGTGACGGAGGAGATGCCGCTGGAGGACTTCCTGGCGCAGCGCGCGCAGCTGCTGCCCGGGGCGCTGGTCAGCGCCGTGCACATCCCGCGCGCGGCCGGGCGCAGCGCCCATGCGCGGCTGACCTTGAAGGCGGCCGGCGACTACCCGGTCGCCATCGTCAGTGTCGCCGCCGAGGTTGGAGTTACCGAGGTAGAAGATCAGGAGATCGGGGGAGGGGGCCGCCTGCAGCGCGTGCGCATCGCCGTCGGCTCCGTCGGGCCGGTGGCCCGGCGCTGGCGGACGCTGGAGGACGCGCTGCAGGATGGCCCTCCAAATGGACAAGGCATTGACCCCGACCGCGCGGCCGCCTTTGCCGCGGAGTTGAGCAGCGAGCTGCCGGCCCGTGACGGGGTCGAGGCGCCGGCGGCCTATCGCCGCCGCGTGCTGCCCGCCCTGGTTCGCCGCGCTGTTGCGGAGCTGGCACCAGACGACAGCCAGGGGGACGACAGCCAGGGGAGGGCCCAGCCATGACGGTGACCTTCACGCTGAACGGACGCGAGACCCGGGCCCAGGCGGAGGCCATGACGCCGCTGGCCCGGGTGCTGCGCGAGGAGCTGTTCCTGACCGGTACCAAGATCGCCTGTGGCGAGGGTTTCTGCGGGTCCTGCACCGTGCTGCTGGACGGTGCACCGGCGGCGGCCTGCCTGCTGCCCCTGGGCCTGGCCGAGGGGCGCGAGGTCCGTACCGTCGAGGGGCTGGCGCCGGCCAGCGGCGGCGGTGGAGCGAGCGGCGAAGCGCCGCTGGCGCCGCTGCAGCAGGCCTTCCTGGACCAGGACGTGGTCCAGTGCGGCATGTGCTTTCCCGGCATCCTGATGGCGCTGACCCCGCTGTTCGAGCGCAATCAGACGCCCAGCGAGGACGAGGTGCGCGCTGCGCTGACCGGGAATATTTGCCGCTGCACCGGCTATGAACAGATCATCTCGGCCGCGCTCTCGCTGCGGGACGGCGCAGTGGGCGAAAATGCCGGGGAAGGAGCCGCGTCATGAGCGATATCCTGGACAAGGCCGAGGACCGTCCCGTGATTGGCGACAGCCTGCCGCGCCGCGATGCCCGCGACAAGCTGCGCGGCGCCACGCGTTACACCGTGGATTCCGCGCGGCCCGGCATGCTGCATGCCGCCCTCTGCCGCGCCCAGGTGGCGGCTGCCCGCATCCGCAGCATCGACGTGGAGCCGGCACGGCGCATGCCGGGCGTCCACGCCGTCATCACCGCCGCCGACGCGCCGGGCCGCTACGGCATCGGCGTGGCCGACCATCCGCTCTTCGCCGTGGACGAGGTGCGCTATTGCGGCGAGCCGCTGGCCGCCATCGCCGCCGAGACGCCGGAACAGGCCGCCGCCGCGGCCGCAGCGGTGGTCGTCGAGCTGGAACCGCTGGAGCCGCTGATCACCATGGCCCAGGCGCTGGCCTCCGGTGCGCGCGAGATCCATCCGGACTGGCGCGACTACGAGGTGCTGGTGGAGGGCGGCGCGCGCGAGGGCAACATCGCCTGGGAGGCGACGGTGGTGCGCGGCGACAGCGACGCCGCCTTCGCCCGCGACGACGTCACGGTGGTGGAGAGCAGCTTCCGCAGCGGCCGGCAGAACCAGGCCCCGCTGGAGCCGCGCGCCTGTGTGGCGAGCTACGAGGACGGGCGCTTCGTCATCGAGACCTCGACCCAGGTGCCCTGGGCCGTGCGCGGCTCCACCGCCCGGCTGATGGGCGTGCCGGAGTCCCAGGTGCGGGTGGTGGTGCCGGCCGTGGGCGGCGGCTTCGGCCTGAAGTTCGAATTCGCGCTGGAGCCCTTCGCCGCCTTGCTGGCGCGCGCCTCGGGCCGGCCGGTGCGCCTGGTAAACAGCCGGCAGGAGGAGATGCAGACCGCGCTCTGCCGCGAGAACGCCGACATCCGCGTGCGCTCGGCCATCGGGCCGGAGGGGCAGATCCTGGCGCGCGAGATGGTGGTGCTGATGGACTGCGGCGCCTATGGCGGGGAGCAGCCGTTCCTCACCACCATGACGGCGCACACCCTGGGCGGCAACTATCGCCTGGGCGCGGTGCGCCTGGTCAGCCGCGCGGTCTATACCAACACGCCGCCCACCGGCGCCTTCCGCGCCTGCAACGGCACCTATGGCACCTTCGCCCTGGAACGCCACACCGACGAGATCTGTGCCGCCATCGGCATGGACCCGTTGGAGTTCCGCCGCCGCAACGTGCTGGGCGACGGCGACCTGGGGGCCACAGGCCAGGTCTTCCAGGGCGACGTGCTGGGGCCCCTGCTGGCGCGCATGGAGACATTGCGGGCGGCGCCGCTGGAGGAGACGGCGCCCTTCGCCCGCGGGCCGCGCCCCCGGCCGCAGGTCGAGGCCGGAGTTTCCCCTTACAACGCCACCTCCTACAACGGGCGCCTGGCCGACGGGCGGCTCTATGGCCGGGCCACGGTGGTGGGCACCTGGTTCGTCTTCGTCGGGCCCTCGGCGGCTACGGTGAACCTGAACCCCGACGGCAGCGCGACGCTGGTGACCTCGGGCGTGGAGATCGGCTCCGGCTCGATGATGCAGGCGCTGCCCCAGCTGGTGGCCGAGGCCCTGGGCCTGGAGCCCTCGAACGTGGTGGTGCGCGCCGCCGACACCGACGCCGCCGGCTATGACGTGGGCGTGGGCGGCGGGCGGACCACCGTCTCGCTGGGCGTGGCCAGCCACCAGGCCTGTGCCGAGGTGCGGCGCAAGCTGCTCGACATCGCCGCCGACATGGTGGAGGCCGCGCCCGAGGACCTGATCCTCAAGGGCGGGCAGGTCTATATCCAGGGCGTGCCGGAAGCGCGTGTCTCCATCGCCCAGGTGGCCCAGCGCGCCCAGGCGGTGACCGGCCCCATCTCCGGCAGCGGCGCCTTCACCGGCGCCGGCACCCAGGCCATGCCCGGCTGCTGCGCCGGGCACATGATCGAGGCGCTCGACCTGCCCATCTTCACCGTCCACGACTGCGAGCTGGCGGTGGACCCGGAGACCGGCCATGTGGAGGTGCTCGCCTATCGCGTGGTGCAGGACGTGGGCCGCGCCATCAACCCCCGCGCCATCCACGGCCAGATCCAGGGCGGCGTGACCCAGGGCCTGGGCTATGCCCTGCACGAGGAGGTGACCTTCACGCCCAACGGTGACGTCGCCCAGCAGGGCTTCGAGACCTATCGCCTGCCCCAGGCGGGCGACACCCTGCCCATCCAGGTCGACCTCTACGAAGGCGCCCCTTCGATGGGCCCGCTGGGCGCCAAGGGGGCGGGCGAGATCCCCATCCTGAACGTCGCCGCCGCCGTGGCCTGTGCGGTGGCGAACGCCACGGGCACGCGGGTGCAGGAGATCCCGCTGACGCCGCCGCGGGTGCTGGACCTGCTGTGCTGGGAGGGCGATGCGCTGGATCTCGGTCATATGGCCGAGGACTGGTGGGGGAATGTGCTGGGGACGGGGTAGCCTTGCTGGGCGCCTAGTAGAATATGTATGAGTTACGTGCCAACGGGTTTCCCTGGATGTTCAGGGGATAGCGGCTGCCCAGGCGGCAGCGCTGGCCGGCATAGACGAAGCGGCTGCTCGTGGCCACGACATCCGTCCAGGTCCGGCGGTGCAGCAGCAGGCAGGGCTCGTTCGGGGCCACCTGGAGCAAGTCGCGGAACTTCTCGTCGGGAAGGATGGCCTCCACGGTCTGTTCGACCTCGCGTGCGGGATCGCAGGTCGTCAGGTATTCGTTGGGCGTGATCGTCGTGTAATCCTGCTCCAGGTACCGGGGCGCCGCCGAGGGGTTCACGTAGCGCTCTTCGTATTGGATGGGCTGCCCGTCCTCGTAGTGGACGACTTCCGAATGGAAGATGCGGGTATCGGGCGGCACTTCCAGCTCGGAGGCGACGATCGCGGGGGCGTTGATCGCCTCCAGGGTCAGGACTCTGGCGCTGTGCCTGCGGTTCAGCTGGCGGATCTCCTGCGCGATGTCCTTCACTTCCAGGAGCGAGGCGGTGGGCCGCGCGCTTGCCACGAAGGTGCCGACACCCTGCATGCGGACCAGCCAGCCGTCATAGGCCAGTTCCCGAAGCGCCCGCGCCGCGGTCATGCGAGAGACCTGGAACAGCTCGCAGAGCTTGGCTTCGGACGGAAGCTGGTCGTCGGGCTTCCAGTTCCCGAGACGGATCTGCTCGACGATATAGCGCTTTACGCGCTCGTAACTCGGCATCCAGGCCGTTTCATTCTGTTCTATGGCCACTGCCCGCCTCCAAGATTCACTGTTTCTCCCGTAGTCAGGCTTTCGACCATCGCCGCCAGGCCCAGACAATCATGAATGCGGTCGCAATCAGGAGGACGGCACTGATCGGCCGGGTCACGAAGACCGTGAAATCCATGTCATGGACGGTCATCGCCTGACGCAGATTCCTCTCTATGATGGGCCCCAGGACCAGGCCGAGCACGATGGGCGCCATGGGAATTCCCACGCGCAGCAGGACGAACCCGGCCAGGCCCAACACCGCGATCAGGATGACATCGAACGACAGATTGTTGACGGAGTACCCGCCGGCGGCGCACAGCACGGCAATGATCGGCAGCAGGACGGGCAGGGGCACCGAGAGGATATGGGGCAGCCACCGGCGGCTCGCCATCGCGACGACCAGGACGCAGAGATAGGCAAGGATCAGAAGCACGAGGATCTGCGTGAACAGGATGGGATTGTCCCCGATGAAGGACGGGCCGGGCGTGATTCCCTGGATGAGCAGCGCGCCGATCAACACGGCCGTGACCGTGTCCCCCGGGATCCCCAGCGTCAGCAGCGGCACGAGCGCGCCGCCCGTCACCGCGTTGTTCGAGGACTCGGCGGCGATCACGCCCCGCGGCGAGCCGTGGCCGAGTTCCGTATCCGTCTTCTCGGAGCGGGAGGTTTCGCCATAGGCGATCCAGGCGGCGATGGTCGGGCCCGTGCCCGGCAGGATGCCTATGAAGGTGCCGATGAGGGAACTCTTGATGGTCAGCCACTTGTGCCTGAGCAGCTCGCGCAGGGCGGACAGTGCCGAATAGCGCTGCTGGACCGGCAGGTGGCTCTCGTCGTCCTGCTGGGTGACGCGGGACAGGACCTCGGCCAGCGCGAACAGTGCGATCAGTGCGGGCAGGAGGGGGATGCCGTTCATCAGTTGCGGCATCCCGAAGGTCAGGCGCTGCATTCCTGAAACCTGGTCGATGCCGACAAGGCCCAGGTACATGCCCAGGACCGCACCGATGATGCCCTTGATGAGCGACTTGCCGGAAATGGCCGCCACGCAGGTCAGGCCGAACAGGCCGAAGACGGCATATTCCACCGAGGTGAACTTGAGCGCCAGCGTGGCCAGGAAGGGCGCAATCGTCATCAGAAGCAGCACGGAGACGACGCCGCCGACGACGGAGGCCAGGATCGACAAGCCCAGCGCCCGGTCCGCCTCTCCCTTGAGGGCCATCTTGTAGCCGTCCAGGGAGGTCGCCGCGTTTCCGGGCGAGCCCGGCGTGTTCAGGAGAATGGCCGGAATGGAGCCGGCGTAATAGCCGCCGCAATAGATCCCCAGCAGCAGTGCCATCGCCGCCTCGAACCCCATTCCGAATGTCAGGGGGGTGGTAATGGCCACACCGGCCGTCGCCGTCAGTCCCGGCATGGCGCCGAAGACCAGGCCGATCAGCACCCCGGCCAGGATGCTCACGATCAGCATCGGCTGGAACACGCCTGCCAGGGCGGACTGGACAACGCTGGGATCGATCAGCTCCATGTCGGCAGCAAGACTCCGAAACCGTATCTGAAGACACTGTAGCCCAGCAGGCTGACAGCAAGCGGGACCACAGCCAGGTACAGCCACCGGCGTTCGCCCAGCACGAGCATGGCCAGCAGGACGAACGCCAGCGTGCCGACACGGAAATCCATGTATCGGAAGCTGAAGGCATAGATCAGGAAGAGCCCGGCAAAGGCGGCCACACGAGGCACGGCTTGCCGGGGCAGGAAGCTGTCGATCGTCAGGGGTCCCGGGCGCACCAGAAGGATCAGGCCCAGGAGCACCAGGATGGCCGGGAGAAGGATGGGAAAGAAGCGTGCGTTGAGGCCGCCGGGATCAAATCCCGTGGGGACGTCCATCCCGATCAGCAGCAGCCAGGCCGCACACAGGAGTGTCCCCACACCGACAATCACATCCGTTCTCTTCAGCCATCGCATGGTGCGTAAATCCCACTTCGTGAGGGGGCCGAATCAGTTCTCCAGCACGCCCATATCGGTGAGAATCTGCCGGTGAAGCTCGACGTTCCCGTCGATCCTCTCCTGGAACGCATCGGCATCCAGGAAGGAGTCCTGCAGGTTGAACTTGGCGTAGGCGTCCCGGGTTTCCTCGGACTGCGCCACCTTGGAAATCAGCTCCTCCAGGAACGCGACCCGCTCCTCGGGCACTTCGGAATGTGTCAGCAGGCCGAACCAGACAGCGGCCGTCAGGTCATGGCCGGCTTCCTGGAAGGTCGGCGTGTCGGGCAGGTAGTCGACACGCTCTTCGGAGCCGACGCCGAGCACGCGGAGCCCTTCGTCGTCTTCACCATCCAGGTGGCCCAGATAGTTGGTCGCGCCCACGAAGACGAAATCGACCTCGCCGGTCAGCACGTTGGTCACCGCGCCGGTGCCGCCCTTGCCGCCGATATGGCTGAGGTTCAGGCCGTTCTCCAGGGCGAACTGGCCCATGTTGATATGCTGCGTCGTCCCGGGGCCCGGCGTGGAATAGGTGATGCGCTCGTCCTCGGCGGCCGCGAACAGCTGGTCGACGTCTTCCCACTCGCTGTCCTTGGCCACGGCGAGGCCGATGGGCACCTCGACGAGCTGGGCGAGGGGCTGGAAGTCATCGGTCTTGTACCCGGAGTCCGCCATCAGGGGGCGGGCCGTCAGGGCGCCGGTGGAGCCCATCAGGAGGGTGTAGCCATCCGGCTCGGCCTGCACGGCCTCGGCGGTTCCCACGGCACCGCCGGCGCCGGCGATGTTCTGGATCACGACGGAGACGTCGAGTTCGTCTTCCATCTGGTCGGCGATCACCCGTGCGGACTGGTCAAGCGCGTCGCCGGCCGCGAAGGGCACGACGATCTTGATGGGCTCGGAGGGGTAGTCGTCGGCCTGGGCCTGGGCGAGGGGCGCTGCCGTCAGCCCCAGGATGCCGGCTGTGATCAGGGTTCTGGATATCATGAGTTTGCCTCCATGCTAGCTGGGTTCACTACGTCTGCTCTTCTCTATCCTTCTTCGGCGAGGATATTGGTTTGAAGCCAACGATACAGTTTACCTGTGTCCGCTCAAACATGTATATTCATCTATACAAGCTGAGAGACAAGCACGTCAATATTGGGAGCCAGCTGGCACTGGCTTACTCAAGCGACCGCGACAAGGAGACCCGAGATGGAAGCCAATGAAATCTACGTCGATTACCTCAATGGCGATGGGATCGAGGCGGCGCCGTTGAGCGACGCGGAAATATTGGAGGCGGTTGAACAATCCCTCGCGGCCCAGGGGCAGGGGAAGACCGTGATCGAGCCGCGCGTGCACCTGGTTCCGGAAAGCTCGGACAAGGGGCACTTCAATGTCCTGCGCGGCTATATCCAGCCGCTGAACTATGCCGGCGTGAAGATCGTCGGGGATTACTATCGCAACTACGAGCAGGGGCTGCCCTCGGAGCTGGGCGTGCTGAACCTGTTCAACCCGGACAACGGCATGCTGAAGGCCATCGTCGACGCCACGGAGATCACCTCGATGCGGACGGGCGCGCTGACGGCCCTGGGCGGCCGCTATCTGGCACGCGCCAACTCCAAGGTGCTGGGCCATATCGGGGCGCGGGGCACCGCCTACTGGAACGTCCGCCTGCTGGACCACATCTTCGATTTCGAGGAGATCCGCATCCATTCCCGGCGGCCGGAAAGCCGCAACGCCTTCGCCGCCCAGCTGGAGAAGGACCTGGGCAAGACCATCGTCGTCACGGACAACTGGGAGGATTGCGTCGTCGGCGCGGACATCGTCGTCGAGGCCTCGCGCCTGCCCGAGCCCGAGCCGATCCTGAAGACCGCGTGGATCTCCAGGGGCGCCTACGTCGTGCCCTATGGCACCATGAGCGCGGTGGAGTTCGACCTGACCGATATCATGGACAAGATCGTCGTCGACGACTGGGAGCAGTGCAAGCCGGGCCGGCCTTTCGGCGCCCTGCGCGAACATGTGGACAGCGGGAAGGTCACCCAGGAGACCATTCATGGCGAGCTGGGACAGATCGTGGCCGGCCAGAAGCCCGGCCGCGAGTCTGACGAGGAGACGATCCTGCTCTGGCATCGCGGGCTGAGCACGAGCGACATTGCCCTGGGGGCCGCCATGCTGGACAAGGCGCGCGCGGCGGGGACCACCCAGCGACTCAAATTCCGATAAGGGGCGAGACGTGCCCCCCTCCGCCGGCTCCTCCCTGCTCGCCGTCCCCCGGATGTACGATCCGGGGGAGCCGGTGACCTCCCGCTGGCGGCGCTTCTTCGCCTGGCTCGCCGAGGCGGCCGGGGTCGACCTCCATATGGCCGAGATGCCGCCGCCGGCGCAGCTGCCGGACATCTGGTCGCGCCGCGACTTGGGATGTGCCTTCATGTGCGCCCTGCCGTTCTCCGGCGGACGGTTCGACGTGCAGCCCCTGGCCGCGCCCGTGCCCTGCTTTCCGCGCTATGAGTCCCGCCCCGTCTATGCGACGGACTTCATCGTCCGCCACGACTCTCCCATCGAAGCGCTGGAGGACCTCCGGCAGCAGGGGCCCCTCGCCCTCATGCCCCGGGACTCGCTCTCGGGCTTCCGGAGCCCGGTCGCCCACCTGGCGGAGCGCCTGGGGGAGGCGCCACTCCGCCACCTGCTCCGGAGCAAGGCCGTCCAGGTGCAAACGCCGCGGGAGGTCCTGCAGGCCGTGGCCGAAGGCCAGGCCGCCGTGGGGGTCGTCGACACCTATTTCTTCGACTTGTGCGCTCACCCCCAAATGCCGCTTGCCCAGAACCTGCGCAGCATCGCCACGACGCCCTGGCTTCCGATTTCTCCCCTGGTGGCTTCTGGGGTCGTCGACGGCGGAACTATCGATGCCATCAGGGCTGCGCTCTTGAGGGCAGGTGAAGATGCGGAGCCACGCGCGCTCCTCGAGGACCTGGGTTTGTCGGGCTTCGCCGAGGTCGATAGGTCCGCCTATACGGAGGCGGTTGGTGCTCGATTCCGCGACGGCGTGGACAAGAGCCTGATCTCTCCCTGAAGTTTCCTTCGGCCAGGGATATATCCAAGGCGGCTTGACCCAGGGCCTGGGCTATGCCCTGCACGAGGAGGTGACGTTCACGCCAGAGGGCGAGGTCGCCCAGCAGGGCTTCGAGACCTATCGCCTGCCCCAGGCGGGCGACACCCTGCCGATCCAGGTCGACCTTTACGAGGGCGCCCCTTCGATGGGCCCGCTGGGCGCCAAGGGGGCGGGCGAGATCCCCATCCTGAACGTCGCCGCCGCCGTGGCCTGTGCCGTGGCGAACGCCACGGGCAGTCGCGTGCAGGCGCTTCCCCTGACGCCGCCGCGGGTGCTGGACCTGCTGTGTGGTGAGAGTGAGGCGCTGGACCTCGGCCGTATTGCCGAGGACTGGTAGGGGAATGTGTTAGGGGGGCAGCGGAAAGACAAAGCCTCATAAAACCATAGTAGAATGGTCGTTATACTGTTCTGAATATAGAAGTGATTTTCAAACTTATTCTTAGGATTTAGATCTTATAGAATTTTATGCTTATTCATGATACACTACTTCTCCATGTATTATTCGGGGGAGGTTGATCATGGCAGATAATGGGGAAGCAGCGAAGAAACATATCAAGCATATCGTCGTCTTGATGATGGAGAATCGATCCTTCGATCATATGCTTGGTCATTTGAGTCTGCCCCCAGATGAGGGTGGTCTGGGCCGGAAAGACATTGAAGGCATTGATGACCCCGATAACCACGTCAACCCAAATAGGGAGAGCGGTAAGGATGTGTCGCTGCATAGGTTGCGGGATACGAGACGTGTAAAAATTGATATGCCGCACAGCGCTGAAGAGGTTGAGTGGCAAATCAATCCAACGGGCTCGTCGAATGACATGTGTCAAGGCTTCGTGAATCAATATATTTCAAAAGTGCGGGAAGCAGGAGAGGACGCGCAAGAAGCTGATCTAGCGATGAGTTATTATGCCTTTCCGGAGGTCTGGGCCCTGACCGGATTGGCTAAGCAATCCACCGTCTGCGATCATTGGTTCTCGTCCTTGCCAGGTCCTACCCAGCCGAATCGCATGACTGCTTTGGCTGGAACCTCCAATCATGAAAACAAGAATATATTTCCCCCCAAATTGTGGAATGTAACCACTTTGTTCGAGTATTTGGATCAGGCAAAGGTTGAGTGGAGAGCTTATAGTCATGATGTATCTTCATTGCGCTATATATATTCGCACGTAATAAGCCCTCACATTGAGAAGATCTCAATTTTCTATGATCGTGCTCAGCGTGGGAATTTACCTCATGTTACATGGATTGATCCAAACTTCCGCGCCGTTTACGAAGAAGTGGAGGATTCGCAGAAGCTTTTTCAGTGGGCTGAGGATACATATGATGAAATAGTGGGTAACCGCAGCGATCATCGTGTAGATCTGGAAACCGACAACAGCGATCATCCAGATGCAGATATAGCACGAGGACAGGAACTGATTGCCCGCGTCTATAACGCACTCCTTGAGAATGACCCTAAACTTGAAGAAACCCTGTTCATCCTGGCCTACGATGAACACGGGGGGTTTTACGATCATGTCATTCCCCCTGGCTGGGAAAGCGCAGATCCTGCTCTAAGTGAGCAGTTAGGATACTCCGGTGGAAGTCATAAGTTTGGGGTGCGCGTACCCATTATTGTGGCAAGTGGTTGGTTGGAAAGTGGATCAGTGTGTCAGCATGCGCTTGATCATGCAGCAATTACAAAGACTGTTCTCAACCGTTTTTCATTAGGGGAGGATTCACCTGAACGTCCCGATCATTTGGCCCGAGTGCCAGATCTTTGGACTGCGTTAGAGGGAAGTTGGCGAGAAAAGCCCCAAGATGAACCCTTTCAGCGTTTGCGGAAGCCTAAACCAGGAAAAACAGCATTGAGGGAGGAAATGGGGGATTTAATCAGAAGAGCGCTTGAAGGTGGAACACCAGTTGAACGACTCTAAGTGAGAAATGGCCTTACCAAGACTAGACTTTTGATAGGTGCCTGTACTCCACACACGGTACACACAGTACTTGTTGGACATCAGGGGTAGGATCACAAGCCGATCCATTTTTCGTCAGTTAGTGATGCTACAACCTCATCTGTCTCCTATCTTTTGCTCCGCCTGCGCACAAGCGCAATCATCAACCAACGATTTCAGCACCAACTGGATGAAACCTTGAGGTCACGTTAATCATTAGCATTGAGAAACTCTGGGCCCGCTGAAGCAGCGTACAGCCTTCAACTCGTTGGTCTACTATGCCCCGCACTTGGAGCAGAATTCGTCTCTGGCGAGCTGCATCGAATCCTTTATTTAAAGAAGCGAGCGCGGGGTTTGGCTAGTAGTGGGAGCCTCGGTATGCCGGTAGAAAAGATAATTTTGATAAAGAACATCGGCCGCTTCCGCGATGCTAGAGCAAGCGGTGATGTCAAATTCAAGAAATACAACGTTGTCTTCGCGGAAAATGGTCGCGGAAAGACAACGGTGTGCGCGATTCTGCGGGCTCTAAGAGAAAACCAACCGGCTTATATAACTGGACGCAAAACCCTTGCTGCGATCGATGCGCCGGAAGTCCAGATCCGGCTGAATGGAACAACCGCAACGTTCTCCAATGGGACCTGGAATCAGACCGACCCTCACCTTGCCGTGTTCGACGGCCAGTTTGTGACCGAAAACGTCTATGCGGGCGATGCTGTGGAGCCGGAGCAACGGCGCAACCTCTACCGTGTCATGGTTGGCCCGGAAGGTGTCGGAATGGTCCGGCGTATGGATGAGTTAGATAAAGAAAACCGCCAGAAAAGCAGGGAAATTAGGGAGATCCAACAACAGATCAACGAGCATGTTCCGCAGGATATGACCTTCGACGATTTTCTGAATCTCGCAGAAGATCCAGAGATCGCCACCAAAATTGAGGATCAGGAAAGAGCTGTACAGGCCGCCCAGCGCGCCGACCAGATTCAACAGCGAGCTGAACTGCGGCCTGTGGATCTTCCTCGGCTTCCGAATGATTTTACGGCAGTACTTGTCCGAACACTCGAGGGGATCGCCGCTGACGCGGAGGAAAAAGTTAAACAACAGATCGCCAAGCATCAGATGCATGATCGCGGCGAAGCGTGGCTCTCCGAGGGCTTAAACTATATCCACGAGGAGGACGACTGTCCGTTTTGTGGTCAATCCCTCGACCGGATCGATCTGATCGACGCTTACCGGGCATATTTCAGCGAGGAATACGAGCAGCTAAAATCCGAGATTTCCAATCTCATGGCACGTGTCGATGCCGAACTTGGAGAACAGGCATTCAGCGCCGTTGAACGGACTGTTCATCAAAACAGCACCGATCTGGAGTTCTGGCAGCAATATGTGACGATAGCGCCACCAGCCATCGATGATCTAGTTTCACTCATTCAGGTTCTTCGCGATCTCCGTCAAGCAGCTTTGTCGCTGCTTGAGCGCAAGGCTGCAGCACCTCTGGATTCCATCTCACCGAGCGAGGCTTACACGCAGGCTAAGCAGGATTATAGTACTGCCACTGAGAGCATCACTCGATACAACGAATATGTGAATGCGGCCAATCGGATAATTCGAGACAAGAAGGAAGAGGTTGCCGGCACCGACCTGCAAGCTGCCCGAAGTGAGCTAGACAGACGCAAAGCGGTCAAAACACGCTACACCAATCGTATTCGCCAGATCTGTGATTTATATGTTCAGAAGAACAGCGAAAAGCGTCAGCAGGATGAAGAAAAAGAGCAACTTCGTAGCCGGATCGACGATCATACAAATAGGATAATCAGTACATATCAGCAGAGTATTAATAACTACCTGGACCGCTTTAATGCTGGGTTCCGCATAACGGGGACGTCCCATAGCTATCAAGGCGGCACACCGACAACCCATTATCAGCTTCTTATCAATGACACCCCGATCAATTTAGGACGGGCTGACACGTCTTTGGAGACACCTAGCTTCAAGAACACTCTAAGCGCCGGCGATCGCAGCACTTTGGCATTGGCGTTTTTCCTAGCGCAGCTTGAACAGGACCCCGACCGAGCAAGCAAATCTGTGGTTCTGGATGATCCTTTCACTAGCCAAGATAGCTTTCGCCGAAATCAAACGGCTTTGCAGGTACGACGCCTGGGTGACGTTGTGGCGCAAGTCATAGTTCTGTCCCATGACATCGGTTTTCTAAAGCTTGTCTGGGACAAACTTGCGGCAACAGCCAGTCATGAGCGAAAGTCACTTTGGCTGGCCCGAGTGGCAGAGGGTAATACCCGCATCGCGGAGTGGGATATTGAGGAGGCTGTTAAGGATCGCTTCGAGATGTCCCGGGATGCATTGCAGCGGTTCTATTCATTTAATGAAGGTAACGCCGGTGATGTTATCCAGAAGATTCGGCCTGTACTGGAAGCATATTACAAAGCAGTGGCATGGGGGGTATTTCAAGGTGACGACACCCTTGGCGTGATGGTTGGAAAAATAAGGGATCTACCGGGTGACCACGAGCTTCGCGCCGTCGAAGATGAGCTTGAGGAAATCAACGAATACTGCCGCTCCCACTCTCACGGAGAGGCACCAGGAGGTATTGCCGAGCCGATCGACGACGGCGAGTTACAAGCTTATGTGAAAAAAACGCTACGATTGGTGGGATCTTTTTGAGTGGAATGAGGCCCCGTCGTTGCGGCGGGAACTTGCCCGTGAATAAGACAGGGGATTAACGGCTGGTCGAGCACTGCTTCTCGTTCTTCTGACATACCTGCATTTTTTGCGCGAACTTCTGCCCAACCTCGGAGGACATTAATCTACTGCTAGGCAGCTTTGCCAAGCATTATTACCCAAAGAAACTTATACATCGGTTGTAATATAATGGAGAAAGGGAGGGGGATGATTATTGTTGCAGCTACATATTTACATATTGATAAATATATTCATAAAGAAAAATCTTTTGAAGAAAATAGAAAAAAGTTTGAAAGCGAATTAATTAAAATAACCAGGGAGATATATGGAAATAATTTTGATATTAACCTGCATATCGATGAGGGTGGAACATATCTAAATGTTTTAATTGGGGCTGGAGCTTTAGTTTCAATTTTATCACAAGGCCCCTCAGCGATTTCGAATGTTATGGAGTATGGAGAAAAGGCAGTAGATTTTGGAAGTGAAGTAGTTGAAGAAGTTCAAGATGTTTTTGATGTAGATGAGGAAGAGATTGACTGGAAGCAACGGCGCCGTGGCGATATCAAGAATTTAATATCTATATTTAAGTATTCCGATATTATAAAACAAGATAATATGGATAAAAATAGTATAAATGAAGCAAAGAAAGAATTAAGAAGAAATTTGCAGAAAATCTACAAAAAAGTTAATAATATAGAAGAATTAAACCTTATCTCAAAAGAGTTGCCAGCTGATTTTACGCCAAAAATATCGGCAAATATTATAGGGTCGCGAGATCAAGATTTTGAGACTTTCTTGGATTTGCCCGAATTTTCTGTAGGAATTTTAGGTGAAGAGCGCAGCCAGAAAAGGGGAACTCGAAGAAGGCGGCGCATCTACGAAGCAACACTAAGATCCTAAACCAAATAATGCAAATTATTATAAGAGTTTATCACAAGTCACTTCTATCGGTAGATGAAGAAGGCGGTGATGGATAGCTAGTTATCACGCATGTATTGTTAGTGATTACCCTCGGAATTCCGCTGTGACGAGTACGATGGTAAGGAGCTTGGGGTGATGACGAGGAATAAATGGCTCTAACAGTAGATGATTTCCGTGAAACTCTAACCAACTGGCTGCTCCAAGCGAAACGAGAAGATCGGGCGTTCCTGGAAGTATCGGCGGGCGAGCTTCATCGAAATGTGGGAGAATACCCAGGTTCAAGGCACAGCATGCCTTCGTGTTGTAGCGTAATGAGACAGCTCATGAAGCCTGGAGACGAGATCGTCGACGCTCCTCCCAAGGGGAAAGGGGCGTCCTTACGCATTCGTTATAAATTAGCGAAACGGAGTGGTCGCTGAGTGCTGGAGCTACAAGCTTCCTCAACTCCCCTAATCCATCCCCAGCTGCTGATAGATCCGCTTCACGTACTGCCCGAAGGCATCGGAGGTCTTCATGTCCATCGTCCGCGGCTGGGGCAGGTCGATGGGGAAGTAGTCGGCCATGCGGGCCGGGCCGGCGGTGAGCACGGCGCAGCGCGAGCCCAGGAAGACGGCTTCCTGGATGCCGTGGGTGACGAAGACGATGGTCTTGCCGCTGGCCTCCCAGATGCGCAGCATCTCCAGGTTCATCTTCTCGCGGGTCAGCGCGTCCAGCGCGCCAAAGGGCTCGTCCATCAGGACCAGCTTGGGGTCGTGGATCAGCGCGCGGGCGATGGCGGCGCGCTGCTGCATGCCGCCCGAGAGTTCGTAGGGGCGGCTGTTCTCGAAGCCGCTGAGCCCGACCATGTCGAGGAGCTCCCGCGCCCGCTCGCGGCTCTGCTTGCGCGGCAGTTTCAGGATGTCGGCGGGCAGCATGACGTTCTCCAGGATGGTGCGCCATTTCAGCAGCAGCGCCTGCTGGAACACCATGCCCACGTCGCGCCCCGGCGTGAAGCCGCCGGCCGCCCCACCGATGGAAACCTCGCCGTCCTGGGCGTCGCTGAGCCCCGCCAGGATGCGCAGCAGCGTGGTCTTGCCGCAGCCCGAGGGCCCGACCACCGAGACGATCTCGCCCTCGGCGATGTCCATGGTGACGTCGGAGACGGCCAGGAACTCCTGCCCGCCGGTGCGGAAGACCTTGCGCACGTTGCGCAGGCGGATGAAGGCCTCCTCATTAGAAGTCGTGGCGTCTGTGGTGTTACCTGCGGTGTCGATTTGAGCCGTCATGAGAGCCATCTTTCCAGGTTGTCCTGTACGAATGCGTCGTCCGAGAGATCGGGGTGCTCGGCATAGACGCGGTCGATCTCGGCCGCCTGGCCCACGCCCAGCCCCTCGTCCGGGTCCAGGCACCACAGGCCCTCGAGCAAGCCCTGCCGGCGCAGCACCTCGTGACAGCCGGCGATGACGCCGCCGAAGCCGTTGGCGGCGTCGAAGACGGCGGCGTTGCAGTCGGTCACCCGGCTGTCGAGCGCCAGCAGCTCGGGGGTCGCCGTCCCGCCCGCGTCGATCACCGCATGAATGCCCTCCAGCAGCTGCACGGCCGAGCGCGTCCAGACCGACCAGTGGCCGAGCAGGCCGCCGCGGAAGCGTAATGTGACCGTCTCGCCGCCGCGCTGCACCTGAAAGGGGGTCAGCAGGTCCAGGACGATGTGGTCGTCGTTGCCGGTGTAGAGCGTCACCCGATCCTCGGCGCCGGCGGCCGCGACGCCGCGCATCACGTCCAGGGTGCGATAGCGGTTGAAGGGCGCGACCTTGATGCCGATGACGTTGTCGATGGCGGCGAAGCGGTGCCAGAACTCCATCGGCAGTTCGATGCCGCCCACCGCCGTCTGCAGGTAGAAGCCGACGACGGGGATCTCGTTAGCGATGCGCTCGCAGTGGGCGATCAGGTGCTCGGTGTCGGCGCCCTTCATGGCGGCCAGGCTGACCAGCCCGGCGTGATAGCCCAGCTCGACGGCGGTGCGCGCCTCGGCCATCGCCTGCTCGGTCTGGCCGGCGATGCCGGCGATCATGAACAGCTTGCGATCGCTCCAGGCCTTGCTGTCCTCGATGGCCGCGGAGAGCACCGGTGCGTAGAGGCCGTGGTCGCGGATGGCGAACTGGGTGGTGTGCACGCCGACGGCCAGGCCGCCCGCGCCGGCGTCGACGTAATAGCGCGTCAGCGCGCGCTGGCGCCGGCGGTCGAACCGGCGCTCGGCGTCCAGGGCCAGGGGATGGGCCGGGATCACCGCGCCCTTGCGGAAGCGGGCCAGCAGGTCGGGATCAAGCTGTGAATGGTGCAGCCCCATGGTGTCAGGCCTCCTTGCGTGACGTCGTGAAGGTCATCAGCCGAACTCCGGCCCGGCGATGGCGTGCAGGTTCGTGGCGTCGCCTATTCTGCGATCTGCGTTCCGGGTCATGCGCAGGTAAGGCCGCTGCTGGGTGAAGCCACGGGCCTGCAGGTGGTCCACCACCGCTTGGCGCGTATCCACCACGTCCAGGAAGACGCGGCCCGACAGCTGCGCCAGGGCGCTGTCCAGCAGGGCGACGGCGGTCTCTTCGGTCTCGGCCAGCAGCGGACCGATCTGGCTGGCCAGGTCGCCATTGCGCCCGAGGATGGCGCCGCTGCTGTCTTCTGTCATCCAGGCCGCCTCGGGCAGGCGCTGGGCAAGACTGGCCAGGATCGGCCGGCGTTCGGCGCCCAGGGCCGCGGCGTCCAGAGCGACCGCCGCCAGGAAGGCCTCCGGCTGGGACAGCGGCACCAGGCTGCCTTCCGCCGCGTGTGCGGCGGGCGCGCGGCCCTGGCCCTGCCAGCGGGTGAGCCTGAGCGATCCTTCGAAGCCCAGGGTGCGATAGATCGGCTCGCCGGCCGGCGTGGCGTCCAGGCAGGCGATGCGGCCCTGGCGGTCGAGCTCGTCCAGGCAGCGTTCCAGCAGGCGGGTGCCCAGCCCCTGCTTGCGGTGGCTTCCGCGCACCAGGACCATGCCGATCCAGGCGAAGTCGTCGCCGTAGGGCAGGATGGCAGCGGAGCCCACCGCCCGGCCGGCGTCGAGGACGCCGAAGACCCGGCCCTGGTCCAGGAACAGGCGCCAATCCGCCTCCAGCTGGTTCCAGCCGGCCTCGCGCGACAGCGCCATCAGGTCGGGCAGGTGACTTTCGTCCAGAATCTCGGTGGCGACCTGGCTAGTAAGCGCCATCGCGGACCTCGAACTGCGTGGGCTTGCCATAGGTGGGCGAGTCGCGCTGCAGCCAGTCGGCGGTCCAGGCCATCATGCGCTTCAGCGGCACCAGGGGGTAGCCGAAGGTGGCGCAGGCCTCGGCCGCGTTGGACAGCCAGGCGGTCTCCGCCTCCTGGCCCGTGATAATTGGCTCGCGGTCCATCAGGCGGCCGAACTCCCGGGCCAGCCAGCGCACCGAGATGACCTCGGGCCCGGTGACGTTGAGGGGGCTGGTGGGGGCGGTGGAGTGATAGAGGCTGCGCAGGGCCAGGGCGTTGGCGTCGCCCTGCCAGATCACGTTGACGTGGCCCATGGTGACGTCAACGGGCTGGCCCTGCTTCACCTTCAGCGCCACGTCGTGCAGCACGCCATAGCGCAGGTCGATGGCGTAGTTCAGGCGGAACAGGCGCCCCGGCGTGCCGTGGAGGTCGGAGAAATAGCTGAACATGCGCTCGCGGCCGATGCAGGAGTTGGCGTACTCGCCGGGCGGGGTCAGCGGCGCGTCCTCGTCGGCGCCCATGCCGTCCACCGGGGCGAAGGCATAGACGCAGCCGGTGGAAAAGGCGACGATGCGCGACTCGCGGAAGGTCTCGGCGACACGGGCCGGGACATGGACGTTCATGGCCCAGGTCAGCGGCTGGTTGCCCTCGGCGCCGAACTTGCGACCGGCCATGAAGACGATGTTGCGCACGCGGGGCAGGGCCTCCAGCGCGGCCGGGTCCAGCAGGTCGCAGGCGATGGTCTCGACGCCCGCGGCCTCCAGCTCCGACTTGACGGCCGGGTCGCTGAATCGGGCGACGGCGATGACGCGCTTGTCCGGGGCGGCGTTGCGCGCCAGGCGGCAGAGCGAGGGGCCCATCTTGCCGGCGGCGCCCAGGACCATGATGTCGCCGTCCAGCTGGTCCAGCTCGTCGGCCAGCACGCGCGAGGGGCGCGCCATGAAGTCCTCCAGCTCGGCGATGCTGGCGAAGCGGTCGGGCAGGTTGGAGGCGTCCAGCCAGGGGCCGGATTGTGCGCTTGATGTCGGGTCTTGCGAGGTCATGGGTTGGCCTTGCTCCTTCTGGTCTCGATAGCGGGGCTGGTCTCGAAAGCGGGACAGGTCACGACAGCCGCGCGTCCTTGGGCACGAGGAAATGCTCCAGCGCCATGACCAGGCCGTAGAGGACGACGCCGATCAGCGTGATCAGGATGACGGCCATGAACATGGCGGGCGTGTCCAGCGAGGCCTGGACCTGGATCATCAGGTAGCCCAGGCCGCGGCTGGAGGCGATGAACTCGCCGACGATGGCGCCGGCCACGGCCAGGATGGCGGCCACCTTCATGCCCGAGAAGATATAGGGCAGCGAACCCGGCAGCTGGATGTAGTAGAAGGTCTGCCAGCGCGAGGCGCGCAGCGACTTAACCAGGTCCAGCAGGTCGGGCTCGATCTCGCGCAGGCCGCGCACCGTGGTCAGCAGGATCGGGAAGAAGCAGAGGCTGAAGGTGATCAGGATGTTGGTGCCGATGCCGTAGCTGAACCAGACGATGACCAGCGGGCCCAGCGCCACCTTGGGGATCATGTTGAGGGTGACCAGCAGCGGGAAGAACAGCACGAAGGCCAGGCGCGACCAGGTGAAGATCAGCGCGCAGAGCACGCCCAGGACGACGGCCAGCGCATAGCCGCCGAAGATCTCGAGGGCGGTCACGTAACTGTTGGAGATCCAGCTGTACTGCTCGCCGGCCAGCGTGGCCAGGATCTCGCTGGGCGGCGGCAGGATGAACTGCTGCACCTCGAGGACACGGACCAGCAGTTCCCACAGCAGGAAGGCGGCGATGTGGACGCCGACGACGATGAGCTGGTTGGTGGGAAGCCGGCTCTGTTGCGGCTTCGGGGTCGCCATTTGGGTTTCCTGCATCGTCACCACTGTCTGCAAGCTGAGAGGATGAGGGAAGCCTAGGAGATCGCGTCCAGCGCTGTCAACTATCCAGTTGGTTGATAATTGCTGCAGAGTGCGTGCAGCACCAGGTCGATGACGTGCTGGCGCCGGCGCGCGACCTCGGCCGGGGTGGACATGTCGCGATTGAAGATGGCCGAGAGCGTGGAGTTGTTGGAGAAGAAGAAATAGGACAGGCTGGCGATGGAGATATAGAGGTTCACCGGCCCGAAGCGCTCGTTGAAGACGCCCTGCTGCACGCCGCGCTCCAGGATGGTGGCGATCACCTCGACCAGCGGCGAGTGCATGTCCACGAGCTCGCGCGAGTCCTTCAGGTGCGCGCTGCGCATGCGATTCTCGTCGTTCAGCAGGGTGATGAACTCCGGGTGCTCGGCCAGGTAGTCGAAGGAGAAGCCGACCAAGCGCTCCATAGCCGCCACCGGCTCCAGCGCGTGCAGCTCCAGCTCGCGCTCCTGGGTGCGGATGTGGCGGTAGACCTCCTCCAGCGAGGCGGTGAAGAGCTCGTCCTTGCTGCCGTAGTAGTGATAGACGAGCTGCTTGTTCACCCCGGCGCGCCTGGCGATGGCGTCGACGCGCGCGCCGGCCAGGCCGTTCTCGGCGAACTCGGCGATGGAGGCGTCCAGCAGGGCGCGGCGCGTCTCCACCGGATTGCGGCGGCGCGGGGGCGCCTTGTCCGGCGACGCCTGGTCTTGCGAGGGGGGCGCCTTGCGCCGGGGAGATCGCATGTCTGTCATGTCCAACTTAAAACCAACCAGTTGGTTAATTATTGATCCGATGAAGTGAAATGGGTAACGTTTTTTCGGCTTATCTCCAAGCCCGGCCCTGTCGCTTTGCCCGGGCGGGCTTGGCGCGGCTGCACGCCAAGAGGTTCGGCCGCGACAAACAAGGAAGGGAGACTTCGTTGAAAACATTAGCAAAACTGGCTGCCGCGGCAGCGATGGTCCTGCCCGGCACGGCCGTGGCGGAAGACCTGGACATGATCCTGAACTGGGTGCCCACCGCCGATCATTCGCCCTATTTCTATGCCCAGCAGCAGGGCTGGTACGAGGACGCCGGGCTGAACGTCAGCATCGACGCCGGCCAGGGCTCGTCCGCCTCGGCCCAGCGCGTGGGTGCCGGCCGCTCGGAAGTGGGCGTGGCCGACATGGCCACCTCGCTGGTGGCGAAGAGCAAGGGCGCCGACATCGTCGCGGTGATGGTGGTCTATGCCAACTCGCCCCAGGGCTTCTACTGGCTCAAGAGCAGCGGCATCGAGGGGCCCGAGGACTTCCCCGGGCACAAGATCGGCAACCCGCCGGCCGACGCTTCGCGGGTCATGTGGCCGCTGTTCGCCGAGACCGTGGGCATCGACCCGGACTCCGTCGACTTCGTGAACGTCAGCCCGCAGGCCAAGATCACCTCGCTGAAGAGCGGGGCCATCGACATCACCAGCGACTTCTACAACGAGCACGACCTGAAGGTGCGCGAGTTCGGCGACGACCTGGGCTTCGTCGCCTGGCGCGACATCGGCATCAACCCCTACGGCAACTCGGTGATCTTCAACGGCGAATACATGGAGGAGAACCCCGAGGTCGTCGAAAAGTTCACCGAGATCACCCAGCGCGCCTTCAAGGCCTGCGTCGACGACTTTGACCCCTGCCTGGACGCCTTGGTGGAGGACGTCTCGGGCCTGGACCGCGACAACCAGCGCGACCAGTGGGGCCGCATCAAGGAGCTGATGCGCGATCCCACCACCACGTCGGTCGCCCTGGGCGCCTTCAATCCCGAGCGCATGCAGGACGACTACGAGATGGTCGAGGAATACTTCGACATCGACGAGCCCTTCGACGTGACCACGGTCTACACCAACGAGCACCTGGACGAATCCATCACCATGACCGAGGAGTGAGGGGCATTACGCGCGTCCTCGCCTGAGGCAGGATCGCCAAGAATAAACCGCCCGCCGGGGATGTTCCGGCGGGCGGTTTGCGTTTGACCTATTGGATTGCAAATCCTCGGACAGGGAAAATTGCGCCCTGCAGAATCGCGCCAAAGCTGTTATGCAGACAGGGTTCCCACATGGTTCCCGATTCGCCCTGCCCCATGCCTTCATCTCCGCTCGATATCCTGAAATCCGTCTACGGCTACGATGCCTTCCGGGGCCGTCAGGCGGAGGTCATCGATCATGTGATCGCCGGCAACGACGCCTTCGTGCTGATGCCCACGGGCGGGGGCAAGTCGCTGTGCTATCAGATTCCCGCGCTCTGCCGCGACGGGCTGGGGCTGGTGGTCTCGCCGCTGATCGCGCTGATGGAGGACCAGGTGGCCGCCCTGCGCGCCGCCGGGGTGCGGGCGGCTGCCTTGAACTCCAGCCTGGCGGGGCCGGCGCGCGGGCAGCTGTGGGACGATATCCGCGCCGGGGAGCTGGACCTGCTGTACGTGGCGCCGGAGACGCTGCTGCGTCCCGAGGTGCTGGAACGGCTGCGCAGCGAGACGCGGCTGGCGCTGATCGCCATCGACGAGGCGCACTGCCTGTCCCAGTGGGGGCACGACTTCCGGCCGGAGTACCGCGAGCTGTCCTGCCTGGCCGAGGCCTTTCCCGGCGTGCCGCGCATGGCGCTGACGGCCACGGCGGACGCGCCGACGCGCGCCGAGATCGTCGAGCACCTGGCCATCGCGCCGGAGAACAGCTTCCTCGCCGGCTTCGACCGGCCCAACATCCGCTATGCCATCGCCGAGAAGAACACCCCGCGCCGGCAGCTGCAGGGCCTGCTGACGGCGCATCCGGGCGAGAGCGGCATCGTCTATTGCCTGTCCAAGCGCAAGACCGAGGAGACCGCCGACTGGCTGAACGACCAGGGCTTCCGCGCGCTGGCCTATCACGCCGGGCTGGACGCCGGCACGCGCGCCGCGCGCCAGCGCCGCTTCCAGCACGAGGAGGGCATCGTCATGGTGGCGACCATCGCCTTCGGCATGGGCATCGACAAGCCGGACGTGCGCTTCGTCGCCCACCTGGACCTGCCGGGCAGCATCGAAGCCTATTACCAGGAGACCGGGCGGGCCGGGCGCGACGGCCTGCCGGCCGAGGCGCTGATGCTGTACGGCCCCGACGACATCGCCCTGCGCCGCATGTTTATCGAGGACTCGGGCGCGCCCGACGCGCGCAAGCGCATGGAGCGGCAGAAGCTGGACGCCCTGCTGGGCCTGGCGGAGACGGCGGACTGCCGGCGCCAGGCGCTGCTGCGCTATTTCGGCGAGGATCACGCCCCTTGCGGCAACTGCGACACCTGCGCCCGGCCGCCGGAGCTGTTCGACGGCACCGAGGCGGCGCAGAAGGCGCTGTCCTGCATCTATCGCACCGGCCAGCGCTTCGGCCAGGCGCACATCGTCGCCGTGCTGCGCGGCGAGAGCGACGAGCGCATCGCCCGCCTGGGCCACGACCGCCTGTCCACCTGGGCCATCGGGCAGGAGCATGACGCGCGCACCTGGCGCTCGATCCTGCGCCAGCTGATCGCTTTGGGGCTGGTCAGCGTGGACGTGGCCGGGCACGGCGGCCTGGCGATCTCCGAGCGCGGCGCCGCCTTCCTGCGCAACAAGGAGAGCCTGCAGCTGCGCCGGCCGCAGAAGGGCAGCGGCCGCAAGGCGCCCCGGGCGCAGGCGGCGGTGGAGCTGCCGCCCGAGGTGCAGCCGCTGTTCGAGGCGCTGCGCGAGAAGCGCCTGGAGCTGGCCCGGGCGCAGGGCGTGCCCTCCTATGTCATCTTCCACGACAAGACCCTGGCCGAGATGGCCGCGGCGCGGCCGGCCTCTGAGGCGGCCCTGGCCCGCATCTCCGGCGTCGGCGCCGGCAAGCTGGAGCGCTACGGCGCGGCCTTCCTGGCGGTGATCGCCGATCACCCGCAGCCCGCGGAGGCGTGAGGCCTAGTCCTGCAGCGGCCCCCTGGCCTCTTCCAGGACGCTGTCCGGGCTGGGCAGCGAGACTTCCCACAGCTCGTGGCCCAGGCTCTCCATCAGTTTCAGCGTGTGGTCAAAAGCCTGCCTGACCTCGGGCGCCGCGTCCGCTTATCCCCATCTCAGCTCGTGCAGCGCATTCCCAGGAACAGCGTCCGAGACGCACGGAGGCGTCTTCATTGCGCAGACTGACTGGCCCAGCCAGGGTCCTTGCTACAGCCATTGGAGCAGGGTGTCCGTGTCAGTGGTCCACCCGAACTTCATGGCGAAGTTCTTGAGTGTCGCAGCGTGAAGGTCCGGGGCGAATGAGGAAACAGCGTCCGAGACAATCGTCGTGCGATACCCAAAGTGGAATGCTTCACGCGCGCTTTCCTCAATGCAGATCTGGGTGACAGTGCCCGTGACCAGGATTGACTTGACGTCAAGGGCCCGCAGACGCTTATCAAGGTCCGTATCGTGAAAGGCGCCATAGCCGTATTTGTCGATAACGACGTCGCCAGCGCCGGGGGCCAGTTCATCGATCACTTGCGCACATTGCAGTGGATGCGGCGCGTCCGGATAACTGCGGATGTGGTCTTTCCAGCAGCACTTCGTCTCCGGACGGCATTGCGGCGACCAAAGCCACAGTAGGTCAGGCGCTTGCCTGGCCAAGAAACGGGTGAAAACGATCGGATGTCCGCGCTCGCGAAACTTGCCGATCAGACGATTGATAGGTTGCACGGTCGCGCGGGCGTCGGGGACTTCCAACGGCGCACCTTCACGCACAAAATCGTTCTGCATGTCGATGACGAGCAGCGCTGGATTGATCAGCCGTTGGCTATGGGGAATCTCATTGGCAACGAGTGTCTCCGCAGAGTCCAATACAGCCTCCTGATCCGGGAATCGGCGTGCCCGACAAGTGAGTCCCCGAAGATGAGGACGTTAGAATGTGGGGCGAGCGGCAATATGTCAATTATATCCAACTGGTTGGTTGAAGCAGCTGCAGGGCCTGTTGATGGCGCATCCGGGCAAGAGCGGCATCGTTTATTGCCTGTCCAAGCGCAAGACCGAGGAGGCGTGAGGCTTAGCCCTGCAGTGGGCCCCTGGCTTCTTCCAGGGCGACGGCGAGATCCACGGCGGCCTTGTCCTCATCGAGCGGAGCGACGATCTGGACGCTTGCGCCCAGTCCCTGGTCGTTCCGGTGGATCGGCAGGGAGACGGCCGGATGCCCCGTCTGGTCGAACAGGCAGGTATAGCTGATGTGGGCCTGCAGGACGGGAATGGAGCCCTTTGCCGTTTCGACCGTCTCGTCCGATTTCCTGGGCGGCAGGACGGGCAGGGTGGGGGCCAGCAGGAAATCGACCTGCTTGAATGCCCGTGAGACCTGCTGTCTTGCGCCCTGTCGCGCGCGTTCGGCCTGGACATAGCGATAGGCGGGTTCCCGTTTCGCGATGTCCAGCGCCTGCCGGACTCCCTCGGGGTAGTTGTCCCATTGGTCCGGAAAGTGCTCGAAATGATAGGCGCCGGCTTCCGCCGTCAGGTTGATCATGTGGAATGCCAGGACGCTGTCCGGGCTGGGCAGCGAGACTTCCCGCACCTCGTGACCCAGGCTCTCCGCCAGTTTCAGGGCGTGGTCAAAAGCCTGCCTGACCTCGGGCACGGCATCCGCGTAATAGTTCGGGTCATGCCCCAGGACGAATTGTCCGCGAGTGGGGCCCCCCGTGCTGTCGAACTGCGGATCCAGGACCGCCTGGATCGGTGCTATGTCGGCGGCCGAATTCACCAGTGGGCCCGCGTGATCCAGCGACCAGGCCAGGGGCCTGACACCCTCCAGCGGCACCCGGCCATAGGTCGGCTTGAAGCCGGCGATCGAGCAGCAGGCCGCCGGAATCCGGATGCTGCCGCCGGTGTCCGTGCCGATGCCGGCCAGGCCGAAGCCGGCCGCGACCGCCGCCGCTGACCCCCCGCTGGATCCCCCCACGACGTGCTCGGGCGCATTGGGGTGGGTCGTCTGCGGGGTGCGGACCAGGAACGCGCCGCTGTCGGTCTCGCCCATGGCCAGGATGACGGCATCCGCGGCGCGCAGCCGCTTGACCAGTTCCGCATCCTGCCGGGCGACGTAATCCTTGAGGAACTCCAGGCCGGCCTTGCAGTGGGCGCCTTCGACGTCGACCAGGTCCTTGATGATGACGGGCAGGCCGGCCAGGCGGCCTGTCTTCCCGCCTTCACGTTTCCTGCGGTCGATGTCCTCGGCCTGGGCAAGTGCCCTGTCCTCCAGGACATCGCTCAGGGCGTGCAGGGAGGGATTCCGCTTGGAGATCGTTTCCAGGCACCGGGAGACGAATTCCGTCGAGGTGATCTGCCCGGTTCTGAAATCGTCCAGATAGAGATGCGCCGTATCGTACATGCTCGCCCCCGCCGAGAGACACATGAAGAAAGAGGGGCATGGCGAACGCCATGCCCCTCCTGCCAGATCAGGTCAGGTCGCATCCCGGGATCTCGGGGTCGATCTGCCCGAAGTCCTCGATGATGTCGAAGCTGCCGTTGTCGCCAGCACGCGCCAGGATGCTGTTGCAACGCATGTGGTTGTTCTTGGCGGAAATGTTGACGTGGCCCTGAGGGGCCTCGAACTCGACTTCCGGCAGGGCCGCAAGCACCTTGTCCGTCTCGGTGGAATCCGCCTTGGCGACGGCCTTGGCGTACAGCCAGGTGGCGGCATAGGTGGATTCACCGATCCCGTTCACCGGAATGTCGTCGCCGTATTTCTGCCTGTACTTCTTCAGGAACTCCTTATTCGCAGGGGTGTCCAGGCTCATGAAATAGCTCTGGTTGGCAATCACGCCCTTGATCAGCTCGGGATAGCTCTTGGCATAGACATCGTCGAAGCCCTGTCCGACAAGCTGCGGTTCCATCTCGAAGCTGTTGTACTGGTTCAGCATGGTGCCGCCATCCGCGCCGGCGAGCATGCTCCAGACCATGTCCGGCTGGGTCTCGTTGATGCGCTCGAAGACGGGCCCCAGGTCCTGAATGCCGAAGGGGAAGAATTCCGTATCGATGATCTCTCCACCAGCACGCTCGAAGGCCTCCTGGATGTATTTTGCGCTGGTGCGGGGCCAGACATAGTCGGAGCCGACGATGTAGCAGCGCTTGCCCACATTCTCGACCAGCCAGGGGACCATCGGGTCGATCTGCTGGTTGGGGACCTGACCGGTGGCGACGTAGTAGGGGTCGCAGACCTCGCCCTCGTAGTAGGTGGTGTAGATCAGAAGCTTCTGGGCGGGGCTCGTGACCGTACGCGCGGCCTCGTGCTCCAGGCTGGCGATCAGGCCGATGATGACATCGACATCATCCCTGAATATGAGCTGACGTGCCTTGTCGATGGTTGCCTGCGTCTGGGTCTGGTCGTCCTCGACCGTAAAGACCACTTCGCGACCGCCGGCACCGCCGTTGTTGTTGATTTCCTCGACCGCCAGTTCGAAACAGTTCTGCTGGATCTCGCCCAGAATGGTCTCCAGGCCGCTGAGGGCGGTCAGAAAGCCGATGTGGACGGTATCCGATGCCTTGAGGATGGCAGGGAAGCCGAAGGATGTCGTCGCTGCGGCCCCTGTGGCGGCCATGCCCTTCAAGGTCGTTCTTCTGGAAATATTCCTGCTAGCCATAACTTTGTTCTCCCTTTTTCTCAGCCTTCCTGGTTCATTTCAAAGTCTGCGAAAGATTATAGTGCCAATATTTCTTCTAGGACTTCTTCGTTTCTGAATTCGGATGCGTCTCCTTCCTTGACGATTTCACCCTTGTCCATAACCATGCAGTGAGTTGCGAGTTCGATGCCGAACTCGAAATTCTGCTCGACGAGCAGGACGCTGACATGGTGCTCCTCCACGATCGTTCTGACGATCTCCTGAAGAGTCTGGACGATGCTGGGCTGTATGCCCTCGGTAGGTTCGTCCAGCAGCAGGATATTCGGTCGTCCGCAGAGGGCCCTGGCGATGGCCAGCATCTGCTGCTGGCCACCTGACAATGTTCCTCCCGCCTGATTGATCCGCTCTTTCAGGATCGGGAAGTACTCGAATACCTGTTCCGGGATATCCGCGTTCCTGTCCGGACAGGCACGCAGGCCGGCGACCAGGTTCTGCCTGACCGTATGCTTGGGAAAGATACCACGTCCTTGCGGAACATAGGCAATTCCGTGGCGCGCCCGCTTGTGGGTGGGCCAGTTGGTGCAGTCTTCCTGGTTCAGCTTGATCTGTCCCGAGCGGGTCTTGAGCAGCCCGCAGATCGTTTTCAGCAGTGTGGTCTTGCCGACGCCGTTGCGTCCGAAGAGAAACAGGACGTCCTTCGGGGGCAGGGCGAGGCTGACCCCGTTGATGACCGGGATGTTCTGGTATCCGGACTTCACGTTGTCGAGTTCCAGGACCGGATTATTGTTTTCCAAGGTACACCTCCCGGACGGTCTGGTCCTGCTCCACGTCGCTGAACGCGCCTTCCTTCAGGAGCTTTCCCTGATGCAGGACGATCGTATGGCAATTCAGCTTGCGCACGAAACTCATGTCATGCTCGATGACGATCGTGGAGATGCCGGCCTGAACTTCCTTCAACAGGTCCGCCGTCTTCTGCGTTTCGTCCCGCGTCATGCCGGCGGTCGGCTCGTCGAGCAGCAGCAGTTGAGGCACCGGCATCAGGGCGATGCCGATCTCGAGCCACTGTTTCTGGCCGTGAGCCAGCTCGCTGGCTTTCACGGTGCGCTGCCCGGACAGCTGGACGGTCTCCAGGACCTCATCGACCCGTCTGGCCGCGGCCGCGCCGTGTTCCTTGCTGGCGAGGTCCAGGTTGTCTTCGACCGTCAGTTCGTCGAAGACGCTGGGCACCTGGAACTTGCGGCTGATCCCCAGGCGCGCGATGCGATGCAGGGGCAGCCGGGTGATGTCGATGTCCTGAAAGAGAATCGTCCCTTCCGTGGGACTCTCCGAGCCGCACAGCATGTTGAAGAGCGTGCTCTTGCCGGCTCCGTTGGGCCCGATGATGCACTGCATCTGTCCCGACCAGGCCTTGAGGCTGACGGTGTCGACCGCGGTCAGGCCGCCGAAGCGCTTGCTCACGGAGTCGACCGACAGGAGGGGCGTGCTGCTCGTCTCAGGCATGTTCGGCCCCTCCCTTGTTCTTTTTCCTCGTCAGTCTTGCCGAGAGGTTCTGGGCCAGACCGGCCAGGCCGTTCGGAAACAGGAAGACCATGGCGATGAAGAAGGCGCCGATGAACAGCGGCCAGAGGCTGGTGTTGATGCTGCTGAGTTCTCTTTCGATCTGCATGACCAGCACGGCACCGATCACGGGCCCGATCAGCGTGCCGCGTCCGCCAACCGCAACCCAGACGATCACCTTCGTGGAGAGCAGCAGGCCGATCAGGTCGGGCGCGACATAACCGGCAAAGGAGGCATAAAGTCCGCCGGCGAGCGCGGCAATCATGGCCGATACCATGAAGGTGCCGACGAGGTGCAGGGGGGTATTGTACCCGAGCGTGCGTGCCCTGAGCTCGTTGACCTCCAGCGCTTTCAGCAGGCGGCCGTAGCGACTGTTCGCCACCCGCCACAGGGCGAGGAGCAACACCAGCAGAAGCACCAGGGCAATGTAGACTCCCGTCTGCGGGGCGGTGACGACAAACTCGAAGCTTCCCAGCGACAGGCTCAAGGGCTGAACGCCGGTGATTCCCGAATCGCCGCCCGTGACCTCGACCCAGGCAATGACGATATGATGAGAAATGACCGTCAGGGCCAACGTCATGATCGTGAAATAGGGACCGCGAACCCCGGCGAACAGCAGGAAATACCCGAACAGCAGCGCGACCAGGCCGGCAGCGCCAATCCCGGCAATGAGCCCGAGCACCGTGATGTTCGACACATCGAAATTCGTGCTGAGGATGGCGACGGCATAGGCGCCGATGCCGAAGAAGGTGGCGTGTCCGAAGCTCAGCAGGCCCGTTCGCCCCCAAAGGTAATCCAGGGACAGGGCAAAGATGCCGAAGACGAGGGCGTCCCGCAGGATCATCAGCCAGTAGTAATCGGCGACAAGAGAGACGACGATGGCGAGGCCGGCGAGCGCGATCGCCGTGATGGGGGTGAACAGCTCCCGGGCCGAGATCTTGTCTTGCTTAAGCGGAAGGATCTTCATGTCTGCTCACCATTTCACATTCGCATGGGGAACGATGCCCTGCGGACGGAATCGCAGAACGATGATTCCGAGAGCCAGAACCAGTGCCTGGGCGAGCGTAACGGGCATCTGATAGGTGAACACCGTCTCGAGCCCGCCCACGAAGGTGCTGCCCGCGGCGATGCCCCAGAAGCTGCCGGCCCCGCCGACGATCACCACGAAGAAGGCCTTGGCCAGGTAGTTGACACCCATCTGGGCGATGACCACGGCAAGTGGCCCGACAAGCACTCCTGCCAGCGCGGCCAGGCCGGCGCCCAGCATGAAGGCCTTGGTAAAGATGCGCTTCGTATCGATGCCCAGGGCCTCGGCCATGTCCCGGTCCTGTATGACCGTCCTGATGTCCAGGCCGAAGTTGCTGCGCGAGAACATGAGCAGCACCAGGCTGAGGACTCCTGCGGAGAACAGGATGATGAACACGCGGTAGGCCGGGTAGGAGGCTCCCAGGATGTTCATTGTTCCCGAGATGGGAGAATCCACCCCTTGCGGCCCCGCACCGAAGATGATCTCCAGAGTTTGCTGGATGATGAGACTGAGCCCCCATGTGGCAAGGATTGTGGCCAGCCATCTCGTATAGAGATGCTGCACGATGAGACGTTCCACCAGTAAGCCCGCCAGGGCACCAACGATCGGTGCAATGATCAGGGCAATCCAGTAGCTCCCCCCGAAGGCCTGAAGAACCGAAAGCGTGAAGGCGCCGATGGTCATGAACTCGCCATGCGCCAGATTGATCACTCGCATCATGCCGAAGATGATGCCCAGACCCATTGCGACCAGCATAAGGACGCTGATCAGGGTCAGGGCATTCATCACCGACGGTACCAAGCTTGTTATTGTCATGTTCTGGTCATTCCCATCTCAGCTCGTGCACCGCAGTCCTAGGAAGAGCTTCCGGGAAGCACGGAAGCGTCTTCATCGCGCATTCGGGGTGGGCCCAGCCACGTCCCCTCGATCTGCGCATCCAGTTCGATCATGTAGCTTTCCGCATCCACCATGTGCTCGTGCATGAGGGCCCTGACCGCGTCCGGGTCCCCTCTCTTCAGGGCCTCCAGAACCGAGGCATGATAGCGGCAGTTCTGGGCCAGGAAGTCTCCGTGGCGCGTGAAGTTCTCGGCGCTCAGAACGACGAGATCTCTCAGGACGTCGTTGAGGAAGCGTCCGATGAACGCCAGCAGCGGGTTCGGGCAGGCTCTTGCGATGATGTCGTGAAAATCGAGTTCGGCGGTGCGCTGCGCCTTGCGTTGCGCTTGTCGCTCGCGACCCCTGTATTGGCAGACGTCGATCGAAGCCTGCAGCTGCTCGAAATCCCGAGCGCTCAGATGCCCGACGGCCGTGGCGGCGACCTCTGGCTCGACGAATTTCCTTGCCGCATAGACCTGGGCGAAGGTCACCGTCTTCGAGTGGAAGTAATTCCGCAGCAGGTGCATGGCACGGGCGTAGGGCACCTCGCTCAGAACAGCGCCGCCGTCGGCCCCGGGCATGTTCACGATGAGGCCCTGCACTTCGAGCGACTTCAGGGCTTCGCGTACGGTGCCCCTGCCGGCCGAGAAGAGTCGAATCAGTTCCTTTTCATGCGGCAGCTTGTCTCCGGGGCGTTTGCCCTCTTCGACAATCCACCGCTTGATCTGCTCGACGATCCAGTCCGATCGTTTCTGCGGCCGCTGCGGGGCGGCCTGGTAGGTCAGAGTCTGTGCAGTCATCTTCCTGCCCAGGCGTGTTTCCCTATTCAGGGCGAAATGTAATCATAATTATCATAATTAGGGAACACCCAGATTCCCATGTGCGTTCTGGGCGCGGGCACGGTCCGTTCGCCCTGCAACAGTGAAAAGACGATAAGGCGTCATCAGGAAATCAGAAAATACTCGTCCAGGAGATCGGGCTCTTCCGAGGAGTTTCCTTTGGAATCAAGAGTCCCTGGGGGTGAAGATGCCTGTTGCGATATCTGAAAATCCGAACTCGTCTCCGAAATATTTACAATTTGATTTATTCTCAGCCCGGGCGGACGCTGAAGGCTAGGGAGTTCCAGGGTCTCGCGAAGAAGACAGGAACGGGCGCTTGCAGCTGGAGGCATGACAGTGACCAGAAAAGCGGTGGATCTGAACTGCGACCTGGGTGAGAACTTCGGGTACTGGCGGATCAGCGAGGCGACGGACGAGGAGCTGATGGACCTGATCAGCTCCGCCAACGTGGCGACCGGCTTCCACGCCGGCGATCCCAACCTGATGGACAAGGTGGTCAAGGGCGCGGTGGAGCGCGGCGTCGCCATCGGCGCCCATCCCGGCTATCGCGACCTGCAGGGCTTCGGTCGGCGGGTGATCCAGGCCAACCCCGACGAACTGGTCAACGACATCATCTATCAGGTGGGCTCGCTGCGCGAATTCGCGCGGCGCCACGGCACCAAGCTGCAGCACGTGAAACCCCACGGCGCGCTCTACATGGAGGCGGCACGCAACGCCGAGCTGTCGGAGTTGCTGGTCGACGCGCTGAGCAAATCCAGTCCCGAGACCTCGGTGTTCTGCATGGACGTCTCGGAGACCTATCGCGTCGCCAAGGCGGCGGGCCTGAAGACCGTGCGCGAGTTCTACGCCGACCGCGACTACGACACCAGCGGCAGCATCGTGTTCACCCGGCGCATGCGTGCGCTGAACCCCGAGGAGGTGGCCGAGAAGTGCCTGCGCGCCTGCAAGGAGGGCAAGGTGCGCACAGTGGAGGGCGAGGACATCGACATCACCTTCGAGTCCATCTGCTTCCACTCCGACACGCCCGGCGCACTGCAGATCGGCACGGCGGTGCGCAAGGCCCTGGTCGAGGCCGGCATTCACATCCTGCCGGCGGAGGACATCCTGGCGGACGCGGCCTGAAAGCGGCCGCAATCCGCGCGCAGCATTCTCGCGTGATCTTACCGCGAACAGAACAACCAAGCTGAGAAGAAGACAGACAGCCAAGCGAGATCAAGGAGACACAGCCATGGCGGACATCCGCTCTCCCATCCCCGGTACTTTCTATCGCCGCCCCTCGCCCGAGGATGCGCCCTACAAGTCGGAGGGCGACGCGGTGGCCGTGGGCGACGTGGTCGGCCTGGTCGAGGTCATGAAGTCCTTCATCGAGGTGAAGTCCGAGGTCGCCGGCAAGGTGAAGGCCTTCAAGGTCGAGAACGAGGAGCCCGTCTCGGCGGGCGCCGTCCTGGTCGAGCTGGAGGACTGAGCCCCATGGCGATCCGACGCCTGTTCGTGGCCAATCGCGGCGAGATCGCGGTGCGCGTCGTGCGCGCCGCGCAGGCGCTGGGCATCACGGCGGTGCAGGCGCACTCGGACGCGGACAAGGACATGCTGGCTGTGCGCCTGGCCGACGAGGCCATCTGCATCGGCCCGGCCCAGGCGGCCAAGTCGTACCTGAACGCCGAGGCGCTGATCACCGCCGCCAGGGAGACCGGCTGCGACGCCGTGCATCCGGGCTACGGCTTTCTGTCGGAGAACGCCGATTTCGCCGAGGCGGTGGAGCAGGCGGGGATGATCTTCGTCGGCCCCTCGGCCCAGACCATCCGGCGCATGGGCGACAAGGCGGCTGCGCGCGCCGCGGCCCAGGAGGCCGGCGTGCCGGTGGTACCGGGTTCGGACGTCATCAAGACGGCCGCGGAGGCCCTCGCGGCCGCCGCCAAGATCGGCTATCCGGTGATGATCAAGGCCGCCGCCGGCGGCGGCGGGCGCGGCATTCGCATCGCCGACAACGAGGACGAGCTGGGCACCCTGGCGCCGCAGGCGCGCGCCGAGGCCCAGGCCGCCTTCGGCGACGGCGCGCTGTACCTGGAGCGCGCGCTGAAGCAGCCGCGGCACATCGAGGTGCAGATCCTGGGCGACGGCCAGCGGGCCGTCCACTGCTATGAACGCGAGTGCTCGCTGCAGCGCCGCCGGCAGAAGGTCTGGGAAGAGGCCCCCGCCGCCTGCCTGACCACCGAGGTGCGCGAGGAGCTCTGCCGCTCGGCCGTGGCGCTGGCCGAGTCCGTGGCCTATCGCGGGGCGGGGACGCTGGAATACCTCTACGACGAGGGCACGGGGGAGTTTTTCTTCATCGAGATGAACACCCGCATCCAGGTGGAGCATCCGGTGACCGAGATGGTGACCGGCATCGACCTGGTGGCCGAGATGATCAAGGTGGCCGGCGGCGAGCCCCTGTCCATGCGCCAGGAGGACATCACGCTGGACGGCCATGCCATCGAGGTGCGGGTGAACGCCGAGGACCCGGCCAACAACTTCATGCCCTTCCCGGGGGTGATCGGCAAGCTGCGGATCCCGGAGATCGAGGGCCTGCGTTTCGACACCCTGCTGTACGAGGGCTATGTCATCCCGCCGTTCTACGACTCGCTGCTGGGCAAGCTGATCGTCCACGGGGCCGACCGGCCGGCGGCGCTGGCCGCGCTGGCCAGCGCCCTGGCGCAGATCAGCATCGGCGACGTCAAGACGACGCTGGCGCTGCACAAGGCCCTGGCGGCCGACCCGGCGGTGCAGGCCGGGACCTTCCACACCCAGTTCCTCGAGCCCTGGCTCGAGAGCCGCACCCTGACCGCCGACCAGGAGGTTTGAGCATGAAGACACGTTATTCCTTCGGAGGCGACGAGCACATCTTCGTGGAGATGGACGAGGAGATGTCGCTGGACGCCTTCTTCAAGAGCCTGTCGATGACCACCGCCGTGCGCGAGGCCGACATCGACGGGGTGACAGAGGTCTGCCCGGCCAACGCCAGCTTCCAGGTGAAGTTCGACCCGGACCGCATCAAGCCCGACGACATGCTGGCCGAGCTGAAGGCCCTGGAGCACACCGCCGAGAGCGCAGAGAAGCGTCTCAACACGCGCATCGTCGAGTTCCCGGTCTACTACCAGGATCCCTGGACGCACGAGACGCTGATGCGCTTTCGCGACCGGCACCAGGACCCGAGCGGAAGCGACCTGGACTATGCCGCGCGGATCAACGGCTTCAACACGGTGGAGGAGTTCATCACCGCCCACCACTCGGCGCCCTGGTTCGTCTCCATGGTCGGCTTCGTCTCGGGCCTGCCCTTCCTCTACCAGCTGGTGGAGCGCAAGAAGCAGCTGGAGGTGCCCAAGTACGTGCGGCCGCGCACCGATACGCCCAAGCAGACCGTGGGCTACGGCGGCTGCTTCTCCTGCATCTATTCAGTGCGCGGGGCCGGCGGCTACCAGATGTTCGGCATCACGCCGGTGACCATCTTCGATCCCAAGCAGGAGACCTCGTACCTCCGCGACTTCCTGGTCTTCTTCAAGCCCGGCGACCTGGTGAAGTTCACCCCGATCAGCCGCGAGGAATACGACGCCACGCTGGCCGAGGTGCAGGCCAATCGCTACACGCCGCGGGTCCGCGAGGTCGAGTTCGACCTGGAGGCCTTCAACGCGGACATGGACGGCTTCAACAAGAAACTGATGGGGGCCCTCAATGACGTTTAAGGTTCTCAATCCCGGACTGCTCACCACCATCCAGGACCTGGGCCGCCCCGGCTATTTCCACCTGGGCATCCCCATCTCGGGGGCCATGGACCGCCTGTCGCTGCGTGCGGCCAACCTGCTGGTCGGCAACGACCAAGGGGCGGCCGCTCTGGAGACCGTCTTCATGGGCCCGCAACTGGAGTTCGAGAAGGACGCCATGGTGGCGGTGACCGGCGCCGAGCTGCCGCCGAAGGTGGACGGCGAGGAGAAGCCGACCTGGACCGCCTTCAAGGTGAAGGCCGGGCAGGTGCTGTCCTTCGACTACCTGCGCGAGGGCGCGCGCGCATACATCGCGATCTCGGGGGGCATCACCACCGACGTCTACCTGGGCAGCCGTTCGACCTACGCCATCGGCGCGCTGGGCGGCTACGAGGGCCGGGCGATCGCCAGCGGCGACATGGTGCCCTTCGGCGACGACGGAAAGGTCAAGGAAGGGCGCAGCCTGGACAAGTCCCTGCGCCGCCTGCCGGGCAATCCGGCCGAGCTGCGCGTGCTGCCGGGTCTCTACTGGCGCCTGATCACCGAGGAGGCGGGGCGCAACTTCTTCGACGACGAGTGGAAGGTGGCGCCCGAGGCCGACCGCATGGGCGTGCGCTTCCGTGGCGGCCGGCCCATGAGCTTCAAGGAGCGCGAGCAGCCCTTCGGCGCGGGCTCGGACCCCTCCAACATCGTCGACGGCTGCTACTCCTACGGCTCGATCCAGGTGCCGGGCGGCAGCGAGCCCATCGTCCTGCACCGCGATGCGGTCTCGGGCGGCGGCTATTTCACGCTGGGTGCCGTGATTTCGGCGGACATGGACCTGATCGGCCAATTGCAGCCGCATACGCCCACGCGTTTCGTCAAGGTGGACATGGATCAGGCCCTGGCCGCCCGCAAGGAGCGCAAGGCCCAGCTGGGCCGGATCGAGGACGCACTCAGGTAACCGACAACAAAGAGAAAACGACAACACGACTTCAACAGAGGAGGTGGAGAAAATGGTTAGGTTGATTGCAACACTGGCGGTCGCCACGGCCCTTGCGGGCCCGGCCGTCGCACAGGGCGGAGAGTGGTTCCCCTACGAGGCCGAGCAGGTCACGCCGGCCTTCTCGGCGGACGGCGAGGTCAGCAAGGTCGAGTACGTGCCCTTGGAGCAGGCCTCCGAGCCCTGGGAAATCTGCGTGTCCTTCCCGCACATGAAGGATGCCTACTGGCTGGGCGTCGACTACGGCGTGGTCGAGGAGGCCCGGCGCCTCGGCGTCAACCTGAACCTGGTCGAGGCCGGCGGCTATACCGAGCTGGCCAACCAGATCAGCCAGATCGAGGACTGCGTGGCCGGCGGCGCGGATGCCGTCATCATCGGCGCCATCTCGCTGGACGGACTGAACAACCTGGTGGACGAGCTGGCCGAGGACGGGATTCCGGTGATCGACGTGATCAACGGCATCTCCTCGGAGAACGTCACCGCCAAGTCCCTGGTTTCCTTCCGCACCATGGGCTCCAGCGCCGGCGAGTACCTGGCCGAGAGGCACCCCGAGGGCAGCGATCCGGTCCAGGTGGGCTGGTTCCCGGGACCGGCGGGCGCCGGCTGGGTGGAGGCCGCGCACGCGGGCTTCATGGAGGCCGTGGAAGGCTCCGCCATCGAGGTGCTGGAGCCGCGCTACGGCGATACCGGCAAGGAAACCCAGCAGGGCCTGGTCGAGGACGTGCTGCGTGCCAACCCGGACGTGCGCTACATCGCCGGCACGGCGGTCACGGCCGAAGCGGCCCAGGGCATCATCCGCGAGCGCAACCTTGTGGGCGAGGTGGACCTGATCTCCTTCTACATGACGCCGGGCGTCTACGAGGGCATCGAGCGCGGGTTCATCCTGGCCGCCCCGGCGGACTCCATGGTCATCCAGGGCCGCATCGCCGTCGACCAGGCGGTTCGTGTCCTGGAGGGCGAGGATTACGTCAAGCACGTGGGCCCGGAGATCTTCGTGGTCGACCAGGACAACATCGGCGAGGTCGAGCGTACGAACATCCTGCCGCCGCAGGGGTTCAGCCCGGTCTTCTCGGTGGACGCCGAATAAACCCTGTGCCTGTTCCCGGGAACGGCGTTCGCGCCGTTCCCGGCCTTTTTTCCTTTGCAAGGGACCGCGAGAGCCCCGGATGTGCCGGGTGCAATCCGTGGAAAGGTCCCGGGACGACCTGAGATGCAGACGGTCATCGAAACATCCGCCCTGACCAAGCGCTATCCGGGGGTCGTGGCACTGGATGCCGTGGACTTCGACCTGAAGGCCGGCGAGGTGCATGTGCTCTTCGGCGAGAACGGGGCGGGGAAGTCCACCCTGATTGCCATGATCGCGGGCGCCAGCCAGCCGAGTGGCGGCAGCATCCGCGTGAACGGCGAGGAGGTGCAGTTCCAGTCGGTCGCCGATGCCCGGGGCAAGGGCATTTCGGCCGTCTTCCAGGAATTCTCCCTGGTGCCCACCATGACGGTGGCCGAGAACATCTTTCTGGGCGACGAGCCCAAGCGCGGCGGCTTCACCGACAAGGCCGGCATGCTCCGGCGTTCGCGTGAGCTGTTCCGGCAGCTGGACTTCGCCATCGATCCGAAGGCCCTGGTCAGCACGCTACGGCGCGCCGAGCAGCAGATGGTGGAGATCGCCAAGGCCTTCCACGGCCAGCTCTCGATCCTGATCCTGGACGAGCCCACGGCCTCGCTGACCGAGCGCGAGGTCGACCAGCTGTTCCAGGTGGTAGAACAGATGAAGGCGCGCGGCGTGGGAATCATCTACATCTCCCACCGCATCCAGGAGCTCAAGCGTATCGCCGACCGGGTCACGGTGCTGCGCGACGGTCGCAAGATCGGAACGGTCGCCATGGCGGAGACCAGCGAGGCGAAGCTGGTGGAGATGATGGCCGGGCGTGCCATCGACGAGATTTATCCGCGGATCGAGGCCCGTCCGGGCGATGCCCTGCTGGAAGTCGAGGGCCTGAAGACCGCCGGGGTCGCGGAGGCCTCGCTCAGCGTGCGCCCCGGCGAGATCCTGGGGGTGGCCGGGCTGGTCGGCTCCGGCAAGTCGCGCTGCTTCCGTGCGCTCTTCGGCCTGCAGCCGCTGCAGGGCGGCCGCGTGCGCCTGAAGGGCCGCGACGTTACCGGAGCGAACAGCCGGCGCATGATGGGCCTTGGCGTCTACTACCTGCCACCCGACCGCAAGAGCGAGGGGTTGCAGCTGGCCTTCACCTCGCGCGCCAACCTGATCCAGGGCGTGATGGTGGGGGCATCCAGCCGGCTGGGCGTGCTGCCCTGGAAGCAGATGCACGCCAAGGCCGAGGAGGTGGCGGACTCGGTCGAGCTGCCGCCGGACTTTCGAGGCCGCCTGGCGGCCCAGCTGTCGGGCGGCAACCAGCAGAAGACGCTGTTCGGGCGCGGCCTGGGCAAGGACTACGACCTCTACATTTTCGACGAGCCCACGGTGGGCGTGGACATGGGGGCGCGCGCGGCGATCTACGGCCTGATCCAGCGCCTGACGGAACGCGGCAAGGCGGTGGTGGTGATCTCGTCCGACCTGCCCGAGGTGATGAATCTCTCGCACCGCCTGCTGGTGTTCTCACAGGGACGGATCTCGGCTGAGCTGCCCCAGGCGGACATCAGCGAAGCTACGGTCCTGGCACATTTCTTCGAGGATTAATCCGATGACGGACAATGCGACGACACCTCAGCAGACAGCGGAGCGGCAGACGACCCTGCAGGGCGTTCGGGCCGTCTTCATCAAGCTGGGGGTGCTGCCCTTCTTCCTGGTCGGAGCGCTCGTCATCTTCACCCTTTTCTCGGATCGTTTCCTGACCTTCGACAACATGACCAACGTCTTCAGGCAGTCGGTCTACCTGACCCTGGTGTCCCTGGGCCAGATGCTGGCCCTGATCACGGGCGGCTTCGACCTGTCGGTGGGGGCGGTGGTTGCCCTCACCTCGGTGATCTCGGCCATGACGATGGCGGCGCTGATCGGGATCTTTCCGGAGGCCGTCTGGCTGGTGATCATCCTGGGCATGCTGGCCGGGCTGGGCGCCTCGCTGGTGGTGGGCCTGGTCAATGGCGCCGGCGTGGCCTTCTTCGGGGTCTCGCCCTTCATCATGACCCTGGGCGTCAGCTCGGTGGTGGCGGGCATCTCGCTGTTTCTGACCGGCGGTGTGCCGGTCTCCGGCATGCCCTATGCCTTCGCGGACGCCTTCGGCTTCGGGCGCCTCTGGGACATTCCGGTGCCGGTGATCGTCGCGCTGATCGCGATCCTCGCCATGTGGGTCTTCATGGAACGCATGCGCACCGGCGCGCATATCTATGCCGTGGGCGGCAACCTGAAGGCTGCCATACTCTCGGCCATCGACACCAAGCGCACCCTGATCATCGCCTATGGGCTCTGTGCCCTGCTGGCCTCGGTGGCCGGCCTGCTGCTGACCGCGCGGGTGGAGTCCGGCGAAGCCAACCTGGGCGGGACCATCGCGCTGGAATCCATCGCCGCCTGCGTCATCGCCGGCGTGTCGCTGCGCGGTGGCATCGGCCGGGTGATCAACGTGGTGCTGGGCGCCTTCTTCATCACCCTGGCGCAGAACGGCATGAACCTGGCCCAGATCAGCTCGTACATGCAGATGGTGTTGCTGGGCGGCCTGCTGATCCTGGCGGTGATCTTCGACCAGGTGCGCTATCGCATGATGATGGGACGCAGCTGAGGCGCGGGGCGCAACCCCGGACCGGGAAAGGACGAGACTCAGGTGGGCGCGGAATGGGTTTGTCGCTTTTCCGCAGGGGCGGTAGGCTTATCTCGCACGCGTGTCCTCCGAGCGAGAGTTGCCTTTCTTGGTTTTCCCGAACGTCAGCCGGCTCCTGATCAAGCTTGTCCTGGCGGGTCTTGTCGCCCTCGCCGTCCTGGGTGGCCTGGTGCTCTATGCCGTGGAACGGGAATTCAGCCAGGTAGAGGAGTCCCGGGCAGAGGTGGCGGAGAGCAACCGTGTCATCTTCGAGATCCAGCGCCTGTTCTCGACGATGCAGGATGCCGAGGTGGGACAGCGCGGCTATATCATTACCGGCAATCCGGAATTCCTCGAGCCCTATGAGCGCGCCGTTTCGCGCATCAATGGGAACCTTCTGACCGTCTCCGGCCTTGTTGAGGACCGCGAGCAGCAGATGATCCACTTCAACCTGCTGCACTCGCTGGTGCAGGACAAGCTGGATTACATGGAGCATACCATCGTCATCCGGCGCGATCGCGGCCAGGAGCCGGCGACCAACGTCATCCGCCAGAAGCGCGGCAAGCAGCTGATGGATTCCATTCGGCTGGTGATCCAGAAAATGACGACCATCGAGAATCGACGTTTCCAGGGGTTGCGGGAACAGGACCGGCAGCGCCATGAAGACACGTTGCATCTCGTCTATGCCACTCTGGGCGGGATGGGGCTGGTGATGCTGCTGCTGGGCGGTGCAGCCGTGCGTTATGTCGTGCTGAGCAAGCGAGCGGAAGCCGCTCAGGCGGAACTGTCGCAACGGCTGGGTACGATCCTGGACAACATCATGGACGGTATCGTCGTCATCGACGAGAGGGGCATCGTCGAAAGTTTCAATGCGTCGGCCGAAAGCATCTTCGGCTATCGAGCCGAGGACGTGGTGAACCGGAACGTCAGCCTGTTGATGCCGGAACCACATCGCAGTGCGCATGACGACTATCTGAAGCGCTACCTCGAGACCGGCGAGGCACACATCATCGGCATTGGACGCGAGGTGGAAGGCCAGCGCAGAAACGGTGACCTGGTGCCGCTGGACCTTGCGGTGACCGAGATGCATCTGGAGAATCGCCGACTCTTCATCGGCGTGGTGCGGGACATCACCGAGCGCAAGCGCATCGAGCAGATGAAGAAGGAATTCATCTCCACCGTCAGTCACGAGCTGCGCACGCCGTTGACCTCGATCGTCGGTTCTCTGGGCCTGATGTCCGGCGGCGCGGCCGGCGAGCTGCCTCCAAAGGCGCAGCGTCTGGTGGACATCGCGCACAAGAACAGCGAGCGCCTGGTGCGCCTGATCAACGATATCCTGGATATCGAGAAGATCGAGGCCGGGCGCATGGAATTCAACTTCCAGCCCCTGGTGGCCGGCGAAATCGTGGCACAGACCGTCGACGCCAACCGCGGTTTCGCCCAGCGTCACGGCGTCGAGCTTGAACTGGAGGACCTCTCGAGGGGCACCCGGATTCACGCCGATGCCGATCGCATGGCCCAGGTGATGACCAACCTGATATCCAACGCCGTCAAGTACTCCCCGGAGGGAGGATCGGTTCAAGTGCGGGTTAAGCATTTGGAGGACAATCTCGAGATCGCGGTGCATGACCAGGGACCCGGTATTCCGGAGGCCTTCAGGGCCCGTATCTTCGAGAAGTTCGCACAGGCCGATTCCTCCGACAGCCGACAGAAGAGTGGCAGCGGACTGGGGCTGAGCATTGCCCGGCGGATCGTCCAGGAGCATCGCGGCAGGCTTGACTTCGAGACGGATACGCAAGGTGGCGGAACGACCTTCCGGGTCGAGTTGCCGTTGTTCCGCGAGGAGACGGCCTCTCCCAAGGCGGAAGCGGTGCTTGAGGAAGCGGCGGGAGAAGACGGGCAGAAACGCCTACTGATCTGCGAGGATGACGAGGACGCCGCCTCGTTGCTCTCAATTATCTTCCGGGAGGCCGGATTCGGTGTCGATATCGCCTATACTGCAAGTGCAGCGGAGGACTTGCTGGAAAAACAGGACTATGCCGTCCTTATCCTTGACCTTGGTTTGCCGGACCGTGACGGGCTGGACTTCATCGACAGCCTGCGCAACAAGCCGGAAACCCGGAACCTGCCCATCGTCGTCGTTTCGGCCCGGGCCGACGAGGTGCGGCAGGAACAGAAGGTGGCCGCCCTGGACGTGGTCGACTGGCTGACCAAGCCCGTGGAGCGGTTCCGCTTGTTGGCCGCGGTAGACCAGGCTGCGCGCCTGGACCCCTCAGCGTCCCTGCAGGTTCTGCTGGTGGAGGACGATGAAGCGGTGCGTCAGTCGGTTGCAATGGCACTTGAGGGGCAGGCCGATGTGATGATGGCAGGTTCCCTGCAAGAAGCCCGGCAGGTCATGGAACGAGGACTATGCCATCTGGTCATCCTGGACCTGGACCTTCCCGATGGCTCAGGCCTCGACCTGTTGCCTGACCTGCGCCAGTCCTACGGCCCCGTCCTGCCGGTTGTCATATTCTCGGATCGGGAGAGCTCGCAGGAGGCCCTGCCGGAGGTTACGAAAGTCCTGCAGAAGTCCGAGACGGCCACCGAAGACCTGGTTGCGCTTGTCCGGAGCCATGCGAGCGCTCAAGCTTCGGACAGGAAGAGGCAAGGAGATGACGACAACTGAACCTCAGAAACTGCTCTGCGTCGACGACGAGAGCGACATCCGGGAGATCGCCGCGCTGTCCCTGGAGCTGGACGCAGGCTTTACCGTAAAGTCCTGTGCCTCGGGACAGGAGGCGTTGGAAGCCCTGCCCGAGTTTGCTCCGGACATGGTGCTGCTGGACGTGATGATGCCGGACATGGACGGTCCGGCGACATTGGAGAGGCTGCGACAGCTGCCCGAAGGCAGGACGGTTCCGGTGGTCTTCATAACGGCCAAGGCCCAGCGCCAGGAGGTCGAGTATTTCCTGTCCCTGGGCGCGGTTGGCGTGATCGCCAAGCCGTTCGACCCCATGACGCTGGCGGATCAGGTGCGCAGTATCTGGGAGAGCCGTCATGGCACGGGATAAAGCCGATCCGGGTGCGCGCCTGCGCGAACTGCAGCGCGGTTTTCTCGAGCGGACGGACGGGGAGATTGCCGAACTGGAAAGCCTCTACGCCGGCGAGACATTGGATAGGGCGGAGGCCCTGGCCAGTATCGAGCGCATCGCTCATCGTATAGCCGGCGGCGGCGGCACCTTCGGGTTTCCCGAGTTGAGCACGGCCGCCGAAGCCCTGGAGCAGGCAGCCGGGCGCGCACAGAGTGAAGGCGGGAAAACACTCGAGGACCTGGCGCCCCTGGTGGTCGAGTTGCGCCGTGTCCACGACGCGCTGTCACCGGTCTAGGCCGGTCGTTTCAGCTCTGGCGAAAGCCCGTGCGGGTCATCTGTCCCCATCCGCCTTTCTGGCCGCGCAGGAAGCGTAGGAGGCCGACAACCTTCCAGAAATTGTTGGCTTGGCGATAGCCGAAGTTCTCCATCACGGCGGCACCGGCCAGGACCAGGAGGTCGCGCACTTTGGGAAACTGGTGGAACTGGATTTCCTCGAGGATCAGCGTGGAGACGCTGATGAAGATCCCGAGGCTGAAGGTGACGGCAATGAAGGCCAGCATGTAGGCGCCATCCAATGCCCCCAGAAGCCAGAACAGGGGGATCAGGATATAGCCCAGAAGCTCGGCGATCGGGCCGAGGAAATCGGCCAGCAGGACATCCCCGAGCCCGGCGAACCCCACCCGTCCGTAACGCGGATTGAACAGCATGCGCCGATGCGTGAAGAGGGTTTCCAGTGCACCACGTTGCCAGCGGATGCGCTGGCGGGCGAGGACGCGCAGGCTTTCCGGCGCCTCCGTCCAGCAGACGGGATCGGGGATGAACTTGATTGTATAGGCACGCTTGTGTTCGCTCATGTAGCGATGGATCCGGACGATGATCTCTATGTCCTCGCCGACGGTGGCGCGCGAATAGCCTCCCACCTCCATCGCCGTCCGTCGCCGGAAGATTCCGAAGGCACCGGATACGTTGACCAAGGAACCGATCTCGCTCCAGGCAAGGCGACCCATGAGGAAAGCGCGCAGGTACTCCACCGTCTGGAACAGCGCGAGCAGGTTCCGGGGCGGGCCGATGTCGACAACCCGCCCTGCCCGGACGCGGCAGCCATTGACGATGCGCACCGTGCCGCCAACCACGACGGTGCTGAGAGGATTGTCGATGAAGGGCTGGACGGCGCGCAGCAAGGCGCCTGCCTCGAGCAGCGAGTCCGCATCCACAGCACAGAACAGCGGGGCACGGGCCAGGTTGATGCCGGCATTCAGTGCATCGGCCTTGCCACCGTTCTCTTTGTCTATGACCAGCAGCCGGGGCAGGTGAGGAGAGGCATAGAGGCCGCGGATCGGTTGGTGCGGCGTTACCAGGTCGTGGGCACGCTCGACCGGTTCCAGCCCGAAGGTTTCGATCAGGCGCTGCAGGGTCTCGTCCTTCGAGCCGTCGTTGATTACGAGCACCTCGAAGGTGGGGTACTGCAGAGAGAGGAGGGAATTGACGTTCTCGACGACCGTTTCCTGCTCGTTGTGGGCCGGGACCAGCAGAGCAATCGGCGGGCTGACGTCGCTGTAGAGATTCCAGAGCGAATTGATGCGCTGCACGGGAGCTCGCCGCGCAGCGGAGAGGCCGGCCAGCATAAGCTGTGTCAGGTACATGACATTCTGCAGCAGGCCGATCGCGATCACCGCCATGGCGACGGGTTCGGCCACGGCGGACATCCAGGCGTGCAGTTGTTCGGGAATCTGGATCATGGCACGGCCTTTTCGGCCAGGATCATGGAGGCGATGCGGCGTGCGCGCTCCTCTCCGTTGTTCGCTGCCTCGCTCAACCTGTGCCGTCCCTGCTTTCCAAGCGCATGCAGTGCTTCGGCGGCCCGGTAGCGGGTCCACCAGTTGCTGTCATCCAGCAGGGCCGCGAGTGGTTCGAGAGCCTGGTTCAATCCCAACCGGCCGGCACAGCTCGCGGCTTGGGTGCGAACCTCCCAATCGGCATCCGAAAGAGCCTGCAGGACGGCCCGCGATGCTGCCGGATGCTGCAGGTCGGCCAGAGCACGCAGGGCGGCGGCCCGGACTTCAAGGGAGGGGGACGAGGTGGCCTGCATGATGTGCGGTACGGCCTGGTACTGGCCGCTCTTGCCCAGGGCGTCGAGGATCAGGATCCGCGTGACCTCGTCCGTGTCTTCCTTTTCCAGACAGGCCGTCATTTCCTCGCAACGGGTCTCGGCCAGACCCTGGAAAATCTGGAGGAGGGCCCGGGATTGCTCGCTACTGCCGATTTTCAGCTTGTCGATGAGGAGCTCCAGAGATGGAGCAGCTCCCAGCTCCGTAAGGGAACTCACGGCGGCGAGCCGCACGTCTGGGTCGGAATCCTCCAGGGCCTCGCGCAGTGCCTGGAGGCCCTTGTCCGTTTCGGCGTGACCCAGGTTCTTTGCGGCCAGCAGGCGTCTGTGCCTGTCGCCATGCTTCAGGTCGTGCAAGATCCGCTCGCTCAGGCCCAGGTCCTCGAAGAGGGCCATAAGGCGGGCCAATTCGTTGCCGCGAACGAGTTGGGCCAGTTCGTGGATCAGCTCGGTCAGGACCGAGCGTCCTGCAGCGGCGCGCTGCCCCATCTCTTGCGCCGCCAGGTTGCCCTCCAGATAGGAGAAGACGTCCTGCAGCAGGTCCTTGCGTATCCGCCTGCGACGCGCTTCAAGCCGCTGGATGAGCAGGCGGCGCAGGACCAGGGACAGCATGGCAGCGAGGGCCAGTGTGCTGAGGGCGAGGGAGACAACCCATAGGATCTGGAGGAACCCCATGACGCTCCTCAGAACCGCAGCGTGACACCGGCCGTGAGGGCCCGGCGCAGGTAGGAGTCCCGGCGATCTTCGTGCAGATAGTTGAGGTTGAGACTGAGGCGTTCGTTCAGGTCGTAGACAACACCCCCGAAATACGACTGAACGTCATAGGTTACTCCCTCGGAGGTTTCCGGGGCGTCGGCCATACCAGCGAAGACCCGAAGACGATCACTCACCTGAACATCTCCGCGCGCGAGCCAGCCCTGCTCGTGGTCGCTCAGACTCTTGAAGTTGTTGATCCAGCGTCCCGAGACCCAGGCACGACCCTCGAAGAGATAGAGTTGCAGGCCCGGAGAGGCCGTCTGGAAAGCGTCATCGGAATAGCGGGCATGGCGGCCGTCGAATGTCAGGAAGAGCGGTCCGAAGTCACTCACGCCATCATGCAGGTTCAGGCTGCCGCCGAGACCGACATCCCAGTCCTGGCGGAAATCGGCTTCAGGCGTGACACCGGCGTTCAGGTAGACATCGCCTGCCTGTCCGAAGCTGTGTTGAACCCCGGCCTGGAAATAGCTGTCCACCTCCTCGAAGCGCTCGCTGAGCTCCATGCGTCCCGTGAGTGTGGTATCCGAGTCCAGGCGATAGCCGAGCTGATGGGTGGTTTCCCGCCAGGGGTCGAGATCCGTGCGCGCCAGCCGGCTGTAGCTAATCGAGGAATCCAGGCGCCAGCGATGGTCCGGCTCGTGGGCGCGCGAGTCTGGCCCGGCGGTCTCCAGTTGGTCTCGCAACTGCAGGACTTCTTCGTTCTCCGGGGCCAGCGCCAGGGCCTCGTCAAGGGCTTCCCGCGCGGCTGTGCGGCGTCCGTCCCAATACCGGACACGGGCCAGGGCGAGCCAGGCATCGGTATAGCCGGGCGCTTCTTCCACAGCCCGCAATAGCAGCCGTTCGCCCTCCGCGTAGTCTTCCCGATAGCCGTGAATCAAACCCAGCTGCAGCAGGACGTCGGCATTGCCCGGGGAAAGCTCCAGGGCCTGTTCCAGGTATTCGGCCGCTTCGTCGAAATCGCCCGCCAGCCGCGCCTCGGTGCCCGTCTGGTAGAGCGCCTGGAAATCGGCGGCGGTCTCCGCCTCCGCCGCCAGGACACCGCTCGTTATTGCGGGCAGGAGGATTGCGATGATGCAGAAACATCTTAGGGATTTCGGGTGCAAGGGGGCGGGATCCAGCGTTGCCGTATCTTGCCTCACGCCGAGCTGTCCCGTTCGCCGAGGATCTTGGAGATACGCGTGACCAGTTCCTGGGGCATGAAGGGTTTCACCAGATAATCGTGGGCGCCCAGGGAGAGGCCTTGCAGAACATCGTTCTCGGCCTTGCGCGCAGTCAGCATCACGACCGGAATCCCGGCAGTCGTCTCGTTGCCCTTCAGGCGTCGCAGGACCTCGAAGCCGTCGAAGCCGGGCATCATGGCGTCAAGCACGACCAGCGCCGGCTGCTCGCGTTGCACCGCCTCCAGGGCCGAGGGGCCATCGTCCGCCTTGAGAACCTCGTAGCCGCGCGCTTCGAGCTTGTATTCGAGCAATTCCACCAGCAGCGGGTCGTCATCGGCGATCAGGATCTGACTGGCTGGTTGTGGCATACGGGTTCCCCGGACTCCTGCCGGTCATTTATACCTGAGAGCGAGGGTATCGAATCATTTTCCTCGCGTGAATGTTCTCTACTAGAGAACACCATGCAGGGCAAAACCGTGGAAGGACGGCCAAACCTGGAACTTCGGCTCCACCTCGCTCATGAGGAGCTGCATAGCCTGAATATCCCCATTGAAGCTCAGGCGGTCCCCGGGCGAGATGTGACGATGGCTGTAGCGCCAGCTCGTGCCGTGAGGGTTCCGGGCGGGTTCGTCGAGCAGCACCAGCGCGTTGTGTCCGCCCAGCTCCAGGGCCCAGAGTTCTCCTTGCTCGGCCGGTCTGTAGTTCAGGTGCAGTTCATCGGACAGTGGCCCAGCCTCCAGCCCGATCCGAATCGGCATGTTTTCATCCGTGCCCCAGTCCAGGAAAGGGGTCGCGATTTCCTGCAGGTCGGAGGGCTGGGTGCGATAGGACATGACGGCGATGGAGACCACCGAGTCCGGCAGCCTGTCCAGGAATCTGGCCTCGATCTGGGGATTGCCCGCGAACCAGAAGGGCAGGGCCAGTTCGACCGGCATATCGAGAACGGCCGTGAGTTCTTCCAGGGTGTTGCGGAACGCATCCAGCCAGGCCGGCCTGTCCAGATTGAAGCCGGTCAGCAGGTAGGGTTCTATGTCGTACTGGACACCGGCAAGGCGGGATTGTGGTGCAGCGTTGCGGTTATAGGCGGCGATGGCCTCGGCCCTGCGGACAAAGATCGGCCGCTCGCTTTCGAGCACGGCAGCGGGGTCGCCTTCGACAGCCCAGACATCCAGGCCACGCTCATCCGCCCTGCGGATGAACGTCGACAGCACCTCTCTGTTCTGGAGGCGACCGTCCTGATAGTCCACGGAGATATAGAGCGCGTCCAGGTCGAGCGCCTCGGCTTGTTCCAGCACGCTCTCCTGACGACTCTGCCAGAGATCGGGGTGCCAGGCCCAGGCGGTCAGCGGACTGTCGACAGGCTCTGAGCTGACTCTCGGTGCGAGCTCGATGCTGTTCAGGCGGGCCTCACCGCCGCTGTTCGGGCAGTGCAGGGAGAAGGCCAGCGGGTATCGCGGCCCGTGCACTGGATTTGGCTGTGGCAAGGTCATGAACGTCGACCCCTGAGGCAACGCCCCGAGGACCGTCGGGTTCTGGCTGTCCGCCTTGAGCGGGTCGTACAGGGCGAACTGGAAGCCGCCAGAATGCTCGGCGGCGACCCGCAGGTCCACCCTGTCGAGTTCAGGCAAGTCCCTTTCGGGATCTTCCAGGAGGACGCCGGCGGGTTGGCTGCCGGCCTGGCAGCGTATCGTCAGCCCGTCGTCCGTCTTTTCCAGGGTGACCCGCTCTTCCGTTCCGAAGGGCCGTGCGGAGAGGAGTGGTAGCAGGTTCCTGGCCAGCGGCGCTATGCGGGGTACGGAGCGGTCTGCGCGCCGTTCGGCCGTGGTGGTCGTCTCGGCCGTGAATTGCGGCAACCCCTCGGCATCGACCTGGTCGGCCGGTCCGGTCAGAACGATGCTCTCGGTCGAGTCCGTGATATCCGCGACGAAACCCGCCCAGCGCAGGCTGGCGCGATCGACGGGCAGCTGCAGCTGGCTGCAGGCCTCGGCCTCGCCAGGGGTCTCTGCCACTGTCAGTACTTTCCTGGCGCCAGCGGTATCGGTGAAGCTGGCCAGTGTCTTGCCTGCCGTTTCGGCCTGGTCTGCCGGACAGAGCCGAAGGGTTACGGAAGATGCAGAATTCGAGTCTTCGGTCATTGCGGTTCCACAAGACGGCAGGACGACAAGCGAGCACCAGAGACTGACAAGAAAGACGGTATTGCGCACGGGCCCCCACTCCATTCGTAAATTCAAGCACGACGAACAAATCCCCTGGACTATTGCAGAGAGTGGTGGATAGGTGAACTCCTCGATCCTCACTCCCTTGAAAAGAGGCAGCCGGCACAACCGGCAAGTTGGCATGCTGTTCGGATGCCGGGGCTTGTCTTGCCGAACGAATGCGGGTCCCATGGCGCAACCACCGCGGACTGTGAGGCATGAACCTTCAGCGAATCCAGATTGTCTGCGTGCTCTGCCTCGCCGGCATGATCAGCCAGTTCTACCGGGCCGCCAATTCCGTCCTGGCGGAACCGGTCATGGGGGATATCGGCATGTCGCCGACGGCCTACGGCAGCATGACGGCGGCGTTCTTCGTCGCCTTCATGGTCATGCAGCTGCCCTCGGGCCTCCTGTTCGATCGCTACGGGCCGCGGCTGACCATCAGCGGCCTGCTGTTGCTGGCCGTGGCCGGTGCCATCGTCTTCGCGCAGGGCGACAGCCTGCTGCTGCTCGTGCTCGCGCGCGGCCTGCTGGGGGTCGGCTGCGCCGCCGCGGTGATGGGCGCCTTCGTCGTGATCTCGGCCTGGTTCTCCGCTCGGCATTTCGCCGTCGTCTCGTCCTTCGTCATCGCCACGGGGCATCTGGGCAACCTGCTGGCCACGGCGCCCTTCGCCTATTCCATCGAGGCCATCGGTTGGCGTGCCAGCTTTGCCGTGCTCTCGGGCATCACCCTGGTCCTGGCCGTCGTCGTCTTCGTGGTGGTGCGCGACAGACCGGAGACACCTGTCGCCAAGAGCGCCGATCCTCCTTCCTGGACGGAACTGATGCAGGGGCTGGCCATGGTTTTGAAGATGCGGGACATCCAGCGGATCTTCGTCCTCGCCCTGATCGCCTATCCCAGCATGATCACCATCCTCGGGCTGTGGGGCGGGCCCTACCTGCACGCCGCCTTCGATATGGACTCGGTGGCGGTGGGCAACGTGCTGCTGTTCATGCCGGTCTGCAGCCTGGTCGGCACGCTCTGCTTCGGACCGCTGGACCAGCTTCTCAATTCGCGCAAACGGGCCGTACTCACCGGTGTCGTGCCGCTGGGCCTGACCCTGCTGCTGCTGGGGGCCTATCCGGAGCCGCCTGTCGTCCTGGTCGTGGTCCTGCTGGCCGCCATCGCCTTCTTCTCCTCGGCCAGCATGCTGATCATCGCGCACGGTCGCGGCCTTTTGCCCGATCACATGGCGGGGCGCGGAATCACCAGCATCAACACCGGAGTGATGGGGGGTGCCACGCTGTTCCAGCTGGGAACCTCGCTGTTCCTGGGCCTCTTCACCGGAGCCGAGGGTGAGGTGAGCGTGACGGGCTTTCGCCTGATGTTCCTGGGCATGGGCGCGGTGGCCCTGCTGGCGGTCAGCATATACCTGCCGGCACGCGACGTTCACCCAAAGCAGCCGCGTCGGGAGTCCGAGGTCTCCTGAAACCGAGCACCTCCGCGGACATTCACAAGTATAAACGCGGGTCGAACAGATAATCCTTTGATGAAGAAGTGTATTCTTCGGGTCGATTGCGCCGCGTCAAAAGCTCTGCTACCGTCTGTCGCTAAAAAGAACAGAACACAAGTTCTGAACAGTATACCAAATACTGAATATAACCCGGTATTCGGGAAACAAGAACGAATAGGGAGGAAAATCATGCGAGAATCAGGAAAGTGGCTGGCGATAGCCGGCCTTGCAGTGGCTGTTGCCTTGCCCAGCGTGGCGAGTGCGCAGGATACCGTCGAGGGCCCTGAAGTCAGTTGGCGGGTCTCGACCTGGGGCAAGGAACGTGCCTTCACCGCCGGCATAGAGAAAGCGGCGGAATTGATTTCGGAGCGGACCGATGGGCGCTTCCAGATCGAGGTCGTCTATGGCGAGGCGTTGTCGAAGGCGCGCGAGAATCTGGATGGCATCCGCATCGGCGCCTTTGAATCCGCGATGTACTGCAACTTCTATCATCCGGGCAAGATGCCGGCGTCCATGGTGCTGACCATGCCGTTCCTGCAGCTTGGCAACTGGGATGTGTCCAGGGATGTGCGCGAAGCCGTGATGAACCATCCCATCCTGAAGGAGAAGATAGACCAGTGGAATGCCCGCTACTACATGTCGGCGCTGCTGCCGCAGTACGAGTTCCTGGGGGCCGGTGATCCGCCGGAAAGCATCGATGACTGGGACGGCCTGCGGGTGCGCGCCGGGGGCGGTATCGGCCAGGCGATGGAGAAGCTGGGCGCGTCTCCCACCACGGTTCCGGCCACCGAAACCTATACGTCCATCGATCGCGGTACCATCGACGCCGTCTCCCTGCCCTATACCTATTCCCATGCCTCGTACCAGATTCCGGAGGTGTCGGATTGGTTCACCAGCAACATGTCGCCGGGGACGACCGAGTGCGGCACGGTCCTCAACAAGGAGGCTTACAACGAGCTTCCCGAAGAGTACCAGCAGCTGCTGGAGGACGTGAAGGAAGAGGCCTACCAGGCCCAGATCCAGGCCTACAAGGAGATCGACAAGGTCAACCTGCCGAACTTCCGCGAGGAACTGACCGAGATCACCTATGACGACGCCCAGATCGAGCGTTTCAAGGAGGTCGCCGGCCAGCCGGTCTGGGACGAATGGGTCGAGGAGAACCAGGATGACTTCGATGCCCAGGGCCTTCTGGATTTCGTTCTGGAGGAAATCGAGAAGGCTCAGGAGAAATATGAGGGCTGATCTTCGGGCGGCCTGACTACGATGGCCAGATCCTGCGGGTCACGTCCTTGCCGGCGTGACCCGCATTCTTCTGCGAAGGTTCTCTTGTCATGAAATCCGACGACTCCCCCGCACCGGGGCATGGACCGTCCTTGGGGCCGTCCTCGGGGCCGACCGGACTGGTTCGGGTCGACCGCGTGGTGCACCAGGTGGAGAAACTCTTCGCCTATGTGTCCGCCGGCTTCATCTTTGCCCTGATGCTGCTCGGCGTGGCCCAGATTGCCGGGCGCAAGCTCCTGAACACACCGATCTTCGGCTACATCGACATGGTGGAGCTGGCCATGACCACCTTCGCCTTCCTGGCGGTCGCCTATTGCGAGCGCCTCGGCGGGCATGTGCGCATGGACATGATCATCGACAATCTGCATGGGCGATTGCGCTGGGCCTTCGAGGTCTTCGGGATTCTCTGCGGGCTCTTCCTGATCGCGGTACTGATCTACTATGGCTTCGATCATGCGCTCAGGGCCTACAACTACGGGGATTCGACGATCGATGCCCAGTATCCCTGGTGGCCGTCCAAGCTGTTGGTCCCGCTGTCCTTCTCCCTGCTGTGGATCCGCCTGGCGATCAACCTGATCGGATACGGACGGCTGCTGGTCCATCCGGACAGGGAGGCGGTCGCAGTGCCGGTGACACTGAGTTCGGCTGCCGTGGACTCGGCGGAGTATCTGAAGGAAGCGGACGCCCCTGACGACAATGAACAGACGGGGAGGGGCCGGTGAGCGAGCTTGCTGATTCCACCATAGGCATCATCGGCATCGGCGCCCTGGTGTTCCTGGTCGCGCTGGGAGTGCGCATCTATATCGCCGCTGGCCTGGTCGGCCTGGTTGGCCTCGTCGTGCTGCTGGGCTGGGATGCGGGAGCCGGCATGGCGGGGACCGTGCCGCACTCCAAGTCCGCGACCTATACCCTCTCGGTCCTGCCGATGTTCATTCTGATCGGCTTCCTGGCCTTCCATGCCGGCATTACCAATGCTCTCTTCGAGGCGGCGCGCAGGTGGCTCGGCTGGCTTCCGGGGGGCATGGCGATCGCCTCGGTGTTCGCGACGGCCGGGTTTGCCGCAGTCTCCGGCGCGTCCACCGCAACGGCAGCCGTCTTCGCGCGCGTGGCCATTCCGGAAATGCTGAAGGTTGGGTATGCGCCGCGATTGGCCGCCGGTGTCGTCGCGGCCGGAGGGACCCTGGCCTCGCTGATCCCTCCCAGCGCGATCCTGGTGATCTATGCCCTGATCGTCGAGCAGTCCGTGGGACGCCTGCTGCTGGCGGGGTTCATTCCCGGCATATTCTCGGCTTTGATCTACATGGGGATCATCGTTGCCTGGGCTCTCTGGAATCCGTCCATAGGCAGGCCCATCCATGGCTTTACCTGGAGTGAGCGCTTCAAGTCCCTGCCGGGCACTTTCCCTATGATCATTGTGGTCGTCATCATCTTCAGCGCCATCTACCTGGGATGGGCGACGCCGACGGAGGCTGGCGCGCTGGGCGCTTTCGTCGTCTTCCTGGCCGCGCTCAGAAAGGGGATGCGCCACCGCGAACTGGGGGACGCCCTGCTGGAGACAGCCAAGCTGACGGTCATGATCTTCTCGATGATCTGGGGCGTGCTGATCTTCGTGCGGTTCCTGGGCTTCTCGGGACTCCCTGACGAATTCACGACCTGGGTCACATCGCTGCCCTACCCGCCCATTGTGGTGATGATCTGTATCCTGCTGGCCTATGCCCTGCTGGGCATGGTGATGGATGCCATCGGCATGATGCTGCTGACCCTGCCGATCGTCTATCCAGCCGTTATGGCGCTGGGCTACGATCCCATCTGGTTTGGCATCGTGGTCGTCAAGATGGCGGAACTCTGCCTGATCACACCGCCCATCGGGCTGAACTGCTACGTGGTGTCCTCGGTACGCTCGGACATACCGGTTACCTCGGTGTTCCGCGGAGTGGCGCCCTTTGTCCTGGCGGATATCCTGACCGTGGCGGCCTTCCTGGCCTTCCCGGGCATCATTACCTGGCTGCCGCAGCAGATCTGAGGGAGCCGATGGGGCTCAGGTCTGGTTGCGCAGCCTGTTGCGCAGGCTGTGGCGATTGGCGTCCTTGATGCCCAGCACATCCTGGGCAATCAGCACGCGCTGTACGTTCTCGGTGCCTTCGCCCACGGTCAGCATGTCGATGTAGGCGTTCAGCTTCTTGACCGGATACTCGTCGCTCAGCGCATAGCCTCCGAAGACCTCCCGCGCCGTGTCGCCGGCCAGGCGCGCGGCCTTGGTGGCCAGGTACTTGGCGCGGGAGGCCACGCGCGTCGAGGTGCGGCCCTGATCCATGGTCCAGCCGATCTGGCGGGCCATCATGCGGGCGGCGTCGACGGCCACCACGCTGTCGGCGATGCGTTCCTGGAGCATCTGGTAGTGGGCGATTGCCTGGCCGCCGACCACGCGTTCATTGGCATAGGAGACGGCGGCGTCCAGGGCAGCCTGGGCCAGGCCGACCAGCCGGGCCGAGACGGTGAGGCGACCGTATTCCAGCGCGTTCATCGCAATCCGGAACCCCTCGCCTTCCGCGCCAAGCCGGTTCTCCTCGGGCACGGGAAAATCCTCCAGGAAGACGGCACAGGAGCGCAGGGCCTGGGACAGCCCGCTCATGGGTATGGGGTCGGCATGGTAGCCGGGATAATCCTTTGGCCTGACAATGAAGGCGGAGATTCCCCTGTGCTCGGCCTCGGGATCGGTCTTCGCGAAAAGGACGCCGGTGTCCGCCGCGTCCGAGAAGGTGATCCACATCTTCGAGCCGTTCAGCAGGTAGCCATCGCCGGTGCGCCGTGCCGTCGTGCGCATGGCGCCGGCGGGGTCGGAGCCGCCACCGGCCTCGGACAGGGCGAACATGCCGATGCTGCGGCCAGAAATCAGGTCTGGCACATGAGCTTCGGCCTGGGAGTCACTGCCCCAGTTGTAAATCGTGTAGGGGCAGGTCATGGCCTGCATGTTCATGCAGTAGCCGAGCTCCGGGGCCAGCCGGGACAGCTCCTCCGCAATCACCGAAACGGCAAGGAAGCCGGCCTCACTGCCGCCCAGCCATTCCGGGAAGGCCGCCCCGAAGTAACCGGCCTCGCCCAGCTTGCGGACGATCTCGCGCGGGAACTCGCCGCGCGCCTCATAGTCCGGCAGGGCGGGCGCGATCTCGGTTTCGTGAAAGCGGCGCACCGACTCTCGCAGGCTCTGCATTTCTTCCGGCAAATCGAAATCCAAGAGTCCGTTCCCCCTCTGCTGACGTCCCTGGCACCGCTGCCCGGTGTCCCCGTATCCTGCCGCCGCTATCCTGCCGCCCGTGTGCGAAGAAAACAATGCGCTGGCCCGGTGGTGGGCGCGATTCTCCGCAGGGGAAGAACCTGTCTGCTTGCCTGTTGCGGGAACTGACCGCAGCTCACCGAGATTTGATGGGGCACGTCATCCCAGGACGCCCAGCATGTTGTCCCGGATGGAGCTCATGTGCTGGGTCATCAGCTTCTGTGCCGTCTCGGGGTCGCGGTCGGCGATGGCCTGGACGATGGCGCTGTGCTGCTGGTCGTAGAGCGTGCGCGTGTCGGTGGAAACCGTACGCTTCTTCAGGCGGTACCAGCTGGGCTCGTTGCGAATGGCGTTGATGGCATCGCAGTAGTCCACCAGAAGCGCGTTCTTGGTGGCATGGAAGATGGCGAGATGCAGCTCGGCATCCCAGTGCTCGAATTCCGCGAGGCCGCGGGCCGAGAGCGAGGTGCGCAGGGCGATCTGGATCCGGTCTATGTCCTCGTTGCTGCCGCGGCTTGCGGCCAGGGCGGCCACATGGGGTTCGATGATGAGGCGCACCTCCATCAGGTCCGCTGGACTGGCATTGCGCATGCGCCGTGACAGGAAGCTGCCGCTGGAGCGATTGGGGATTTGCGCCACGAAGGTTCCACGTCCGATCTGGCGCGTCAGGAACCCATCGCTTTCCAGCTGTTGCAGAGCGGCCCGCAGGGTATTGCGCGCCACACCCAGAAGATTGGCGAGTTCCCGTTCCGAGGGCAGTTGCTGGCCCAGGGAGAATTCACCACTCTCGATACGGGCCAGCAGGTCCTGCATGGCGCTTACAGCGGCCCGGCCCAGGTGTGGGTTTCGAATCTGGTTCATGACTGAACCATTCTTGATCCAATAATGTGAGTGAGCAAACAGAAATTTTCGAATTCTTGAGAATCAGGTTGACAGTTGAAACTCGATTGAGTGAGTATTGGCTCAATTAAGAACCAATGGTTCAGAATTGGTTCAACAAAAAACAAGACAGGGAGGGGCCTCCCCGACAATGAAGATCGCCGCGTATCATCTGGACGGCAAGCCGGGTCTGGGCAGTCTGTCCGCGGATGGCAACAGCCTGTCGCCGTTCGACCTCTCCGGCAGTGCGGCCGAGCGGGGCGTGCTCACGCTGGTGGACGCCGGCGCGGGCCGGCCTGGACTGACCTCCGAAAAATTGCCCTTGTCCGCCGTGAAACTGCGCGCGCCGGTTCCGCGGCCGCGACGCAACATCTTCTGCGTGGGCAAGAATTATTACGAGCACGCTCATGAGTTTGCCAGCAGCGGCTTCGATTCCGGGGCGGCGTCGGGCGCGGTGCCGGATGCGCCCATCATCTTCTCCAAAGTTCCGGACTGTGTCAGCGCCGCGGGCGACCCCATCCCCGTTGACCCCAGGGTGAGCGATGCGATCGATTACGAGGCCGAACTGGCCGTCATCATCGGGCGCGGCGGACGCGGCATTGCCAAGGCCCGGGCGATGGAGCACGTCTGGGGTTATACCATCGTGAACGACATCACGGCCCGCGACCTGCAGGGCCGTCACAAGCAGTGGCTGATCGGCAAGTCGCAGGACGGGTTCTGCCCCATGGGGCCGGTGGCCGTCACCGCAGACGAGCTGGACCTGTCGAAGACCTGGGTGCGCTGCCACGTCAATGGCGAGCTGCGCCAGGAAGCGCCGGTTTCGGCCCTGATCTTCGACATTCCCACGCTGATCGAGACCCTCTCGGCGGGCATCACGCTCTATCCCGGCGACATCATCGCGACCGGTACGCCGGCAGGGGTGGGCATCGGCTTCGAGCCGCCGCGCTACCTGCGGGCCGGCGACAGGGTCAGCGTGGACATCGACGGCATCGGCCGTCTGGAAAATCCGGTTGCGACCTATCAGGAAGCGCTACGGGGGGCTGTGGCATGAGTACGCAGACAGTCGAACGCATGGCAGTCGAGGTGGACGGCGAGGGGACGCCCGTCGTGATGGTGCACGGCCTGGGCGGGACCTCCAACACATTCACCCCGCAGATGGGCCTGTTCCGGAGCGGGTATCGGGTGATCCGTCCGGATCTTCCCGGCTCGGGACGCAGTCCGCATTCCGGCGAACTGTCCATTTCCGGCTTCGTTGCGACCCTGGCCAAGGCCTGCCGGGTTCTGGGCGTGGACAAGGCGCATTTCGTGGGGCATTCGCTGGGCACCATCATCTGTCAGCATCTGGCCGTGGAGCATCCCTCACTGGTGCGCAGCCTGTCGCTGTTCGGCCCGATCAGCGAGCCGCCGGATCCCGCCCGCAAGGGGCTGAGAGACCGGGCGGCCAAGGCGCGCGCCGAAGGCATGGCGGATATCGCCGATGCCATCGTGCAGGCAGCGACCTCGGGCGAGACGAAAGAGCACAATCCCCTGGCCGTTGCGCTGGTGCGCGAGATGGTGATGCGCCAGCCTGCCAATGGCTATGCCGCCACCTGCGAGGCCCTGGCCGGGGCGTCGGCGGCGGATGTCACGCGCATCCGCTGTCCGGTCCTGCTGGCTACCGGCGACGAGGACGGCGTGGCGCCGGCCTCGGGAGCTCGGGCGATCGGCGAGAAGATGGAAAAAGCCAGGACCAAGATATTAAATCGTTGCGGGCATTGGGCGACCTTTGAGAAGGTCGAGGATAGCAACCGCGAATTGAGAGATTTCATGGCTTCCGTACGAACAGCTTGACCGGACAGGCGAGCCCGACAGCGCCGCACGAGCGCCAAGAAAACAAAACGGGAGCGCCGCTAGGGAGGACGCGTTATGGGTGACTATCTTTTTACCAATGTTCGTATTCTGGACGGCAGCGGGGATCATCCCTACAGCGGCGAGGTCCTGGTCCAGGGCAACCGGATCAAGCAGGTCAGCAGAAGCAGCGGGCGCAGCACGGGCGGCAACGGCCATACAGTGATCGACGGCGCAGGGGCGACCCTGATGCCGGGCATGACAGAGGCCCACACGCACCTCTCCTGGAACGACCAGCCCAGCCTGGAGGCCATTCAGCAGATGCCACTTGAGGAGCACACGCTCTTCACGGCGGAAATGGCCAAGCGCTATATAGAGATGGGCTTCACCTCCTGCATGGGAGCGGCCTCGGCCAAGGCGCGCCTGGATGTCGTCATCCGCGATGCCATCAACCAAGGCCGCATTCCCGGCCCGCGCTATTCGGCGGCCAGCCAGGAGATCACCACCCTTGGCGGACTGGGGGACACCTCACCGCCGCACCTGGACTTCCCGGAACTCTCCTTCGGCTGTATCGTCTCCGGCGTGGAGGAAATGCGCCGGGCTGTACGTCAGTTCATCAAGTACGGCTGCGACACCATCAAGCTGAACCTCTCTGGCGAGGAGATCGCCGGTGTGGGCGCCGAGGAGACGCCGATGACCGACGAGGAGGCCGCTGTGGCCGTCTCGGAGGCCAAACGCCGGGGGCTGCGGGTGGCGGCTCATGCACGCTCCAATGAATCGATCAAGATGTGCATCCGGCACGGCATCGAGATCATCTATCATGCCTCCTTCGCCGATGAGGAAACGCTGGACCTGCTGGAGGCCAACAAGGACAAGCACTTCGTGGCCCCTGGCCTGGCCTGGCTGATCCGTACGTCAAAGAACGCGGCCGAGTACGGCGTACACCCGGACTCTTCGCTTGGCATGATGTACGCCCGCGAGGCGGAGATCGCCACCGAGACCATGCGCAAGATGCACCGGCGCGGCATTCGCGTCCTGCCGGGCGGCGATTACGGCTTCGCCTGGATCCCGCATGGCACCAACGCCAAGGACCTGGAATACTTCGTCGACCGAGTCGGCATGTCCCCCATGGAGGCCATTGTTTCCGCTACCAAGCTGGGCGGCCAGATCATGGGCAGGCCCGACGAGCTGGGGCTGCTTAAGGAAGGCTACCTGGCCGACCTGATCCTGGTCGACGGAGATCCCGTAGCGAACATCCGCATCCTGCAGGAGCGCGCGCGCATCCTGGCCGTCATGAAGGACGGCAGCTTCTATCGGGCCCCTGACGTGACCGCCCAGGGACGTTCCTCCCTGCGCTGGGCCGGATGAGGGCACGCGCAGGATCATGCGGCTTTTCATACTGACCTTCCTGAACGGGATCACGCTGGCGGCCCTTTATTTCATCGTGGCCAGCGGGTTTTCCCTTGTTTTCGGCCTGATGCGCAACGTGAACCTGGCGCACGGCTCGCTCTATCTGTTGGGTGGCTATATTGGCTATGAAATCGCGGACAGCACGGGGTCCTGGGTTCTGGCGGTGGTCGCCGGCTTCGTGTCCATGGCGTTGGCCGGGGTGCTGCTTCAGCTGCTGGTGTTCCGCTACATGGAAGGCCAGGAACTGCGTCAGACCCTGGTGACGATCGCACTGTCCATCATCCTGGCGGACGTCATGCTGGCGATCTGGTCCGGCGTGTCCTACCAGTTCACCCCTCCACAGTGGCTTTACGGAGCCACGCCGATGCCCTTCATCAACGCCTATCCGACCTATCGCCTGTTCACCCTGGCGTCCGCGATCGTCATCGGCCTTGCACTCTGGTTCTTCCTGAACCGTACCCGCATCGGCATCATGATCCGTGCCGGCGTGGACGATCGCGGGATGCTTTCGGCCTCCGGCGTCAACGTCCAGCTGCTGTTCTGCGTGACCTTCGCCATCGGTGCCGGCCTGGCCGGCCTGGCCGGCGTTCTGGGCGGCTCTGCCCTGTCCATTGCCCCGGGTGAGGATACGCGTTTCCTGCTGGCCTCGCTGATCGTGGTGATCGTGGGCGGCATGGGCAGCATCCCGGGGGCCGCCATCGGTGCCCTGCTGATCGGGATGACCGAGCAGTTCGGGCTGGCCTACTTCCCGACCTATGGCGTCGTCTTTTCCTTCCTGGTCATGGTGGCCGTCCTGGCCGTCCGCCCCCAGGGCATTCTCGGACGGGCATAGGAGCGCAGGATGGCCTCGATCACCGAAGAGACAAGCGAGAAGAAGACCGTGCCCACCCTGCCAAGCTGGCTGCGCGGTCTGCGCTGGTACCATCCCGTGGTGGCGGTCCTGCTGCTGATCTACCCGTTGCTTGCGACGGACTTCTGGATCGTCCAGATCGGGGCGCAGTCCCTGATCCTGGGGACGGTCGGGCTCTCGCTGATGCTGCTGGCGGGTTACGGGGGCATGGTCTCGCTTTCCCAGCTGACCATCGCTGGGCTGGCGGGCTATTTGGTGGCCATCTTCGGCAATGCGGAGTGGCCGGCCTGGCTGATGCTGGTGGGCGCGGTCAGCCTGGCCACCCTGGCGGCAGCCCTGATCGGCTGGATATCGGCCCGTACAAGCGGCATCTACACCATCATGATAACGCTGGCCATCTCCGTGGCCTTCTATTACCTGGTGCTGCAGAACGATCCCATCTTCAATTCCTTCAATGGCTTTGCCGGAATCGATCCACCTGCGGTCTTCGGTGTCGATTGGCGCGCGCCCCTGCCGTTCTTCTATCTGACGCTGGCCGTAGTGGCGCTCTGCTATTTTTTCGTTCTCTATCTGTCCCGCACGCCGTTCGGCCTGGCGCTGCAGGCCGTGCGCGACAATCCGCGCCGCATGTCCTCGCTGGGCTTCAACGTCATCGCCCATCGCGTGGCCGCGCATACCGTGGCCGGAGCGATTGCCGGCATCGGCGGCGTGCTGCTGGTCTGGCAGAATGGTCAGATCTCGCCAGGTTCGGTCGGGATCGGGCCGGTGATCGATATCCTGATCCTGACGGTCCTGGGCGGTCTGGCCCACCCGGTCGGTCCATTCATCGGGGCATTGATCTTTATCCTGATGGAGAATTTCGCCATCGACCTGATCGATCGGGAACGCTTCAACACAGTAATAGGAGCGGTTTTCCTGGTGATCGTACTCTTTTCGCCGGACGGGGTGCTTGGCCTCTGGGGCAAGCTGAAATCCTGGCTGGCAAAACAGTCCGCCCGCAACAAGGCGGACCAATGGTAGGTGCTGGGCTCATGCAGGCATGCAGCCTGTCATGGTCGGGCCCAGACAAACAGTAAGGGAGGAAACGAGTATGCTGAAGAAACTACTGTCTATGACAGCGGCGGCGACCCTTGTGGTTGGCGCCGGAGCGGCGGCGGCCCAAGACGATCCCATCAAGCTGGGCGGGCTTGCCACGCTGGAAGGTCCCTTCGCGGTGCCGGGCGAGGATGGCATCCGCGGTATCCGAATGGCCCTGGAAAAATTCGGGCATGAAGCCGGGGGACGCGAGATCGAGTTGATCACCGCCTCGTCCGACGCCTCGCCGGACAGCGCCGTTGATGCGGCGCGCCGCCTGGTCGAGAATGACGAGGTGGATGTTCTGGTCGGACCGCTGTCGGGCTCCGAGGGCATTGCCATCAAGAACTATGCCAAGGATCACCCTGAGGTCACCTTCGTGAACGGCAGCTCGGCGGCCCAGAGGACGACCCTGGACGATCCGTCCGAGAACTTCTTCCGCTTCTCGACCGACGGGGCGCAGTGGCAGGCGGGCCTGGGCGAATATGCCTACGAAGAGAAGGGGTACGAGAAGGTGGCCATCGTGGCCGAGGACTACTCCTTCCCCTATTCACTGGTCATGGGCTTCATGACCGATTTCTGCAAGCTGGGCGGTCAGGTCGTCGAGAAGTTCTACGTGCCGCTGGGCACGCGTGACTACTCCACGACCGTGGCTTCGATTCCCCAGGACATCGATGCACTCTATGTCGCCCTGGGCGGTTCGGATGCCATCAACTTCCTGTCCCAGTACCAGCAGATGGGCAGTGCCAAGCCCATGATCGCCGGCTCGATTACCGTGGACCAGACCGTGCTGGGCGCCAAGGGCCAGCAGCGCGACTACCTAGCCGGTACCATCACCGCCGGTCCGATCGCCGACAACTGGGACGATCCGAAGTGGGTCGAGTTCAAGGAAACCTACGCCGAGATGTTCGACGACGGCTTGCCGTCTCCGTCGCTGTTCGCCCATGCCTATTACGTGAACACGCTGGCCGTGCTCACGGCCCTGGATGAGGTGGACGGCGATCTCTCCGACAACCAGGCGGCCTTCCGCGAAGCCCTGAAGAACCTGGAGCTGGAGACGCCGACGGGGACCATTTCGGTCGATGAGAACCGCAATGCCGTTGCCGACATCTTCATCACCGAGGTCGTGAAGGACGGCGAGGGCGGTCTCTACAACGAGGTCGTCAAGGTCGTGCCGGAAGTGAACCAGACCCTTGGCATGCCGGAAGAGGAGTTCCTGGCCAATGGGTTCGCCTCGCGTGACAACCCCTCCTGCCCGTAAGCCTGAGGAGTTTGTCATGACGGAAAACGGCAGACAGAAGGCGTTTGGCAAATGAGCGCAGTTGCATCTGCCGGTTTCACCGAAACGGTGACGGCTCTCGCCCTGGATCTCCGGGGCGTGAGCCGCACCTTCGGTGCCTTGGTGGCGCTGGACGACGTGACCCTGAAGGTCCAGGCCGGCGAGCGGCGCGCCGTCTTCGGAGCCAACGGTGCCGGAAAGACGACCCTGTTCAATGCCGTTACGGGGGACTTCCCGCCGACGGCCGGGCGCATCCGCTTCTTCGGCGAGGATGTAACCACCATGCCGCCGCAGGAGCGCATACGCCGCGGCTTGCGGCGTACCTATCAGAATTCATTGCTGTTCCGCGGCTTGACGGTTTTCGACAATCTCTACCTGGCGGCGCGCGGCGTAGGCAGCGGACGCTTCTCGATGTTGCGGTCCGGTGAGGACGACGCCACCATGGAGGCGGCACGCAACATGATGCATGCCGCGCATCTCGACCGGCTGGAGAAGACCCCGGTTTCCGACCTGGCGCACGGACAGCAGCGCCAGCTGGAAATCGGCATGGCGCTGGCCGGCGCACCGCGGCTGATCCTGTTCGACGAACCGGCGGCAGGACTGTCCCCGGCCGAGCGGCGCGAGCTGGTGGACATCCTGCGCGCACTGCCCAAGCACATCGGCTACGTCATCATCGAGCACGACCTGGATGTGGCCCTGCGCGTCGTGGACTACTGCACGGTCATGCACAACGGTGCGGTCTTCAAGGAAGGGGCGCCCGACGAGATCGAGGGTGATCCGGACGTGCAGAGGATCTACCTGGGAGGCGGGCATGAGTGATATGCACCAGGCCGGCGCCGGGCAGACCTCTGTCCTGACCGTTCGTGACCTGCACGTCTATTACGGCCAGGCCCATGCCCTGCAGGGGGTGTCCTTCGACCTGCATCACGGCGTGCTGGGAATCGTCGGCCGCAACGGCATGGGCAAGACCACGCTCTGCAACGCCATTATGGGCCTGACGCCTTCGACCCGGGGCGCCATCCAGCTGAGGGGCCGCGAGCTGCGCGGCCTGACCCCCAATGCCATCGTCGAGCGCGGCATCGGCTACGTGCCGCAGGGGCGGCGGGTCTGGCCATCGCTCTCCGTGGACGAGCATCTGCGCCTGGCGGCACGCAGCGGCCGCAAGGGCAGTTGGACCATCGAGCGCGTCTACGAAACCTTTCCGCGCCTGCGCGAGCGTCGCCGTAATGGCGGTGGGCAGCTCTCCGGCGGCGAGCAGCAGATGCTGGCCATCGGCCGTGCGTTGCTGGCCAATCCGACCCTGCTGGTCATGGACGAGCCGACCGAGGGCCTGGCGCCGGTCATCGTGCAGCAGCTCTCGGCCCTGTTGAAACAGCTGGCCGCCGAGGGCGAGATCTCGGTACTGCTGATCGAGCAGAACCTGGGGGTCGCCACGGAGGTGGCCGAGAATATCGGCATCATGGTCAACGGTCGCCTGGTCAAGGAATTGCCGGCGGCCGAGCTGGCGGCCGACAGCGACCTGCAGCAGCGTCTGCTGGGTGTCGGCCGGCACAGCGAGGACGAGGAGGAAAGCGCTGCGGAAGCGGCTGCGCCGGACGAGCCGCCCCAGGTCTTCCGCGTTCGCCGGGCCGACGAGCGCCTGGGCAGCGCGGACCAGCCACCCCCGGCCTATGTGAGTCAGGGTGCGCCGAACCGCTGGGGTCGTCAGGCAGCCGCGCCGACTCCCGAGACAGGGCGCGAGCACAGCCGGGAGGAGAAAGGCGAGCCCCGCGAAGGGACCACTGTCGCCGCGCCGGCCGACGAGCTGCAGGTGCCGGTGGCGCAACTGGTGGATCGCTGCGCCTATGTGGTTGGCACCTTCGATACCAAGGGCCGTGAGCTGCGTTTCATCGAGAACCGCCTGGAACGACTGGGGCTGCGGACGCGCACCGTGGACCTGAGCACCAGCGGCAAGCCCTCTTCGGCGGATATCGGGCCGCAGGAGGTCGCGCGCTGTCATCCCGGGGGCGTGTCCGCCGTGTTTTCCGGGGATCGGGGTGAGGCGGTGTCGGCCATGGCCGAAGCCTTCCGTCATTTCCTGCCGCGTCAACGGGATGTTGGGGGTGTGATCTCCGCCGGTGGATCCGGGGGAACAGCGCTGGCCACACCTGCCATGCAAGTCCTGCCGGTGGGTGTGCCCAAGCTCATGGTCTCCACCGTCGCCTCCGGCGACGTGAAGCGCTACGTGGGCGCCACCGATATCTGCATGATGTATTCGGTGACCGACGTCCAGGGCATCAATCGCATTTCCGAGCAGGTGCTCTCCAACGCGGCCCATGCCATGGCCGGGATGGTGGCGCATGCCGGCCGCGTCAAGCGGAGCTCGACCAAGCCGGCGGTGGGACTGACCATGTTCGGGGTGACCACGCCCTGCGTGCAGCTGGCCTCGAAGGTCCTGGAGGACGACTTCGACTGCCTGGTCTTCCACGCCACGGGAACCGGCGGACAGTCCATGGAGAAGCTTGTGGACTCCGGCATGCTGGCCGGAGTCCTGGACATCTCCACCACGGAGATCGCCGACCTGATCGTCGGCGGGGTTTTCAGTGCCGGCGAAGAGCGGCTGGACTCCGTCATCCGCAGCCGTCTTCCCTATGTCGGTTCCTGCGGGGCCCTGGACATGGTGAATTTCGGCGCCATGGACACGGTGCCCGAGCGCTTCCGCGGCCGCAATCTCTACAAGCACAACCCGCAGGTCACTCTGATGCGGACCACGGTCCAGGAGAACGAGGCCATGGGCCGCTGGATCGCGGACAAGCTGAACCGCTGCGAGGGGCCGGTGCGCTTTTTCATCCCCGAGGGCGGGGTGTCCCTGCTGGACGCGCCGAAACAGGCCTTCTGGGATCCGGAAGCGGACAAAGCCCTGTTTTCAGCGATCGAGAGCAACCTGCGCCAGACGGCGGATCGCAAGCTGATCAGGTTGCCGCACAACATCAATGACCCGGAATTTGCCCAGGCCCTGGTCGAGGCCTTCCGGGAGATAACGGCCACCCATAAGGACAAGAAGGAGGCAGTTCATGCCCAGGTTTGAGCGTCGGGACATCCTGGAAAAGTTCCGTGACATGATCGACCGCAACGAGCCCATCGTCGGGGGAGGGGCCGGGACCGGACTTTCCGCGAAGTGCGAGGAGGCCGGCGGCATCGACCTGATCGTCATCTACAACTCCGGCCGCTACCGCATGGCCGGGCGTGGCTCGCTGGCCGGGCTGATGGCCTATGGCAATGCCAACGAGATCGTCATGGAAATGGCCGCGGAGGTCCTGCCGGTGGTGCACGACACGCCGGTGCTGGCGGGCGTGAACGGGACCGATCCCTTCATGATCCCGGATCACTTCCTGCGCCGCGTGAAGGACATCGGCTTTTCCGGGATCCAGAACTTCCCGACCGTGGGCCTGATCGACGGCACCTTCCGGGCCAACCTGGAGGAGACCGGCATGGGCTATGGCATCGAGGTGGAGGTGGTGCGCAAGGCGCGCGAGCTGGACATGCTGACGACCCCCTATGTCTTCAGCGAGGAGGATGCGCGCGCCATGGCCGAGGCCGGCGCGGACATCGTTGTCTGCCACCTGGGCCTGACCACGGGCGGCGCCATCGGCGCGGAAACGTCGCTGACGCTGGAGGATTGCGTGCCGCGCATCAATGCCTGGGCGGAAGCGGCGCTGAAGGTTCGCAAGGATGTCATGGTGCTCTGCCATGGCGGTCCGATCGCCATGCCCGACGATGCCCGCTACATCCTGAGTCAGTGTCCGGACTGTCACGGCTTTTACGGCGCGTCGTCCATGGAGAGGCTGCCGGTCGAGGGGGCCCTTACGGAGCAGACACGCAATTTCAAGAAGATCGGGCGCGCCTGACGCGCGTCCAGGACGCCCGGGCCGCAGTCTTGCCAGGGCGTTCAGAAAGGGAGGAAGAAGATGTCTGGTGCAGCACTTGGATGGACCGTCCTGGGGATCATCGTCCTCATTGCGGTCATCGTGGGCGTTGTCTACCTGTTGAACTGGCTCTATCGCCGGTCCACCAAGGAGACCGCCTTCGTCAGAACGGGCCTGGGCGGCGAGAAGGTCGTCAAGGACGGCGGGGCCTTCGTCCTGCCCATCGTCCACGAGGTCATTCCCGTCAACATGAACACCCTGCGCCTGGAGATCAAACGCGGCCAGGACCGCGCCCTGATCACCAAGAACCGCATGCGCGTGGACGTGGTGACGGAGTTCTATGTCCGGGTCCAGCCGACGCACGAGGCCATCGCCATTGCGGCGCAGAGCCTGGGACGCCGGACCATGAACCCGGATGCGCTGAAGGAACTGGTCGAAGGCAAGTTCATCGACGCCCTGCGCTGGGTGGCGGCCGAGTTTACGATGGAAGAACTGCACGAAAAACGCGGGGACTATGTCAAGCGCGTGAAGACCGCCGTGGCCGAGGACCTGCAGCGCAGCGGCCTGGAGCTGGAAGCCCTGTCGCTGACCGGGATGGACCAGACCAACATGGAGTACTTCAATCCCTCGAACGCCTTTGACGCCGAGGGGCTGACGCGCCTGACCGAGGAGATCGAGCGGCGCAAGAAGCTGCGGAACGACATCGAGCAGGATACGATGATCGAGATCCGCAACAAGAACCTGGAGACCGAGCGCTATTCGCTGCAGATCGACCGGGACACCGAGTACGCCCGCCTGGAGCAGCAGCGGGACATCGAATCCCGCAAGGCGGCCCAGCAGGCCGAGGTGGCCCGCGAACGGGCCCAGCGTGAGCGCGAGTCCGAGGAGTCCCAGATCAGTTCGCGCCTGGAGATCGAGCGCGCCCGCATCGCCAGCGATCGCGCCCTGGACCAGGAGCGGATCGGGCGCGAGCAGGAGACCCAGCGCCTGGAGGTCGAGCGGCGCAAGGCCCTGGAGATGGCCGAGCAGGACAAGGCCATCGAGCTAGCCGAGAAGTCCAAGGCCCAGTCCGAAGCCCAAGCGGCCGCCGAACTAGCCCGAGCCAAGGCCGTCGAGGCCGAGGAGAAGGTCTTCACGGCTCGCGAGAAGGAGCAGGCCGAGCGCCGCAAGGCCATCGAGCTGGTGCTGGCCGCCCAGGAGGCCGAGCGCGAGGGCATCCGCCTACGCTCCACGGCCGAGGCCGAGAAGCAGGCTTCCGTGGATCGCGCCGAGGCCACGCGTACGACAGCCGAGGGCGAGGCCGAGGCCGACAAGATCAGGGCCCTGGCCGCCAAGCTGCGTTACGAGACCGAGGCCGAGGGCAAGCGCCAGATGAACGAGGCGCAGAACGTGCTCAGCCCCGAGTCCAGGAAGTCCGAGATGCGCATGCACCTGATCGACAGGCTGGATGCCATCATCCGCGAGAGCGTCAAGCCGATGGAGAAGATCGAGGGCATCAAGGTGCTGCAGCTCGACGGCTTCGGTGGCTTCCCCGGCGGTGCCGGGGGCAGTGGCGGTGGCGGCGAGGGCCACAACGGCCTGCCGGACAACCTGGTCAACAGCGCCCTGCGCTATCGCGCTCATGGACCTCTGGTCGACTCGCTGCTGAAGGAGATCGGCATCCAGGGCGGCGATATCCAGAAGCTGGTGGGTGGTGCTGCCGAGGAGGACGACGAGGATTCCTCGGGGAAGGAGCAGCCTTGAGTAGGCAAGAGGGGCCCAGGTAATGGTCAAGGTCTATACCTCAAGCGTTATCGATGCTTCGGCCGAGCGCGTGTGGTCCGTCGTGCGCGACTTCAACGCCCTGCCCGCGTGGCATCCGGCCATTGCCGAGAGTCGGATCGAGCAGAACCATCCCTCGGACAAGATCGGCTGCGTGCGCAACTTCTCGCTGAAGGACGGCGGCAAGATCCGGGAGTGCCTGCTGGCGCTCTCGGACTACGACCTTTCCTGTACCTATTCGATCCTGGAATCCCCCATGGGCGTCACGGACTACGTGGCGACCCTGAAACTGACGCCGGTGACCGACGGGGATCGCACCTTCGCGGAATGGTCGGCGGAGTTCGACTGTCCGCCGGAGCGCGAGCGGGAGCTGGCGGACCTGGTCGGCAACGGGGTGTTCCAGGGCGGCTTCGACGCCCTGAAAGAACGCTTCGGGGGGCGTTGAGGCTCATGCCGCAGGCAAGCAGTCAGGCGGCCTGAATTCATGGTGCGCCTGCGCAAGAGCACGGTGCTGGAGGCGCCGGTCGACGAGGTCTGGGCCCTTCTGCGCGACTTCAACGGCCACGACCGCTGGCATCCCGCCGTCGGCCAGAGCCGGATCGAGGAGTCCCTGCCGCCGGATGTGGTCGGCTGCGTGAGAGACTTCGTGCTCACCAGCGGCGGCCGCATTCGCGAGCAGCTGCTGAGCCTTTCGGACGAGAGCCACAGTTTCACCTACTGTCTGCTGGAAGCACCGGTGCCTCTGGTCAACTATGTCGCGACCGTGCGCCTGAAGCCGGTGACCGACGGCAATGGTACTTTCTGGGAGTGGGCCTGTTCCTTCGACCCACCGCCGGGACGTGCGGAGGAGCTCACGAAGCTGGTGGGCGAGGAAATCTATGAAGCCGGGTTCCGGGCCATACGGCAGGTGCTGGCCGGCGGGGAGGCCAAGCCGACGGCGCGCAGGCCTACACCCGCCTCTCACATTGCGCGGCCGGCCGTAACCTCCGGACAGGCCATGCGCGGTGGCGCGATGGTGCTGAGCGGTCACGGCGGCCCCGAACGCATGGAGTGGCGCGAGGTCGATGTGCCGGCGCCCGGCCCGGGTCAGGTGCGCCTGCGCCACGGGGCCATTGGCGTGAACTACATCGACGTCTACTGCCGCACGGGCTACTACCCCTTGGTCGAGCCGCCCGGTATCCTCGGCATGGAGGCCGCGGGCACCATCCTGGATGTGGGCGCGGGCGTGCATGGCCTGGCGCCCGGCGACCGCGTGGCCTATGCCTGTCCGCCGCCGGGGGCCTACTGCGAACTGCGGACCATGGACGCCGGTCTGCTGGTGCTGCTGCCCGATGCGATCGACGACGAGACCGCAGCCGCCGCCATGCTGAAGGGAGTGACGGCGGAATTCCTGCTGCACCGGGTTCATCGGGTGAAGGACGGCGATGTCGTGCTGGTCCATGCCGCGGCCGGCGGGGTGGGTCTCTATCTCTGTCAGTGGGCCCGCCGCCTGGGCGCGACCGTCATCGGCACAGTGGGCTCCGAGGACAAGGCCCAGCTGGCGCGGCGCCACGGCTGCAGCTATCCGGTGGTCTACACGCGGGAGGATTTCCTGGAAACGGTGCGCGACGTGACCGAGGGCCGGGGTGTGGATGTGGCCTATGACGGCGTAGGCGCCTCCACCTTCGAGCGGTCCTACGAGGCGCTGGCCATACGCGGTCACCTGGTGAGCTATGGCCAGGCCTCGGGCGGCATTTCGGCCATCGACATCTCCTCTTATTCCAGCAAGTCGGCCCGTGTCTCGCGGCCGAACTATGCGCACTACACCTCGACCACCGAAGAAATCCGCAACAGCACGGATCGCCTGTTCCCGCTGCTGGAAACAGGCGACCTCAAGGTGCAGATCGGCCAGCGCTTTCCCCTGCGACAGGCTGGCGAAGCGCACAAGGCCCTGGAATCCCGCCAAACCACCGGCTCAACGATCCTGACGTTGGCGGAGTGAGGCTAACGCCGGCAAGGAGCGAGCGGACATGGCGGAGCCGAGAGAAACCATCGTTGTCGGGGCCGGCGTCATCGGTGCGGCCTGTGCGTTGCAGTTGCAGCGGGACGGGCACCAGGTCCGACTGATCGACCGAGATCCGCCGGGAGCGGGCACGTCTTCGGGCAACGCAGGCTCGATCAGCACCGGCTCGGTCGTCCCCGTGGCATTGCCGGGCATGCTGCGGCAGGTGCCGGGGTGGCTGCTGGATCCGCAGGGACCCTTGTCCGTGCGCTGGGCCTATCTTCCCAAGGCGCTTCCCTGGTTGCTGCAATGGATCAGGGCCTCGAAGACAGAGCGGGCCGAAAGCTACGCCGCCGCGCTCGCCCGATTGACCTTGAACGCCGTGGAGGACTGGACGTCCATCCTTGAGGCAGAGCAGCGTGAGCGACTGATCCACCAGAAAGGCCAGCTACTGGTGTCGCGTACACAAGAGGCGGGGAAAACGGAGCTTTTTGCCCAGGCCCTGAGAGACGCCAACGGCGTGGCGAGCGAGACGGTGGACGAGGATGCGCTGCGCCAGTTGGAGCCCGGCCTGTCGCGCGACTTCAAGCGGGGGCTGTTCATCCCCGACAGCGGTCACACGACCAATCCCCAGGCGTTGACCGAGGCCTTGGTCGCGTTGCTGCAGGCGGCGGGCGGACAGTTCACACGCGCCGAGGTGCTGGAGGTTGATCAGAGCGGTGGGCAGGCGCAGGCCGTGGTGACGGCCGGCGGGCGCTTTCCGGCCGCCAAGGTCGTGGTGGCGACGGGAGCCTTCAGCCTGGATCTCGCGCGCCCCCTGGGCGATCGCGTGCCGCTGGATACCGAGCGCGGCTACCACGCCATGGCGCTGAAGCCCGAACTGGCCCTCAACCGGCCAACCTCGGACATGGACCGCAAGTTCTTCGCGACCTCGATGGAAGAGGGACTGCGTGTGGCCGGGACCGTCGAGATCGCGGGCACGAAGGCGCCACCCGACTACAGCCGTGCGCGACGGCTGCTGAGACAGGCCAAGGAGATGCTGCCCGATCTGGACACCAGCGAGCACAGGTTCTGGATGGGTTATCGTCCCTCACTTCCCGACAGCCTGCCGGTGATCGATCGCGCGCGGAATGTGCAGAATGTCTGGTATGCCTTCGGCCACGGCCATCTGGGGCTGACCATGGCGCCGGCGACGGCTCAGCAAATCGTGAGGATGCTGCGTGCACCCGGGGGGCGTCTGGACGACAATGACTTTCGCATCGATCGCTTCTGATCGCCTCACGCAGATACGCGCATTGCAACGCAGACAGGAAAGGAAAGAGCATGAGCCAGGACAAGGTGGCCGTCATCACGGCCGGGGGCAGCGGCATGGGGGCGGCGGCCGCTCGCCGGCTGGCCGCCGATGGTTTCCAGGTGGCCATTCTTTCATCCTCCGGGAAGGGTGAGGCCCTTGCCGAGGAACTCGGCGGCCTCGGCGTCACCGGTTCGAACCAGTCGAATACCGATCTGCAGACACTCGTGGACCAGACGATGGCACGTTGGGGGCGTATCGACGTACTGGTCAACAGCGCGGGCCATGGCCCAAAGGGGCCGGTGCTGGAGCTGAGCGACGAGGACTGGCACAGCGGCCTGGACGTCTACCTCCTCAACGTCATCCGGCCGACGCGTCTGGTCACGCCCATCATGCAGCAGCAGAAGGACGGCGTGATTCTCAACATCTCGACCTTCGCAGCTTTCGAGCCGGATCCGCTGTTCCCGACCTCCGGCGTCTTCCGCGCCGGCCTGGCGGCCTTCACCAAGCTGTTCGCCGACAAGTACGCCGCCGAGAACCTGCGCATGAACAACGTGCTGCCCGGCTTCATCGACAGCCTGCCCGAGAAGGAGGAGCGCCGCGCACGCATCCCCATGGAACGCTATGGCAGCAGTGAAGAGGTCGCGGCCACGATCTCGTTCCTGGCCTCACCCGGCGCCGGCTACATCACCGGGCAGAACCTCCGCATCGATGGCGGGTTGACGAGGTCGGTGTAAGGCGGCTCATCATGTCCGTCGATATCTTTGAGGGCTCATGCCGGTCCAGTTCCTGAACGCCCGGGAAAACGCGGAGAGTTCCGAATATCCCAGGCAGTGCGCGACCTCCGTGAGGTGCATATCGGAATCTTCCATGTAGTGAAGCGCCAGTTCCTTGCGCGCGGCGTTTACAAGGTCCTGGAAGGTCAGGCCGTGCTCGCGCAGCTGCTTCTGGAAGGTGTGGTCCGGCATGCCGAATATTCGTGCCATCTCCGAGATCGTGGGCGGCATATCCCCGAGGTGCAGCTTGATCTGGTTGCGCACGATCGTGGCGAAACTCTCCGGGCTCCTGCGCAACTCGCAGCGCGATTTCAGGAATGGCTCGATGACAGAGAAAAGATAGGGATCCTGGCTCGGCATACGGGCATCCAGGTCCCGTCGCCGGAAGGCAAAGGCATTGGTGCGCCGTCCGAAGCGAACCGGAGCGGCGAAGAGTTTCTCGTGTTCGTAGGCGGCGTCTGGTGTCTCATGCTCGAAGCGAACTTCCAGCGGGGCCCATTCCGGACCGAGGGCATGACGGAAAATGTTCAGGAACATGCCCATTGAGAGCTCGGCATCCTGACGGCGGTTACTGATGCAGGGGTCGAAAATCCGGTAGCTTAGCCACAGGATGTCACTGTCCTGCAGCAATCCGAAACTCGATTGACCCTGATGAGCCGGAAAATAAGCCTCCATACTGCGCAAAGCGGTCGAGAGCGTGGGAGAACTGATCGCGGCATAGCCGATTGCGCCCAGATGATGGGGCTTGAACTGGCCACCGAAGTGCAGCCCGAAGTTTGAGTTGCCTGTTTGTCTGGCGGCTTCCTCGAACAGATTGCAGAACTGTGCCAAGGGCAATTCGTTGTAAGGGCTGGAGAAGTCCTGTTCGTGCAGATGGACGTTCCCGAGAATGCTGTCCGGGTCGCCGCTGTATTTCTGAATAAGGTCCATTACGCCGGTTGCCGCTGATGCGAGAACCGTGGAAGGTGCCTGAACGGAATCCTGTTGCACAGTGTGTCCCATCACACCCCTTGAATCTCCTGTCGCAGGATTTTCGGTGTCGAGATGGCAAGTATGCGGGCAAGAGGCTGAAAGCCGCAGTCTGAAGCCCTCAATTGAAAAAGTGTTAAATTTTGGTGCGGCGATGTCAAGCGTGCCCTGTGCCGCGTTGTACCCTGAAAGAAAAATTTGTGGGGAGCTTCACAATTTCGAAAATCAGGGAGACTAAAATGAAGTTGACCAGAAGAGCCTTTTCCAAGGGTGTCGCCGGGGCTGCCGGACTTGCTGCATTGGGACCGATGGGAAAGATCCGTGCAGCGCGCAACGACGAAATGAACATTCTCTGCTGGGAGGGCTATAACACCGACCAGGTGCTCGGGCCCTTCCGCGAGGCGCATCCTGATGCCACCATCCGCGCCGAGAGCGGGACCTCGGATCCGGACATGATCAACAAGCTGCGCGCTGGCGAGATCAATGTCTGGGACCTGATCAATGTCAACCAGCCCTGGGCACGCGAACAGCTCTATCCCGAAGATCTGATTCGCCCGCTCAACAAGGACCGGTTCATGCCGTACTTCGACAGCATGCTTCCGGAGTTCAGGGAGCCGGAGCCCTATCCCCTGGCATTCGCCGAGAACGGGGACCTGATCGGGATTCCGCAGCGTTTCGGGCCATTCTCCTTCGTTGTGAACACCGACAAGATCAGCCGGGAGACAGCCGAGCAGGAAGGCTGGAACCTGTTCCTGGATCCGGACATGCAGGATCGCTATGGGGTCCTGACGTATGACAACTGGAACATCATGCACATGTGCATGACGGCGGGCCTCAATCCCTTCGAGCCGCTGAACGAGGACCAACAGCAGGCCTTCGAGGAGACCGCCAACAAGATCTTCGGCGGGGCGCGCATGTTGAGTGGCGATCTGGTTGCCATGAACCAGGCTCTCATCAACGGGGAAATCGACGCCTATTTCACCGGCGGCACCTATACCGCGTCTCCTGCCCGCTATGACGGGGCAACTCAGGTGCGGGCCATCACCCCCGCGTCAGGGCCCGTTGACGGCAAGGGTGGTGTTGTCTGGGTCGAGCTGACCTCTGCGGTGAACAACCCGGACCCATCGGAACTTGCCGAGGAATTTCTCGAGTTCATCATGAAGCCCGAGATTGCCAAGGAGGTCGCCTTCTCCGAAGGGACCTACAATCCGGTCACGAACATGGGGGATCCTGCAGTCATGGACCTGTTCGATGACACGGAGCTGGACGCCATCCAGTGGGATACGCTGGAAGAAGAAATGGAACGTTCAGTCGAGTACCGCGTGGTGGCGTCCTATGACGAACTGAGCAGCCTCTACAGTGCAGCGAAGCGCGGGTAATCCGCGTTCTGACCACTGATCCCCGGTGTGCCCACGGCGCACCGGGGTCTGCTCAACACGTTCGTGCGAGAGGTGCGCCTGATCATGGCTGCGGAACCTGTTCTGCGTCTCAAGAATATAGTCAAGAAGTTTGGCGCTTTCGTAGCGCTTCACGGGATCAACCTGGATATCCTCGACGGCGAGTTCCTGACCATCGTGGGGCCCTCGGGCAGTGGCAAGACCACCTTGATTCGCCTCCTCGTCGGTATGGATTCGCCCAGCGAGGGTGAAATCTGGCTGAATGAATCGCGCATCGACAAGGTTCCGGCCAACAAGCGGCCAACCTGCATGGTATTTCAGTCTCTGGCCCTGTTTCCTCACAGAACCGTGGGCCAGAACATAGAGTTTCCATTGAAGATTCAGGGGGTGGGTGCCGAGGAAAGAGCGGCACGCGCCCGAGAGCTTCTCGAGCTCCTGCGATTGCCCCCTCATTACCACGACAAACGCATTGCCGAATGCTCCGGCGGTGAGAAGCAGCGGGTCGCCCTGGCTCGAGCCCTGGCCTTTGATCCGGAAATCCTGTTCTTCGACGAGCCCCTGTCCGCGCTCGATTACCGCCTGCGCAAGACGCTGGAGAAGGAACTCAAGGACCTTCATGCCCGCACCGGAAAGACCTTTGTTTACATAACCCACAGCCTGGAAGAGGCGATGGTGATGTCGGACCGGATCGCCATCATGCGTGAAGGCAAGCTGGAGCAGTTGGCCGACGCCGATGGGATCTATACCCGGCCGGTCAGTCGTTTCGTCGCCGAGTTCATGGGCGAGGTGAATCTGTTTGACGTAGAGGGGACGGCCCAGGGCGGTCTGCATGGCCGTGGTGTCGAGGTGCATGTCAACGGCCAGATGGAGGATATCGGAATCTCCCTGGCACAGGGAGAGCGCGGCACGCTCATGGTGCGGCCGGAGTTCGTGCGCATCCTGGAGTCCTCGGGCACCAGCGATTTCATCGTTCGCGGCATCCTGCGCGCTGAATACGCGCTGGGCTCGCGCATACAGTACGAGGTCGAGGCCGCGGACGGTTCACGCCTCAGCGTCGAGAAGCTTCGAGAGGACCGCTATCGAGGTGCCATCGGCGACGAGGTGGTGCTGGGCTGGGATCTGGATTCCACGCATCTGATACGAGAAGACTGATGGAGGGCCTGGACAGAAAACTCGGCGTCTTCAGCGCGCTGCCGATCTTCATCGTGCTGGCTGTCACGTTTCTGGCGCCGCTCTTCGTTGTGGCGGCCTTCTCCATCATGCCCGAGAAGGTCTTCAGTCTGGCAAACGTGCCGGACTTCTCCGCCTACGCCACCTTCCTGCAACAGGGATACTGGAAGTCCCTGGCCTGGTCTCTCGGCATGGCTTTCGCGTCGACGCTCCTGCTGTTCATTGTCTGCTGGCCCCTGGCCTATGGCATGGCAAAAGTCTTCGGAAAATTCACGCTGGTGGTCACCATTGCGGTGGTGGTCAGCCTCTTCGTGTCCGAGAACATTCGTCTTTTTGGCTGGGTGCTGACCCTGATGAAAGGCGGGCTGATCGCAGGATATCTGAATGCCTGGTTCGGCGTGGAGATGGAAAGTCCTCTCTATACAGTCCCGATCATCGTCTTCGGCCTCGTCTATGTGTACTTCCCCTTCATGCTGTTCCCCTTGGCGCAAGGCATTGCCATGGTGCCCGACGATGCCCGCCAGGCGGCAGCCGATCTTGGCGCCTCGCGCTGGCGCGTTCTCTGGGAGGTCGACTTTCCCCTGGCCGCGCCGGGCATTGTTGTCGGCTCGCTCCTGAGTTTCGTTCTGGCCGCCGGTGCTTTGGCGGAATCCAAGCTTCTGGGCGGCCAGGCGGTCATCGTTTTCGCGGACGAGATCGAGACGGCCTTTACCTATGGACAGAACTGGCCGCTTGGCTCGGCACTCTCGATGGTCCTGATCCTGATTGTCGGCAGCCTGGCCATCGTTGGCGTCTCCAAGATCGATCTCGATGCCATCATGGGGAGGAAGCGCTGATGGAGACCGGGCGCACGACCCGTATTGTCCTTTATGCCTACGGGATACTGGCCATCTGCTTTCTCTACCTGCCGCTGGTGTCTGTCGGCTTTGCTTCCGTGGCCGAGTCACGCTATCTGAGCTTTCCCATTCGCCGCTACACGATGCAGTGGTACGGAGAAGCACTTAGCAGCCATACCGTTTCAAATCTGCTGACCACGTCATTTACCATTGCCGTCATCGTGACGGTGATTTCCCTGGTCGTCGGTTTCTTCGGGGCTCTGGCCTTTGCGCGTTATCAGTGGCGTTATCGAAATCTCTTCCAGAAATTCATTCTGCTGCCGATCTTTTTCCCCCAGGCCGTTCTCGGGTTGGCGCTTCTGATCTGGTTCAATTCAGTGGGCATCATACCGAGCTGGAAGACCGCCATCGTGGCCCACCTCGTCTGGATTTCACCCATCACCACGCTGATCATCGCGATCCGGGCCTACGCCTTCGACGCCTCGCTCGAGGAGGCCGCCCGCGACATGGGTGCGTCCACCTGGACGGTTCTCAGGGAAGTCACATTCCCGCTCTTGCTGCCGGGCGTGGTTGCCGCGGGTCTCTTCGCCTTCCTCCTGAGCTGGGGAAATTTCCCACTGTCGCTGTTCACCACCGGCGTGGACTCGACGCTGCCGGAATGGCTCTACGCAAAGATGGTTTCGGGCTATTCGCCCCTGGTTCCCACCCTCGGGATGCTGTCCGTCTTTGCCTCTTTGGCCATTCTGTTCGCGGCTTTCCTCGTCCTTATTCTGGCGAAGAGCTTCAAGCAGGCCAGGAGGACAGAATGAAGAGATACAAGCACCAAACTAAACAGGGAGAATCGCAATGCTGACATCAATCAAGGATCGCAGCGTCATCGTGACCGGCGGTTCCAAGGGAATCGGTCGCGGGATCGCCACCGTCTTTGCGCGCCAGGGTGCAAAGGTCATGATCGCAGCGCGCGGAGAAGACGCTGCAAAGTCGACTGTCGAGGAATTGAGCCGTGAGGGCTGTAGCGTCGACTGGGTGAAGTGCGACGTCTCGGATTGGGAGTCCGTGCAGAAGATGGTCGCGCATACCGCCAAGACCTTCGGAAGCGTTGACATACTCTGCGCCAACGCAGGTGTGTTTCCCCAGACCAAGATGGTCGACATGGATCCCTCGGAATGGGACCAGGTCCTGGCCACCAACCTGCGAAGCGCCTTTCTGTGCGTGAAGGCCTGCATTCCTCATTTCGAGAAGAACGGCAAGGGCCGGGTTGTCCTGACGTCCTCGATCACCGGCCCGGTGACCGGCTTTCCGGGATGGGCCCACTATGGAGCTTCCAAGGCAGGGCAACTGGGCTTCCTGAAGACCGCCGCAATGGAACTTTCCCGATACAACACGACGATCAATGCCGTGATGCCGGGCAATATATATACCGAAGGCCTGCAGGACCTCGGTCAGGAATACCTCGACACCATGGCGGCCTCCATTCCGCTGAAGCGGCTGGGGGCCGTCGAGGATATTGGCAATGCTGCTCTGTTCTTCGCCTCCGATGAAGCCGGATACGTGACCGGACAGCAGGTTGTGGTGGACGGCGGTCAGATCCTGCCGGAATCGCTCGAAGCCCTGGAAGAAATCTGATCCCAGCATCGCATACTAGATGGGAGGAAAAGGCATGGCGGAAAGCGGAGTGCCGCATGACGTCCTGTTGAACCGGCTGCATGGACTGGCAAATCAGTCCCTGCAGCTCTGGGGAATTCCGGACGAGGCAACAGCCCGGCTCATCAATGTTTCCGAGAATACCACCTATCTCGTGGACGCGCCGGACGGCTCCAGATCCGTCCTGCGCATTCATCGGGAAAACTATCACAGCAAGCGCGCCATTCAGTGTGAACTGGCCTGGATGCAGGCCCTGAGCGAGGATGACTGTGTCGTCACGCCAGCGGTGATCCCCGGGCGGGACGGAGAAGCCGTTCAGACAGCTACAAGCGAGGAGCTGGAAAATCCTCGCCATATGGTGATGTTTGAATTCGTTCCCGGGGAGCAGCCCGACGAGGACCATGATCTCGTCACCTCCTTCGAGGAATTGGGCGAGATGGCGGCGCGGACGCACGAGCATTCGATCCGCTGGCAGCGTCCTCAACCCTTTGAACGGCTGATATGGAATCTCGAAGCCTTTTACGGCGAGAAAGCTACTTGGGGAAACTGGAGAGACGGGCCGAATCTCACCGATGGGGCCCGCGAAGTGCTGGAGCGCGTGGAATCCACGGTCAAACGAAGGATCCAGGCTTTCGGGGATGGGCCCCAGCAATATGGCCTGATTCATGCCGACATGCGCCTGGCCAACCTGCTGGTCGACAATGGAACCACACGCCTGATCGACTTCGACGACTGCGGCATGGGCTGGTTTCTCTATGATTTTGCGGCAGGTATCAGCTTTATCGAGGATCGCCCGGAGATTCCCGACATGCGTCAGGCGTGGGTGGCCGGCTATCGCAAGGTGAGAGACCTGTCGGATGAAGAGGAACGGGAGATCGACAGCTTCATCATGCTGCGCCGCATGGCATTGCTGGCCTGGATCGCTTCCCATATCGACGTGCCGGAAGCGCAGGAACTGGCACCCGATTTCGCAAGGGTCTCGGCCGAACTTGGAGAAGCCTACCTGTCGCTGCGGGGATAGGCGTTGTCAATTCAGGATAAGCCGCTGTCAAGCGCGGCCATTCGCTGCCGGATAGCCTGCTATCCGGCAGCCGAGAGGATGAAACCGTGAGCCAAGAAAAGCTCGAATTTCTGCAACGCTCCAAGGAGTTCTGGAATCCTGCGAAGACGCAGGATTGGCAGGACATGGGCGTCGATCTCGTGATCGACAAGCGTGAAGGCTATTACCTCTACGACATGGATGGACAGCGGCTGATCGACCTGCACCTGAACGGCGGCACCTATAATCTGGGCCACCGCAATCCGGAGCTGGTCGAGGTCCTGAAAAGCGCCACCGAGCGTTTCGACATGGGCAATCACCACTTTCCGGCGCTGGCCCGGACCGCGCTGGCCGAGGCACTGGCCGCCTGTGCCCCCGCACCGACCATGAGATATACGGCCTATGGATCCGGCGGCGGCGAGGCGATCGACATCGCTCTCAAGACCGCGCGCCACGCCATGAAGAAGCGCAAGATCGTCTCCATCATCAAGGCCTATCACGGCCACACCGGCCTGGCACTGAAGACGGGGGACGAGCGCTTTTCCAAGCTGTTCCTGTCGGAGGACACCCAGGACGAATTCATCCAGGTTCCGTTCAATGACCTCAACGCCATGGAGGATGCGCTGAAGAAGCGCGATGTGGCGGCGGTCATCATGGAAACCATTCCGGCAACCTATGGCTTCCCCATGCCGGAAGAGGGATACCTGCCCGGGGTGAAGAAACTCTGCGAGCGTTACGATGCACTCTACATCGCCGACGAGGTCCAGACCGGCCTGATGCGCACCGGCGAGATGTGGGGCTGTACCCGCTACGGTATCGAGCCTGACATCATGGTGACCGGCAAGGGCATTGGCGGCGGTCTCTACCCCATCGGCTGCACGCTGATATCCGAGCACTGCGCCGGCTGGCTGCACGAGGACGGCTTCGGTCATATCTCGACCGGCGGTGGTGCGGAGCTGGGCTGTGTGGTCTCCATGAAGGTGCTGGAGATGGTCCAGCGGCCCGAGGTTCGCGCCACGGTCGGACTGATCTCGGACTTCATGCGGGCTGGCCTTGAACGGATCATGGAGGAGTACCCGGATTTCTTCATCGGAATCCGCCAGCATGGCCTGGTCATGGGGCTGGAGTTCAACCACGAACAGGGCGCCAAGCCCGTCATGAAGCACCTCTACGAGAACGGCGTCTGGGCCATATTCTCGACGCTTGATCCGCGAGTCCTGCAGTTCAAGCCGGGACTGCTGCTCAGTCAGCCGGACTGTGAGGACGTATTGCGTCGTGTCGAGATCGGCATCGGGCTGGCGCGAGACGAGGTCATGGGGCGTGGCAGCCGCCGGGGAGCGATATGATGGAACCTGAAATTCGCTCTCTCGTCGAGATATCGGACAGCAAGCCGGCGCTGCGCAGTCATGCGGATATCGTTCTTTCCCGTGCACGCTGGGCGGCAAGCATCTTCCAGCGCTTCGATCGCGACACCACCATGCATATCGCCGAAGCCGTGGCACGCACGGCGCACCAGAATGCCGGCAAATATGCGGAATGGGCGGTGGAGGAAACCGGTTTCGGTGTGGTCGAGCACAAGAAGCTGAAGAACGAACTGACCGCCATGCCCCTCGTCGATCATTACCGGGATGAGGACTTCGTCAATCCCGTCATCGACGAGGCACGCAAGATGGTGCGCATTCCCCGTCCGGCGGGTGTCGTCCTGGCGCTGACTCCCTCCACCAATCCGATTGCCACGGTCAATTTCAAGGTGATGATGGCCCTGATGACGCGCAATGCCGTGGTGATCAGCCCACACCCGGCGGCACGTGCCTGCTGTGTGGATGCGGTGAAGGCCATGGCCGACGCCGCGATCGAGGCCGGAGCCCCGGACGGCTGCATCCAGGTGATCGAACAGCCCTCGATCCCCTTGATCGAGGAATTCATGGCCTCGGACAAGACCTCCGTGATCCTGGCGACCGGCGGCACGGCCATGGTGCGTGCGGCGTACTCCTCCTCCAACCCAGCTATAGGTGTGGGCCCCGGCAACGCTCCTGTCTATGTGGACCCCTCGGCCGAAATGCAGGACGCTGCCCAGCGCATCGTCGATTCCAAGAGCTTCGACAACTCGATTCTCTGCACCAACGAGAGCGTGCTGATCACCTTGCCAGAGGCCGACAAGAAACTGCGGCAGGCGCTCAAGCAGGCCGGCGCATATCTATGTGACGACGAGGAGGTCGAGCGGCTGCGGCGCTACCTGTTCCACGACAGGGGATTCAATGTGGCTGCCGTCGGTCGGGATGCTGTCTGGATCGCCCAGGAATGCGGCATCCGCGTGCCGGCCAAGACGAAGATACTGGTGGCTCCGGTGACGCAGCTTGGCATCGAGGAACGCATGACGCGCGAGAAGCTATGCCCGGTACTGGCCTACCACGTGGCCAAGAACCAGACACAGGCTCTGTCCCAGGCCCGCGCCGTGCTGCGTTTTACGGGCGCCGGGCATTCGGCAGCCATTCATGCCGGCGAGTCCCAGGTCGTGGCCGACTATGCGCGCAGCGTGGAAGCCTATCGCGTGGTGGTGAACGCGCCCTGCAGCCAGGGCGCCGCCGGCTTCCAGACCCATCTGGCACCGACCTTCACGATCGGGACGGGTTATTTCGGGCGCAGCTCGATCGGGGAGAATATCGGCCCGCATCACCTGATCCACTGGACACGGGTGGCCTACAATTCCGACCCTTCCGTGTCCTTTGGCGACTATCAGGCCGCCGATTTCGGGTTCGATGGTCCCCTGCCGCACGCGCCCTCCGACGGGGTTCCCGGTGCCGGCCGCGCTGCCCGGCCGTCGAGGTCGCGCAGCTCTGCGGCGGACACGGGGTCAGGCGGTGGAGCCGGGGTTGGCATGGACAGCCGCACCCGGGAGGAATTGCGCCGTCTGATTGCCGAAGAAGTTCGTAACGTCATCAAGGGAGGCCACTGATGGCGGAACTTCGCTCCTTCATCTTCATAGATCAGCTGCAGCCGCAGACGCTGTGCTATATCTCCACCTGGATGCGCGGGTCCCTGCCCCGGCGCAACATGGCCGCGCAGATCATAGAGATCGCCCCCGGCCTGGATATCGAGGCGCTCACGGATGTGGCCCTGAAGGGAGCGGACGTCCGCGCGGGTATCCTGGTGGTGGAGCGGCAGTTCGGCTATCTCGAAATCCATGCAAAGTCCACGGCGGAGGTCAAGGCCAGTGCCGATGCGGTGCTGGAAGCCCTTGGCGCAAGTCCCGAGGATGCCACGCCGCCGCAGATCCTGGCCTCCAAGGTCGTCACGCGTATCGATCACCAGCACGCCTTCCTGATCAACCGGAACAAGCTTGGATCCATGTTGCTGGGGGGGGAATCGCTGTACCTGCTGGAATGCCAGCCAGCATCCTATGCCATTATCGCCTCCAACGAAGCGGAGAAGCAGGCCAACATCAAGGTGGTGGACTATCGCATGATCGGTGCCAATGGACGGCTGTACCTCTCCGGGGACGAGGCCGAGATCCGCAACGCTAAGGACGCGGCGGAAAACGCCCTGCGTTCGCTGGGCGCGCGCTAGGGGGCGATGGCAGATGAGCAGCGATCTACGCAGTCTCATTCGTGAAGTCCTCGCCGAGGAGCTTCAGGCCATGCGTGGCGGTTCCGGCGCACATGCAGACACCTCGCCGCGCCCGCAGGTGCGCGAGGAAATGGTCTCGATCGCCAATGATGCCGATCTCAACCGTTTTGTCTTGCGCGTTCTGGAATTGGCCCGGGATGGGAAGTCGGTTCAGGAAATCCGGAACGGGCGCTGGAAGTTCAGGCTTCAGCAGGCAGGCACAGCATCTGCCACTAAAGCCACGGCACCCGGGCCTGCAGTGTCCGCAAGCTCCGCAAGCGTTGAGTTCGATCGCGGGCTGGTGAGCGAGCGGCAGGTGAGTGCACTGCCGGAAGACAGTCTTGTCCGGGCGGGCAAGCGCGTGCGCTTCACGCCGCTGGCACAGGATGAACTGCGTCGCAAGCGCATCCGGGTGGAAAGGAAGACATCATGATTCGAGCTCGCGTGACAGGCCAGGTCTGGTCCACCAAGCGTATCGAAACCCTGCCCAACGGAGCCCTGTTGCAGGTGGAGCTTGAGAACGGATCCTCGATGGTCGCCCTGGATGTTCTGGGATGCGGCGTCGGCGAAAGTGTGCTGATCACCACCGGTTCGGTGGCGGCAGCCTATTTCACCAAGATCAAGGCGCCCGTCGACGCATTGATTATCGGATCCATCGATGAATAGAGGAGCACGGACGAATGAGTGTCTCCACGAGTGAAACCCGCAAACCCGCCGGCGGGTCCAAATCACAAGCGGCGAAGTCGGGCCGGCGGGCCGAAGCCAATAACGGAGGTAGTTCCATGTCCAATGCAATCGGAATGATCGAAACCAAGGGGTACGTGGCGGCACTGGCCGCGGCGGATGCCATGGTCAAGGCGGCGAATGTCACCATCGCGTCCCGCGAGGAAGTGGGGGATGGCCTGGTGTCCGTGGTGATCCGCGGTGATGTGGGTGCGGTCAAGGCCGCCACCGAAGCCGGCGCCGAAACCGCGAATTCGGTGGGCGAACTGGTCTCCGTGCACGTGATCCCGCGTCCGCATCCGGATCTCGGCAAGCACTTCGAAGCGGCCAAGTAAGTTCTAACGCCGGCTGACGTTACGCCGGCCGTCGAGGAGAGTCGTATGACGGAGTTGCGCGTCTATCTGCCGATATACGATCTGCAGCCTCAGTTTGCCGCTTATCTGAGCACGCCCATGCGGGCGCGAGGCTATCCCCCCTTCGAAGGGGAGCACAGCCTGATCATCGAGGTTGCGCCGGCACTGTCGATTCACCGGATCTGTGACCTCGCGCTCAAGGCCGCTCCGGAGATGGAGCCGGGTATCCTGTTCACGGAGCGGCAGTTCGGCCTGATGGAACTGCACTCCGCCAGCAAGCAGGATCTCGGCGCGGCGGGGCAGGCAGTGCTCGACGGGATCGGGGCCAATGCGGAGGACCAGCTGGCTCCTGTCACGCTGTTCCACGACATCGTCGAGGATATCTCCGACCAGCACGCCATCATCCTGAACCGAAGCCGGGATGCCTCGATGCTGCTGCCCGGCACCTCGCTGCTGGTTTACGAGATGATGCCGGCCCTGTTCGCCTGTGTTGCCGCCAACGAGGCCGAACGGGCCGCACCCAATGTGATCATCAACGACGTGCAGATGATGGGCGCATCAGGCCGGATCTTCATGTCCGGAACGACAGAGAACCTGAAGGTGGCGCGCGAGGCCATCGGCAAGACTCTGGACGAGGTGAAGGGCAGGAAGAATTGAGCGACTGGAAGACGGCCTTCAGATCCTTCTATTACGAGAAGGCTGACCCACCGGAGGATATCGAACTGCCTCCGGAGGAAACCGCCCTGCTGGTCATCGATATCCAGAACACATACCTCGAAACGGATGACGATCCCGACGAGGCGCGGCGCTGGAAACCCTTTCGCGAGCGATTGACCGGCAAAGTCATTCCCAATACACGCAAGCTGATCGACCTCTGTCGGGACAAGGGCGTCGAGGTGATTTACGCGCGCATCGCCTGCCTGAAGCAGGATGGACGTGACCGATCACTCAGCCAGAAGAAGCCGGGCTTCAATTACCTGCTGATGCCCAAGGACCGGGAAGACAGCCTGATCGTTCCCGATCTGGCACCCGAGGATGACGACATCGTCGTGCTGAAGACCACCGACAGCGCGCTCACGGGGACGAACCTGCGGCTGATCCTGCACAACATGGGCATCCGCCATGTCATTGCCGCCGGCCTGTTCACCGACCAGTGCGTCAGTTCCACGGTGCGCAGCCTGGCCGATGAGAGTTTCGATGTGGTGGTGGTCGAGGATTGCTGTGCGGCGGCTACCGATGAACTGCACCGCAACGAACTGACCACTATCAACATGATCTATTGTCACGTGGTGCAGCTGGAGGACATTCCCGGGTTTCTCGGCAGCTGAATAACGTCCCGACCGGGCCGGCAAGGGCGGGCAGACATGACCGATACTCCTTCTTTCCAGGCCAACAGGTGGCGGCGTTTCGACGATTGGGATGCGCGTGCCCTCCGTCTCGACAAGTTTGCGGTCGAGGATCCGGAGAACGGATTCTCCGCCTTCGAGGGAGCGGCCGATCCAGAGCCGTCCCTGGACATTGTCGATGGGCGCATCGAGGTCATGGACGGTATTCCCGCAACCGACTTCGACATGATCGACAGCTTTGTCGCGGCCTATCACCTGGACCCGGAGATCGCGGCCGAGGCCATGGCCATGCCCTCGCAGACCCTGGCACGGATGCTGGTCGACATGAACGTGCCGCGCGAGGAGCTGACGCGGCTGGCGCGTGGCTTGACACCAGCCAAGCTGGCGGAGGTGGTGGCGCAGCTCAACGCGATGGAACTGGCCTTTGCCTATTCGAAGATGCGCGCGCGCTCCACGCCCGGCAACCAGGCCCATGTGACGAATGCCAAGGACGATCCCCTGCAATTGGCGGCCGATGCCGCCGTTGCCGTGGCTCTGGGATTCGACGAGATCGAGACCACCATGCGGGTGGCGCAGAATTCCTGGGCCAATGCGCTGGCCTGCTGTATCGGCTCCGCGGTCGGCCAGGCGGGGACGCTGTTCCAGTGCTCGAGCGAGGAAGCCGAGGAACTGCAGATCGGCATGGCAGGCTTTACCTCCTATGCCGAAACCGTTTCCGTCTATGGCACGGAAAGCGCCTTCGTGGATGGCGATGACACGCCCTGGTCCAAGGCCTGGCTGGCGGCGGCCTATGCGTCACGCGGGATCAAGATGCGCTGTACGTCGGGTGCCGCGGCTGAACTGCTGATGGGCTTCCACGAAGCGAAATCGCTGCTCTACCTGGAGGCACGCTGTCTCTGCCTGCAACGCGGCATGGGCGCCCAGGGGACCCAGAACGGTGGGATCGACGGTGCGCCGCTGGCAGGCTCGATGCCCGGCGGTGTGCGCGAACTGCTGGCCGAAAACCTGTTGGCTGTCTGGCTGGATCTGGAATGTGCCTCGGGAAACGATGCCCGGCATTCGGAATCGGACATGCGGGTCGGCGCCAAGATCCTGCCCTATCTCATCGCCGGCTCGGACCTGATCTGCTCCGGCTTCGGCAGCATCCTGAAGTATGACAACTCATTCAATCCCTCCTCCTTCAACGGCGAGGAGCTGGAAGAGTTCCTGGTCCTGCAGCGCGACTTCGAAGCCGACGGCGGACTGCGCACCATCGATGGCAGTTCGGCGCTGGCGCTGCGACGCCAGGCGATCGATGCCCTGTCGTTCGTGCTGAAGGACCTGGAGCTGGCCGAGGTCGATGAAACCATGAAGCAATCGGTGGCAGTAGCGTCCGGATCGAAGGAGACGCAGACCCTGGATTCCCGGGTGATTACGGAGATCAGCCGTCGTGTGGCGGAGCGCGGCATTACGATCCTGGACGTCATGCGCGCGCTTCACAGAGGCGGCTTCAGGCAGGAAGTGGAGAACCTGCTGTTCCTTCTGAAGCTGCGTCTTTCCGGCGATTATCTCCAGACCTCGGCCGTCGTGCGCGAGGGGCGGGTCCTGAGCGCCGTCAACGACCCGAACCGCTATCAGGGCCCCGGCACGGGGTACCGACCGAGCGCGGCGCGGCGCAAGGAACTGGCGGATATACGTGACGTCCTGAACCGCGAGGATGTGTTGCGCTTTGAAGCAACGCTCGAGTCTGCCGAGCAGGCGCGTATCGAATATCGCCATATGGGGCAGGCGTCGCCCGGAACCGACAGAAGCGAAGTCGTTGTGGGGATCAGCCCCGGGCTGGGCACCAAGTTCTTCCAGACTCTTGCTGGCCATCCGCTGAGTACCCTCCTGCAGACGCTGAAGCGTGGTATCGAGGACGCCGGTGGGGTTATGCGCGTCGTCCGGTTTGCCCATACGGCGGACACCTCCTTCTTGGGGTTGAGTGCGGCCCGCCTGTCGGGATCCGGTATCGGGATCGGGCTGCAATCCAAGGGCACGGCAGTCATTCACCACCGGGACCGCCTGCCGCACAACAATCTGGAGATCTTCTCGAATGCGCCGATAACGATGCTGGCGCACTACCATGCGCTGGGAGCGAATGCCGCAGCCTATGCACACGGCGACTCTCCGGCGCCGATTTTCGTAACGGGGGATGGAGAGGCCCTGGGGGCGCGTTTTCATGCGCGTGTGGCCCTGATCTACGCGATCGAGACCGCCATGACCTACGACGAGGCCGTGCCGGAGGAGATCGCCCTGCATTTCAAGGAACCAGCCCATGACTGACAGGGACTTCAGCGCAGCAGACTACCCGATCGCCGAGCGCAGGCCCGAGACGGTTCGTGGCGCACGCGGCAAAACGCTGGACGATCTCAATATCGAGGCCGTTGCACAGGGCGAGCTGGAAATGGAGGATCTGCGCATCACGCCCCAGGCCCTCCTGCGCCAGGCGTCCATTGCGCGTTCGGCCGGTCGTGCCGCCCTGGCGGACAACTTCGAGCGTGCCGCCGAAATGACCTCGCTGCCCCAGGACGAGGTGATGCGAATATATGAACTGCTGCGCCCCGGTCGCAGCAGAGGAAAACAGGACCTTCTTGATGCCGCGGAGACCCTGCGCCGGCAATTTCACGCGCCGCAGCTTGCAGGTTTTGTCGAGCAGGCGGCAGCTGTCTACGAAAAGCGGGGCCTGTTTCGCAGGCGTTACTAACGCTCTTCGCAGGCGTCTTTACTCAGTCAGTTCGGCTTTTACGCCACCGAATAGCCGCCGTCGGCGCAGAGCACGGCGCCGGTGGTGAAGCTGGCGCGCGGGGAGCAGAGGAAGGCAACGGAGCCCGCCACTTCCTGGGGCTGTCCCCAGCGTTTCATGGGGGTGCGATTGGCGATCTGCGCCCTGTTCGCCTCCTGCCCGTGCAGCGGCTGGGTCAGGGGCGTTTCGATGTAGCCGGGGGCCACGGCGTTCACGCGAATACCCTCCTCGGCCCAGGCAGCGGCCAGGGAGCGAGTCAATTGCAGGAGACCGCCCTTGCTGGCCGAATAGGCGGGAACCGTCGGGCTGCCGAAGAAGCTCAGCATGGAGCAGATGTTGACGATGCAGCCGTCCGCGGCCTTCAGCAGGCGGGGACGGGCGGCCATACACATGCGCATGGCGCCGGTGAGGTTGATGTCGAGGACACGGGCGAAGGTCTCGGGCTCGAACTCCTTGCCCTCGCGGATGGCCGTTCCGGCCCCGTTGACCAGGACCGAAAGCTGGTCGAGGTCCTTCATTGCGGACTCGATCGAGGCGGGATCGGTTACGTCCAGGCGCCGCGTCTCGAACTCGGGATCGCGTTCGGCGCGGGAGGACGCCAGGATGGGGCGGTAGCCATCCTCGGCGAGCGCCACTGCGATGGCGCGTCCGATGGCGCCGGTGCCGCCGGTGATGAGGGCTGTAGGGATCATGTCGCTTCCTTGATCGCTTGCAGGACGGTTTCGGCATGCGGCATTGGCGCGACAGCACCGTGTCCCAGGGTCGAGAGCGCCGCCGCGACATTGGCGTAGCGCGCCGCCGTGAAGGGATCGTCGCCGGCGATGTAGCGAGCCAGGAAAGCCCCGTCGAAGGTATCGCCGGCCGCGGTGGCATCCACCTGCTCGACGGCATGAGCCGGAACCACCTCCTGCCGCTCGGGAGTCGCCACCAGCGTCCCCTCGCGTCCCATGGTCAGAACGACGATGCGGGGGCCGAGGTTCAGATAGAATTCGGCGATCCGGTGGGGGTCCGGGAGTTCGGTCAACTGGCGCGCATCGTCGAGGCCGGGCAGGGCGATATTGCAGTCGGCGATGGCCGCATGAATGATGGCCCGGGCCCGGGCCAGCGGCCAGAGGTTGAGGCGCAGGTTGGTGTCGTAGCTGACCAGTCCCCCGGCCGCCCGCACCGCGGCGATGGCGGCGAAGACCGCATCGCAGGCTTTGTCGCTGATGGCCTGGCTGATGCCCGAGACGTGCAGCACGCGCGCCTGACGCAGATAGTCATGGGGCAGGCTGTCCGGCGTCATGCGACTGGCCGCCGAGCCATTGCGGCGATAGCTGAAGACGTGTTCACCGTTGCGGTAGGAAATGAAGTAGACGCCCGTCGGAGCCTCCGCGTCAGTGGTGACGCCCCCGGTATCGATGCCTTCGCCTGCCCAGAGGTCCAGGAAATTGCGTCCGAAGGAATCCGCCCCCAGGGCCGTGACGTAGCCGACGCTTGCGCCCTGGCGTGCGGCGGCCACGGCACAGTTCGAGGTGTCGCCCCCGAAGCCGGGCAGGTAGAGGGTCTCCTCGCCGCGCTTGACCTGGGCGAACTCCACCATCGGTTCCCCCAGGCAGATCAGATCCAGGTTGCTTCCGCTCATGCTGTCCCCTTGTCCTGTGCGCCGGCCTGCGTGCCAGCCCGGCCGGAGATGTGCCGGGCGCGCGCCACGATACGTTGCCGGGCCTGTTCCCCACCCTCAGTCCGGGCCTCGCCAACCTCGTCCTGGGTGGCCAGTTGCCCCCCCATGCCGACGGCGTAGGCCCCGGCGGCGAAATAGCCGTCCACCTCGTCCAGTTCGATGCCGCCGGTGGGGATCACGGCAATGTCGGGCAGCACACTGCGCAGGGCTTTCAGGTAGCCCGGACCGCCCAGTTGGCGCGCCGGAAAGACCTTGACGGCGTCCGCACCGAGCCGATGGGCCTGCAGGGCCTCCGTGGGGGTTGCCGTTCCCGGAATCACCGGTATTCCAGCCTCGGTGCCGGCCTCGATCACCTCCGGCACCAGGCAGGGCGACACCAGGAAACGGGCGCCGGCTTTAACCGCATTGTGGGCATCTTCGGCGCTCAACAGGGTGCCGGCCCCCACGAGCAGATCCTTTCGTTCGGCGAGTTCGGCGATCACTTCGAGATAGCCTGGCACGCTGGCGGTGATCTCGAAGATCTCGATGCCGCCTTCATGCAGCCAGTCTACGGCCGTCAGGGCAGTTTCGGCCTCCTGCATGCGGATGACCGGGATCACCTGGGCGCTAAGCTGTCTCAGTACGCTGCTCATGCTCTCCTCGCTGGTAACGAACCTGTGGAGGATGTTGTCCGAACTGGTTGATGGATGTCCAACGGGTCCTTGGTTACAGGTTGGTCTGGGCAAATGCCAGTGTTCCGGTACGGCAGTCCGCTGGAGCTCCCGTGCCGGCCAAGGCCTGAGCCGGTACAGCCCAGCGTGTCGAGCAGGATACTGTCTCGTTCCGTCAGGACAAGCTTGCACCTTAGCGCAGCAGTTTGATGCACAGATGCGAATGCGGCGTTTCCCACAGAGGCTTAGCGAAGAGTCTGCAGGTGAGGAGTGTTACCAGGCACCTGGTTCGAGTCCCTGTCCCCATTCAAGTTGGGAAATGACCGGAGCGAGTTGCCAGTGTGTGAAAATCGGATACGCTCCCGGATGCGGGTGTCGGTCGGAAGGTGGCTCCGTCAACCGGCATCAAGCGGCCCGCCGGCCACCTCGGCGTTGGCCCGTTCCCATCCCTGTACGAGGGGTGAGCCAGCCTGCCGACGGTCTTTGGAGCAAGCCGGAATTTCCGTGTGCCTTTATTTTTCCAGGATGTCACTCCAAATCGGGGGTCAGGTGCTTCGCGCACCCCTCAACGCCACGCCACGACCTTGAAATCCCAAGCACTCCCTGCAAGTGATCCGGCATGATCTCCAAGTTGCCCACCCGGTTTGCGCGGTCGTTCTGTACGGCGGGACTGCTGCTCGGAACGCTGTTCTTCGCCGCCTCGCTGACGCCGAGCCTTCTGCCGCGCACGGCACTGGTCCAGGGAGTGCTGTCCGGACTGGCCTTTGGCGCGGGCTACCTGCTGGGATTCTGGGTTCGCCGGCTGTGGCGGTACCTGGAACTGCCGGTGCTGAGGGGACGGCTCAGTCTTGTTGTGCAAGTGGCCGCCGCGCTCGTTTGTCTCGTCATTGCCGGCTATTTCCTCTGGCGCAGCGTCGGATGGCAGAATTCCATCCGGGCCGCGATGGACCTCGAGCCGACGGCCGAGGGGCAACACCTGCAAGTGGCTCTCGTGGCTGCAGCCGTCTTTGCTGGCCTGGTGCTCCTGGCGCGGCTGGTCCGCCTGGTCTTCGTGCTGGTCTCGCGGTTCATACGGCGGCACGTACCGCGGCGCTTCGCACAGGTGATCGGCTTTGCGCTGGTCGCGATGCTGCTGTGGTCGGCCGCGAACGGCCTGATCTTCAGTGTCGGCCTGAGGATGGCCGATTCCTCCTATCGGCAGTTCGATGCCCTGTTCGAATCCGACGTTGAGCAGCCGGCAGCACCCGTCATGGCCGGTTCGGCCGAGTCGCTCGTGGATTGGGAGGGGATGGGCCGCGCGGGCCGCAGGTTCGTTGCCCAGACGCCGAATGCGGAAAAGCTGGGGAAATTTCTCGATCAGGACGAGCCCATGCGGCCGGCCCGTGTCTACATCGGCCTCAACTCCGCAGATTCCATCGAGGCGCGCGCAGAGCTTGCCCTGGAAGAACTCAAGCGCATCGATGCCTTCGAACGCTCGGCACTGGTCATCGCCACGCCGACGGGCACGGGTGAGGTGGACCGCCCCGCCATCGTGCCCGTGGAGTACATGACGGGCGGGGACGTAGCGACGGTGGCCGTCCAGTATTCCTATCTGGCCAGTTGGCTGGCGCTGCTGACTGAGCCGGGTTACGGCGCCGACACGGCGCAGGCGGTGTTCGACAGAGTCTACGAGCACTGGCGCGACCTGCCCGCCGAGGAGCGTCCGGAGCTGTACCTGCACGGCCTCAGCCTGGGTGCGCTGAATTCCGATCTCTCCTTCGATCTCTACGACGTGGTGGGCGATCCCATCGACGGTGCCGTGTGGAGCGGCCCGCCCTTCTCGACGCCCACATGGCAATCGGCCACGCGGGAGCGGAAGGAGGGCTCGCCTGTCTGGCGACCCCGGTTCCGGGACGGGTCGGTCATCCGCTTCACCAACCAGCAGGACGCTCTCGACATTCCCGGCGCCGAGTGGGGGCCGATGCGCTTCGTCTACCTGCAATACGCCAGCGATCCGATCACTTTCTTCGAGCCGGAACTGTTCTACCGCCGTCCCGACTGGTTGACCGGGCGGCGCGGCCCCGATGTCTCGGATGCCCTGACCTGGTATCCGGCGATCACCTTCCTGCAGCTGATCGCCGACATGCCGGCTTCGATGGTAGGGCCGGTCGGCTATGGTCACGTCTATGCCGCAGAGGACTATGCCGATGCCTGGGCGGAGGTGCTCGATCCGACCGGCTGGGATGAATCGAGGATATCGCAATTGAAAGCGCATCTACGAGGCCGGTACTGACGCGCTCAAACGCCAGCTTTGGCGTGGCAGGTTGCGAACGTCGCACGACAGTGGCTTTCAGGCGACCAGCAGTCTAGAACAGGGGCTGGTTGCGGCGCCTGCGCGATGTTCGCAGGTCGGCATTCGTGAACTGACGAGAGTATGAAGATGCCACAGTCCTATGCATTGGCGATCCACGGCGGGGCAGGGGTGGTGCCGCGCTCCCAGATGAGCGATGCGCTGGCGAAACGCTATCATGCGAGCCTGAACGCGATCCTCGTGCAGGCTTCAGGAACTTTGCGCGAAGGCGGCTCCGCCCTCGACGCGGTGGAGCGGGCCGTCTGCGCGCTCGAGGACGATCCGCTTTTCAATGCCGGACGCGGCGCCGTCTATACGGCGGCCGGCACGCAGGAGATGGATGCCGCCATCATGGAGGGGCGGGATCGGCGGGCGGGCGCCGTCGGTGGCATTTTCGGTCCCCGAAACCCGGTGCGCGTCGCGCGTGCCCTGATGGAGGAAGACGGCCCCGTCTTCATGATTGGCGAGGGAGCATTGCAGGTGGCACGTCGGGCGGGGCTGCCGTTCGAGGACAGGGACTATTTCCATACGGCCGAGCGGAGGGAGGCCCTGGAGGCCTTCCTGGCGCTGCAGGAGCGTGGCGAAACAAGCACGGACCCGTCCTTGCTGCATGGGACGGTGGGGGCCGTTGCTCTGGACCAGGAGGGCAATCTGGCCGCCGCCACCTCCACCGGGGGCTTCACGGGCAAGCGGTCCGGCCGCCTGGGAGACAGCCCGATCATCGGTGCGGGGACCTATGCCGACAACGAGACCTGTGCGGTCTCGGCTACCGGGCAGGGGGAGATTTTCATGCGCTACACGGCGGCAAGCGAGATTGCCGCGCGCATGCGCCATGCCGGCGAAACGCTGGCGACAGCCGCGGAGCATGTCGTGGGCCGTATCCTGGCGCCTGCGGAAGGATCAGGGGGACTCATCACGCTCGACAGGCAGGGCAACATCTCCATGCCCTTCAATTGCGAGGGCATGTACCGCGGTTTCGTGACCGGGAACGACATGCCGGTCACCCGCATTTACGCATGAGCCCGCATTTACCGATTGGATGCCAGGCCGGTTGAACACGGAGTCGCCTCCCGGACTCGGCAAGAATGGCCGGTTGATGCCCATTCACCCCCCGATTTGCAGTATACTGCAAAGTCTGAAAGCCTAGAAGGGCGGGTCGCCATGCTGGTGAGTGTGCCTATCGGCGCTTCGGAGAACAGGGAGACAGAAAATGAAGAAGAATATATTCGTTATCGGCTTGAACGCGTTCAACCTGGAGAAGTTGAAGCGCCTGCGCGGTGCGGAAGACATGGAGTTCCACGGGGTGATCGAACCCGCGGCCGTCTACGACACGGAAGAGTTCGACATTCCGGCCATGCTGAGCGAGGCCGAGGCGCAGCTCTCCGCGTTCGATGGTTCCATCGACGCCATCGTCGGCTACATGGACTTTCCCGTTTCCACCATGCTGCCGATCCTCTGTGGCAAGTTCGGCGTGCGTACAACCTCGCTGGAAAGCCTGTTGAAATGCGAGCACAAGTTCTGGAGTCGGACGGTACAGCAAGAGGTCATCCCCGAGCATATCCCGGCCTTCACGGCCTTTGATCCCTTCGACGACAAGGCCCTGTCCAGGATTGGCGAGGCGGGTCTGTCCTTTCCCTTCTTCGTGAAACCCATCAAGTCGTCGGGCTCGCGCCTGGGCTTCCGCATCGACAATCCGGAGGATTTCGACCACGCCATCGAAAGGCTGCGCGCGGAGATCGGCAGCATCCAGGAGCCTTTCAATTTCGTTCTCGATCAGGCCGACCTGCCTAAGGAGATCCGCCAGGTCCATGGCGGTTACTGCATGGCCGAACAGGTGATCGGTGGTCGGCAATGCACCGTCGAGGGTTATGTCCACGACGGCGAGGTGGTGCCTTACGGTATCGTCGACTCCATCCGCTATCCGCAGGTGCTGAGCTTCTTCTATTACATGTATCCTTCGCGCTTGCCGGCGAACGTGCAGGACAAGATGGGCGAATTGACGAAGCGGATCATGAGTCATGTCGGCTTCGACAATTCGGCTTTCAACATCGAGTTCTTCTGGGACGAGGTGCAGGACCGGATCTGGCTGCTGGAGGTCAACACCCGCATTTCCCAGTCGCACTGCGACCTGTTCGAGAAGGTCGACGGGATCAGCCACCAGCAGGTGACCGTGGATCTGGGCCTGGGGCAGCGCCCCGACATGCCCTCGCGCGAAGGGGATTACAAGGTGGGCGCCGAGTTCTTCTATCGCGTATTCTTCACCGATGCGACCGTCAGCCGGGTGCCGCCACCGGAGGAGATCGAGGCCGCGGCGGCCAAGGTGCCGGGCACCTTTATCCGGTCCCAGGTTCACGAGGGCATGCGCCTGTCGGAGTTGCCCGAACAGGACAGTTACAGCTATGCCATTGCCTACATCTGGATGGGGGCGAGCAAGCAGTCGACCTTGCTTTGGAACTACGAGCGTGTATTGAAGAACATCCACTTCGAGTTCACCGATATCGAAGAATGAGTGAGGGCCCTGTCCGGCAGCTATTCTCGCCGGGCAAGCTTGCCGTATAGACAAGACCGAGAAAGGCGAGAATGGACATCGTTACCGAGTTCCCGCGAGAGGTGGTCGAGGAGGAAACCTGGATGACCCTGCCGGATGGCTGCAGGCTGGCCCTGCGCATCTGGCGCCCGAAGGATTCCGATGAGAGCCCCGTGCCGGCCATCATGGAATACCTGCCCTATCGCAAGCGCGATCTGACGGCCGAGCGGGACGTGGGCATGCATGCCTACTGGGCCGGGCACGGCTATGCCGGTGTGCGCGTGGACATGCGGGGCAGCGGCGAGAGCGACGGGGTGCTGCTGGACGAGTACCTGCAGCAGGAACTGGATGACGGCGTGGAGGTTTTGCGCTGGCTGGAGCAACAGCCCTGGTGCACCGGCGACTGTGCCATGATCGGCATCTCCTGGGGCGGCTTCAACGGCCTTCAGATCGCGGCCCTGCGGCCGCCGCAGCTGAAGTGCATCATCACCATCTGCTCAACCGACGACCGCTTTGCCGATGACGTGCACCACATGGGCGGCTGCCTGCTGGCGGACAATCTCTCGTGGGCGTCGACCATGTTCGACCAGAACGCCTGCCCGCCCGATCCGGCCCTGGTGGGTGAGCGCTGGCGCGAGATGTGGATGGAACGCCTGGCCGGCAGCGGGCTGTGGCTCAAGACCTGGCTCAGTCACCAGCGGCGCGATGCCTACTGGAAGCACGGCTCGGTCTGCGAGGATTTCTCGGATATCCAGTGCCCCGTCTATGCCATCAGCGGCTGGGCCGACGGATACGTGAACGCCGTTTTCCGCCTGTTGGACGGATTGCAGGTGCCGCGCAAGGGCCTGGTGGGCCCTTGGGCGCACAAATACCCACATCTGGGGGAGCCGGGACCGGCCATCGGGTTCCTGCAGGACTCCCTGCGCTGGTTCGATCATTGGCTGAAAGGACAAGAAACGGGGATTATGGACGAGCCCATGCTGCGCGTCTGGATGCAGGACAGCGTGGCGCCGAGCACGCGTTATGAACACCGTCCAGGACGCTGGGTGGCAGAGGCGAGCTGGCCTTCGCCGAAAATCGAAACGCAGGGATACCTGCTGACCCCAGGCCATGATCTTGTAGGTGACGCGGAAACCGAAGCGCCGGATGCGGCCATGGAGATCCGTTCGCCGCTGTTCGTGGGGCTCTATGCCGGGAAATGGTGTTCCTACAACGCGCCGCCTGATCTGCCGCACGACCAGCGCGAGGAGGATGGCGGGGCCCTGATCTTTCAGACGCCGCGCCTGGAGGAAGCCATCGAGATCTGCGGCCAGCCGGTGGTCGAACTGGAGCTGGAAAGCGATCAGACGGTTGCCATGGTCGCCGTACGCCTGATCGACATCGCGCCGGACTACAAGGCCACGCGGGTGTCCTATGGCCTGCTGAACCTGACCCACCGGGACAGCAATGAAACGCCGGAAAAACTCGTCCCGGGCAAGCGCTATCGTGTGCGGGTGCCCATGAAACACATCGCCCAGCACTTTCCGGTCGGACACGCCATTCGCCTGTCGATTTCCACCTGTTACTGGCCGGTGGCCTGGCCCTCTCCCAAACCGGCCACATTGACAATCCATACCCTGGGTAGCCGCCTTTACCTACCGCACCGGGCACCGCGACCGGCGGAGGACGGCATGCTGCGGGCCTTTGAGGAGCCTGAGACAGCCCCGCCGCTGGAAACGACCCTGATCGAGCCGATACGCGAGGAGTGGACCGTCATTCGGGATCTGGCGAACAACAGATCGACGCTACAGGTCATAAATGACGTGGGACGCTATCGGATCGAGTCGATTGACCTGGAAATCGCGGCGCGGACCACGGAGCGCTATTTCTACTCTGACGAGGATTACGACAGTATTGGCGGCTGGACCGAGTGGGAGCGGCATTTCCGTCGGGGCGACTGGCAGGTGCGCACCGTGACCCGCACGCTGATGACTTCGAACGAAACGGCCTTCCGCCTGCAGGCGACCCTCGACGCCTATGAGGGCGACAGCCGCGTCTATTCCCAGAGCTGGGACGAGGAAATCCCGCGCGACCTGGTATAGCCAGATGCCTCAGGTGTTTGGCGGCGGATCCTGGAAACTGCGGCCCTTGAGACGTTCGATGGCATAGTCGATGTCGTCCACCAGCAGGACCAGCAGGTCCCCCTCGCTCGCTGCATCCACAGCCTGTTCGATGGCGGCGCGTTCCTCCATCACCACTTCGACCTGACAGCCTTTGCCGCTGTTCTCGGCGCCGCGTTGCATCAGGCTGGCTGCCTCGCCCACGGGCCGACCACGCGGATCGGTCTCGCAGATGAAGAGGCGGGAATGCATGTGGGCCAACTGAGCGCCCAGGGCCTCCAGGTCCTCGTTGCGCCGGTTGCCCGGTGCGCTGGCAACGCTGATCCGCTGTTTCGGGCCGAGGCTGAAGACCAGTGTTTCCAGGGCCTTGAGTGCCGGGACGTTGTGACCATAGTCGATCAGGCACTTGACGCCGTCGGCCTCCACCAGGTTGACCCGTCCGGGCAGCTGTCCCGGCGTGGGGTGGAAGGTCTGCAGGCCCATCTTGATGTCGCCCATGTTCAGGCCCAAGGCATAGCCGGCGGCTGCCGCGGCCAGGGCGTTCTGGATATTGAAGGGGGCATGGCCTTCGAAGGTGATGGGCACGTCATTGACGTGAATGACCTCCGCCTCGACCTGGCCCTGGCGCATGACGATGAAGTCGTCGCGGACGGTGAAGGCCACGCCGTGGTTGGCGACATGTTTTTGGACCGGCTCGAAGTCGGGGTTCATGGTGAAATAGATGATCTTGCCGCGCGACCAATAGGTGCCTTGGTCCAGCACACGCGGGTCGTCGGCGTTTAGCACGCAGGTTCCTTCGGGCGAAACGGCATCGACCACCACGGTCTTGCAGCGCGCCAACTCGTCCAGGGTATGGATGTCGCCTTCGCCCAGATGGTCGCTGGCGATATTGAGCAGGATACCCACATCGCAGCTGTCGAAACCCAGGCCGCGGCGCAGGATGCCGCCGCGGGCCACTTCCAGGACGGCGTTCTCGACACCCGGCTCCTTAAGTACGGTGGAGGCAGCCTGGGGACCGCTGTAGTCGCCGCGCATGACCACGTGGTTGTCGATCTCGATGGTGCCGGTGCAGGCCATGCCGACGCGCCGACCGGCCTGGCGCAGCAGGTGGGATACCAGGCGTGTGGTGGTGGTCTTGCCGTTCGTGCCAGTGATCGCCGTGATGGGAATGCGGCCGTCTTCGCTCTCCATGGGGAAGAGCATGTTGAGGACGTGCTGACCCACGTCCCGCCCTTGGCCGTGAGTGGGCGAGGTGTGCATGCGGAAACCGGGACCGGCATTGACCTCGACCACGCCGGCGGACTGTTCTTCCAGTGGTTTGGTGAGGGTTTCGGCCAGGAGGTCGATACCAATGATGTCCAGGCCGATCAGGCGGCTGATGCGTTCGGCGGCATAGGCCACCTCTGGATGGACGTCGTCGGTCAGGTCGGTGGCCGTGCCGCCGGTGGACAGGTTGGCCGTGGACTTGAGGTAGACGACCTCGCCCTCGGTGATCACGCTGTCCATGGTCAGGCCGGCCTGGGAAATCAGGCGTTCCGTCTGCTCGTCCACGTGGATCTGGGTCAGCAGGTTCTCGTGCCCCACGCCCCGGCGCGGGTCCTGGTTCTCCCGCTCGATCAGCTTGCGCAGGCTGGTCTTGCCGTCGCCGGTCACATGTGCCGGCCGGCGCCGGGCTGCCGCGATGAGTTTGCCGTCGATGACCAGCAGGCGATGATCCTCACCCCTGACGAACTGTTCCACCACCACACTTTCGTGGCGTGCCAACGCAGCCGCGTAGGCATCACGCAGTTCCGTCTCCTTGGTGATGTTGGTGCTGACACCGCGTCCATGGTTGCCGACCAGCGGCTTGGTGGCCAGTGGATAGCCAATCTCGTCGGCTGCCTCCAAAGCTTCCTGAAGCGAGTTGCAGATTTGGCCCCGCGGCACCGGGATGCCGGCGTCGCCCAGGATCTGCTTGGTCCAGTCCTTGTCGTCTGCGATGCCATGCCCGATGATTCCGGTATTCTCGGTGACCGTGGCCTGGAAGCGTTTCTGTTTGCTGCCGTGGCCCAGCTGGATATAGCTGGTGTCCTCACTGAGGCGGAAATAGGGGATGTTGCGCCGCTTTGCGGCCTCGACGATCGAGGCCGTCGAGGGGCCAAGCATATGGGCGTCGCGAACCTCTTTCAGGCGCGCGATGATCGACTCCAGGTCGACATCCTGGTTGGTGTAGAGGCGCTCGACGATATCCACGGCCTCGCGGCCGGCTGCCAGGCCGCAGGCCTCGTCACGATAGCGGTAGCAGACGATGTAAATGCCAGTCTCGTAGCTGTCGACGGTCTTGCCGTAACCGACGGAGAAGCCGATCATGTTCTGCAGTTCGATGGCCACGTGCTCGACCATGTGGCCGGCATAGGTGCCGCGCTCCACGCGCTGCAGGAAGCCGCCGGGCTCGCCCACGGAACAGCGGTGCTCGTAGATGCCGGGCATCAACTCCTGCAGGCGTTCGGCAATGCCGGGCGCCTGGTCGCTGGGTTTCTGCTCCAGCTCCTCGATGTCCAGTCGCATGAAGATGGTCAGGTAGCGGCTGTAGTAGTTGGGCCCCCGCAGGGCCCTGTGTTCCATGATTTTCATACGGCACCCTTGGTCATTTCGGAGAGCAGCATATCAGAAATGTAGCGACGCTGCGTGACATCGAATCCATGGCCGCTGATCAGGGCGTGCATGATGATATGCTCGAGGGCCACCGGTTCGCCCTCGCTGAGTTCGGCAACGTTCGAGCTTATGATTTCGCGGGAATCCACGATGATGACGTGTCCGGAGCCAATGGCTTCCATGATTCCGCCGGGATGGAAGATTACGCCGGCATCCTCGCCCAGGCCGACGCCGATGTACTCGGGATTGGTCGCCCCGACTTCCATCAGGCGTGTGAAGCGCCCGCGCTCCAGGAAGTGGCTGTCGATCACGATGCCGTCCACGAAACCGAGGCCGCTGCTCATGCGCACGGCGCCCTTGCGCAGCGCATCGGCGGCCTGTCCATTGTAGATCATGGTGGCGGACATGGCGGCGGCTCCGGCGCTGGTTCCGGCGACAACGGCGCCCTTCTCGTGGCGCGCACGGATGGCCTCCAGCAGGGGCGAGCCGCCCAGCACATTGGTCAGGCGCAACTGGTCGCCGCCGGTGAAAAAGATGAGGCCACATTGGCCCACGGTTTCGATATGCTGTTCTTCGCGCGCGTCTTCACGCGAGCGTACGTCCATGCGGTGTATGCGTTCGACGCCCAGACGGCCGAACGCCTCTTCATAGACGGGGAAGATTTCATCGGGAATGCCGCTGGCGGTGGCGATGACGGCAACCTCCTGGTTCCCTTCGGGTGCAAGTGAGACGACCCGTCGGAGGATTTCCAGATCCGATTCCTTGTCTTCGGCCCCGCCAATGGCGACAAGGCGTCCGCTCATGGTGCCGCCCTTTTCCTCGAGTGTGGCTGTATTCGTGATTCCGCTCATCCCTGTTTGACCTCTACTCCTGCTATGCGCAGCCTTGCGCCTGCTTACCCTTCAACCTGCTTTTGGCTCGAAGGTCCAGTCCTAGTTCGCAACTACGGCCTGTTTTGGGCCGTGCTTCCCGCTCAAGTGTTGTGCGATCCGTTCAATGGCGCAGTTCCCCCATTCTAACTGTGTGTCCGGTTGGGTTGGGCGGCGAGTTCGAGCCAGGCCCGGGCCGCATGCGAGAGATAGGCGCCACGTCGCCACAGCAGCGCAATATGCCAGTGAAAGTCGGGATCCGCGACCACCACCGAGGCTACCCGGGGGTGGCGCCGTTTCTCTGCGATCATCCGGGGCAGGAAGCCGATCCCCATGCCGGCTGCAACCAGTTCGACGATGAACGAGATCTGGCTGCTGCGCGCGGCCACCTGGGGCGTGAACCCCTGGCGCCGGCAGGCGTCGAAGATGATGTGATCGATGGCGAACTCGGTCTTGAACAGCAGGAACGAAGAGGCCTTGAGTTGGGCCAGGTTTACCGATTCCGTCTCGGACAAGGGGTGATGGATCGGCAACAGGGCCACGATGGGCTCCTTGCAGACGTGCTGCCACTCGAACTCGTCGGAGACGGGCAGCAGGGAGGCCGCAAGGTCGAGCTCGCCGTCGCGCAGCAGTTCCTCGAGGCGCATGCTGCCGTGTTCCTGCAGCTCGATTTCAATGCCCGGGTAGTAGGCGCGGTAGGTGGCAAACAGCGGCGCAAACAGCACACTGCTGCCCACCGGGGGCAGGCCCAGACGCAGAATGCCGCGCTGCAATCCCTGCAGTTCCTCGAGTTCGCCCACGAGGTCGTCACGCTCCGCCAGGATCGTGAGGGCGCGCGCGTAGACGGTCTCTCCGGCCGCGGTCAGCCGGACGCTGCGGTGTCCGCGGTCGAGCAACTGGACTCCGAGCTCGTCCTCCAGCTGCTTCACGGCCTTGCTGACCGTGGACTGGGTCGAGAAGATCGTCTTGGCAGCCTGCGAGAAGCCCCCTTGGCGAACGACTTCTGCAAAGGCGCGCAGGGTCCGGAATTCCATATATATTCCATAGCAGAATAGTAATAATGAAAGCAATTCATTTTGCGCATGCTGCGAGGCGACATAAATTGGCTGGCAGAGGAGTGGACCATGAGACTCAGCCCTGTCACATATGCCCATGTCATGCTGCGTCGGAGCCGCTTGCTGCAGGCCGCGGTCCTGATCGGCTTCTGGCTCATCGGGGAGGGACTGGTGCGCGCGGCCGACCTGGGAATCCCGGGCGGCATCGTCGGCTTCCTGCTCGTGCTCGGCCTGTTGATGAGTCGGCGCCTCCGTCTCGAGAGCGTCAAGCGTGGCGCCGACTGGTTCGTCTCCGAGATGCTGCTGTTCTTCCTGCCCGCCGTGGTGGCGATCGTCGATCACGGCGAATTGGTCAGCCTGGCCGGTCTCAAGGCCCTGCTCGTGATCGTGGCCGGCACACTGGCGGTCATGCTAGTGACAGCCCTTACAGTCGATCTCTGCTATCGCTGGAGTGCGAAGCATGAGTGAGGGACTGCCAAGCCTGGACAATACGATGACCGTGCTGTTCTGGTCGGCGGTGACCATCGCGCTCTATGCAGCCTCGAAGAAGCTCTATCGCCGCTGGCCTGTTTGGTGGCTTTCCCCGCTGGCGGTGGCGCCGGTGGTCGTCATGGCCATCCTGCTCTCCGTCGGGACCGACTACCGGGAGTACCTGCAGGGCACGCGCTGGCTGCTGCTTCTGCTCGGGCCGACCATGGTGGCTTTTGCCGTTCCCGTCTTCGAGCGGCGGCATCTCATCCGTCGCCATTGGGCCGCGCTGACCCTGGGTGTCGTCGTCGGCAGTCTCACGGCCCTTCTGACGGCCTGGGGCCTCGCGTTCACGCTGGGACTCAGCGACCTGTTCCGCACCAGCATGCTGCCGCGCTCCACGAGCATGCCCTTTGCCCTGAAGGTCTCCTCAGACATTGGCGGCTTCCCGGAACTGACCGCCATCTTCGTCGTGTTGACCGGCGTGCTCGGTGCGGCCCTGGGCCAGCTCATGTTGCACTGGCTGCCGCTGCGCTCGGCCCTTGCCCGCGGCGCGCTGCTGGGCGTCGGCGCCCATGCCGCCGGCGTGGCCAAGGCGCACGAGGTCGGCCGGGAGGAGGGCTCGGTGGCCGGCCTGGTGATGATCCTGGTCGGTTTCGTCAATGTGCTCGGCGGTGGTGTCTTCGCACTGGGCTTCGTGTGAGCGGCTAACCATGACGGGGGCTCTGCGAACGTGCCTCGCAACCGGCTCGCAGGAGTGAGCGATAGCACATCCCGTCCATGCGATTCCCCAACATCACTATCGAGACGGGTTTCGGGCCAGGGCCGCTTCATGAATACCCGGAGTCGCTCCCGGCGATCCCCGGGGTTTGTGCCCCCAGCCAAGTTGTTGGTATGCTCGGGAAAATAAAGCACCTCCAGGGAGGAAAGACCTGCACCATGCTGACAGGGACGGGACTTGAGGAGATGCACGCGAAGCACCTAGGCGGCCTGCCGGAATGCGGGGACCGTCCGCTATGACCCTCTCAGGCGACCTGACGGACAGGCTTTTCGTCGTGACGGGCGCCTCGAGCGGGCTCGGTGCGCATTTCGCGGAGGTGCTGTCGCACGCCGGGGCGCGGGTGGCCCTGGTGGCGCGCCGGCGTGGCAAACTGGAGGTCCTGTCCGACAAGCTGGCCGCCCAGACGGGAACGGCCCCGGTGGTTGCCGAAGCGGATGTGCGCGATGTCTCCGCCATTCGCGCCGCCATTGCGGAGATCGTGGACAGCGCCGGGGTGCCGGACGGGCTGGTCAACAATGCGGGCACGGTCGACACGGCCAAGGCCCTGGACGTCACCGAGGACCACTGGGACACGGTGCTGGACACGAACCTGAAGGGTGCCTGGTTCTTCGCGAATGCGGTTGCGGAAAAGATGGTGGAGGCCGGCCGGACCGGGACGGTGGTCAATATCGCTTCCATCACGGCGCTGCGCCCGGCGGGCGCCGTGGGGCCCTACGCGATCTCCAAGGCGGGGCTGGCGCAGATGACGCGACAGCTCGCGGTGGAGTGGGCGCGTCACGGCATTCGCGTGAACGCCCTGGCTCCGGGCTATATCGAAACGGATCTGAACCGCGAGTTCTTCGCCAGCGAGGCGGGACAGGCGCTGATCAAGCGCGTGCCGCAACGCCGGCTCGGCCAGCTGTCGGACCTGGACGCCCCGCTGTTGATGCTGTGTGACGCGGCCTCCGCCTACATGACAGGGGCCGTCATCCCGATCGACGGCGGTCATTCCGTCAACGCGCTTTAGGGGAGCGGTTCCATGGATTTTGCCCTGCCGGACGAGGTCGAGGTGTTGCGCCAGAAGGTGCGCGGCTTCGTGGAGAGCGAACTGCTGCCTCTGGAAGCGGACCCCGAGAGCTACGGCGAGCACGAGAACATCGCCGAGCCGCTGCTCGAGCGCATGCGGGAGACGGCGAAATCGGCCGGGCTCTGGGCACCGCAGATGCCGGTCGACCGCGGCGGGCTGGGCCTGAACGTGCAGGCCATGGCCGCGTTCTACGAAGCGGCCAACCATTCGATCTTCGGTCCCGTCTGCTTCAACTGCGCCGCACCCGACGACGGCAACATGATGCTGCTCGAGAAGGTGGCGCGCGACGATCAGAAGCGCCGCTGGCTGCAGCCCATCGTGGACGGCAAGGTGCGCTCCTCCTTCGCCATGACCGAACCGGCCCCCGGTGGCGGCTCGGACCCCTCGATGATCCGGACGACCGCCGAGCGGGATGGCGATCTCTGGCGGATAAGCGGGCGCAAGTGGTTCATCACGGGGGCGCAGGCGGCGACGCACTTCATCCTGGTGGCGCGCACCTCCGATGACACGCGCAAGGGACTGACGGCCTTCCTGTTCCATCGCGACGATCCCAACTGGCAGATCGTGCGCCGGATCCCGATCATGGGCCCGGAAGAGCATGGTGGGCATTGTGAGCTGGTGTTCGACGGCCTGGAGATTCCCGACGAGAACCGCCTGATGGAGGTGGGCGACGGGCTGAAGGCCACGCAGATCCGCCTGGGCACGGCGCGCCTGACCCACTGCATGCGCTGGCTGGGCCTGGCGCAGCGGGCGATCCGGATCGCACGCGATTATGTCGAGGAGCGCGAGGCCTTCGGCATGAAGCTGGCGGAGCGCGAGTCGGTGCAGATGCAGCTGGGTGAGGCGGCCATGCGCATCGAGATCGGCCGCCTGCTGACCATGCGGGCCGCCTGGACCCTCGACCAGGGGGACAAGGCGCGCAAGCAGATCTCCATGGCCAAGATCGAGGTGGCCGACGCCCTGCACCAGGCCGTCGACACGGCCATACAGTTGAACGGCGCACGCGGCTACTCCAAGGACACGATTCTGGAATGGATCTATCGCTATGCCCGTCAGGCCCGCCTGGTCGACGGCGCTTCGGAGGTGCACAAGACCGTGCTGAACCGCTTCCTGCAACAGGAAGGCCAGGAGTTCTGGCGCTGGGGGGTCTGAGAAGGTGGCGATGTACCTGGACGACGCGGAGATTTCCAGACTGGAGCGTCACCTCGCCGAGGCGTTCGGGGCGCAGCAGGTCCGGGTGCAGGCGCACGAAAAGTTGTCCGGCGGTGCCATCCAGGAGAACTGGGCTCTGGACATCCAGGTTTCCGGCGGGCCGCGTAACGGCAGCCATGCCCTGGTGCTGCGCACGGACAGTGCGAGCGGGGTGGCGGTCAGTCATTCCCGGCTCGAGGAGTTCGCCTTGCTGAAGGCCGCCTGGGATGCCGGCGTGTGCGTGCCCGAGCCACTCCATCACAGCCGGGACCAGAGCGTGCTGGGCAAGGATTTCTGTCTGATGCGGCGCGTCGAGGGCACGGCCGTGGGGCAGAAGGTGGTCAAGGATGACTCCCTGGCCGGTGGCGACAAGGAACGCCTGGCGGAGGCGCTGGGCCGGGAACTGGCGCGGATCCACACGATCACGCCCGCGACCCACAGCTTCGACTTCCTCGGGCTGCCGGAGGACGCGCCTGCACCCCACCAGCTTCGCACCCTCTATGGCTACGTCGACGCCATCGACCGTCCCCAGCCCGCCCTGGAATGGGGCATGCGCTGGCTGAACCTGCGGCTGCCCGAGACCGAGGAGGTCGTCCTGGCGCACCGGGATTACCGCACCGGCAATTACATGGCGGATGAGACGGGGGTGAGGGGGATTCTCGACTGGGAGTTCGCCGGCTGGTCCGACCCGCACGAGGATCTGGGCTGGTTCTGCGCCATGTGCTGGCGTTTCGGCATGCGCGACAAGCCGGCGGGAGGGATCGGCAGCCGTGCGGCCTTCTATCGTGGGTATCGCGCGGAAAGCGGCCGCAGGATCGATCCGGCAAAGGTCTATTGGTGGGAGGTGTTTGCCCACCTGCGCTGGGCCGTGATTGCCCTGCAGCAGGTCGAGCGCTACCTGAGCGGGGAGGAGGCGACGCTGGACTTGGGACTGATCGGCCTGCGCCTGCCGGAAATCGAGATCGAGATGCTGGACATGACGGCGCCGGGCCAGCAGCTGCCCAGTGCCCAGGATGCGGAGGCGGCGGCATGACCCCGGATCGACCCGATGTCACCGCGTTGCTGGCAACGGCGCGCGCGCTCCTCAAGGACGAGATCCTGCCGGTTGTGCCGGCCGACCAGCGGCTGGACATGCTGATGGTGTTGAGCGCCATGGGGCTTGCCGAGCGCGCCTTGCAGGACAGCACCGACGCGCTGCCGCTGAGGCAGGAGGCGCGCCTCGTGGATCTGGCAGGGCACAAGGTGGACGCGGCGTCGCTTGCCGGCGCCGTGCGTAGCGGCAAGTGGGATGACCCCGAAAAGGCCGAGCAACTCTATAAAGCTCTCGTCGAGGACACGCGGGATCGGCTGGCGCGCGCAAACCCGAAATACCTGGCCGCGATCGCGTCGGAACGCCAGAGGTGAACGGAGGGTCAAGGAGTGGATGGATGAGCACGACGTCTGACGGACACTCCATTTTCGAGAGAGATCTGGAGCCCAATGCGGCCAATCACGTGCCGCTGACGCCACTGACCTATCTGGCCTGGGCGGAACGGGTCTATGGCCCGCGCACGGCCGTGATCGACGGACCGCAGCAGTTCACCTATGCACAGATGGCGCAGCGCTGCCGGCGCCTGGCTTCGGCCCTTGCGCGAAGGGGGATCGGCAAGGGCGATACGGTGGCCGTCATGGCGCCCAACAGCCTGGCATTGCTGGAGGCGCATTACGGCGTGCCCATGGCGGGTGCCGTCCTGAATGCGCTGAACGTTCGCCTGGCCGCGCGGGAACTGGCGTTCATCCTGGATCACGGCGAGGCCAGGGTACTGCTGACGGACCGCGAGTTCTCCGGCGTTATCGGCGAGGCCCTGGCCCTGATGCAGGGCTCCCGTCCCCTGGTCGTGGACATAGACCCGCCGCATGTGGACAGTGGCGCGCAGATCGGCGAAACGGACTACGACAGCCTGCTGGGCGAGGGGGACCCCAGCTTCGACCGCTGGATGCCCGACGACGAGTGGGATGCGATCACGCTCAATTACACCTCGGGCACGACGGGCAACCCCAAGGGCGTCGTCTACCACCATCGCGGCGCGTACCTGAATGCGGCGGCCAACGTCATCAGCTTCCGGCTCGGTCCCGAGAGCGTCTATCTCTGGACCCTGCCCATGTTCCATTGCAACGGCTGGACCTATACCTGGGCCGTGACCTGCGCCGGCGGCACGCACATCTGTATCCGGCGGCCCGACCCGGCCCTGATCTTCCCGGCGATCACCGAACACGAGGTGACCCATCTCTGTGCAGCGCCGATCGTACTCAACATGCTGATCCATGCGCCGGCCGACGTGAAACGTGTCTTCGCGCACAGGGTCCAGGTGGCGACGGGCGGGGCCGCGCCGCCGAGCAGCGTGATCGCCCGCATGGAGGAGATGGGCTTTGCGCTCACCCATCTCTACGGGCTGACGGAGACCTATGGCCCCTCGATGCTCTGTGCATGGCAGCCGGGTCTGCAGGAGATGCCGCTGGAGGAACGCTCCGCCTTCGTGGCGCGCCAGGGCGTGCCCCATCAGATGGTATCGGACCTGCAGGTCATGGACCCGATGGACATGAGCCCCGTCCCCGCCGACGGCGAGACGGTGGGCGAGCTGATGATCCGGGGGAACACCGTGCACAAGGGCTATCTGAAGAACCCGACGGCCAGCGCGGAGGCCTTCGCCGGGGGCTGGTACCACAGCGGCGATCTCGCCGTTGTGCATCCCGACGGCTATGTGCAGGTCAAGGACCGCGCCAAGGACGTGATCATCTCCGGCGGCGAGAACATCTCCTCGCTGGAGATCGAGGAAGTGCTCTACAGCCATCCCGACATCGTCGAGGCAGCCGTGGTGGCGGTGCCGCACGAGAAATGGGGCGAGACGCCGCATGCCGTGGTAACGCCGCGCGAGGGCGCCGAATTGACCGCCGAGGCCGTCATCGCCTGGTGCCGCGAGCACCTCGCAGGCTACAAGTGTCCGCACTATGTGAGCTTCGGAGAGCTGCCCAAGACCTCCACGGGCAAGATCCAGAAGTACGTGCTGCGCGAGCAGTTGCGCGGGGAGAGCGACGAGGCGGACAACCAGGCCTGAAACAGCAGACCTGGTGCTGGATCTCACGCAATCCCAAACGCGAGCTTCGCGGAAATCAAGTAAGTCCTTGAAAAATATGGTGGGTGCGGCTGAGATTGAACCAGCGACCCCTACGATGTCAACTAGAAGCAGAAAGCCGATTTCTCAGGAAAAACTGAAGCTTAAGCTGCCTCGAGCTTATTACATGGCAGATTGTCACCGCAGAATTCTCGCCGCAGCGAAGAAGCGTTCGGAATGAGTGAATTCTCATCTATTGAGCATCTGTAAAGGCTGTGCATGTCCAGAAAAGCGCGCAGCTGAAGTCAAAGAGTTTGTTCGTTGAGTTTGAAGAGTGACCTGCTTCCGATCGCTTATGGAAGAGGTTCAAAGAGCCACTTCAGCTTGAGCCACTATGAGAATGTCAGCGCGGTTTAACGTCGTGCCACTGTTCTTAAGGTAAATGGCAAGTTCGAATTGACCCCTTTAGGAGCACTTGCTAAAGTTTCAATAAACAAAATAAGATCTCGAAAACTGGAACTTTAGGAGGTTATCAATGAGCTTTCCCCGAATTCTGGCTGGTTTTGCCAAGTACGCACTTCCTGTCGGTGTAACAGCCTGTCTTGCCTTTCCCGCTGCTGCTCAGGAGTACACTTGGCGCATTCAAAGCAATCTGAACGAGGGCGAGCCTGGTTATATTGCCTTGGAGGAAGACTTCGCCGAGTTGGCAACCGAGATGTCAGATGGGCGCATTGAGTTCGAAATCTATCCGGTCGGCTCGCTGTTCCCGATCGCGGACGGTCTGGAAGCGGTCGGCTCCGGTGTGACCGAAATGGCCGTGCTCACCGGCGGTTACTACACCGGCAAGCTGGGTCCGATTGCGACCCTCGAAAGCGGCGTTCCCGGCTCGATGCGCACACCGCTCGAGAGGTTCAATTTCTTCTATGAGCGGGGATTCATCGATCTTGCGCGCGAGGCCTATTCGGACAGCGGTGTCTATTATCTCGGTCCCCAGTTCTCGCCGTCGTGGGACATCGTTTCCACCGTTCCGATCACGTCCAAGGAGGACTTCGAGGGCTTGAAGATTCGCTCCTTCGGTCTCGAGGCGGAGTGGTATGAATCCATGGGGGCCGAGCCGGTTTTCATGAGTGGTGGTGACATTTACAGCGCGCTTGCCACCGGCACCATCGATGCCGCACGTTGGGCGAGCCCCGCCGGTAACATGAACAACTCCTTCCATGAAGTTGCGGACTACTATGTTCAGCCTTCGCCCATGCCGGTGCCGAACAACTTCTTTGCGGTCAATTCCCAGGCCTGGGAGGCGCTTCCCGATGACCTGAAGGCCATTCTCAACCAAGCCGCTGTCGCGTCCTCTCTCAGCTACATTACGCTGAGCATGAATGAGGATGCCAACGCGATGCAGGAAATGATCGACAGTGGCATGGAAGTCTCCACCATTCCGCCGGAGGAATGGACGGAGATGGAAGCCGAGGCGCGTAAGCTTTGGCGGGCCTATGACGAGGAAGGTGGTCTTGCAGCGGAAGGTGTCGAGATGCTGGATCAATTCCTGCAGGATATGGGCTACTCACAATAAGGCCTGCTAGGATACCCAGAGCCTGCAAACCTGGCGTTTGCAGGCTCTGGGTTTGATTGTTTTCGGGGAGGGCTTGTGCTGAATTCCGCAGTGAAGCTTGTCGACACGGTGATTGCCTGTCTCGGCAAGTTGGCCGCTCTGTTCATTCTGGCCATCATTGCCACTATGGTTCTTGAAATGGTGATGCGTGGTGTCTTCGGCATGTCCACGCCCTGGGCCGGGGATGTCAGCTCCTGGCTGCTCGTTGGTGTCATTTTCCTGGGTGGGCCCTGGGCGCTCGCCAACGGCAACTTCGTTCGCGTGGACGCGGTATTCGGCATCTTGCCGGCTCGTGTGAAAGCTCTTATCGACAGCACGGTCTCCACCGTGCTTTTCGCGCTTTTCGCTTATGTTCTGATCGATTTCGGCGGGGATCTTGCCTTGCGGTCCTTCCAGATCGGGGAGACATCCGCCACCGGTGCCTGGGAGGGCCCTGTCTGGGTTTCCAAGGCCCTGGTTCCCCTCGGGACCTGTCTCCTTTCGCTTGCCTGGGTGTCCCACTTAATCAGGAGCTGGCAGGACCTGAAGCAGGACGGGACGGACATCAATCATGATTGATCCGGTAATGGCCACGGTCGTCCTGTTCGGGGGCATGATTCTCTTTCTTGGTCTGGGTGTTCCCATCGCGTTTGCGCTGGGTGGCTTCTCGGCCGGAATGATCTACTTCTTCTGGAGTCCCCAGGCCCTCAACATGGTGGCCATCAAGGCCTACAACACGGTCTCCAGTTTCGAGTATCTGGCGATTCCGCTCTTCATCTTCATGGCGGCAATGCTGCAGAGAGCGCGCATCGCCGAGGATCTCTACAACACCATGCAGGTCTTCTTTGGAGGCCTGCGGGGCGGCCTTGCAATCGGGACCATCGTGATCTGCACGATCTTTGCCGCCATGGCCGGCATCAGTGGGGCAGCCACCATCTCCATGGGCCTGATTGCCATTCCGGCGATGCTTTCTCGGGGTTATGGAAAAGGTGTGGCTTTGGGCTCCATTGCCGCCGGTGGCTCGCTCGGCATCCTGATCCCGCCGAGCGTGACCATGATCGTCTACGGCATCGTCGCGAACACCTCCATCGGCAAACTCTATGCCGGCGGGCTTCTGCCCGGCCTTGTTCTGGCCGCGATCTTCTGTGTCTACCTGCTGGCCCGCGGCTGGATTCAGCCCGAGATCAGCGGTGGTGCGTTGGCGCGCCGATACAGCCTTTGGGAAAAGGCCGTAAGCATCAAGGGGCTCATCCTGCCACTCTTGTTGATCGTTTCCGTCATGGGCTCGATTCTGACTGGTATTGCCAGTGTGTCGGAAGCTGGTGCCGTGGGCGCCGCCGGGTCGCTCGTCGCGGCAGCCCTGTTGGGGCGTCTCAACTGGTCGTCTGTGGAAGATGCCTGCAAGGAAACGCTGATGCTCAGCTGCATGATCTTCTGGATCATTGTCGGAGCGACGGCGCTTTCGACCTTCTATACCGCGATGGGTGCGTCCCGTCTGATAGAGGGGCTGGTTCTCGATCTCGAATTGAACCGTTGGATGGTGGTGATTGCGATGTTGAGCATTCTTCTGGTGCTCGGCATGCTGCTCGATACCGTGGGCATCATCATGATTACGGCCCCCATCTTCGTGCCCATCGTCACCCAGCTTGGATTTGATCCTGTCTGGTTCGGAATCCTGTTCATTATCCTGATGGAGATCGGCTTCCTGACGCCCCCCTTTGGTTACAATCTGTTCTATCTACGAGGGGTCGCGCCCTCTCACGTGACCATGACCGACATCTATTACTCGGTGCTGCCCTTCATCGCGCTCATGCTGTTTGGCGTGGGGCTGTTCATGGTGTTCCCGCAGATTATACTCTACCTGCCGGAAATGATCTTCTGAAACACTCCTCGGGGTGGATAGCCCGGATCAGGCTTCAACCGCGTCCTTCGCCGGCTGGCTCTGAAGCATCTTGGCAAATCGGTCTGCGGCTTGCTGCAGGGCTTGGGTCCAATGTTCGGTCGGCATCTGGGAAAGTCGGCTGTGGGGCCCCGTGAGACCCACAGAATAGATTGTCCCGACCGTATCCAGATGCACGGGCGCGGCAAAGGCCATGATGTTTTCGTCGATTTCCCGGTCGCAGATGGCGAAATCCGAACTGCGCACGCTCTCGAATTCCGCTCTCACATCGTCGAGGATTGTCTTAGTGCGGCTGGTCAGCGGTTCAAGCGGCTCCTGAAGGATCTGTTTCACGAGTGCATCGTTTTGAAAGGCGAGTATCGCCTTGGCGCTGGCGGCAGCGTGGCCTGGCAGGATTTCCCCCGGGAGGACATGCAATCGATGGCCCTGGTCCGGAGCTGAGCGGGCAATGGAGCGAATATGCTGCCGCCCCAGCCGAACGATATAGCAGGTCTCGTGGAGCTCATTCGCAAGATCATCGACGACGAGCTGCGCACAGGTGCGCACGCTGTCCGTATTCTGGCCGAGATAGAGCATGCGCCACATGCGCGAGCCGATGCGAAAGGTCTTGTACCAGGAATCGTCAACGCTGAGTGCGCCCGCTTCCACAAGGGCCCGGGTAAGACGGTGCGCAGTGGGCTTGGGCAGATCCGTGATCGTCGTGATCTGAGTCAGGGTCAAGCCGTCATTCGAGGCGGCAACCGCTTCCAGGATCTGGAAATAGCGTTCGATAGGGCCAGGGCCATCCTTGCTCACGATCCGCATCATCCTTGTTCAGTCTAAGCGGCACACTCTTGTGCGAACGGTACACATTCATGCCGGGTGGTGTCTCACTTGGCAACAGCTGTGCTCGAAGAAGAGACAGGTATGGAATGGCCAAGGGGCGGATGATTGACAGGCTTCATGTCACTTCGTAAGGTATCAAAATACGGAACAATATATCAAAAATCGAAACTTTCAAGCGGAATAGCGGAATGGCACTCAGTATCGGCGTGGACGTTGGCGGAACCTTTACCGATTTCTTGTTGCTCGATTCACAGACCAAGCAATTCCGTACAGCCAAGGTGCCCACCACCGTGGACGACAGATCCCGCGGTTTCATGGAAGGCTTGCAAGCTTTGGAAGCTGATGTGCAGCAGGTGGATTGGCTGGTTCACGGGACCACGGCCGGCACGAACGCTGTCCTTGAGCGCAATGGAGCACGTTGTGGGCTGATCACCACGCGCGGCTTTCGGGACACCCTCGAACTGGGGCGAAGGACCCGGCCGAATGCCTATGGCCTTGCGGGCAATTTTGAACCCCTCATCGAACGTAAATATCGGATGGAGGTGGATGAGCGGATCGATGCTCAGGGGCGGGTGATCACACCGCTTGATGAAGACGGTGTGCGGGCTGCCGCCCAACAGCTGATCGACATGGGCGTGGAATCCATTGTGATTCATTTCCTCCATTCCTACAGCAACGCCGGAAACGAAGCGCGTGCTGCGGAGATCGTACGTGAGATCTGGCCCAACGACTACGTCGTCGCGGGCCATGAAATCATGCGCGAGATGCGCGAGTTCGAGCGGGGCTCGACGGCAGCCGTTCACGCCTCAATCAGTCCCGTGGTCAGCCGCTATATCGGCAAGGTGGCCCAGGAACTCGAAGCCAAGGGTTTTTCGCGGGAACTGCTCATCATGCAGGCCAATGGCGGAATGATGGCGTCCTCGCTGGTTCGCGAGCAGGCCGTGCAGACTGTCATGTCCGGGCCCGCTGCCGGTGTTCTGGCGGCGGCAGAGCTGGCCCGGGCCGCGAATGTGAAGAACATCATTACCGGCGATATGGGCGGAACAAGTTTCGACGTGGCCCTGATCGTCGATGGCCAGCCCGTGGTCACTGCCGAGAAGGATCTGGCTTACAGCGTCCCTATCCGGGTCCCCATGATCGATATCCACACAGTCGGTGCCGGCGGAGGATCCATCGCCCATGTTGATAAAGCCGGAATGCTGCGCGTCGGTCCTGAGAGTGCGGGTTCCTATCCAGGTCCCATTGGCTACGGCAGGGGCGGTGAGCACCCGACCATCACCGACGCGAATTTTCTGCTTGGGCGGCTCAATCCGGATGCAGTGACCGGCTCCCAGACCCAAGCGCCGCTGGAGAAGGTGGCGGACGCGATGCAGAAAGAGGTTTGCGCCGGCCTGGGGTTGAAGGATGCCTACGAAGCGGCAGCCGCCATTCTCGATGTTGCGATCTCGGAACTTGCCGGTGCCATTCGTCTCATCTCGATCGAGAAGGGGCATGATCCGCGCGATTTCGCTTTCATGCCGTTTGGCGGGGCCGGTCCCTTGCATGCTGTAGCGATTGCCCGCGAACTCAATTTGCCGCGTATTGTGGTGCCGAGGTTCCCGGGTCTCACGTCTGCGCTCGGCTGCATCTTTGCCGATGTTCGCCATGATTTCGTCCAGACCATCAATACGCCCCTGGCTGAAGTCAGGAATGCTGATCTGGAAGATATCATGCATCAGCAGGCCGAGGCAGGCCGAAAGCTTCTTCAGCGAGAGAAGGTCGAGGTCAAGCGGACGGATATCACGCACGAGTTCGATCTGTTGTTCCGCGGCCAGTCCCACGTCATGCGGTTGCCGGTGCAGGACACTCAGATAGATCTCGACAAGGTGCTTGAGCAGTTTCACGCGGCCTACAAGGCAAGGTTCGATCTGGAACTGCCCGAAATGGAAGCCATCCTCGTCAATATACGCACAACCATCGTCGGGGTGCGCGAGCCTCTGGATCTCTCCGTGTTCAAGCCGCTACCCGGATCCTTGGAGGACGCACGGCGGGGCCAACGCAGGGTCTATTTCGATGGCGCCTGGTACGATACCGATATCTATGCCCGCGATGCCATTCCAGCAGATGCAGTGATCACGGGCCCCGCAATCGTGGAGCAGTCGGATTCCACTCTGGCTCTCGATCCCTGCACCACAACGCGTGTTGATTCCATCGGCAATCTCATCGTCGAACTGACGGCTCAAGGATAAGGAATTTCAGTCATGGCCAAGACGTCCAGCCCGCAGGAAACGACTTCGCGTGTTGATCCGGTCACTCTGACCGTGATCGAGAAGGGCTTGCAGCAGATCTGCAGTGAGATGGATCTCGTCCACGAAAAGACCTCGTTCTCGCCGGTGATCTCGGAAGCTTTCGATCGATCGAACGGCATCTACGGTCGCGAGGACGGGCGCATGATCGCGCAGGGCGAATTGGGCTTGCCGATCTTTCTGGGCGTCATGCAGGAGACCACCCGTTCTGTTCTGGAAGAGCGTGGTCCGCTCGACGATGGTGACGTGATCCTTATCAACGATCCCTATCGCGGCGGCACGCATCTCATGGACGTCAAGATGGTGCGCCCCTTCTACTACAATGGAAAGCTCTGGTGCTATCTCTCCAATACAGGGCACTGGCCGGATACGGGCGGTATGGTTCCAGGCGGCTTCAACAGCACGGCCACGGAGATCCATCAGGAAGGCCTGCGCATACCGCCGGTCAAACTGGTCGAAAAAGGGGTCATGGACCCAGAAATCGTGAGTTTGGTTCTCGCTAACATCCGGGTTTCGGAAGAGCGCATTGGCGATATCAAAGCCCAGATTGCCGCCCTCAATGCAGGGGCGAAGCGTTTGACAGGCCTCCTGGATCGCTACGGCGAAGATGTCGTCAATGAGGCCCTTGTCGAACTGGAGGACCGCTCCGAGCGCATGATGCGCGCCAACATCGAGACCATTCCCGACGGCACCTACAGCGCGACCGCCTACATGGATAGCGATGGTGTGGTCAACGAACCCCTTGAGATCAAGGTGAAAATCGATGTGAGGGGCGGCGACATTTCCTTCGATTTCAGTGAATCAAGCCCGCCCTGTATGGGGCCGATGAATTCAGTGTGGGCAACGACCCTTTCCTCTGTCTATGTGGCCATCAAGCACATCTTTCCCGATGTACCCATGAACGCTGGCTGCTTTCGGCCCATCGAGGTCAAGCGGCCGAAGGGGACGTTTCTCTTTGCCGAGTATCCACGGCCCGTGGCCGGCTGTGCGGCCGAGGCCTCGCAGCGCATCATGGAAGCCGTTTTCCTGGCGCTGTCGGAGGCCATCCCGGACAAGCTGTTTGCAGCGCCGGCGGGCACGAGCGGAAACATCAGCCTCGGTGGCGTGGATCCCGATACCGGGCAGGGGTACATCATGTACTATTTCTCCGGTGGTGGATACGGAGGCTGGTGGGAAGGTGACGGCCTGACCAACGGCTGCTCGACCATCGGTATCTCGAAGAGTCAGCCCGTGGAGATACTCGAGCAGAGGTATCCCTTGCTGTTCGATCGTTATGCGCTTCGCGAGGGCTCCGGTGGAATGGGCCGTTTCCGGGGTGGCTTCGGGGTCAGCTATAGGGTCCGCCTGCTGCGCGGAGAAGGTACGGCATCCTTCCTGATGGAGCATGGTCGCTATGGTCCACCGGGTATCCTCGGTGGCGAAGCCGGTGCTCCGAACCAGATCACGATCTCCCAGGGGGGGACCACCACCTCGCCGGAACATTTTTCGAAGGGAGAAGGCTACGTCCTCAAGGCTGGTGACTGGATCGATGTCGAAACACCGGGTGGAGGTGGCTATGGCCCGCCCGGGGAGCGTTCAGAGGAAGCCCGTAGGGCAGATCTGGAGCAGGATTACTATCCAGAACCGGGAGACCCTGCAAAATGACGAAGGTTCTACAGCGTGTCCCGGGTCAATGTCCCCCTGAAGTGAAATCGGCGCACGGGGTCTGGCTGGAGGATACTGATGGCAATGTCTACCTGGATGCCGTCTCCGGCGGGGCTGCAGTCTCCGCGATCGGGCATGGTGATTCCCGTGTGAACGATGCCATCGCGGCGCAGTTGGACCAGGTTGCCTACGCCCACAATTCCTTCTTTACGAATCGCCCGGCCGAGGAACTGGCCGAGCTTCTCTTGAGCGAGGCACCCGAGGGGCTTTCACAGGTACTCTATTGTTCCGGTGGTTCCGAGGCCATCGAGAGTGCCTTGAAGCTGGCGCGCCAGTATTGGGTTGAAAAGGGGCGACCCCAGAAGAGCCGCATCATTTCCCGGCGCCAAAGCTATCACGGTGCGACATTGGGAACCCTGTCGGTCGGTGGAAACATGCCGCGGCGGGACTACTACGCGCCCATGCTGTTCGATGCCCAGTTGATCGAGCCCTGTTACGCCTATCGGCTTGCTCATCCGGACGAGAGTGAGGAAGCTTATGGAAAACGCGCCGCACAGCATTTGGAAGCGGCCATTCTCGAAGCCGGGGCCGAGAATGTGGCGGCCTTCGTTGCCGAGCCTGTGGTCGGAGCGACATTGGGCTGCGCGCCTGCCGTAAAGGGCTACTTCAAGGAAATCAGGGCGATCTGCGATCGCCACGATGTTTTGCTGATCCTCGATGAGGTGATGTGCGGTACGGGGCGAACCGGCTATATGTATGCCTGCCTGGAAGACGAGGTGACGCCCGATCTCCTCGCCGTTGCGAAGGGAATGGGCGGAGGCTTTGTTCCCATTGGTGCCGTTCTTGTTCATGAGCGGCTCGCCGAGGCCATTCGATCGGGCAGTGGCGCACTCCGCCATGGATTTACCTATATGGCACACCCCTTGTCCTGTGCAGCAGCCTTGGCGGTCCAGAAAGTGATCAAGGACGACGGACTGGTTAAGGCCGCCCAACAGAAGGGGGAGCTGTTGCGTCAGGTCCTGGATGAGCGTTTTGGCCAGCACCCCAATGTTGGCGATATTCGTGGCCGCGGACTGTTCCTGGGACTGGAGCTTGTCCGGGAACGCAATTCGAAGCAGCCCTTCGACCCGTCCTTTGCATTCCATTCTCGTGTCAAGGCGGCTGCCCTGGAGGCGGGGCTGATGATCTATCCCTCTGGCGGCACGATTGATGGCAAGCAGGGCGATCATATCCTCCTGGCCCCGGCTTACGTTGTCAGTGAAACCGAAATTGAAGAGATCGCAGAACGCCTGTCACAGGCGCTCGATGCGACACTCGTGGAGGCTCAGGCTTATGGAGCGATATGACGGACGGCTTGGCGAACTGACCGAGCGCTATGTGGCCGCGCATCCACGATCCCGTGCTTTGATGGAGCAGGCGGGTCAGCATCTGCCAGGTGGCAACACACGCAGCGTCCTGCATTTCGAGCCTTTCCCTCTGGTCATGGAGTCTGGCTGGGCCGACCGCTTGCGTGATGTAGATTCCAGCGAATACATTGATTGCGCGGGTGAGTTCTCGGCCGGTCTTTACGGGCATAGCGACCCGACAATCCGCGCAGCCATAGAGGCGGCTCTCGACAACGGATTGGTCCTTGGCGCACCCAACAGGTATGAGGCGCGCTTGGCCGAATTGATCGCGCAGAGATTTCCGTCACTGGAGCAGATGCGGTTCTGCAACTCGGGTACCGAGGCCAATCTGCTTGCGGTCATGACGGCACGGATCGTTACAGGCCGGGACTCCATTCTGGTCTTCTCGGGGGCCTATCATGGCGGTGTGCTGAGTTATCCCACCGGAGGCAACGCGATGAACGTTCCCCTCGACGTGGTGATGACTCCTTTCAATGATGTGGAGTCCTTCACGTCCGTCATGTCACAACAGGGGCCGAAGATTGCCGCCGTCCTGGTCGAGCCTGTTCTGGGGGCGGCCGGTAACATGGTGGCAAGCCAGGAATTTCTCGAGGCGCTGCGCAAGCTGACACGGGATCATGGCGCGCTGCTCATATTTGATGAGGTGAAAACCTCGCGCCTGGGTGAAGGCGGAATGCAGGGACGCACAGCCATAACCCCGGACATGACCACGCTTGGCAAGTACCTGGGAGGCGGGCTTTCCTTCGGTGCTTTCGGCGGAACACGCCATGTCATGGAGCGCTTTGATCCGGGCCATCCAGATGCGCTGAAGCATGCTGGCACATTCAACAACAACCCGCTTTCTCTCGCGGCGGGTATCGCAGGACTGCGCGAGGTTTTCACGCGTGAACGTGCTGAGGAATTCTTATCAATATCCGAGCGCTTCCGAGAGGAACTGGCGAGCGAACTGAAGAGAAGGGGGCTTCCCGTGCAGGTTTCTGGACTGGGCTCCATCCTCAGCCTGCATTACGGAGAGACGCTGCCCCGCAATGCCGAGGCCGTTCATCCCGCCACAATGAAACTTCGGCGGCTGGTACACCTGGACTGCCTCGAGAAGGGGGTCTACCTGACAGCGCGCGGCGACATATTCCTTTCGCTGCCCATGACGGAGGGGACACTGACCCATCTGAAGGACAGTCTCGTGGCGTCCGCAGAAAGTGAAGTGGCTTATCTATAAGATAGGAGTTGCATGGGTCGAGCGTTAAAAAGCGTTCCGTGTGGGCGATAGAGGGCGAGTTTGCGGCCAGAAAGTCATTGATGATCGCCCTGTAGATTTGGCGCAAAAGTAACCTCAGCCACCTGAAGAGAGATGGAAGTTATAGCCGATGGCGCTGAGCAGGGCGTTGACCCAGGTCCCGAGCGGTCCCTCCAGATAGTTGCGGTACGGGTGACTGTCTTCGGCGGAAACCGGCGTGGACGCCGTGGACTGCGCCATGGATGCGCTGTCGGGCAATACCAGCCAGGCCCCGCTGGGCACCATCGTGGAGGCGCTGGCCTTCACCGGCGGGACACCGGGCTCGACATCGATGCGGTGCGCGAGATCTCCAACTACTGGGAAGCGGTGCGCGGTCAGTACGCCGCCTTCGAGAGCGGTTTGCATGCTCCAGCCTCGGAGGTGTATCTGCACGAGATGCCGGGTGGGCAGTTCACCAACTTCAAGGCGCAAGCGCGCTCGATGGGGTTGGAGGAGCGTTGGCACGAGGTAGCCCATGCTTGGCGTGGTGGCCAGCGTCCTGGCCCGGGACGGCGCCCGGGTGAGCGATGGCGATCTGCTGCTGACCCTCGAGGCGATGAAGATGGAGACCGGCATTCATGCCGAACGCGATGCCACGGTAAAGGCCGTGCATGTCCAGCCCGGCGCTCAGATCGATGCAAAGGACCTCCTGGTCGAGTTTGAGCTGTAAGCTGCTTTTGAAAGCACTTAGGTGTTGGAATTGGCGAGAGAATCAGGCTGTCACAAACTGTAGACCACCTCGTTCAATGCCTTCCCTACTGAGAGGGAGCTGATGTCTGCTTTCATCACTTGTGACAAGAACGTCGAACTGACCCAGATCGGCGAATATTGCCGGACGGATTGCTCCGAACTTGCTGGAATCAACCACGAGGAACCTCTGCTCTGCTGAGGAAATGGCAGCCTGTTTTGGCAGCACCTCATGGAAATGGAAGCAACTGACACCTCTCTCCCAATGGACGCCTGCCGCTGAGATGAATGCCTTGTTGATTCCAATGCGGCGAATGGCGGTGGTCATGTCCTCACTTTCAAAGGAGGAAGACGAGGCATGGAACAATCCGCCGAGCAGGACCAATCTGACGTTCGGATGATTTGCCACCGCATTGGCGACGTTCAGGGCGTAGGTCACGACAGTGAGTTGTTCAAAGCCGTCCAGCAGTCCAATAAGTGCGACCAATGTGGTGCCGCAATCGATGAACACGGAATCGCCGTCTTCGATGAACTGTGCTGCACGTTCGCACAGGCGGTATTTCTCCTGAGCTCTACGATCCTGTTGCTTATTGAGATCGTAGAGGGGGGCAAACTGGGGATCCCTAGTCATGACAAGGCGTCCCCCCAGGAACGTCATTGCCCCCTCGCTTGCCGAGACATCTCGCCGGATCGTCATTTCCGAGACTCCGCACAAACGCGCCGCTTCGGAGAGGTGGAGAGTGCCTCCCTTGGCGAGGGCCTCGTATAGCCGTGTCAGGCGACGGGCGGTGCGGTCATTCATGAGAACAAGTTCTCCATTTCGCTCGCAAACCGGCTCCTTTGTTGAAGTCGGGACGATCACTTTCAGTCGGAAAGATCCGGTCTCCGAGAAAGTTGCTGACAACCAGCGGCACTTTCCCGGGGAAGGTCACTTTTACCTGCATGGGCAGGCAGCAGTCTTCCCTTTGATTGCTGGATAGGTCAGCGGATCGGGAATTGCGGTAAGGTTCCATTCTTCATCAATCATATGAATCGAACTGCATGTTCGAGCCCTTCTAAGGAGGAGGCCAGTAACAGCATCGTCATAATGCGTAGACCGGTTTTGCACGAATATTTTGAGGCTGATTTTGCTGAGCTTGGAAGCCAAACAGCACAAAACCCACTTTGAAAGATCGGACAATAGCATGGGAATCATGTTGTGAAAATCACATGGAATGTGATAATCGTAACATCAAGATGGTAAAAGTAGGCATTCAAGTGCCATTGCCGAAACAATAATCTCGTCAGGGCAGGAAATCCCATGTGTTCTCAATCCCATCATGCGCTTTCTGCGTTTTCTCCTGCGGCTATGAATCTAACTCCGATGGAGGTCATTCAGCTTATGTGAATGGCTCCGCACCATCTGCGCCGATCAGAACCATCCATCAGGTCTGAAACGCAGGGAGGGGCGGCATTGGTAGAATGCAAGAGGTGTAGTTCATGGCTTCAGTCGTCTTGAAGAATATAACAAAGGCCTTCGGCGAACTTCCTGTGGTTCATGGTGTGGATATCACAATCCCTGATGAATCCTTCACGGTTCTGGTTGGTCCTTCGGGCTGTGGAAAGTCCACACTCTTGCGCATGGTTGCGGGCCTGGAAGACGTCACTGATGGCGAGATCGCCATTGGAGAGAAGATCATCAACGACGTTCCTGCTCGGAACAGGGACGTGGCGATGGTTTTCCAGAGCTATGCCCTCTATCCGCATATGACGGTCGCCGAGAATCTCGGATTTAACCTCAGGTTGAAGGGAATCACGAAAGGTGAACGCCGACGCCAAGCGCTTGAAGTCGCTGAATTGGTCGGCATCAGTGAGTACCTTGAGCGTTATCCCCGGCAACTGTCCGGCGGGCAAAGGCAGCGGGTGGCGATGGCACGCGCGATCATGCGTGATCCGCAGGTATTCCTGTTCGACGAACCTCTGTCAAACCTGGACGCGAAGCTCAGAGTGCGTATGCGCACTGAGATCCGCCAGCTGCAGCAGCGTCTGAGTACGACAACGATCTACGTCACACATGATCAAGGGGAAGCCATGACGATGGCTGATCAGATTGTGGTGATGCGCGACGGAATTGTAGAGCAGGTTGGATCACCGCTCGAAGTCTACGATCAACCCGCGACGGAGTTTGTCGCAGGGTTTATCGGGTCTCCTTCAATGAATCTCTTCTCAGGCCAAGCGGCCAGGAACGAGAACGGAGAGACTTACATCGAAAGCGAGGTGGGGGCTCTGCCACTTTCTTCAGACATCCAGATCGAGGACGGACGTAAAGTTACCTATGGCATTCGTCCGATTGCCCTCACGGTATCTGAAGATTCCCGTGCACTTCCTGTCACGGTGGATGTCGTGGAAGCCATGGGGGACCAGGATCATGTCTTTGTTCATATCGGCGACACACGCATCTGTGCCGTCTTTCATGAGCGTCTTTCATTGCGTCCTGGCGATCAAATCCAACTGATGCCCGACCTTGAGCGCGTCCACTTGTTTGATCAGGGAACAGGCCTGCGAGTGGCATAGAGGACAAACGTGCCATGAAAGAGCACGCAAACAACAACCGTCTTAACCAGAGGAGGAAAGCGATCATGAAGTGCCCAAAGAGAGTGGCCCTTATGGCTGCAGCGGCAACGTTTGGCCTATCCTGCGGAACGACTGCCGCACAAGATATTGAGTATCCCGATTTTGACGATGTGACGATTACGGTTGTCGGTGACGAAGGCCAGAACATGGCTGCCTTTGACCAGTATTCCGACGAATTGGCAAAGGCCGGAATTACGATCGAGAAAGTCGGGACCACATTCACCGGTCTGTATGACCGGCTCAAGACCGACTTCGTTTCCGGCGCGTCGGACAGTGACCTGGTGCTTTTCTACCCGTCGTATCTGGGGGATTTCGCTGGAAACGGCTACCTCGAGCCACTCGATGATTATATGGAGAAGGAGCCTGCTTCGATCTGGTCGCCGAAACTTGATCAGGTCCAGCGTGCCTATCAGGAGGTCTATCTCAAGTGGGACGGCGAAACCTATGCTTTGCCGTACGATGGGGACGTCCTGAACATGTACTACCGAAAGGACCTGTTCAACAATGACGAGGAACAGGCGGCCTTTGAGGAAGAGTACGGTCGGGAACTGACACCTCCGGAGACATGGGACGAGTGGCTTGAAGTCGCCGAGTTCTTCACGCGCGAAGAAGGCGATACCCTGGCCGGGGAAACACTGGACAGTCCATTCTACGGAACCGCTACCTATGGGGCGCGTGGTTTCAGTTATGCGTGGTTCCTCGCGCGTTTCGCCAGTACCGGAGGGATATATTTCGACGAAGAGATGAATCCCCAGATCAATTCGGAAGCAGCTGTCGAATCTCTCCAGAACATGGTCGATGTCCTGCCATACAGCCCTCCCGACGTATTGGGCTATGGCTATGAGGAGCTCAAGAACACCTTCCTCGATGGCGAAGTTGCCATGGTTATCCAATGGTCGGATGTCGGCAAGAAGACCGCCGATCCGGAAGTCAGCGAGATTGTCGGGAAGGCCGGTTTCGGACTGGTTCCGGGAACGGAAATGGATGGCGAAGTGAACCATCGCGCTCCCATGCCGGTGGGTCGTGTGCTGGCTGTTCCAGAAGCCTCCGAAAACAAGGAGGCAGCCTATTGGGTGGCCAAGTTCCTCTCACTGGATAAGAGCCAGACGACTGTTGGTGCCAACTGGAGCGGACAGGACCCCTATCGCGAGGCTCATTTCTCGGACCTCTCCGAGTATCCCTTCGAGGACGAAGAGGTCGCGCAAGCTTGGGCGGATGCCACGATGGCGAACCTCAGCAACGGCTTTCCCGATCTCAATATTCCCGGCGCGGCCGAGTACAACGACATCTTGGATTTGGCCGTCAACAAGGCCCTTTCCGGGCAGCTTGAGCCCAAGGCCGCCTTGGACGAAGCCGCCCAGGAATGGGAAGCCATAAATCAGCGCCTGGGTGTGGATAATCAGAAGCAGTTCTGGGATCAGGCCCTCAGCGGCTATCGTGATGCCGGATTGCTCGAGTGAGTGCCCGCACGCTCATCCACATCAAATGATGCGGGATCTTGCAGATGATTGGATCTGAAGAGCGTAGATTTGCAAGGTGGATGGCAGCCCCCGCAGTGGGGCTGCTGTTCATCGTCACGATCGTGCCCCTGCTCTTTTCCCTGGGGGTGTCGCTGACGAATCTGCAGTACGGAACGCCAGCCCCTCTCGCGTTCGAGGGCCTGGGCAACTATGTGCGCGCACTGACCGCAGATTCGCGATTCATAAATGCCATGCTCAATACCGCCATCCTGCTGTTTGGCGGCCTGGCATTGCAGATCACACTCGGCTACTTGATCGCTTCGCTCCTCTTTCGATTGGAGCGCGGCCGCACGCTGATTCTGTCCCTGTTGCTGATTCCCTCGATTGTTTCCCAAGTCGTGGCGGGTTGGCAGGGACGCCTTATCTTCAATGCCACTTCAGGACCCTTGAACGCGCTGCTGACAATGATCGGCATCGATGGGCCGTCCTGGCTGGCAACCACAGACACAGCGCTCTTGACCATTCTGCTGACGGATACCTGGCAATGGACACCATTCATGACCCTGATCATGTTGGCCGCACTGCAAGGCATTCCGCAGGATATACTGGAGGCAGCGACATTGGACGGCGCGTATGGATGGTCCTTGTTTCGCCTGGTCATCCTGCCGCTCATTCTGCCAATCGCAGCGATCGGCATCCTCTTGCGCTCCGTGGACATCTTCAAGACGTTCGATCTCGTCTACATTCTGACTCAAGGCGGACCGGGCAACAGCAGTGAGACGCTGACCTATTATACCTATCTGCAGGGCTTCAAGTTCTTCAGTCCGGGCTATGCAGCGGCTCTGACCTTTATCCAGCTTATTATTGTTGTGATTGCCGCAAAGCTGTTCCTCCGCTTCGTTGCCCGGCAGACGGGGCAGGAAAAATGATCACGAAGCCGACCACCAGTGAACGTGTAGTGGCATGGGTTATCATTCTGCTCGTGCTTGCATTCTTCATGCTCCCCTTTGTGTGGATGATCCTGGGTAGCCTGAAGGCCCGCGGCGAGTTCTTTATTCAGCCGACCGTTTGGTGGCCCGAGGAATTTGTCTGGTCGAATTTTCCCGATGCCCTGGAACAGGGGGCACTGGGCGGACTGATCGACAGCCTGATCATCGCGACGTCGTCGATGATCATTTCCGTAGGCCTGGGAGCGCCGGCAGCATATGCGATTGCCCGCTTTCAGCTTGGACGGCAGCACCTGTCCTTCTGGATCCTGTCCATCCGGATGTTCCCGCCGATCGCGACCATACTGCCGCTGTTCGTGATTTACCGCTATCTCGGGCTGGTTGATACGCACCTCGGTTTGATCATCGCCTATACGGTTTTCAACCTGCCCTTCGCCATATGGATCCTCATGAGTTTTGTCCAGGAGCTGCCCCTGGAGATCGAGGAGGCCGCCAAGGTTGATGGGGCAACACCGTTTCAGATCTTTCGCCTCATCGTCGTGCCGTTGGTCGCACCCGGCCTGATCGTTTCGGCCTTGTTCACTTTCATCTTTGCCTGGAACGATTTTGCATACGCCATCATCTTCAGTGGCTCGAACGTGGAGCCTCTGCCGGTGGTGATCGCTCAATTCGCAGGCGGCCATGAGATCCTCTGGGGGCCGATCTCGGCGTCTGCAGTCATTGCGGTCCTGCCAGTCGTCGTCATGGCCTTCTTCCTGCAACGTTATCTGGCACGTGGTCTGACAATGGGGGCCGTCAAATGATGGCGAACCCGCAGATCACGATTTCCGATTATGGAGGACCTCCATGCTTAAGACGCTTACCACACTTCATACGCCAGAACTGCTCCACGTGCTGGCCTCCATGGGGCATGGAGACGACATTGCCATCGTCGATGCCCACTTCCCCGCAGTGTCCATGGCGCAGAGGATTGTGCGGCTGGATGCGGCGCCTGCACCCGAGGTCCTGAGGGCTTGCCTCCAACTCATGCCGCTGGACACCTTCGTCGAGCAGCCGGCCCTGCGCATGGAGATGGTGGGACAGCCCTCGGACGTTCCGGAAGTCCAGCAACTCTTTCAGCAGGAGATCGATGCTGCGGAGGGGCGGTCATGGCCCATGGGCCAGCTGGAGCGCTTTGAATTCTACGAACGCTCCCGTGAGGCCTATGCCATTGTCGCTACCGGAGAGCAGCGACCCTATGGCTGTATCCTGCTGAAGAAGGGCGTGGTTGGCGCATGAGCAGGATTTGCAGTTGGAGAGAATTTCATGAGCGATAAGTACATCACCATCCTTGGTGCGTTCTTCGTGGACCTGGCCTGCCGCACGCTGCGGATGCCGGAATGGGGGGAAACCCTGCATGGGACCGGGTTCTCCATGGGGCCCGGTGGCAAGGGCTCGAATCAGGCTGTGGCTGCAGCTCGACAAAATGCAAAAGTCGAGCTCATTACCCGTGTGGCACAGGATACGTTCGGCGAGATGGCACGCCGGGTCTATGAGGACGAGGGTATAGGTGCCGGCCATGTCTCGAATGATCCGGATGCGCCGTCCGGGACCGCGACGATCATCGTTGACGATGCGCGGGGCGAGAATGCGATCGTTATCGTGCCGGGGGCATGCGGCAATCTGAACAGATCCGATGTGGATGCAGCCTCGAATACCATTGCGAGTTCGACCCTGTTTGTCTCGCAATTGGAACTGTCAACAGATGCGTGTCTGTATGGGATCGAGCTCGCTTACCGACACGGGGTGCCCGTCGTTCTCAATCCGGCCCCTGCGGTGGAATTGCCACGCGAGGTGTTTTCGCAGATCGATTACCTGACTCCCAATATGTCCGAGGCGAGTTTGCTTGTCGGCCGTGAAGTGAGAACACGCGAACAGGTGGCTTCGGCAGCTGCAACCCTGCGTGAATGGGGCGTGCGCCACGTGCTTATCACTCTTGGAGAAGAAGGTGTCTATGTCAGCAGCGAGAACCAGGAACGCGTGATACCTGCGGTGAATGCCGGACATGTTCTGGACACCACCGGGGCTGGCGATGCGTTCAATGGCGGTCTGGTCGCGGCCCTCGCCGAAGGCCTGCCACTCATGGACGCCGCACACTTTGGCTGCGCGGTGGCGGGTCTCTCGGTCACGAAGCGGGGGACAGCCCCGTCAATGCCGTCCCGGGAGGAGGTGGAAAGTCTTTTGGAGAGGGCAGGATGAGTCATGCAAGCGCCGCTCAGGCTACAGTAAACAAACAGCTCGAGGTCGGTCCGTCTTCTGTGTCTGAGTTTCCGGTCCTGATGCAGAGCACGCCGACGAATGCGGGAATGCCGCTCGACATTGGCTGGGTGCGGTCCCTGCGTGCCAATCGCAGTGCAATCGAGGAACGCGCGGCCACCCTGCCGAAGCGCCGGACTGTGAAGAAATTCTGGCAAGCGGCCTGGCTGCTGAAGGCCGTTTCCTGTATCGACCTTACAACGCTCTCCGGCGACGACACCGCGGAACGCGTACGTCGTTTATGCTACAAGGCACGCCAACCGGTGCGACAGGATCTGTTGACGACGCTCGGTGCGGAAAACCTTGGACTCCATGTCGGGGCGGTCTGTGTTTATCACGCTTATGTGGAAACGGCCGTTCGTGCACTTGAAGGCACCGGCATTCCTGTTGCGGCGGTTTCGACAGGATTCCCTGCAGGACTGTCTCCGTTCCCGGAGCGGCTTTCGGAAATTCGCCGCTCGGTCGCTGCCGGTGCCCGGGAAATCGACATCGTGATCACGCGGGCCCACGTGCTCAATGCGGATTGGGAGGCCCTGTACAACGAGGTTGCCGCTTTTCGAGAAGCCTGCGGCGATACCCACATGAAGACAATCCTGGCCACGGGCGATCTGTCGACCCTCCGCAACGTGGCGCGTGCGAGTCTGGTCTGCATGATGGCCGGGGCTGACTTCATAAAGACTTCGACCGGCAAGGAATCGGTGAATGCCACTTTGCCCGTGGGTCTTGTCATGGCCAGGGCCATCCGCGAGTACCAGGAGCGAGCCGGCATGAAGGTCGGGCTCAAGCCGGCGGGTGGAATCAGTACGGCAAAAAGCGCCTTGGATTGGCTGGTCATGATCAAGGAGGAGCTTGGCCGCGAATGGCTTGACCCAGGCTTGTTCCGCTTCGGTGCGAGCTCTTTGCTGGGCGACATAGAACGCCAGCTTGAGCACAACGCCACCGGATTCTACTCGGCCGATTTCCGCCATCCCGTCGCCTGATACGGATCGATTCCCCAAGGTGTGCCCAATGACCATTCTGGAAACATTCGAAATGATGAACTATGGCCCGGCGCCCGAAGATCCCAGGGAGGCCGTGAATTGGCTGGATGAGCACGAACGGCGCTTCGGACTCTTCATTGGTGGAGAATGGTGCCCGTCAGCCGGCAAGAAGCGGTTCGACAGCATCAATCCCGCCACCGGCGAAACCTTGGCCAGCATTTCCAGTGCCGGTCCCAAGGACATCGACAAGGCGGTCGCGGCGGCCAGGACGGCGCAGTCGGGTTGGTGGAAGCTCGGCTGTCATGGACGCGCCCGTTATCTCTATGCACTTGCCCGGCAGGTTCAGAAGCATTCCCGGCGGCTGGCGGTCCTGGACTGCCTGGACAACGGAAAGCCGATCCGCGAGATGCGCGACATCGACGTTCCACTGGTCGCACGCCACTTCTATCACCACGCTGGGTGGGCCCAGATACTGGCGGACGAGTTCCCGCAGCACGAGCCACTCGGTGTGGCCGCTCAGGTGATTCCCTGGAACTTCCCCCTGCTGATGCTGGCCTGGAAGATTGCGCCGGCGCTTGCCACCGGGAACACCGTGGTCCTCAAGCCCGCGGAATTCACCTCCCTGACGGCACTTGCCTTTGCCGAGCTCTGTCGCGAGGTCGGCCTGCCGCCAGGTGTCGTCAATATTGTCACCGGCGATGGCGAGACGGGGGCAAAGCTTGTTGCACATTCGGATGTGGACAAGGTCGCCTTCACCGGCTCCACGGAAGTGGGCAAAGAGATACGCCGCGCCACAGCGAACAGCTCGAAACGCCTGACCCTCGAGCTCGGCGGCAAGTCACCCTTCATCGTGTTCGATGATGCCGACCTCGACAGCGCCGTCGAGGGCCTGGTCAACGGCATCTGGTTCAACCAGGGCGAGGTCTGTTGCGCGGGCTCGAGGCTGCTTGTCCACGAGCCTGTAGCTGATCGCCTCATGGACAAGGTTCGGCGTCGCATGGAGAGCCTGCGCATGGGCTCGCCTCTGGACAAGGCAGTTGACGTAGGCGCGATCGTTGCCCCCGTTCAGTTGGAGCGTATCCGCAGTATTGTCGATCGTGCCGTGGAAGAGGGGGCTCACTGCTATCAGGCGGAGGTCCCGGTGCCAGATGAAGGGTTGTACTATCCGCCGACGCTGTTGACGAACGTGGGACCGGCTTCGCACGCAGCCCAGACCGAGATATTTGGTCCCGTCCTGACCAGCATGACCTTCCGTACTCCGGATGAGGCCGTGGCTCTTGCCAACAACACCGTCTATGGCCTGGCGGCCAGTGTCTGGTCGGAGAACATCAACGTGGCCCTGGAACTGGCACCGCGCCTGAAGGCCGGGGTGGTTTGGGTTAACTCGACCAATCAGTTCGATGCGGCCTGTGGTTTTGGTGGATACCGGGAGAGTGGCTATGGCCGGGAAGGTGGTCGCGAAGGCCTCGAGGAGTATTTAGTCCCCTCCTGGAGCCGACAGTTGCCGCGCCTGCCCGAGTCCAGCGGTACGAAGTCCGCGCCGGTCTCGGGCGCTGCCCCGGGAAGCGGACCTGCGCTTGGAATTGACCGTACGGCCAAGCTCTACATTGGCGGCAAGCAGACGCGCCCTGACAGTGGTTACAGCATTCCCATCGCGGCTGCGAACGGTGACCATCTTGGAGAAGTCCCGCTCGGCAATCGCAAGGACATTCGTGATGCAGTAGAGGCAGCGCGCAAGGCGCAGGCTTGGGAACAGAGCGATGGTCATTCCCGGGCCCAGATCCTCTACTTCATTGCGGAGAATCTTGAACAGCGCAGTGACGAGTTCTCATCGCGTTTGCAGCGCATGACCGGCGGTACCAGCAAGTCCGCGGCGAAGGAAGTGCACACAAGCATTGAGCGGATCTTCTCGGCTGCCGCCTGGGCGGACAAGTACGAGGGGGCCGTTCATAATCCGCCGGGTCGCAAGCTGACTCTAGCATTGCAGGAACCGATGGGAGTCATCGGGATCATCTGTCCTGACGACACTCCCTTGCTTGCCTTTATTTCGCTGGTGGCGCATGCCATTGCCGCTGGCAATCGCGTGGTCACCGTGCCTTCGGCGTCCTATCCGCTGATCGCGACGGATTTCTACCAGATCCTGGAAACCAGCGATGTCCCGGCCGGAGTGGTCAACATAGTGACAGGCCGGCCGGATGAGCTGTCTCCCGTTCTTTCTGCACATGCCGGTGTGGAAGCCTTGTGGTACTTCGGTCCGATCTCGGGCATGGCGGCGACAAAGGCTGAATCGGTGAGCAACATGAAGCGCGTGTGGACGCATGAGGGCCGGGCTTTCGACTGGTACGACCCGCGACAGGGGCAGGGCCGGGAACTGCTGAAACAGGCGACCCAGGTTAAGAATGTCTGGGTGCCTTATGGCGAGTAGCTTGCTAGATTTGAACGAAGATTAGTCTGAAAATGCACAAAAAACTGTGTCTACGCCTTTCTGGAAAGGTAAACGTGATTAGCCGTATCTGATGAATGCCCATCCCCCGTTCATGGGGAAGAGCCTAAATAATTGATTTATCGAAATAATGGTGGGCGCGGCTGGTATTGAACCAGCGACCCCTACGATGTCAAGTAAAGGTGCGAGTAAGAGTAAGCATCAGGAAATAAAGCTGAAAATCCCATTATACTATCGTATGGCGGATTCCCACCGCAGGAATCTCACCGCAGGTAAGAAGCGGAATAAGCTAACTCAGGATCCCGATGATTGATTGGACGAAGATTACGCCGGTAGATACAAACGCCTTTGTTGTCCTCAGTGGGGCATGCCCTCTATTACAGGTCGACTGAATATGAGCTGACAGATACAAAATGGCTCAAAAGTGCGATGGTGAATCTGGAAAGTTCACAGGTTTCATGTCCTCATCAGTTGTCCCAAGCCTAGCAATGAACGTGTATCTCCAGCTTGCCTGAGGCAGTCCCAGGCCAATGCCTGATTGCTGGTGACCACAGGCTTGCCTAGACGCTTTTCAAGGTGCTCGATAACCGGTGCTGTTCTCAGGGCGGTGCAGGAGATGAACAATGCGTCGGCCGCGGAATCGTTCATCAGGTAATCTGCCGCAGCTTCAAACGCCTCAAGAGAGACATGGGACCGTGTGTCGTTGTCGCGCACAGGGAAATAGCCCTTGCGGACCAAGTCCAGCTTATGACGGACAAGATAGTCTTCGACGAGGGCGTTGACCTCGCCGATGTAGGGCGTGAGGAGCGAGATGCGGGAACAGCCCAGCTGCCGGAGACCCTTCAGGGCGGCCTCTACGGGATTGGCCACCTTGATATTCGGCCTTGCCCTATGAATGGCTTCGGTGATTGCGGCGCTTCCAAGAGCCATGCTGGCGGATGTGCAGCCAAATGCCATCACGTCCAAATGATTAGTCGTCATGAGGCCGGCGGCCGTGTCTGCGATCTTGTCTTTGAGGGCATGCAGGCTCTTCACGTCAAGATAGCGCGGCGCGGGGATGCGATTGGTCTGGATGCGGATGTTCTCCGGCCCAAGGAAACCGTACAGATCCGGTTCGATCGTGCTGTCGTTGGCAAGCGCGATCAGTCCGACTGAAACCGACGATGGGGCAGACATCGAAAGTGTCATTTCCTGCCATCCGGCTAGGGTGGCCTGTGCGTCGCTCATGTCGGATGGTCCTCCATCTCAGATTGTCTGCAGGATCAGTTCAAGAACCGCTCGGCTTGATAGGGCCTAGGGTCCGTGAAAGGCGTTTCGCCCAGCATGGTTTCGGCGAGCAGCCGTCCGGTAATGGGACCCAGGGTTAGGCCCATGTGCCCGTGGCCGTAGGTCAACCAGAGGCCGGGCAACTTCGGCGCCGGGCCGACGACAGGCATGGTGTCCGGAAAACAGGGACGCGCGCCCAGCCAGGGCTGCTTTTCTACCGCTGGTCCGAGCTTCAGCAATCTGTGGGCCTGGGGCAGAAGACGTTCCAATTGCACTGGTGTGGGACGGGCATCGCGCCGGTCGAACTCGACCCCCGTGGTCAAGCGGAGCCCTTGCTCCATGGGCGAGATGACGTAGCCGATATCGGCGTCGAGGACCGGGTGCTTCAGGTCCGCACTGCTGTCCGTGGCGAAGTGATTGTGATATCCGCGCTGTACTGCCAACGGAAGGTGAAGGCCCAACTGGGCGAGCAGTTCCGATGACCAGGGGCCCAAGGCCACAACCACCTCGCGCCCCATGACTGGCCCCTCCCCACTGTCCAGCTGCCAACCGGACTTTTGCCGTTTCAGGCTGCGTGCGTCGCCGGTGACGAAAGTGCCTCCATTGCTGCGAAAATGGTCAGCGTAGGCGCGGGTCACGCCCAGCGGGTCGGAGACGCTGGCAATGTCCTGACTGTGTACAGCATGCCTGAAAATCGGGTTGAGCGCGGGCTCCAGCCGGCATGCATCAGCGGTGTCCAGGACGCTGAAGACGCGGCCCATTTCTCTACCTAGCTCCAGGGCCGGTTTCACGGCTTCGTAAGAGGGGCTGTGACGATAGAGGGATATCCAGCCGTTTCGGCGCAGATAACCGAGAGCACCGGCGGAGTCCAAAAGGCTCTCATGCTCGGCAAGGGCTCGTGACATCAATGGATGCATGGCGTGCGCGACGTACTCCAGGCGCTCCGGGGCGGAGGAGCGGTAATGGGCCACCAGCCAGCCAGCGATGTAGGGCAGGAAAGCTGGATTGTAGCGCGCTGCCGTTGATCGGTTGAGTGCGATCTCGACAAGCTTTCTCGCATTCCGTGGGAACGTAACCGGATAGACGCTGGGACCTCCAATGACCCCGGAGTTCCCGTAAGAGGTTTCCTCGCCAGGACTGCGCCGATCACCCAGGATCACCGACAGTCCGCGCTTTTGAAGTTGGAGGGCCGTACTGACGCCGACGATGCCGGCTCCCAGAATCAGGACGTCACACTGTTTCATTTGCCTCTCTAGAAATCGTTGTTCTTGAACAATTTTCTCAAGACAGTCGAATTCCCGGAGATCAACTTTTCTCGAGCCTTCAATTTTCCTTATTGACTCATTTGAACTACCTTGTCCAATAATATTGGAAGAACGGTTAGTACAATAATATGTGCAAGAACGACTCGTGCTGAGAGGGAAGACAGTGGCGGTTTCCGAGCAGAGCCAGACAGAAAAAACCGACGTGGCAAATATCGCAGAGCAAGGGGCTGCCGGAGATGTCCGGATCGGCGTTGATATTGGCGGCACCTTTACGGATATCGTTGTTCAATGCGGTGATGGCCGCTTGTATCTCAACAAGGTGTCGTCCACTCCAGAGGACCCAGGCAAGGGTGTTGTGACAGGTGTGGTCGAGGTCCTGAAACGATTGGATATCCCGGTCTCCGCAGTCAGGGAAATCGTCCACGGCACGACGGTGGGCTCCAACACGCTGCTGCAGCGTGTTGGAGCCGTCACCGGACTTCTGACAACAAAAGGATTCGCTGACGTTCTTGAAATCGGGCGTATCCGTACGCCGCAAATGTTCGATCTGACCTGGGAAAAGCCGGAGGCGCTGGTGCATCGGCGTCACCGCCTGGAGATCGAGGAGCGTATTGGCTCTGATGGGTCTGTGGTCCGGCCCTTGAATCGAGCGCAGGTCGAAAGCACCGCTGCACAGCTTGTTGAGGAGGGCGTGGAAAGCATCGCGTTGTGCTTCATCAACAGTTACGTCAACGCGGCACACGAGAACGAGGCGAAGGAGATCATCACCCGCGCCTTTCCCGATCTGCTGGTGACCGCAAGCTGTGACGTTCTGCCTGAAATCAAGGAGTACGAACGCACTTCGACGACGGTGGTAAATGCCTATCTTCTGCCTGCAATGCGGACCTATATCGCCCGACTGCGCACCGCGTTGCGTGAAGTGGGGTTCAGCGCGCCGTTGCTCGTGGTTTCTTCCGCAGGCGGCATGATGGGCGCGGACCTGGCGGCGCAGCGGCCGGTCTTCGCCGTGGGCTCCGGCCCCGCGGGCGGCGTTTCGGGCGCGGCGCGGCTCTCGGAGGCCATGCAGACCCCTGACATGGTGGTTTTCGATATGGGAGGCACAACGGCCAAGAGTGCCATCGTTGAGAATTCCAGTCCGATGCTGACCTCGGAGTACGAATTTCGCGACGGGATTTCCTCTCCCAGCCGCTTCATCAAGGGCGGCGGCTACATGCTGAAGGTTCCCGCCATCGACATCGCCGAGGTTGGTGCTGGCGGCGGCTCCATTGCCTGGATCGACGAGGGCGGATTGCTGCGCGTCGGCCCGAAATCTGCCGGCGCAGACCCCGGCCCGGTTTGCTATGGGCGCGGCAATGACGAACCGACGGTGACGGATGCTAACGTGGTGCTGGGTTATCTGAATCCAGAGAATCTGGCTGGTGGCAGCCTGAAGATCGATCGTAACCTGGCGGTCGAAGCGATCCGCAGCAAGCTGGCTGAACCTTTGGGGTTGACGGTTGAAGAGGCCGCACTGGGCATCCGCGAGGTGGCGAATGTGAACATGGGACGGTCGATCCGCTCGGTGACCGTGGAGCGCGGGCGCGATCCGCGTGACATGGCACTGATGGCTTTCGGTGGAAGCGGGCCGGCACACGCCGCCGATCTCGCACGTCAGCTCGAGATGCAGCGTGTGGTCATTCCACCGCTGTCGGGTGTGTTCTGCTCGGCGGGTATGCTGGCCTCGGACATCAAGCACAAGCTCTCGCGCAGCTTCATCACGCCGCTTGGGGCGCTTACTCCCGAACGCTTCGAGGTATTGAAAGCGGAGTTGGCTGAGGAAGCTGCTGAGCTCCTTGGGGAGGAAGGCTATGAGGAAGCGGCACAGAAGCTCTCCTTCGAGATAGACCTGCGTTACATGGGGCAGTCTTCGGAACTGACGGTCGCCCTGCCGGAAGGCAAACTGGATGCTGTCCACCGGCAGGCCATCTATGAGGCGTTCCAGCGCGATTACCAGACGACCTACGGTTACAACAACGAAGAGCCGTTGGAGATGGTTTGCCTGCGGCTGACGGCGGTGGGGCATCTGGAAAACCGCCTACGCTTCGAGCACACAAAGGCGCAGCTTGAAAAAACCGAAACCAGCCAAAGCCGCCGTGCCGTCTATTTCGAACGCGAGCAGGGATACGTCGATACCGCTGTCGTCTCGCGTGCAATGATCGACAGCGTGCCGCGTAGCGGGCCCATGATTGTGGAAACCTACGACACCACGATCATAATTCCGCCGTGGGCACAGGTTCATGAGGACAGCTTCGGCAGTTTGATCATCGAGCGAAGCAGCGACAACAAGAAACCCTCGGACGAGCAGTCCGTGGGTAGGGAGGCCTAAGCGAGATGCAGCTGGATCCTATTACTTTCGCGGTCATCAAGAACGGTCTGGATTCCATCGTCGATGAAATGGCCTATACCGTCGTGCGCACCGCGCGCTCGGAGATCGTCAAGGATGTGATGGACTACTCCGCGGCCCTATGTGGCGCGGATGGCAGTATGTTGGCTCAGGCCAAGACCATCGCGCTGCACCTTGGTGCCGTGCCGGAGGCCATGTCAGTGGTGCTGGAGGAATACGGCGATGATCTGAAGCCCGGCGACGCGGTGATCCTGAACGATCCCTATCAGGGCGGCATGCACCTGCCGGACATCTTCATGTTCTATCCGATCTTCCATGAAGATCGTCTGCAAGCCTTTGGGGTCGTGATCTGCCACCATACGGACGTCGGCGGTCGGGTGCCCGGTTCCAACGCCAGCGATTCCACGGAGATCTATCAGGAAGGCATACGCATACCGGTTTCCAAGCTTTACGAAGCGGGCAGACCGAACAAGACGCTGTTCGATCTGATTGAGCGCAATGTCCGTCTGCCGGATCGGGTGATCGGCGACCTGAAGGCCCAGTACGCCGCCTGCCGTGTGGGGGAGCGCGAGTTGGGCCGCATGTTCGAGCGCTATGGTGCGCCACTTGCCCAAGGTTACTTCACTGGCCTGTTGGACTATGCCGAACGTATGACCCGCGAGGAGATCAAGAAGTGGCCCAACGGAACCTATAGCTTCACCGATTATCTCGACGACGATGGTTTTTCCGACGAACCGGTGCCGATCAAGGTGACGATCGAGGTCCAGGATGACCGGTTGGTGGTGGACTATGCGGGCAGCGCTCCCCAAGTAAAGGCGGCGCTGAATTCCACACGCTCCTACACCAATTCCTGCACCTATCTGAGTGTGCGTTGCGTCCTGGAAGGCGATATTCCCAACAACGCGGGCGTCTTCCGCTGTATCGAGGTGCAGGTACCGGAGGCTTCGATCCTCAATCCCGTGGAGCCCGGGGCCTGCGCGGCACGTGCGCTGACCGGCTATCGCGTGGTGGATGCGATGTTCGGGGCACTCTCCCAGATCGTACCGGCCCGTGTGCCGGCAGCGGGCGAGGGCGGCAACACCGTGGTTTGCCTGGGCGGCCGCAGGCCCGACAAATCGCCTTTCATCATCGTGGACATGATCTGTGGTGCCTGGGGCGGACGTCCGGACAAGGACGGGGTCGAGGCCATTACCAACCCCTCGCAGAACTTGTCGAACACACCGGTCGAGACCATGGAGGCTCAGCATCCGGTGCGTGTCGAGGAGTACCAGTTGATTCCCGATAGCGGTGGTGCCGGCAAATGGCGCGGAGGTTTGGGGGTGGCGCGCTCCTACCGTGTGCTCACCGAAGATGTCCAGCTTCAGCTTCGCGCTGACCGCGCGAAGTTCCAGCCTTATGGACTTAACGGCGGAGAGCCGGGACGTCTGACGCACAACTACCTGATCCGGGACGGCAAGACAGAGGAGCTTCCCGGCAAGGTGACTATGATCCTGCAGCCCGACGATCTGATTCGGCACGAACAGGCCGGCAGCGGCGGATATGGTGATCCCATGACACGCGACCCTGAACGAGTGGCGCGCGACGTCTGGAACCGCAAGATTTCGGTGGACTATGCGCGGCGGCACCATGCCGTCGTTGTGAATCCGACTTCAGGCGAGCTGGACACGAGGGCAACCGAAGAATTGCGGGCAGAGCGTCTTATACACGATGACCAACCAGGGCCTGAGACAAGAAGGGCAAGCTAGATGGATCAGCCGGGCTCGTATTCGGAAGCAACAGAGCGCGGCCAGGCCGCTCCAAAGCGGAAGCAGTCCGCGAGCAACCGCCGTGACCCGAAGCGCACACGCGAGAAGATCATTGCCTGTGCGACGAAGGAGTTCGCTCGCAGTGGCTACGACGGGGCAAGGATCGATCGCATCGTGCAAAGCGCGGGCATCAGCAAGAACCTTCTTTATCATCATTTCGCCGGGAAGGAAGAACTGTTCATCAAGGTGATGGAAGGTGCCTATACCTTGATGCGCGATCATCACCGGGATTTCCAGATTCGCGACCTTGGGCCGGTAGACGGCATGCGGAGCCTGGTTCGCTACACGTTCGAACACTTCCTGCAGCATCCGGAAGTGATCAGTCTGCTGAACAGCGAAAATCTTCACCAGGCCCGGCATATTCGCAAGTCGGAAACCGTCAAGGAGCTCTACAATCCCTTGCTCGAAACCATGGATGAACTGGTTCGGCGCGGTCAGGAGCAGGGGATTTTCCGCCGCAATGTCGACCCGGTTGACCTTTACATTTCACTATCTGGCCTCGGGTATTTCTATCTGTCCAACCAGTACACACTGGGCACTATCTTCAGGCAGAATCTGACCGAGGCAGAGCGCATCCGCCAGCGTGAGGATCATATGGTGGACATGGTGATCGGCTATCTTTGCCACAAAACGGAAGAATGAGGCTTTACAACGGATAGTCGGTAAATAAACTAACTTGTTAGTTAATATAACTGAGTAATTTGGAAGACCATAAGACAGGGAGATCAGTTATGAGACAAAGATGGGTATCAAGGCGTAGCTTTCTCGCAGGCTCTGCAGCCGCCGGACTTGTGCTGGCAAGTGGGCCTCGTCCTCTGAAAGCGGCCGAAAAGGTTGTCGTGCGTTTGGATTTTGCTCCGTGGGGGATCCACGGTGCGATGCATCTGGCGCAAGTGAACGGCTGGTTCGAGGAAGCCGGCCTCGATGTTGAAATCCAAGATGGCAAGGGCACACTGGACACGATCCAGCTTGTCGGCGCGGGACGCGTGGAAGTCGGGCAGGTTCAACTCGGCCCCATGGCCGTGGCGCGCGAGAACGAATTGCCGGTCAAGTCCTTTGCGGGCTTTGCCCGCAGGAGCGATCTGGCCGTGCTAGTGGACCGCGAAACCGGGCCCGATACGGCCGAGGGACTCGAAGGCCTCAAGCTGAGCTGTTTCACGGCCAGCCCCTGGGCGCCCTTCATCGATCCCTTTCTGGAGGCGTCCGGCCTGTCCCGCGATACCGTCGATGTGGTGATGGTTTCGCCGCCGGCGATGGTCAGCACCTACGCCTCAGGAGAGGCGGATGGCTTCATGTCGCTGGCTCCATTCGGGCCGCCACTGGTGGAGGACACGCGGCCGGCCAAGCCGATCCTGGCCATCGACAAGGGCATCGTCTTTCCCAGCTATGGCCTGATCGCCACTGAGGAAACCATTGCAGACTCCTCGGACAAGCTGGCCAAGTTGGCTGAAGTCCAGATCCGGGCCTGGGAATACATCTTCGATGGTCATGTGGATGAGGCTGTTCAGGCGATCATCGATCAGCGTCCCAACGCGGATCTCAACCCGGACACGCTCCATGGCCAGATGGCAGCCTATGACGATTTCTTCGTGACCGAGGCGACGGCAGGGCTTGGCTATGGCATTCAGGCCGACGAGGACTGGGAGATGGCAATCGCCTCCATGGAAGAGGCCGGTGTCATTTCGGAAGGCCATATGCCGGAAGAATACTATACGAACGACCTGCTCACCTGACTCTCTACTTATCTGCAGGGAAGCGTATAGATGTCTGCCTATGTGGAACTGGAGAACGTGGATAAGGTCTATCCTTCTCCAAAAGGGGCAGTTCATGCCCTTCAAGGGATAGATCTTGAAATTCCCTCCGAGCAATTCCTCAGCCTGCTGGGTCCCAGTGGGTGTGGAAAGAGCACTATTCTCAAGCTCGTGGCCTCGCTGGAGCCTCTTTCCGGCGGGAATCTGCGTATCAAGGGGGCGCCGGTAAACGGCGCCCCCCAAGGCATGGGGGTGGTGTTTCAACGCGATATTCTGCTGGATTGGCGGGATATTCTGAGCAACGTCCTGATCACAGCCGAGTTCAAGAAGCTTGATGTGAAGAGCTATCGTGAGCGGGCGAGGCAGCTCCTCGAGATGTTCGGACTTAGTGGATTCGAGGATCGCCATCCGTGGGAGCTGTCCGGGGGCATGCGACAGAGAGCAGCCATATGTCGGGCCCTTCTGGATGACCCTGAACTTCTACTCATGGATGAACCGTTCGGTGCGCTGGATGCCATGACCAGGGATGAATTGAATTTCGAGTTGCAGCGGATGTGGCTGGAAAGCCGGAAAACGGTCCTTTTCATTACCCATTCAATTACAGAGGCGGTCTACCTGTCCGACCGGGTTGCGCTGATGTCACGAAATCCGGGTCGAATCGCTGAGGTAATCGACATCGACCTCCCACGCCCGCGTCCGCTGTCAATCCGGGAGACGTCCGAGTTCGGCAAGTATACGGCGCATATCCGGGATTTCTTCTCCGACCTGGGCGTCTTCAAACAGGAATAATTCAGATGATACAGGCCTTCAGACGCTCCGAACGCGTCCTGTCCATTCTCCTGGTCTTGGTGGGTGCTATTGCCGTATGGGAAGTCTGTGTCTGGATTTTCCAGCCACGCATTTTCATTCTACCGCCTCCATCCATCATACTTGTCAACTTCCTGGAGGCGCCGGGCTATTTTATTGAGAATACAGGGTACACTTTACTGGTGACGGTCACCGGCTTTGTCGTAGCTGTGTTGGCGGGTGTGCTCTGTGCTATCGGGATCGTCTATTCAAAATTTCTCGATCGAACGCTCTATACGCTTCTGGTTGCACTGAATTCGGTGCCGAAGGTAGCGCTGGCACCCCTGTTCGTTCTCTGGATGGGGACGGGCAGCGAGCCGAAGATCGCGATCGCCATCGCAATCGCCATTTTCCCGATTGTCATCGACGCCGTTCTGGGACTGCGCTCGGTGGATCCGGATATGATCAATCTGGCCAAGGCCTCCCGCGCGTCCAATACGGATATCCTGATGAAGATCCGCTTTCCCAATGCGCTGCCCAGCATCTTCGCAGGCATGAAGGTAGCGATCTCCTTTGCGCTGATCGGGGCCATCGTCGGCGAGTTCGTTGCCGGCGAAGCCGGACTGGGTCATGTGATCCTTCAAAGCCAGGGCATGTTCAACACGCCGCGCGTCTTCGTGGCACTGGTGATTCTGGGGATCGTGGGCACCATCCTGTTCTATCTGGTCGATCTCATGGAGAGGTTGCTGCTTCCCTGGCACGTCTCGCAGCGCGGCGAGAAAAAGGCCGCTCCCCAGCCGGGCGCATGAGCTGTATGGCGAAGGCCGGTAGCAGGGATAAGGGTATGAAAGAAACAATCAAAATGTCTTCACCCGGAGTGCCTGGTGAGGGAGAGATCACGTCAGGAGCAAGAAATCCATGTCTGACAAGGGTATAGGCGCCAGCGTCCCGCGCAAAGAGGATACACGCCACCTTCACGGTCGCGGCCAGTTCGTCAGTGATCTACGGTTTCACGGTCTGCGCGATGTGGCTTTCGTGCGCAGTCCAGTGGCCCATGGATGGCTGCGTTCGGTGGATATTCCGGAAGAACTGCGTGGAAACGTGTTTCTGGCATCGGACTTTCCGGATGTCCTGCCGTTGCGGGCGGTGCCGGAGGTGGCCGGGTTTCGCCCTTCCGTCTTTCCGGGGCTGGCTACCGACAAGGTCCGTTTCGTCGGCCAGCCCATCGCCATGTGCGTCGGGTCGAGCCGTGCCGAGGCCGAGGACATCGCCCAGATGGTCTTTCCGGAGATCGACGAAATGCCGGCCGCGTGTGACACCCTGAAGGCGCTGGAGCCCGATGCCCCGCGCATTCACGACGATTGGGACGAGAACGTCTTCATCCGCAAGTCAGTTGAGGCTGGCGATATCGATATCGCACGCAAGAACGCCAGCGTTGTGATCGAGCGGACCTATCGCATGAACCGTCAGGCAGGTGTGCCCCTGGAAGGCCGTGCCATCCTGGCCCACTGGGACCACCGCCTGGATGAACTGGCGGTGTACAACTCCAGCCAGTTTCCACATCAGATCCGCGCCGGCATGGCCCAGTTCCTGCAAATCGAGGAGCGTCAGCTTCACGTGATTGCACCGGACGTGGGTGGCGGCTTTGGCGTGAAGAACATCCTCTATCCCGAGGAACTGATGGTGGCTGCGCTGGCGCGCAAACTGCGTCAACCGGTGCGCTGGATCGAAGACAGGCGCGAGCACTTTCTGGCGTCCATTCACTGCCGGGAGCACGTTCACAAGATCAAGGCCTACGCCGATGACAAGGGGCGCATTCTGGGTCTGGACGCCGAGGTTTACGTGGATGCGGGGGCCTATTCCCACTGGCCGAACAGTCCCTTCATGGAAACCGGCATGGCGGCCAAGAACATTCCCGGTCCTTACAGGGTCGAGAATTACCGCTGTCACACCTTGACGGTCTGCACCAACAAGTCGCCGATCGGACCCTACCGCGGGGTGGCACGGCCTGCGGCCTGCTTCACCATCGAGCGGACCATAGACGAGATCGCCCGCGCCGTGGGGCGCGAGCCGCATGAAGTGCGCATGGAGAACATGGTCAGGCCAGCGGAGATGCCCTACCGCTCGGTCACCAACCTGCTTTATGACAACGGCGATTACGCCAAGAGCGTCCAGATGGCCGCCGATCTGATCGACTTCGACAGTGTGCGCGCGCGCCAGAAATCGCCTGAGCCGGACGGGCGTTTGATTGGCGTCGGTTTCGCCACCTATACCGAGCAGACCGCGCATGGCTGCGGCGAATGGGTGACGCGCGGCACGCCGGTCATTCCCGGCTTCGAATCCGCGACCGCTCGCCTGATGACCGACGGCACGCTGATGCTACTGGTGGGTATCCAGTCGCATGGACAGGGCCTGGAAACAACGCTGGCGCAGGTGGCACATCACGAGCTGTCGTTGGATCCGGACCGCATTTCCGTGCGCCATGGAGACAGTACGCTCAGTCCCTTTGGCATGGGGACCTTCGCCTCGCGCTCCATGGTCATGGCGGGCGGAGCGGTGGCCAAGTCATGCCGCTTGCTGCGCACCAAGATGGCGGATATCGCTGCGCATCTTCTGCAGTGTGAACCGGCCCAGGTTGAATTCAGGAACGGCGCGGCCTGCGGTCCCCAAGGCGAGGTCAGCTTCCAGGAATTGGGACGTATCGCTCACCTTCGCCAGGACGGACTGCCTCTGTCCACCGATCCGACGCTGGAGGCGACCACCACCTATCAGCCCGGAATCGACACGGGCGTTTTCTGCTACTCCACCCAAGTCGCGGTGGTCGCGGTCGATCCCGATACCGGATATGTGGAGATACTTGACTATGGCGTGGTCGAGGACTGCGGCACCATTGTCAACCCCAGGATCGTGGACGGTCAGATCCAGGGCGGCGTAGCGCAGGGCATCGGCACGGCCCTCTATGAGGAGATTCCCTATGACGATTTCGGCCAGCCACTGGCGACCACCTTCGCAGACTACCTGATGCCGGGGGCCACCGAGGTGCCGATGATCAAGATCGCGCATATGATGACACCGGCCGAGCACACGGAATACGGCATGAAGGGCATGGGCGAGGGCGGTGCGATCTCGCCGCCTGCGGCCATTGCCAATGCCATCCGCGACGCGCTGGCTCCGATCGGCGCGCAATTGAACGAGACGCCCATGACGCCCCGGCGCGTTCATGAGGCAGTGCGCCATGCGCGGATGATGCAGCAGGAGGCGGCGCAATGAAACCGGCCCCCTTTACCTATGTGCGTCCACGCGACCTTCAGCACGCCCTGCATGTGGCGGCGGAGGAGCAGGGCCTTGCAAAGTTCGTCGCCGGTAACCAGACCCTGGGTCCGATGATGAACCTGCGCTTGGCGCAGCCCGAGCTGCTGATCGACATTTCCGTCCTGTCCGAGCTGCGGAGCTGTTCGGAAGAGAGCGGGCGGGTCCTGCTGGGTGGCGGTGTTACCCATGCCATGATCGAGGACGGTCGCGTACCGGATCCGTCTGCAGGCTTGCTGGTCCGTGCGGCTTCCAGCCTGGCCTATCGCTCCGTGCGTAATCGCGGCACGATTGGCGGCAGCCTGGCTCATGCAGACCCCTCTGCAGAGTGGCCGACGGTCTTTACGGCCTTGGACGCCGACGTACACTTGAAAAGCGCCACCGGCACAAGAAGCCTGCCTGTCGACGCCTTCCTGACCGGGGCCATGACCACGGCTCTTGAGGATCAGGAGATTGTAGAAGCCGTCAGTGTGCCTCGTCTGCAGGCGGGCGTGCGGTGGGGTTATCACAAGATCTGTCGCAAGGCCGGTGAGTTCGCCAATGCCATGGCAGTCGTGATCCTGGGGGATTCTGGCGGAAGCCGTGCCGTGCTGGGCGCGCTGGACCGCACTCCGCTGAAGCTGAAGGCAGTTGCCGATCGGCTTGAAGCCGGAGACGGTGATGAGAGCGCCCTGCGCGCGGCGATGAATGAAGACACAGAAGAAGCCGGCTTCCGGCTCGACGACTACGAACAGGAACTTCACTGGGCGGCACTACGCCGAGCGGTGAGGGAGGCACGAAACAAATGATTGATATAGAATTCGAGCTGAATGGCCGTCGGGTAACCGGCGATATTGATGATCGCCAGTCTTTGGCCGATTTCGTGCGCGACCACGAAAGCATGACCGGGACCCATCTCGGCTGCGAGCACGGGGTTTGCGGAGCCTGCACCGTGCTGGTGGACGGGCAGCCGGTGCGTGGCTGCATCACTCTGGCAGCCAGCGTGCATGGCCAGCAGGTGCGCACCATCGAGGGATTCGAGGAGGATCCCCTGATGACGGTGATCCGTCAGGCGTTTCGGGATGCCCATGGCCTGCAGTGCGGTTTCTGCACGCCGGGCATGCTAATCATGGTACGCGACATGATCCAGCGGGGCATCTGCACCGAAGCAGCTGCCGTGCGTCAGGAGCTGTCAGGGAACATCTGCCGCTGCACCGGCTATCAGGGCATTGTGAGCGCTGTTCTCCTGGCCGGCGAACGCTGGGCCCATGGTGGCGAGGAACACGGCCGCCTGTCCGCCTGACGTATCTGGATAGTCTGAAATATGCGGAAGAACGACAAGGGGCATTGTGCAATTGCAATGGCCTAACTGGTTAGTTAATTTGATGTATGCGAGATGCAAACCATCGGGTGAGGAAGGGCAAGCTGAGATGACCGAGACAGCGATAACGGAAGTGGAATCTTGGATTCCGGGTGGTGGGCTGTCCCGGTCCGAGACGATGCATGAACTCTCCAATCCCTGGTCGGGACAGCCAAGCCTGAAGATCGCGCCGGCTGGTGCGGAGGGCATCGAGGCCGCGGTTGCTTTTGCGAAGAACGCCTTTGGGGAAAACCTGGGGGCGACCGTCGCCCAGCGTTCGCAATGGCTGAATGCCGCTGCGGACGCTATCGAGGCGCGCATAGACAGTCTGGTGGAGATGTCCATTTCGCACATCGGCAAGCCGCGTCGCGCGGCCGAATTCGAAACAAAGCGCAGTGCCGCCTTCGTCCGCGCCTGCGCGCGTCAGATCCATGATTTTGGGGGTGAGGTTCTGCCGCTGGACAGCGCACCCGCGGGCAAGGACCTGTTCGGGTTCACCAGGCGCGTGCCCTATGGAGTTGTTGCCGCCATTACGCCCTTCAATGCGCCGGCAAACCTGCTGGTCCAGAAGGTCGCGCCGGCGCTGGTGACGGGGAACGCCGTCATCATCAAGCCCTGCCTGGAGGGCAGCGCCATTGCCATCGAGATCGCGCGAGCCTTTGAGGAAGCGGGCCTGCCCGAAAGCCTGCTGAGCGTGGTGACAGGCCATCGCGAGGAGGCGCGGCTCTTGGCCGAGCACGAAGATGTCGCGCTTGTCACCCTGACAGGCGGCACCAAGGCTGGCGAGGCCCTGGCCAAGGCCGCTGGGGCGAAGCCCTTCGTCGGCGAACTTGGGGGCAACTCCCCCAATATCGTCTGCGCGGATGCCAATATCGAGGATGCCGTTGCGCGGATCACGCCGTCTGCCTTCGAAGCCAGCGGCCAGCAGTGTATTTCAACCCAGCGGATACTCGTCGAGGAACCGGTTTTCGAGAGTTTTCTGGAGAAGTTTGAAACTGCCGCTTCCAAGATGAAAGTCGGTGATCCCCGGGATCGTGATACCGACTTGGGGCCCGTGGTATCGAGCGAGGCCGCAGATCGCATCGAGGCCATGATCGAGGAGGCTCGCACTGCCGGGGCGCGCATTCTGGGCGGACCTCAGCGCGAAGGCTGTACCATCCGTCCGACAATCATCGTCAATCCTGAGCGCGATGCGCGGGTCGTGCGCGAGGAGATCTTCGGGCCGGTTGCCGTGGTCATCAAGGTGCGTGACCTGGATGACGCCCTGGCGGTTGCCAACGATAGCGAATTCGGCCTGCAGGGATCCTGCTTCACCAGCAGCCTGGAAACTGCTTTCCGCGTCTCCAACGAGTTACGGGTCGGGTCTCTCTGGATCAACGAGGGAAGCCGTTTCCGACTCGACAACTATCCCTTCGGCGGGGTGGGCAAGAGCGGATACGGCCGTGAAGGCGTGCGCTACGCCATGGAAGAGTGCACCCAGTGGAAGTTCACGGGCATGCGCTTTCCCGGGCACGCCTGAGTCGCTCTTGAAGCAGCTGCTCCCATGAGCTCAAACCCCTACAGCGTCAAAGGCGATTTCGTCTGCACAGCAGCCGTTCCGGCAGCTGCGCGTACCGGACTGGATGCTTTGAGGGCTGGCGGGAATGCTTTCGATGCCGCTCTAGCTGCCTGTTTCGTTGAGACAGTCTGGCTGCCGATGAAATGCGGCTTGGCGGGCGATCTTGTTGCTTTGATGCGCACGGCCGAGGGCGAAGTGCAGTGCCTGACCGCCATTGGTGGCGGGCCGGTGGCGCTGGGGTCAGGGGCCAGACTGGAAAAGACAGGACCGTGTTCGGTCGGCGCACCCGGTGCGCCGATAGGCTATGCGACACTGGCTGAACGCGCCGTACATCCACTGTCGGAACTGATCGCTCCTGCGGCGGCTTATGCCGAAGCGGGTATCTTCTGGACCCCTGTTGCCGTCAATCTGACCCGGGAGGCAGCCCCCCTTTTAAAATCTCACAACAGCTCGACGCGTTTTCTGCCGGAGGGAATGCTGCCCCAAGCCGGCGAACCCCTGCATCTACCAGGACTGGCGCGACTTCTGGGGGATTTCGCGAACAAGCGTGGAGCCCTCTTTCACGGTGACCTTGGCGAGGCCGTGGTGGCACGTGTCAAGGCTGCTGGCGGCTTTATCAGCCTGGAAGACATGAAGGCGGTGGAGGCAACTTTAGCGGTGCCTCTGACGATGGAACTGGACGGTTCTGGGGTTGCGAGAATGACGCCCGCTCCCAGCCATGGCCTGCTGCTCGCAAAGGCGCTGGAGCATGCCGTTGCGCAGGGATGCGATTCCTGGACTGCCTTCATCACCGCGCGCGAGGTGCTGACTGCTGCAGGGGATGAGGGCACTTCGGTCGTGACCGCTGCGGACAATGACGGCAATGGCGTGGTGGTGGTGCATTCCAATTCCTTCCCACAGTACGGGTCTTCCCTGGTTCTGGACGAGTACGACCTGGTTCTGAACAACAGGCCGGGGCGTGGATTTGATCTGGAGGCTCCCACCGATCACTGGAACGCCCCCGCAGCGGGGCGCATACCCTTCACTACGCTACAGGCCTGGGCACTGGAACGGCCAGATGGAGTGTATCTGGGGGGCACGCCCGGCGGGCAGAATCAGGCGCCGTGGAATCTGCAGACAATCCTCGATTTGCTCGATGGCGCGCACGATCTGGGCGCCTTGGTCACCCGACCGCGTTGGGGATTGGATGGCAATGGCGCCGTGCTGGTTGAAAAGGGCTGTGACTTCACGGCGACGCAGAGTTCCATGCGCGAGGTTCCCGCGCTTTCGCTGCGCTCCGCAGAACAGGTTATCCGCATTCCAGGAGAGTGCGCGCCGCTTGAAGCGGCGGCTGACCCGCGCACCGGGGCGCTGGCGCTCGCCGGAGGGCGCCTATGAACTCTCATGACCCCATGAAAAGAAGACCACAAAACAGCAAACCGGAGGACCGATAAGATGACTGTTGTAGCGAGACATCCGCGTCCGGATGAACTCAAGGATGCGAGCCTCGATGAGATACTGGATCGATATGTGGCGCGTTTCTCGAACAGGGTGCCCGACTGGGAAGCATTTGAGGACGCAAAAGTCGAGGGTTACAAGCGTGCGCAGCACCGCTTCATTGGCGGTGGCGGTTCGGGCAAGCACGAGGACCCGAACTCGATCCCCTCGCGCGGGTTTACACTGAGCATCATGTACGTCAATCCCGGCCAGGGGAACGCCCCGCACACCCACGAGGTGGAGGAGGTGTTCTTCGTCCTGAAGGGTTTCCTGGATGTCTTTGTCCAGGACGAGAACGGCGAGCAGAAGTGGACCCGCCTGGGTCCGTGGGAGTGTATTTCCTGTCCGCCCGGCGTGATCCATGGCTATGAGAACACAAGCCTGGAGCCGGTCTACTTCCAGGTCATGCTGGGCCGCAACCGACCCGATGCCATGGGGTATGCCGACGACAGCCTCTATCAGAACAGAGAGGCGCATCTCGGCAGAAAGTAAGGTGAGGCGGGTCCGTCGGCCGGTTTGGACGATGCCGCGAGGTCGAGGGAAGCCCGAAAGGCGTGTGGCAAGAAGGAAGAGGTCGAGCTTACTTTGCTGCGCCAAAGGTTCGGCGGAACCAGCCCTTGATCAGCATGATAAATAGGGAAATTCCTGACAGCGGCCTGGTATCTTGGGACGTTTCGGTTCTGCCGTCTTGCGACATACCCTGCTTTGCCTCGAGGTCTGCCCCCGAGTTGGCTCCGTTCCGGGCGGGAGAGGCGGGGGCGTCCATGGTTTCGGAACCTGTGTTCTCTGCTGTGGCAGGGGCAGGGTCCGTATCTTCATTCAGTTTCTGGCGCAGGTTGCTCGCGAACTCGCCGACCAGATGGTTTGCCAGGTCGCTGATCATGCCGGAGCTGCGTCCGTATTGGGCGACGGATCCGCTGAGGTTGAGATCTGTGGTAATGTCTACACGCGTTCCATCGCCAAGCGGCACCAGATGGAAAGCGATATCTGCTGACGCGTTTCCACGTCCCTTCGTATCGCGCCCCTGCGCTTTGACTTTTGCATTATGATTTGCCTCGTCCTTTTCGACAATCTGGCCAGTGCCCTGGAAGCTCAGCACCATTGGGCCTAGACGAACCTGGACTTCACCTTTGTAGGTGTCTTCATCCTTTACCTCCAGGATACGCGCACCTGGCATGCATGGCGCGATCGCAGGGATATCCAGCAATGTCGTCCAGGCAGTTTGTGGGTCGACGGGAACTTCGAAACTGTTCTGAATCTGCATGATCTTTAGTCTTCCTGAAACGCTTGCCTGGAGTATTAACTAACAAGTTAGTATAATTCATTTCATGAATAAAGCCTTCTCCTTCTGCCAGGAGGCATGGAGAAAACCCAGGATCAGTCCCTTTTGAGAAAGCGAAGAATCGTTTCGCAGATCGTGGCCTTGCGCTGCTCGAGCCGTTCGGGGGTCATCAACGGAGTCTGGAAGATGGCTTCGAAGGTATGGCGATGAGAGACATAGTAGGCAGAGAGAGCGGTAATGGAGATATAGAGGTCAACGGGGTCGACATCGCTGCGGAATACGCCTTCCTGTTCTCCCTTTCGCAGGAGTTCGCGCAATGTGTCCATCAGCGGATTATACATGCTTATGATCTTTGATGACTGCTTTACGTGGCGGGCCTCATGAAGGTTCTCGCTATTCAGCAGGCGAACGAACTCCGGCATCTCGATCCAGACATCCGCCGTGAACTCAATGAGCCGGCGCATGCCTTCTTCAGGACCCATATCGCGGATGCTGAGGTCCTGCTGACGATCCCGCACTGTCTGGTAGACGGATTCCAGTGCGGCAATGAACAGCTGTTCCTTGCTGCCAAAATAGTGGTAGATCATGTTCTTGTTGAGACCGGCCGCGTTCGCGATGGAATCCACCCGCGCGCCGTCCAGGCCTTTGCTGGCGAATTCAGAAATCGCCGTTTGCAGAATCAGTTCCCTGGAATCGCCGCGGGTTCCCGCTCGGGCCATGGTAAGGCATCTCCTTCATGTTTCTCTCAGGATCGGTTAACGAACCGTTTGGTCAATTTGTATCCATACGGTTTGCCAATGACAACAGAGGTTTCTACCGAGAGAGGATTCTAAATTAGGCGCACAATCCACAAAGGCAATGGAGCTAGAATTGGCTGATACACGCAAAATTGGTTTGATTGGGTTTGGGGGGATAGGTCGTGCGTTTCTCGATAACCTGAAGCATTTGGATGGGGCGGGTAGGCTCGTCTCTATCCTGGTGCGGCCCCAGTACGTAGATGGGTTGAGAGCGGAATATGCAGGCGACACCAGATTTGTCAGTACCCTGAATGAGTTCGTCGAAAGCAATCCAACGCTTGTCGTCGAGTGTGCCGGCAATGCTGCCTTGAACGATTACGGCGCGCCGCTCTTGAGGCAGGGCATTGACCTTGTGGCCGCGTCTTCCGGGGCTTTGGTTGACCCTGCGCTTTATGAAACTCTGACCAAAGCGGCGAGGGCGGGGCAAGGACGCATCATGGTTCCGTCTGGGGCGATCGGTGCGATCGATGCCCTGTCAGCCATGGCGTTGGCGGGCCTGAAGACGGTCACCTATCGCGGGATCAAGCCGGTAGCTGCCTGGAAGGGTACGGCTGCGGAAGAGCATTGCGATCTTGATCAACTGCAAACTGCACGGGTTTTCTTCCAGGGAAATGCCCGACAAGCGGCGGCCCTGTTTCCGAAGAATGCGAACGTGGCCGCCATTGTTGGCCTGGCGGGTCTTGGGTTGGACTCGACCCAAGTCGAACTTGTTGCCGATCCGGAGGCCCTGTCCAACATCCACGAAATCAGGGCGGAGGCGACAACAGGAAGCCTCGAGTTGCGAATGGGCGGACTGGCCTCCTCAAGCAATGCACGGACCTCTGCATTGACGGTCTTCAGTCTGCTGGACGCAGTTCGAAACAACCGTACCGTGGTCGAGATCCGGTAGCCTAGGTCTTGCTACCGTAACTGCATCGGGCACCATCAACCCTGGAAGTCAATCTCAGGCGATAGAACCTGTTCCCTCTGACTCTGCGGTGTCAAAACGCAAAAAGCCGGCATTGTACATGGCTCAGGTCATCTGGGTCCAAATGCTTTCAATGCCCATATAGCTTTACAATGAGCAAAAGTATCTTTTGCGAAAGGTATATTGAAATGATAGAAGGAACTATGACTGACGGCGATTCTATCGTTGCGGACAACAGGGTGGATCCAGAGTTCGACATCGTCGGCCTGGGTATGACGCAGTGGCGTCGGGAGCGCCCAGATCTCGATTGTTCGGGCAAGGCCGTTGTCGGACGCATCCTGCGTTTGCAGGAAATCATCATGCGCGCTTTCAATATTGGGCTCGAGCCGCACGGGCTTCGCTATCACGCCTTTGCAGTATTGGCGACGTTGCGAGTCTCAGGCCCTCCTTTCCGGATGTCACCAACGCGCCTCCGTGAAACGCTTTTAATGACATCTGGAGGCACTTCCAACCTCTTGGCGCGTCTGGAACGTCAGGGCTGGGTTGTTCGCCATGACGGTCCGCACGATGGCAGAACTGTAATTGTCGAACTCACCGAAGCAGGGAAGGTCTTGGCCGACCAGGCTATGGAAAGTCACGCCAAGGTGGAACACGAACTCATTCGAATGTTCAGCGAAGCGGAGCAAGATAACCTGTCCGTCATGCTGAGCCGAATGCTTGTCCTGAATCAAGGATGGAGCAACGGAATGTTTCACGGTGCTGGGACTGTAACAGCATCCAACGAGAAAGATAAAAGTAACGAGCAGGTTGAGTAGTGATTTTATTCACATATGGGAGAAAAAATAATGTGGAAGCCAAAAACAAGATTTTGCCTGTCAGCTGCTGTGTTTGGGGTGCTAGCGATAGGATCGGGAGCACAGGCCGCTGATGAACTGGTGATTGCCACTTTTGGGGGGTCCTTCGGCGACGCCACGGAGAAGTGCCATATCGCGCCATTCGAGGAAGAAACTGGAGCTGAGGTTATCATGACCCTTGGCAGTTCCGTAGACAATGCGGCCAAGATTCGCGCTACAGCGGGCAATCCAGAGATCGACCTTGCGTATATGGACATCGAAATCGCAAAGCAAATGGAAGCCGAAGGCCTTCTGGAATCTCTCGATTTCGAAAGCCTGGAAAACTATGACGGCGTGGATCCGAATGTCTTCAATGAAGACGGTCATTTTGCCAACTTCATGACCTCAGCGACTGTCATTGCCTACAACCCTGACGAAGTCGATTCCCCGCCGACGTCCTGGTCCGACCTTTTCGATCCCAAATATGAGGGGAAGATCGCCCTTGGGGATATCACTGGAACCTCGGGCCTGCATTTCCTTCTGGCTGTCAATCGTATGAAGGATGGCGATTTTGAATCCCAGGACGCTGGTTTTGAGGCCATAGAAGACCTGATGCCCCACGTTGTCACGCTCTATACCCAGGCAGACCAGCTTGTGGAACTCTTTCAGCGGGGCGAAATCGTGATGGCCCCGTGGTATCCGGATCGCGCCGGCTCAGCTGCCGATAAGGGGGTTAACGTCGCCGTCTCTTATCCGGAAGAAGGGGCTGTTGGAATTCGACCCACTGTCTCCGTCCCGGAGGGAGCCGCGAACAAGGATCTGGCTCTGCAGTATATGGACGTTCTGTTCTCGAAAGAGGGCCAGGAGTGCTTTGCCGAAAACATGTATGCTGCCCCAGTTCGGATGGATGTGGACCTTTCTGAAAAAGTTCAAGCTGTTCTGCCGAGCAGCGAAGACTATGAGAAGCTCTGGTACCCTGATACGGATGTGACATCCGAGCTGCGCCCTGAATGGACTCAACGCTGGCAGCGGGAAATCGCGAACTAACACCCGATTTCTGGGATGGCTGAGGTGACGGCCATGAGCCGACCACCTCAGCCTGCCGATATCCGAAAAGAGGAAGCTGTCGATATGGGAGAAACTGCGCTTGGGATTGCCAATTTGCGCAAGGTTTTTGGTGATCATGTAGCAGTCAAGGGTTTCTCTCTCGATGTGGAGCAAGGCGAGTTCCTGTCCCTGCTGGGACCGTCGGGTTGCGGCAAGAGTACGATCCTGCGGATGGTTGCGGGACTTATAGAGCCTAGTGACGGGCGCATACTGATTAGAGGGACGGACGTAACCTGGAAGCCGCCAAGCCGGCGCAATATCGGGTTGGTGTTTCAGTCCTATGCCCTTTTTCCGCATATGAGCGTATTTGAAAACGTAGCCTTTGGCTTGCGGCGCAAGAAGGTTTTTCAGAAGGATATCAGTCCACGTGTAGAGGAAGCCCTTGCCCTGGTTCGCCTGACGGGGCTAGAGCATAGACTGCCTCAAGAACTCTCTGGTGGCCAGCAGCAACGTGTGGCGCTGGCTCGCGCGGTTGCTCCAAGACCTGCGTTGCTGCTGCTGGACGAGCCTTTGTCGAACCTTGATGCCAAGCTTCGAGATGCAATGCGCTTGGAGCTCCGCCGTTTGCAGAGGGAACTCTCTGTTACCACAGTTTTCGTGACACATGATCAGGAAGAAGCTCTTACGATGTCTGATCGTATCTGCGTGCTCTCGGATGGTGAGCATCAGCAGACAGGCACCCCTCGTGAAGTTTACAGTCAGCCAAGCACCAAGTTCGTTGCAGAGTTCTTCGGACGATCGAATGCCTTTACCGGATCGTTAATCGAGAACGGCGAACACCCAAGGGTCAGTCTGGAGGGTGGGCTAACGCTTTCCGTTGCTCATGTGCCGGAAGGTGTAAATACCGGAGATCAGGTGCGCGTTATCATTCGACAGGAAAATGTTGACCTCTGTCATGCTGAGGAGGGTTCAAGCGACGCCAATGGGAGGGTCAACTGTTTTCCGGCCACAATGGTGGTGAGTTCTTTTGCGGGCCGAGACCAGCAATACCTGGTGCGCATTGCGGACACTATAGAACTGGCTGCGGAGCTTCGCATTGCTCAGGGTAGGCTGCCATCGGAAGAGAGCGGCAAGCTGGAGGCGAGAATTGCCCCAGATGATGTGATCGTTATGGCTGAGGACAAATGATCAAGCGCTCCTTCGGTCGATTCCTCAGGCGTAGCGGTTTGGACCTGCTTTCGCCATCTATCCTGCTTCTGATAGCGGTCTTTGTTCTGCCTCTGGTGCTGCTGTTTCCCACAAGCCTTCATCCCTATATCCCGGGTCAGGGAATTGGAGATGCATGGACGCTGGAAAACTACGTAGCGATACTTACTGATCCCTTCTATCTTGAGATCATTGCCCGCACACTGGGCCTCGGACTCTTTGTTGTGGTGGCAACCTTGGTGGTTGGCTATCCGCTCGCATACTTCCTTGCTCGTACGCGATCTGCTCTTCGTCCGTGGCTGATCATATTGGTCGTATTCCCGCTGTTGCTGAACTTGGTGGTTCGCTCCTTCGGCTGGATCGTTCTGCTATCGAACTACGGTCTTGTAAACGAGACCTTGGCCTGGATCGGCCTGATCGAAGAGCCCCTGCAGCTGATGTTCAACTTTACCGGTCTGATAATCGGGCTTAGCCATATCTTCCTCCCATTCATGGTTCTTGTTCTGATCGGAACCATACAGGGGATCCCCCAAGAGGTGGAAGATGCGGCCTATACGCTTGGTGCTTCAAAGTTGACCGTACTGAGGAAGGTCACATTGCCATTGAGCGTGCCGGGTATCCTGTCCGGTGCGATCCTTGTTTTCGTCTTGACAATATCCGCTCTGGTGACCCCAAGGCTGCTTGGGGGGCCGACCTATCAGGTGATGTCGACGCTGATTTACGATGAGTTCCTGAGCAATCTCAATTGGCCAAAAGGTGCCGCGATGGCATTCATTTTGACCGTGATCGTACTTGTTCTGGTGTGGGGGGCCGGGCGCGTTGCTAAGCGCTGGGCCGAAATCAGATGAATAGCCCCCCTCTTCGTTACCGTTTCACCAGAGGCATCTCGAGAAGCGCTCTCCCGCTCTATGGTTCGCTGGCCCTCTTGTTTCTGCAGATTCCGGTCATCGTCGTCGTACTTGCATCCCTGACGACAACCTCCTATCTGACGGTGCCGCCGGAAGGGCTCAGTCTTCGATGGTATGTGGATGTGCTGAGTGATGAAGCCTATCTGGAGGCCGCATTCTTCAGTCTGATCCTGGCTGTTTGTGCGACTGTTATTTCGCTCATATTGGGAACGGCGGCTGCCTATGCGCTTGTCAGACGCAGCGTACCGGGGGCGGAAGCGATTTCCTCGGCACTTATGGCGCCACTGGTATTCCCCGCTGTGGTCATCGCGGTTGCCCTCCTCCAATACTACACCCTCATCGGCGTGCGTGGCAGCTTCCTCTCTCTGGCCTTGGCTCATACGCTTATCACGGTCCCTTACGTCGTGCGTTCGCTCCTTGCCAGCCTTGGTGGCACGGATCCAGCGCTTGAGGATGCAGCCTGTACGCTTGGGGCAAACCGGTTCACGGCCTTTCGACTGGTAACCTTGCCACTCATTCGTCCGGGGCTGGTAGCCGGCGCAATCTTTTCGTTCATAGTGTCGTTTGACAATGTGCCCGTCTCGATCTTTCTGGTCAGCGTTCGGCAGACAACATTGCCCGTGAAGATTTTCAGCGCGGTGGAACATGGGATTGATCCCGGCATCGCGGCGATCTCCACGCTGCTCATCATGGCCACCGGCTTGTTCCTCGTTATCGCCGAGCGATGGGTCGGTTTCCATCGTTTCGCGTAGATTTCAGAAAGGAGGGCTCTCCATGCCTATTGCCGACCAGGGTTTCCCTGTGATGTTAACCTTCGATTTGGATGCGGAAACGATGTGGACCGCACGGGATGCCAAGAACGCGGAGCGACCAGTGGTGCTATCCCAGGGCGCCTATGGCTGGAAGGTTGGAACGGACCGGATCCTTGATCTTCTCGATCACTATAGCATCAAGGCAACTTTTTTCGTGCCCGGGCTGATCATTGAGCAGCGGTGGGAACTGTGTGAGAAGATTCTCGAATACGGGCACGAAATCGCACATCATAGTTGGTCTCATCGTTGGATCCTCTCGCTTACTGAAGAAGAAGAGCGTGAGGAAATGGATCGCGGGATCGAGATCATCGAACGATTGACGGGTCGCAAGCCTGTGGGTTGGCGCTCCCCGGCCGCAGAGGTGAGCCCGATATCAATGCCGCTCCTGGTGGAGAAGGGCTTCAGGTATTCGAGCAATTTCTTCGATGATGACTCACCTTATCTTCATGGGGTCAATGGAGAGAAAACGCAGATAGTGGAATTTCCCTTTGCCTGGGTGCTCGACGATGCTCCATTCTTCCAATACTCTATCACTTTGCCCGGGCGCACAATGCAGGCTCCCTCTGCCGTAGCGGAGGCTTGGTGCGCGGAGTTCGACACCCTCTATCACGAGGATCGAGCCTTCACCTTGGCGATGCATCCGCAAATCATAGGTCGGGGCTCTCGCCTGATCGCGTTGCAGCGGTTGATAGAGCATATCCTGGAACATGACCGGGTTTGGTTCGCACGTTGTGATGATGTTGCTGAAGCGGTGCGGCCATCACTCGAATCAGCAGACAGGTATGCATTTCGATGAAGCTGTCAGGTCGCCGCGTTTTGATAGCAGGGGGCGCCTCCGGGATAGGCAGGGCCACTGCTGAGATCTTTCATGCGGAAGGGGCGGCTGTCGCGGTGCTCGATCGCGATGGAGATGGGCTTTCACAGGTGGTGGCGTCGTTGAGCCAGGAGGGGGCGCCACCTGTTGCATCCGCCAGCTGTGACCTGACCGATGAGGCAGCAGTCCAGGAAAGCATTTTACAAGTGGCGGAGGCCCTGGGCGGGTTGGATGGGATTGTTGTCTCAGTAGGGATTGACCTGCTCAAGCCCTTTACCGAGACCTCGGCAAGCGAATGGCAGCGTGTTCTCGATGTGAACCTGACAGCTCCATTTCATCTTTGTAAGACTGCGGTGCCGCATTTGCAGACAGCCAGAGGTGGCACGATCGTACATATTTCTTCCGGAGCTGCATTGCGCCCCCTGGAGGAACGGACTGCGTATTGTGCGTCGAAGGCGGGTCTCGTGATGTTTGCCAAGGCCTTGGCTGTGGATCTGGCTGACGACAACATCCGAGTGAATGCCATCTGTCCGGGCATCATAGATACGCCTCTGTTCAGGCAGTCATTCGAATCACATCCAGATCCCGATGCAGAGCTTGAGCGGATAAAGGACCGGTATTTAATCCGACGGATTGGTCAGCCGGAAGATATTGCGAAAGCAGCTCTATACTTGTCGTCGTCAGACTCAATGCATGTGACCGGGACGACCCTGTCCGTGGATGGGGGGCGTAGTTTTCACTAACTGGAGAGGTCACTGTGTCTGCCTTTTCCATCTCAGGAACAGCCATGGTAACGGGCGCCGCCAATGGCATAGGACGGGCAACTGCCTTGGCCTTCGCTGAAGCTGGTGCGGACCTTGCGCTTCTGGATATCGAAGACTCATCACTGGAGAAGGTTGCCGAAGAAGTCGAAGCTTTGGGGAGTAAGTCCGCAGCATTCGTCACAGACTGCACGGATGGAGAGGCGCTGGAGAGTGCTGTTAAACGTGCAGAGCATGATCTCGGGCCGATCGATGTGCTTTTCAATAACGTTGGTCAGAGCGCACGCGAAAAGGTCGGACCGTTCGTGGAGTCCAAAGAGGAAACCTGGCGCTCGGTCCTCGAGATTTCTCTCATGACAACTCTGCGCCTTAGTCGGCTTGTCGCACCTGGCATGGTTGCCCGAGGTCAGGGGCGCATTGTCAATATGTCGACCGAAGCGGCCTTTTACGGAGATGTTGGGCTGGCCGATTATGCTGCTGCAAAGATGGGCGTTATCGGTTTTACGCGGTCATTAGCAAGGGAACTGGCTCCAGCCGGAATCACGGTGAATGCCGTAGGACCTGGCGCCATACGGACACGTGCACATGATTACATGCCATCCGAAGTGATAGAGCGCATCAAGGACACCGTGCCTATGGGCATCGTCGGGGAACCCGAGGATATCGCCAATGTAGTGGTGTTCCTTGCCAGCCCGGCGGGCCGATACATGACAGGCCAGACCCTCTTGGTGGATGGCGGACGCTGGATGATCTGAAGGAGATACTATGCAGGAACAGGATTACGTGGCGCTGACCGCCACTGAAATAGCCGCGCGCGTCCAAAGCGGAGAGCTTTCTGCCAGGGAAGCCGTCAGCGCCGCCTTGTCCCGTATCGAAGCGACCGAACCAAAGGCCAACGCTTTCATCCATCTCGATAAGGAAAATGCACTGGCTGAGGCAGAGCGAGTGGACGCCGACCGTGCCAGTGGAAAGGACCTGGGTCCCTTGGCGGGAGTGCCCGTTTCGGTCAAGGATCTGGTGCATGTGGCCGGCATGCCCACCTCTTCCGGCTCGGCGGTGTTCGCCGGCAAGCAGGCACCGGAAGACGCAGCGCCGGTTGCCAGACTGCGGGCGGCAGATGCGGTGATCGTGGGCAAGACCACAACACCCGAGTTCGGCCACAAGCCCTTCACCGAAAGCCCATTGTTCGGGCGAACGCTCAATCCCTGGAACACTGATTATACGAGTGGAGGCTCCAGCGGAGGCGCTGCTGTCTCTGTTGCACTGCGCCAAGTGCCACTTGCGATTGGCACCGACGGCGGAGGATCAGTCAGGATACCGGCAAGCATTTGCGGAACCTACGGGTTAAAAGCCACTCAAGGGCGCATTCCGCACGTTCATTCAGCAGATCTGTTCGGAAACAATTCCTACATTGGCCCGATGACGGCCAACCTGGAAGACCTGAAGCTTATGTACTCTGTGATGGCTGGCCCTGATTCACGTGATCCCTGGGCAAAGGTCCTGGCAGATGCCGTGGTTCCACCAAAGCCCCTTCGAATCGGCTTTGCGCTCAAGGTCGGCAACCCCGCGATCGAGGAAGAAGTGGCTGTAGCCGTCAAGAAGGCAGCTGCAGAACTCGAACAGCAGGGGGCCGAGATCGAGACGATAGACGTCAACTTTGCCCGCTATGAGCCCGGCTTCCGAGTTCATCTGGAATCTGCCTTGATGGCCCGCGTGGGGTCCCATCTTGATAGTGAGCGCGAACGGTTTGATCCCTCCTTTGTTCAGACCATGGAAAATGGGCGAGCCCGCAGTGGGATCGACGTGCAGAACGCGATGTCGGAGAGGACCGCACTCTACCGAGAACTGGAACGACTTTTTGAGAAGTTTGATGTTCTGTTGACGCCCACGTTGGCGGCTGCGTCCTTATCGGCCGATACAGATAGCCATGCAGATGTGGAAATTGCAGGGGTCAATGCTGGCGCAATCCGTGCCGGTTGGTATCCTTATACCTTCCCGATGAACCTGACGGGCCATCCGGCAATCTCAGTGCCCTGTGGATGGACCAGTCAAGGACTGCCGATAGGGCTACAGTTGGCCGGTCGTTGGTATGAGGAGGAAACTCTCTTGAATCTGGCGAACGACCTGCATCGAGGGTTGGGGTCTTTTCAGAGAGCTGCCTCATATTGAATTGGTTTGGGGCTGATTTTTCAGTAATTTGGAAGAATGTGGCCTGCTTCCGGCTGCATCGAATTCTAGAAGCAGCCGGATGATCCTAAAGCGCTCGCGTTAGAATCTGTACACTATTGGATTGCCACGGCATATCCGAACGATCGAGAACAGGCTTGTTCCCCTTGCTGTGGCGATTCCAATACATTCCCGTACACAAGATGAGCTCCGACGCTCGGAGTCTCTGTGATGGTTTCCTATGATACGCTGGACAACATAACCTTTGGCGATGGTACAGACCCAATTGGAGCGGCGTTGAATGGATACAGCGTTCACTTATTTCGACAAGGTCTCCCAATTGGGTTCAATCAGGAAGGCAGCTGAAACCCTCAACGTCTCCCCTTCCTCGGTTAGCCGACAGATTGACAAGCTGGAACATATGTTCGAGGCGCCTCTGATCATCCGCCATGCCAAAGGCGTCAAGCTGACGCCGGAGGGCGAGGTGTTGGCGCGCTTCACACGGAGCCGCAGCCGTGAGCTCCATCGGGTGCGTGCCTCAATCGACGCTCTCAAGGGGCTGCACAGGGGGCATGTGACCATTTACACGGTGGAGGGAACCATCGGCTGGATGCTGCCCCAAGCGATCGCCTCATTTTCGAAGCGTCACCCTCAGATTACTTACGATGTTCGCGTGGCGGGAACCGACGGGGTCATGGCAGCGATTGCCGAGGATATGGGTGATATCGGAATTTCCTTTCACCCACTGCCGCGCAGCGACGTAGAAGTGATCGCAAGCATTGTCCAGCCGCTTTTGGCAGTCATGAGTCCATCTCACCCATTTGCTGAACGGCGCCAGGTGAGCCTTGCAGAGCTGACCGATCAGCCCGTTGCCTTGCCTGACCGCTCTTTCGGCATACGACATCTCATCGACCATGCCAGCGCGACCGAGCAACTCGGAATCAATGTTCGCCTCGAAACAAACTCAATCGACATGCTCCGCCAGTTCGTTCTTCAGGAAATGGGAATTGCGTTTCTGCCCGGATTTTCGTTCGAACAGGAACTGATCTCTCAGCGACTTGTTGGCGTTCCCATCGACGATGCCATTCTCGGCCAAGCGAAAACACAGGTGTGCAAGCATGCCGAGATTGATCTGACGCCGGCTGCGGATGGATTTGTGAAAACCATCCTTGAAACATTCGCCCTTTAGCAAGGATGTTGCAATTTACGCAACGCCCTGAACGTAAATTTCTGCTTCCAGAGAACATTAACCAGAGTCACAGTTTATTCGGTTTACTCGACTTCTGGACGGAAGGGGGTGTGAAAATGGCTCAGTGCACATGGAGTTTGATGGGCATCGGCCTTGCGTTGGCCGTAGGAGTATCCGGTTTGGCAGGTTCGGCGGCCGCGGAAGACGACATGATCCGCATAGGCGCGCCCTTGCCCCTGACAGGACCGTTGTCACCCGAAGGCGATAAGCAGCAGCGTGGTTACGACCTCTGGGCAAAGACGGTTAACGAGAACGGTGGCATTACCGTTGGTGATACTGACTACAGGGTCGAGATCGTTTACGTGGACTATGAGTCGAACACGCCGCGAGCGGTACAGACGGCAGAACGGCTGATCACGGAGGAGGACGTCGACTTCCTGTTCTCGCCGTTCGGCTCGGGTGCGACGAAGGCCGCGAGCAGCGTCTCCGAACGCTACCAGATCCCCACGGTGGCGGCGACCGCATCCTCGGAAGAGGTTTACAACCAGGGCTACCGGTTCCTGTTTGGGACCTTCACCCCCAACAATACGCTGACCGACCCGATGGCCGAGATCGTTGCCGGATCGGGCGAGGATATCGAAACGGTGGCCATCTACGCGCGAAACGATCTTTTCCCGCTGGCAATTGCCAACGAGATGGAAAAATCGGCGGAGGAGAACGGTTTCGAGGTCGTGTCCTTCGACGAGTATGCGATCGGCACTAACGACCATTCCTCGGCGCTCACTCTTTTGCGGGACTCGCAGCCTGACTGGGTTTTTGCGACAGGCTATATCAATGATCTCATTCTCATTCGCCGGCAGATGCGGGATCTTGGCGTGCAGCCGCAAGTGCTGAGCATGATCGCCGGACCCGCATACAAGGAGTTCATCGAGGCCACGGGCGAAGCGGCTGAAAACGTGTCCAGTGCTGCCTGGTGGCATCCTGCAGTCGAGTATGACGGCGAGGGAGTTTTCGGAACGACCGCGAACTACTTGGAGCTGTTCGAGGAGGAGTACGACAGCCGTCCGGACTACGCCGAGGCATCTGCGAGTGCAGCCGGCGTGATCCTTCAGCTGGCAATTGAAGAGGTTGACTCGATCGATCCGGTCACGGTTCGCGATGCGCTGGCCGACATTGACGTGATGACATTCTACGGCCCGATCCGTTTTGGAGAGACCGGCCAGATCACTTCGCTCGAGCCACCGGTGTTCCAGATCCAGGATGGCGAGGCCAAGGTAATCTATCCTGAAGCCATCAAGCAGACCGATATGCGCTTCGGCGGCATCAATTGAAGCTGCCCTCACCCTTAGTCAGTCGCGGATAAGGCACTTCCGCGACTGACGTCCATCCGGATCCTTCGCGATGTTTTATGTGCAGATCCTGCTCAACGGGCTGATGCTGGGAGGCCTTTATGCCTGCATCGCAGTCGGTTTTTCCCTGGTATGGGGCGTTCTGAACGTCATCAACATCGTGCATGGCTCGTTTGTGGTGCTTGGCTCCTATGTAGCCTATTTTGCCTGGGTTCATTTGGGGCTGCATCCTTTCGCCTCGATCATCATCGCGGGCGCTCTTCTCTTCGTGCTCGGCTACCTGACGCAGCGCGGCTTAATCAACCGCGTCATGGGCGCACCTGTGCTGACGACGCTGGTTCTGACCTTCGGGCTGGAGTTGCTGCTCAACAACAGCATGCTTGTTGCCTTTACCGCTGACTATCGCACTGTCCGGCTGGAGAATCCTATGGGCAGCGCGCCGCTCGGGGATCTCATCATACCGCTTGACCGTCTTTTCGCCATGGCTCTGGCAATCCTGCTGACGGCAATTCTCTATTTCGTCCTGATACGTTCGCGGATGGGCAAGGCTATTGTGGCTGTGCGTATGGACCGTGAAGCTGCTGCCTTGATGGGAGTAAATGTCAAGCATGTGTATGCATTGACGTTCGGAATAGGCGCTTTCATGGCGGGTGCGGGCGGAAGCCTGCTCAGTCTGATCTTCCCGATCTCCCCTCTGAACAGCACCGAGTTTCTCGGCATCGCCTTCGTCGTATGCGTTCTCGGTGGCCTTGGGAGCATCGGGGGCGCACTGATCGGCGGACTCGCGCTTGGTGTGATCGAGAGCTTTGGCGCATTGTTTTTCGGCCCGGAGCACGGACTCACCATTGCGTTCGTGATTCTTATCCTGCTGCTGATCTTCAAGCCGACGGGCATCATGGGCCGGAAGGGATACGAATGATGCGCATTCTCCTCACGGCACTGGTAATCGCAGTAATCGCAAGTTTGCCCATCCTCGGCGACAATTATCTGCTTCGGCTCGGCACGATGTTCGCGATGTATGCCGTAATGGCGCTGTCCTGGAACGTGATTGGCGGCTATGCCGGCTACCCTTCTTTTGCAACGGCCGCCTTCTTTGGCCTTGGTGCCTATACCGGTGCGCTTTTGCAGGGATCCGGTGTGCCGATGCCGTTAGCCTGGAGCGCCGCATGCCTTGCCGCGGCCCTTTTCGCCGCCGCTTTGGGCGCTGCAATCCTGCATTTGAAGGGGCACTATTTCGCCATCGCGAGCCTGGTCGTCGGGGAGGTCCTGCTGGAAGTTGCTACCTCATGGACCAGCCTGACCGGCGGGGGTATGGGGCTCAATTTGCCCGTCCTGCAGATATCGGTGGACGCCCAGGCGCGGTTGTTCTTCTGGGCGATGTTATCCTTGGCCGTGCTCGCATTCGTAATGAACTGGCTTGTCGCTTCCAGCAAAATCGGGTTTGCGCTGAAGTGCATCCGCCAGAACGAGGATGCATCAGCGATGGTGGGCGTAAACACTACCTTCTATAAGGTCGTAGGATTTACGTTGTCCGCGCTGTTTGTCGGTGGTGCCGGGGCGATCTACGCCTCCTGGGTCTTCTATATCGAACCGCCGGACGTCTTTGACATCCTCCATTCGGTCAAGCCGGTTGTTATCGCATTGCTGGGCGGGGCGGGCACGGTGGTCGGGCCTGTTATTGGTGCAGGGATCTTCCTGGTCATGGAGGAACTCGTCTGGCGCAATTTCCTGTCCTTCCATTCCGGGGTTCTGGGCATACTCATCGTTGCGCTGATCTTCTTCCTGCCAAATGGCTTGGTTGGTCTCGTCAGAAGCCGGCCCGGACGGGCAGGTAAGGGAACGCTCCTTTCACGCAAGAAGGCTGGGGAGCACAAGAAATGAGCGTGCTGAGACTGGAGCAGGTCACCTGCCGCTTCGATGGCCTGGTTGCGCTCGATAATGTTGAGCTGTCCGTGGAGGCCGGAGAGATTGTTGGCCTCATCGGGCCGAATGGTGCCGGCAAAACTACCCTCGTCAATGTCGTCACTGGTGCGGTGCGTGGCGAAGGTCCGATCTGGTTCAACGACAAGCGCATCGACGGAAAGCGGCCGTACCAGGTGGCGCGTCTGGGCATTGCCCGTACGTATCAGACGGTTCAGCCATTCCCAGAAATGAGTGCACTGGAGAACGTGATGGCTGCTGTCGTGTTTGCGGCGGGCGCGAATGGCATCAAGGAGGCCGAATCGCAGGCCGCCGATGCCCTTAGCTTCGTCGGGCTCGGCGACGTTCGTCACATGCGCGCGTCCGAGCTCACTTTAGCCGGTCGAAAACGCCTGGAACTGGCCAAAAGCCTGGCCATGAAGCCAAAGGTTCTTCTGCTGGACGAGGTCAACGCCGGTCTCAATCCCGCGGAAATCGATGAAGCTCTGGCGTTGATCCGGCGGATTGCCGAGCAGGGGGTGACGATCATTATCATCGAACACCTCATGAAAGTGGTGATGTCGCTATGCGGGCGGATCGTGGTGCTTCATCATGGCGCCAAGATCGCCGAAGGCACGCCGGCCGAGATCAGTCAGGACGAGCGTGTAATCGATGCCTATCTGGGTGCCCGGTATGCACGTGCACGCGCGCAGGAGGCTGGCTCCAATGAGTGACACTCTGCTTCAAGTGGACAGTCTGGAAAGCGGGTATGGCGAGATCCAGGTTCTGTGGGGGGTCGATCTAGCCGTCAGTTCGGGCGAAATCGTCTGCCTCATCGGATCCAACGGCGCCGGAAAGACGACCCTTCTGAAAACAGTGTCCGGCCTGGTTCAACCATGGGCGGGAAGTATCCGGATGGAGGGAGCTGATCTGACAGGTTGCACCCCCGATGCTGCGCTCCATGCCGGCATTGCACAGGTGCCGGAAGGCCGCAGGCTCTTCCGCACGATGAGTGTGCGGGACAACTTGCTGATGGGTGCCTATCTGCGGCCTCGCAAGGATCCCAGCATCCCGCGTGATCTCGAACGGGTTATGACGATCTTTCCCCGGCTTGCCGAGCGGGCAAATCAGGATGCGGCCACCTTGTCGGGTGGGGAGCAGCAGATGTGTGCGATCGGGCGCGGTATCATGAGCCGGCCGAGATTGCTGATGATCGACGAACTCTCGCTTGGTCTGGCGCCACGCGCGGTAGAACTACTCAGTGACGCGTTGGTGGAGATCAATGCCAGCGGCGTCGCCATTCTCCTGGTTGAACAGGATGTCATGACGGCCCTCGAACTGGCCCATCGGGCCTATGTTCTGGACCGAGGCGTCGTCAAGCTTTCGGGGCCCTCGGCCGAAATCGAGAAGTCTCCCGAAGTGCGGGAAGCCTATATCGGCATCACATGAGCGATAATCGCAGAGGATGACAATGAGCACCGCGAGCGAAGAGAAATCAGCACGTACCGAGACAATCCGCTGTCCCTATGACGGTCATGTCGTGGGCGAGATGCCTGTCGCCGGTTCGGCCGAGATCGAAACGGCCATTCAGCGAGCGACAACCGGGTTCAATTTGATGAAGCATCTGCCGCGATTTGTCCGGGCAGACATTCTAGAGCGCACCGCGGAACTGATCGAAGCCAGGAGCGATGAATTCATCTCCCTGATTGCCGCCGAAGCCGGCAAGCCGCTCTATGATGCGCGCGGGGAGTTGTCGCGATCTCTGTTCAACCTTCGCAATGCTGCCCGGGAAGCGCGCGCATTCTCGGGTCATGAAGTGCCGCTCGACGTCGATGGCGGCGTCTTTGCATATCAGACGGCCAACTCCGACGGTTCACCGTTGCGCCTCGAGGATGCGGACCTGGACAGCCTGAGCAATCTCGGCCGACGGATCGGGATCGCCAAGCACTTTCCCATTGGGCCGATCCTTGCCATCACGCCTTTCAATTTCCCGCTCAACCTTGTCCTTCACAAGGTGGCGCCGGCACTGGCTGTGGGCAACTCCGTAATACTGAAACCGGCACCCCAGACGCCATTGACGAGCCGCTTGTTGGCGGAAGTCTTGGTTGAGGCAGGCCTGCCTGAGGACGCGATTCAGGTGGTGCATTGCGACGTGCAGCTTGCCGAAGGTCTGGTCAAGGATTCGCGGATTGCAATGGTCTCCTTTACCGGGAGCGCCAAGGTCGGCTGGCACATCAAGGAGATCGCTGGCAAGAAGAAAGTGGCGCTGGAGCTCGGCGGCAATGGTGCTGTGGTCGTTGCCGCCGATGCCGACATTGCCTTCGCGGCCGCGCGCTGCGTGCGCGGCGGTGTCGTTTACGGAGGGCAGTATTGCATCGGCGTGCAGCGCATCTATGCCGAGGACGCGATTTATAAGCAGTTCGAGCGCGAGCTCGTCGCTCGGGTACAGTCCTGTCGCGTCGGCAATCCCCTTGAGGAAGGCATTGATGTGGGGCCGGTCATAGACGAGGGCTCTGCCAAGAGAATTGAGGAGTGGATCGAGGAAGCTGTCGCCGGCGGTGCCCGTGTTCTGGCTGGCGGGCAGCGCCACGGTTCCGTGATAGAACCCACGATCCTGACGGACACCTCGTCCGATATGAAGGTCGAGTGCGAAGAGATCTTCGGCCCGGTGATGACGCTCAAGCGGGTGGAGAAGGCCGAGGAGGGCGTTCGGCTTGCAGGTCAGTCACGCTACGGACTGCAAGGCGGGTACTTCACCAATGACCTGAAAGCTGCCTTTCGGGCGCTTGAAACCTGGGATGTTGGTGGTCTGATGATCAATGACGTGCCGATCTACCGCATCGACAACATGCCATTCGGCGGGTGGAAGGACTCAGGCTTTGGGCGCGAGGGCACCCGGTATGCTATGGAAAGCATGACAGACATCAAGTTTCTGGTCGTCAATTACGGATGAAGGACCAAGCGGATCGATTGTCCGTCGGGGTTGCGGGACTTGGTGCGGTCGGCATGAAGGTCGCTGCGGCGCTAGATGAAGGGATCGACGGGTTGGATCTCGTCGCTGTTTCGGCCCGCGATGTGGAGCGGGCTCGAAAGCGGGCCTCCGGCTTTTCGACGTCTCCAGCCGTGCTGACGCTCGACGAGCTCCCCGGCCGCGCCAAGGTGATCGTGGAATGCCTGCCACCGGAGCTGTTTCGGCGGATCGCCGAGCCGGTGGTGAATCGCGGTGATGTTCTTGTCGTCGCGAGTGTCGGCGCGCTCCTGTCGGCCAACGACCTCGTGGTTCTGGCTCATCGCCTTGGCGGGCGTGTGTTTGCTCCGTCAGGAGCCGTGGCCGGGCTGGACGGCCTGGCCGCGGCTGCGGAGGCCGGCCTTGAGGATGTGACGCTTGTTACCCGGAAGCCGCCGTCCGCCTTTACACCGGAAATCATGCGGCAGCTGGACACGATGAACCTGACGGCTCCGAGACGGGTTTTCGCCGGCAATGCCGTCGAAGCGGTCAAGGCATTCCCGCAGAACGTGAACGTAGCAGCGACGGTCAGCCTGGCCGGGTTCGGCCCCGAAAGAACCCGCGTGGAGGTGTGGTGTGATCCGGATGTGCCAAACAACCGTCATGAGTTGAACTTTCGGTCTGCGGTAGGCGAGGTGCGTGTCGAAGTGAGCAATCTTCCCGATCCCGAAAACCCGAGGAGCAGCGCCGCGACTGGATACAGCATTGTCGCCTGCCTGCGGAAGCTCTCCGCTACGCTGTGCATCGGTTCCTGATTGTTACGAAGGGGGTTCCATGACAGAAATTTCCCGAATGAGCGAAGGCGGTTACGCCTATGTCCCTGGTGTCTTCCAGTATTCGGCGGGTGTTGCGGCACTTTCCGGATTCCGTATCGAGCGAGTTCGCTTTTCCGAGGTGGTGCCTCTTCAGGAGGGTTTCTCTCGTGTCGCAAAGCACCTGGAAAGCCTCGGACGGCCGTTGGCCGCTTTCTGTGCCTGTGAACTTCGCTCGCCCGGGCAGTTCAGCGAGGAGGGCTTTCGTACCTTCAATGCCGCCTATGGCGACGTTCTGCGGAAATGGGGGATTATTCGCGACGAGATCAATCCAGTGGCACGCGCAAATGTCTGTCCGGAAGGTATGGGCCCCGACGAGCCAGGCTTTCATGCCTTCTGCTACACCGTACCGAGCGAGCAGGAGGACCACAGTTTCGTGATTGCCGGTAGCGGCGAGGCCCCTGAAGGTAAGGGAAATTACCGCGACCACATCATCCGGCGTGGCGACACCAGCCCGGAGGGGGTGCGCGAAAAGGCAAGATGGGTGCTCGACGAGATGGAACGCCGTATGGCTTTCTTCGGAGCAGGCTGGCAGGAGACCACGGGTGTGCAGCTTTATACGGTCCATGACGTTCACGAGTTGGTGCCAGAGGAGATCGTCGGTCGCGGGGCCGCCAGACATGGCTTGACCTGGCACTTCGCAAGGCCACCCGTCCAGGAATTGGACTACGAGATGGACTGCCGCAGGGTGTTCGCCGAATACGTGGTCAACATACGTTGATCTGTGATTTGTCCCCTTATCGATAACACTATCCAGTTTGTCCGCAAGTTAAGGGGTCCAACATTCTGATTTCTGGTAACCTTACCCTGAAAGTGACCTTGGCATTGATAACTGACCTGCTTCCCGGAATTTTTCAGTCCGGGGGGTCCATTCTTGGGGGCAGGTCAATCAACCAACGATTCCAGTAGCAATTGGACGAAAATTTGGTATCAGGTCAGCTTTTATTTCGCTTCCCCTTGCTAAATGCGCAGCTACCAGTAAATGGTAATATCAATGACTAAGACAGTAGTAGTTACGGGTGCCGGAGGTTTGATAGGGAGGCCGTTAATCTGGGCACTTGCCGATCGTGGTTTTAAGGTCATTGCCCTTGATCGGGACGTAGTGGAATTTAGTCATCGTAATGTCCAAAGCTATGCTGCCGAGCTAACGGATATACCGCGAGCACATGCGATACTTAAGTCTAGTAACGCTGATGCATTGGTACATTGCGGCGCAATATCCGGTCCGATGGTGTCGAATGACAATCCATTCTGGATCTGTGAAACCAATATCAGGGGGACTGCAAATCTTTTGGAAGCAGCACGTATTCATGAGGTGCAGCGCTTTATATACTGTTCCTCGATCGCTGCTTATGGTCCGACCGCCGAAGGGCCCATACCAGAAGAGTATCCACTCTTTCCCACAAATGTTTATGGTGCCAGCAAGGCTGCGAGTGAACATCTACTGGCAGGGTATCGCTATCAGCATGGGCTCGAAGGCCTGGCTTTGCGCATAGGTTGGTCTATGGCCCTGGACGACGGACTGCATGCACGATTCGTGAAAGCCTCAAGAGTGGATTGAGGGGCGAGAAAATCGTAATTCCTGGGCCGGCTAACTTTCCTTGCCACTACGTATACGTTGACGATGTTGTTAGGGGCATCATCGCCGCTCTTGATGCGAAGTCTGCACCATCACTGGTTTATAACTTGAGCAGTGATTGCGTTTTGCAGCTCAAGGATGTCTGCGAAACTCTCAAAAGTGCTTTGCCCGACAGTGAGGTCGTGCTTGATGAAAGTGTGGAGACCGGAGATGAGTACCAGGGCCAACTGGAGCTTTCGCGGATCAAGAATGAGCTCAAGTTCAAACCGCAAGTATCAATGTATGAAGGGATCATACGATATCGCGATTGGCTCCAAGAGCATGGAGACTGAAAATTTCTAATTTTCCAGGTGTCTGATCCCAGGTTTTGCTGGTGAGAACCTTTAATTCTGGGTGTGTTTTAAGGAATCAGCTCTCGGCTTCTCTGATACTATCCGGCGGAATCTACCGCCTAACCTGTAGACCACTGGCCCGCTCCATCACCGCCTTATGAACGGCATCGGGGATCGCCGGCGGGAAATCCTTCGGCAGTGCTGCCATGGCTACATCCAGCGCCTGTGGTGCCCGCTCCGCCATCTCGTCGAGGATAGCGATCGAGCGCTTCCTCGATAGTCCCGCCCGCATGGCCGTCTGGACAAAATGCCGCCCGTGGATCTCGTCGAAGCGGTAATGCCTTTTGTCACCGACGGACATCGCCATCTTCATCTGCTTGCGCGCGATCTGGCGGGCGCTCACGGCGGGCTGTGCTGTCAGGATGTCATAGAGCGGCGTCATGCGATAGCTGCCGCCCGGCCCCAGGAACAGGCTGAAGTTCTTGGCGTGGCCGTCCGTCGCTCCGATCAGCCAGAAAATAATCTGCGCCTTGAGGACTGTCTCCTGGTCCTCGATCGGCGTGTCGCTGCCCTTGAACAGGTTCAGCACATCTCCCACGCCCGGCCCGCCCTCGTTCTGGTACTTCAGGGTCGGGGGCACGGACAGCGCCTGGCAGCAATCCTCCTGCGGCAGGCGCAGCAGGCGGCCGTCGCCGGTCCATCGCCGATCAAAGCGCGTGATGACAAGCGCCCTGGTTTCGCCGAAGGTTTCGATTGTGGCTGTGTTGACGGGCAGGCCAAAGGCCTCGGCCAGTTTGAGTCCGTAGAACTCGTTCTCGACGCTGTCGGACAGATTGATCCCGCCGGGCAGCTGCCCGATCCGGCTCTTCAGGATATGCGTGGTCGGGGTCGTGCCATGGGGCTTGATCCATCTGCCCTCGTGATGGAGCAGGGCGGTCTTTTCCTTCGCGCCGGCCACGGAAATCCGGAAAGCATTGTCTCGGGACAGGCCCAGCGGCGCCTGAGCCAGTCCCGTCAACAGCTTCTCGATGGTCTCCTCATCGACGGCTTCCCCGTAAAGTGCGGCCGTATTGTCGACGAGGTCGTTGTCTCCGGCAATGAACTGCAAGGCACCGACGCAGTCATGTCCGATTACCGAGAGCAGGCTGTAGGCATCGATGCCGCGCGCGCCGACTTTCTCGGCCACCCGGCGGCGCAGACTTTCGGAGTCCGGCAGCAGGTTCTCGAAGACGGCCGTGACCGGCTCGCCGCGATAGGGGGTTTCGCGCAGGGGCAGCGAGAGCGAGACGGGCAGCGCGTGGTCCCAGGCCAGCCAGTCGTCATGATAGGTGAAGCTGATGGCACCGCTTGTCGCGCAGCCGGCCTTCCTGCTGATCCAGCAGATCATCGACGTGGCGCCCTGGGTCCTGGCGGCGATCGCGCTGGCGCTCGTCGCCTATTGGGCCCTGCGTCACTACAAGGACTGAGCCCATGATCTCTCTACTCACAGAGTTCCTGCCGCACATCATCGGCGCGCTGACCGTCATCGGTGGCGCGCTGGGGCTGTACTACAAGGGCAAGGGCAAGGGCCGACAGGAGGCCGAGCATGAACAGCAGAAGATCGATGCGGCGGCGGCCGATCGCCGCGATGATGCTCGTCGCGAGTATGAGCGCACTGGCGCTTCAGACAGGCTGCGCAAAGGGGACTTCTAGCAGTGCGGTGCAGCCGACGCTGTACAGCTACACGGCCGCTTTCCAGGAGAAGGCGGCGCAAGAGCTGGGCTGTCTGCCGCCACCCTGCCGGCGCAACGTCGTGAGCGAGGACTGCTCGGCGGTCGGAACTTTCGTCGAGGACTATGGGTCCGTGCGGGCGGAGATCCGGGCGATCGAGGATCGGTGAGGGGCGCCGTTCTCAGGCCTTCTCGTTACCACTTCGTTACCAGAGGTGGTGGGCGCGGCTGGGATTGAACCAGCGACCCCTACGATGTCAACGTAGTGCTCTCCCGCTGAGCTACGCGCCCGACCCCAGTGGCGATGGCGGGATGATCGCCTGCTGTGTGAGGCGGGCAGATAGCACCCACGCCGGCGTTTGGCAAGACTCCTCTGCGGTGCCTGTTGCCGGTCCCGCTCGTTTTGAGTGAAGCGCCTCACGCGACTTCCAGGAGGGCGTCGACCTCGCGCACCAGATCGCGCAGGTGAAAGGGCTTGGAGAGCAGGCGCGCGCCTGCCGGGGCCTGTTCCATCCGGCCGTCGCGCAGGACCACGGCGGCAAAGCCGGTGATGAACATGATGCGCAGGCCCGGATGCAGCCCGCCGGCCCGGCGTGCCAGTTCCATTCCGTCCAGCCCGGGCATGACGATGTCGGCCAGCAGCAGGTCCACCGCCTCTTCGTGAAGCTGCCTGAGCGCCTCGAGGCCATCGCCGGCCGCTCGGACGCTGTGACCCGCCGCGTCCAGTGCCCGCACCAGCACGCGCCGGAGGCCGGGATCGTCTTCCGCCAGGAGAATGCGCGCCATGGTGTGTCCTGTCTCTTTGCCTCATTGCCGGGGCACTGCCGGGGTGGCCGGCGGACCCTGCCTGATTTCGGATGGATCAAAGCGCGCCGCTTCGCGAGCATCGCTCAACGAGGTGGTGACCTGTGAAACGTCAGACTAGCGTATTTTCCTCGCCGAGGGTAGCCGCTCGGGCCGTCCGGCCGGCCCACAGGAGGGAGAGCAACGGGGCAGGCAAAGAAATCGTTGCGAAGTCCCTGCAACATTCGGACATTGGAGCGTACAGTCAGGAAGGCCAATTCCGGAGAGAGCATGGACGGTCCGGCCCATACGTCCGAGATCTGCGAGACCCACGAGGTTCTGCGCCCGCGCCGCCAGAGCCTGCCCCTGGTCGTGGCCTCGCCGCACAGCGGCAGCAGCTATCCGGCGGACTTCCTGGCGCGCTCGCGCCTCGATCCGCTGATGCTGCGGCGCTCGGAGGACAGTTTCGTGGACGAGATCTTCGCCGCGGCACCGGAGTTGGGCGCCCCCCTGCTGCGCGCCCTGTTTCCGCGGGCGTACGTAGACCCGAACCGGGAGCCCTACGAACTCGATCCCGCCATGTTCGACGAGCCGCTGCCCGACTATGTCAACTCGGCCTCGCCGCGCGTGGCGGCCGGCCTGGGCACGGTGGCGCGCGTGGTGGCCAACGGAGCCGAGATCTACAGCGGCAAGCTGGACCTGGCGGAAGCCCTGGAGCGCATCGAACGCTGCTACCGGCCCTATCACGAGGCCCTGGCGTGCCTGCTGGGGGAAACGCGGCAGCGCTTCGGGGCCTGCCTGCTGCTGGACTGTCACTCCATGCCGTCCAATGCCCAGAACTGGGGACGGGATCCGCGCCTGCCGGCCATGGATATCGTGCTGGGGGATTGCCACGGGGCGGCCTGCGCGCCGGAAGTCACCCAGTGCGCGGTGGAGGTGCTGAGCGCGGCGGGATACCGGGTGGGGCGCAACAAGCCCTATTCCGGCGGCTACGTCACGCGTCACTACGGCCGTCCGAGGGAAGGGCTCCATTGCCTGCAGATCGAGATCAATCGCCGGCTCTACATGGACGAAACGCGTATCCAGCGCGGCGCCGGGCTGAAGAAGCTGGCGGACATGGTGCCCGACCTGCTGGCCGGCCTGGGCAGGCTGCCTCTCGCACCGAGCTGAACCCGGCCGCAGGGCATCCGTCTCCAACAAAGGGGCAGCCGTTAACGAAAAAGAAAAAAGGGCCGTGCTAATGCACGGCCCAAGTCTAGGGAGGAAACGCCCTTAGAGACGTACGGCGGGAGGAGGATGTCCTCCTCATGCCGCACTGCACAATATGGCGATTTTGCTGCTCTTTGCAAGAGAAAAATTCATATCTAATTGGAATACATACATATTCCACCCAGGATTGGGTGTCTTTTGCGAGCGTCAATGGTGTCAAGTCTCTGTTGCGCCGCACAATTCCGGGAAACCGGGCAATCTGTGCCGGTTGCAGGGGCGCTGGGCGGTTCTTGGCACGCTTATTGCTTTTGCTGAGGGTGTGTTCACGGGAGGTTCCAAGTGACGTTGCTCGGCAGACTGTCCTTTATTCTGATGCTGCTCATGCTGCTGGCCTTCGCGGCCTGGCCGCTTAAGGCCGACAGCACGCGCATCGCGCCGGCGGGCGTCGATTCGGACTGGACGCTCTGTGCGCGCTATGTGGCCGAGGCCGAACGCATGCTCGGCGTGCCGGCACATCTTCTGGCGGCCATCTCCAAGGCCGAGTCGGGGCGGCACAACAAGGCTCAGCGGGCAGTTTTTGCCTGGCCCTGGACCGTGATGGCCGAAGGCAGGGGGCGATATCTGCCCAGTCGCGAGGCCGCTGTCCGGGAAGTGCGCAGCCTCAAGGCGAAAGGGGTGCGCAACATCGATGTCGGCTGCATGCAGATCAACCTCATGTACCATCCCCAGGCCTTCAGCTCGCTGGAGCAAGCCTTCGAACCGGCCTACAACGTCGCCTACAGCGCCAAGTACCTGCTCGATCACTATCGTGAGCTCAACTCCTGGGAGGCCGCGGTCGGCCGGTACCATTCTGCGACGCCCAAGTATAACCTGCGCTACCGCACCAAGGTCATGGACATCTGGCAGAAGGAGCAGCGCACGGCAGAGCGCGGCGGGGAGGAGGAGTATCGTCCGGTGCGCCAGGCATCGCGCCCGACAACCCACAGCGGCGAGACGACCCGCACGAGCACGCTGCCCTATACGGCCAAGCCAATGTCGGCCCAGCGCTTTGCCCATTCCTCGCAGATCCAGCCCGGCCCCTCCGGCCCCTTCTTTGCCCGCTAGGCGGCAAGGGGCGAAGATTCCTTGCGAGAAAACCTCTGCGGTGAATTGCGGTTCCCGATGACCGGCGCTATTCTCGCTCGCCCCGGGGACGACAAGCCCCTCATGCGAGACCATATACAGGTCGGGGCCATATAGAGGATCAATTCCCAGCTGGAAGGGTTAGGAGCGAGAGTATGTCTCAGCCGCGTACGCTGTTCGACAAGATATGGGACAGCCACCTCGTGGATCGGCAGGAGGATGGAACCTGCCTGTTGTATATCGACCGTCACCTGGTGCACGAGGTCACCAGCCCGCAGGCCTTCGAGGGGCTGCGCCTTGCCGGCCGCCCGGTGCGCCGCCCCGAGGCGACGCTGGCGGTGCCCGACCACAACGTGCCCACGGCGGACCGGGCGCGCGGGATCGAGGACGAGGAAAGCCGCATCCAGGTCGATACGCTGGAGAAGAACTGCGCCGATTTCGGCGTGCCCATCTTCCGCATGAACGACGTGCGCCAGGGGATCGTGCACATCATCGGCCCGGAACAGGGCCTGACGCAGCCCGGCATGACCATCGTCTGCGGCGACAGCCACACCTCCACCCACGGGGCCTTCGGGGCGCTGGCCTTCGGCATCGGCACCAGCGAGGTGGAGCACGTCCTGGCGACCCAGACACTCTATCAGACCCACGCCAAGAACATGCGCATCACGGTGGACGGGCCGCTGCCCACCGGGGTCACGGCCAAGGACCTGATCCTGGCCATCATCGGCAAGATCGGCACCGCCGGCGGCACCGGCCATGTCATCGAGTATGCCGGCCAGGCGATCCGCGACCTGTCCATGGAAGGGCGCATGACCATCTGCAACATGTCCATCGAGGGCGGTGCGCGCGCCGGCCTGATCGCGCCGGACGACACCACGATCGATTACATCAGGGGGCGGCCCTATGCGCCCAAGGGCGCGGCCTGGGAACAGGCCGAGGCCTTCTGGCGCGCGCTGCCGTCCGACGAGGGCGCGCGCTATGACAAGGAGGTGACGCTGTCCACCTCGGAGATCGAGCCCCTGGTCACCTGGGGCACCTCTCCGGAAGACGTGCTGCCGATCTCCGGAGCCATTCCGCGGCCCGAGGATGCGCCGAGCGAGAACAAGGCCATGGCCATCAAGCGCTCGCTGGAGTACATGGGCCTGACCCCCGGCACGCGCCTGCGGGACATTGCCGTGGACAAGGTCTTCATCGGCTCCTGCACCAACGGGCGCATCGAGGACCTGCGCGAGGTCGCGCGCGTGGCCGAGGGACGCCGCGTGGCCGACAGCGTCTATGCCATGATCGTGCCCGGCTCGGGCCTGGTGAAGGAACAGGCCGAGGCCGAGGGCCTGGATCGCATCTTCCGCGAGGCCGGATTCGACTGGCGCGAGCCCGGCTGTTCCATGTGCCTGGCCATGAACGCCGACAAGCTGAACCCGGGCGAGCGCTGTGCCTCGACCTCGAACCGCAACTTCGAGGGCCGGCAGGGACCGGGCGGTCGCACCCACCTGATGAGCCCGGCCATGGCGGCTGCGGCGGCCATCTCGGGCCATCTGAGCGACGTCCGCGAGCTGGCCTGCTGAGCAGGGCGCAAGGGAAGAGGAGACAAGACAATGGAAAAGTTTGACAAGCTGACTGCCGTGGCCGCGCCCCTGCCCATGGTGAACGTGGACACCGACATGATCATCCCGGCGCGCTTCCTGAAGACCATCAAGCGCACCGGCCTGGCCGAGGGTCTGTTCTATGCCCTGCGCCACGACAAGGATGGCAATCCCAAGGACTTCGTGCTGGACCGGCCGGCCTACCGGTCTGCGCAGATCCTGATCGTCGGTGACAACTTCGGCTGCGGCTCGTCGCGCGAGCACGCGCCCTGGGCCCTGCTGGACGCCGGCATCCGCTGCGTGATCGGGCCCTCATTTGCCGATATCTTCCACAACAACTGCTTCAAGAACGGCATCCTGCCGATCGTCCTGCCGCAGGAGGAGATCGACAAGCTGATGGAGGATGCCGAGCGCGGCGCCAACGCGACCCTGACGGTGGACCTGGAAGACCAGACCATCGAGCGGCCGGACGGTGGCCAGATCACCTTCGAGATCGATCCCTGGAAGAAGCACTGCCTGCTCAACGGGCTGGACGACGTGGGCCAGACCCTGAACAAGGCGGCCGAGATCGACAGCTTCGAGAACGCACAGAAGACGCACCAGCCCTGGCTCTATGCCTGAGCCGGATGTTCCCTCCCTTCCCACACGCGCAAAAACAGACAGGATGAAGTAGACAAGATGGCAGCCAACAAATCGATTCTGTTCCTTCCCGGTGACGGCATTGGCCCCGAGGCCATGACCCAGGTGCGCCGGGTCATCGAGTGGATGGGGCGTGAACGTTCCGTATCCTTCGATCTGGACGAGGACCTGGTCGGCGGCGCGGCCATCGATGCCCATGGGGTCCCCCTGGCGGATGCCACCATGGAGAAGGCGCTGAATGTCGATGCTGTCCTGCTGGGCGCCGTGGGCGGCCCGAAATGGGATGACCTGCCGTTCGAGAAGAAGCCCGAGCGCGGCCTGCTGCGCCTGCGCAAGGAGATGGAGCTCTATGCCAACCTGCGCCCGGCGCTCTGCTTCGAGGCGCTGGTCAGCGCCTCCAGCCTGAAGCCCGAAATCGTCTCGGGCCTGGATATCATGATCGTGCGCGAGCTGACCGGCGGGGTCTATTTCGGCGAGCCGCGCGGCATCGAGGAACTGCCCGACGGACAGCGCCGCGGCATCAACACCCAGGTCTACACGACCAACGAGATCCGGCGCGTCGGCGACGTGGCCTTCGACCTGGCGCGCAAGCGCAGCGGCCACGTGACCTCCAGCGAGAAGGCCAATGTCATGGAATCCGGCGTGCTCTGGCGCCAGGAGATCACGAAGCTGCATCAGGAGAAGCACAGCGACATCAAGCTGGACCACATGTACGCCGACAACGCCGGCATGCAGCTGGTGCGCAATCCCAAGCAGTTCGACGTGATCGTCACCGACAACCTGTTCGGCGACATGCTGTCCGACGTGGCGGCCATGCTGACCGGCTCGCTGGGCATGCTGCCCTCGGCCTCGCTGGGCGACGTGGATGCCAACGGGCGGCGCAAGGCGCTGTACGAGCCGGTGCACGGCTCGGCCCCGGACATCGCCGGGCAGGACAAGGCGAATCCCCTGGCCACGCTGCTCAGCTATGCCATGGCCCTGCGTTATACCTTCGATCTGGCAGAGGAAGCCGACCTGGTCGAACAGGCGGTGCAGAATGTCCTGGATTCCGGCATCCGCACGCCGGACATCATGGCCGAGGGAACGAAGGCAGTGTCAACCAGCGCGATGGGCGATGCGGTGCTGGCGGAACTCGATCGGCTCAACGGCTGAGGGTCTTGTCCCCGCGGTTGCCTCAACTTTGCCGTAAAGTGCACCAATCATGAAAGGCATCCTGCAGACTGTTCGCCGGAAAGCTGTGACCCTTTCCGGGCGAAGCGGCGCCATGCAGGGGTAAGTGGTTGCAATTTTGGGGCATTGGAAGAGGCAGTCTTGCAATAGTCCCGATTGCATCACACCTTGTGACCCAGTCCTTCCGACACGGAAGGACGACGCAGAATTATAATTTTCGAACAATGGATAAGGGGACTCAAGATGTCCAAGTTCGCACGTACATTCGCTATCGTCGGTATTGCAACCCTCGGCGCGACCGGTCTTACGGCCTGCTCGACCGCCATGAGCGAAGAGGAAAAGTCCATGATGGAGCAAGTCCAGGCTTCGGCTGAACGGGCCGAACAGGCTGCTCGCTCCGCTGAGGATTCCGCCACGCGTGCGGAAGCGGCTGCAGAGCGTGCCGAAGGTGCGGCCGCCCGTGCCGATCGGGCTTTCGAGAGCTCGGTCCGCAAGTAAGCCTTTCGGACTTCTTCCGGAAAAAGAACCCGGTCTCTCTTTGCAGGGGCCGGGTTTTTTCGTAGCTGCAAGCGTGGGATGAAAACACCTACCAGAGTGTTTTCGGTGCCCGTTCCGCCCAGTCGCGGTCGAAGCTCTCGCCGTTGATCCGCGCATTGGAGGCCGCTTCGAGAATCTCACCGGCGCTGGGCAGGCTCTTCGGATCCACCTGGCTGTCGCCCTGCCAGAGACCGGCGCGCAGGATGGCGCGCGCACACTGGAAATAGACCGTCTCGACAGAGATCACCAGGGCTGTCTTCGGCGGCTTTCCGTCGATCGCCAGGCTGTCCAGCAGTGCCGGATCGTCGGAGATGATCGCCCGCCCGTTGACCCTGAGCGTCGTTCCGCTGCCCGGTATGAGGAACAGCAGGGCCACGCGCGGGTCGTTCAGGATGTTGCGCAGGGAATCCAGACGGTTGTTCCCCTTGCGATCGGGCAGGACCAGGGTGCGGTCGTCCGCGACCCTGAGAAACCCCGGACGATCGCCGCGTGGGGAGCAATCCAGCCCTTCGGGACCGGCCGTGGCGAGGACGGCGAAGGGCGAGGCCTCGATCAGGCGCGCATAGGGCGGGATGATCCGGTCGGTTTCCTTCAGGCGCGCGGCGTCCGAGACGCGCGTCTCGTAGATGGCTTCCAGCTGTTCAAGGGAATCAACGGCCACGCCTGCTCCTCCTGTCCTGCTCACGCGCTATCTGCCTGCACGGGGACACTCTGTGCCCACAGCGCCGCTCCTTCAAGCCACCTCTGGCAAGTCGTCTCTGGCAGTCGGCAGGATCGCGCGGCGCTTCAGACATTGACCTGGACGGGATAGCCGCGCCTTTCCATGCCGGCCTTGTCGATCGCCTGCCAGTTCAGGCGTCCCTTCTCGGTCCCGGCGGCCCGCATGACGCGGTCGATCAGGTTCTCAGGCAGCCGGGGTTCGAAATAGCCTTGGGTCTCCACCTGGTCGGCCTGGGTCTGGGTGGGGTGAACCTCCAGATAGAGGGCGTCCCCGACCCAGGCGATCTTGACCGGTTCGTCCTTGACCTTGACCGCGGTGCCGATGGGCACGTCGGGGTAAATCTCCTCGACGTCCTCGGGATACATGCGGATGCAGCCGGCACTGGCACGGCGCCCGATGCCATAGGGATTGTTGGTGCCGTGAATGAGATAGGCCGGCCAGCCCAGGTAGAGGGCGCGCGTGCCGAGGGGATTCTCCGGACCCGGTGGCACCACGTCCGGCAGCTCGGGTTTCTCGGCCTTGATGGATTCCGGAGGATACCAGGTCGGGTTCTTGGTCTTGCGCTCGATGCGGGTGCTGCCGAGCGGCGTGGTTCGCCCCTCGCGGCCGATGCCGATGGGATAGAGCAATGGCAGGACGTCGGCATTCTGGAAGTGGTAGAGCCGCATTTCCGGCAGATTGATCACGATGCCATTCTGCTGGCTCTCGTCCGGCAGCAGGGTCTGTGTGGGCAGGGTGACCTCCGTCCCTTCGCCGGGCAGCCAGACGTCGACATCCGGGTTGGCGGCGCGCAGGGCCACGAACCCGACGCCGAAGCGGGTGGCGATGTCCACAAGGGTATCGTCCTTTTTGGTCTCATAGATGCGAAGTTCTCCGACCAGCCTGCCTTCCGGGCGACTGTCGTCGTCCGGCGCTGTCCCCTCTTCGGCCTGGGCGCGCGTCACGGAGAGGGAGCCGGGCGCCAGGACGCCTGCTGCAGCCGTCCAGGCACTGGCTGTCAGGAAGGCCCGACGGGAGAGAGAGTTCAGGCGAAATCGTGTCTGCGGCATATCTGTTCGTCCATCTGCATCCCTTGCAAAACGGCGGCAAAAGACTAAAGTCCGAGCCCCGTTCAGGCGCAAGTCAAATATGGATAGTTATTATGGGTTACAAGGTGGCAGTCGTCGGAGCAAGCGGCAACGTAGGTCGCGAAATGCTCACGATCCTCGCGGAACGCGAATTCCCGGTGGACGAGGTCTATGCGGTTGCATCCGAGCGCTCGGCCGGAAGTGAGGTTTCCTTCGGCGACGACAAGGTCCTGAAGGTCCAGGATCTGGCGAAGTTCGACTTCACCGGGGTGGATATCGCGCTCTTCTCGCCGGGCGGCAAGGTCTCCGAACAGTATGCGCCGATCGCGGCGCGCGCCGGGACCGTGGTCATCGACAACACCTCGCAGTTCCGCATGGACCCGGACGTTCCCCTGGTTGTGCCCGAGGTGAACGCGGAAGCCATCGCCGGCTACGGGCGCAAGAACATCATCGCCAATCCCAACTGCTCCACCATCCAGCTGGTCATGGCCCTCAAGCCCCTGCACGAGGTCATGCCGATCGAGCGCGTGGTGGTGTCCACCTACCAGTCGGTCTCCGGCGGCGGCAAGGAGGCCATGGACGAACTGTTCAACCAGACGCGCGCGATCTATGTGAACGATCCGATCAAGAAGGAACAGTTCACCAAGCAGATCGCCTTCAACGTCATTCCCCATATCGATGTCTTCATGGACGACGGCTCCACCAAGGAGGAATGGAAGATGACGGTGGAGACCAAGAAGATTCTGGATCCGCAGATCAAGCTGCATGCCACCTGCGTGCGCGTGCCGGTCTTCGTGGGGCACGGCGAGGCCGTGAACATCGAGTTCATGGACGAACTGGACGAGGATCGCGCTCGCGAGATCCTGCGTGAGGCGCCCGGCATTTCCGTCGTCGACCACCGGGTGGACGAAGGCTATGTGACCCCGGCCGAAAGTGCCGGCGAGGATTCGGTCTTCGTCAGTCGCATCCGCCAGGATCCCACCACCGACAACGGGCTGTCCATGTGGGTGGTCTCCGACAACCTGCGCAAGGGCGCGGCGCTCAACACCGTGCAGATCGCCGAGACCCTGGTGGAAAGCTATCTCTAGGCCTGCCTGGCTGTCGTCGCCGTGTCGTGTCGGCAGGTATCGAGGGTTGGTTCCTAGCCGACCTTTTCCGGCGTGAACGGCTGTCGCGGCGCGACGAAGCGGTCCTGGGCGGCGATCAGCTGCAGTTCCCGCGTGCCGGCCTCCAGCGTCGCCGAGATGATCTCGAAGACGGCGGTCGCCATGGCGGCCAGGCTGTCGGGGGCCGAGCGGGTCTTCAGGAAATGTGCCAGGAACAGGGCGGTCACGGCATCGCCGGCGCCGTTGGGCGGAATGTCCAGCGGCAGCATGGGCGTGCGGACCCGCCAGGCCCCTTCGTCGGAGACGGACAGCATCTCGATGGAGTCTTCGGGGGTCTCCGAAGTCTTGAGCGAGGTGACCAGGACCACCTTCGGACCAAGGGCGCGCGCCTTGTTCGCGGCCTCGATGGCGTGCGCCAGGTCGCTGGGACTTTCGCCGGTTAGCAGCTCCAGCTCGAACTGGTTCGGCGTGATGATATCGGCAGCGGGCACGGCACGGTTTTTCATGAACTCGGGGATCTCGGGCTGGACGAAGATACCGCGGCCCACATCCCCCATGACGGGATCGCAGGCATAGAGCGCATCCGGCCGGGCGGTGCGGACGCGATCCACCGTCGACAGGATGGTCTCCCCCAGCTTTGCCGCGCCCAGGTAGCCGGACAGCACGGCGTCGCAGGCCTCGGCCGGGGCCCGTTCGAAGATGCCCGAAAGCACCGACGAGATATGCTCGGGCGAGAAGATCTCTCCGGTCCAGCTGCCGTAGCCGGTGTGGTTGGAAAACTGGACCGTGTTGACGGCCCAGACATCAAACCCCAGGCGCTGCAAGGGGAAGACAGCGGCACGATTGCCGACATAGCCGTAGGCGACGTGGGACTGGACGGAGAGTATGCTCATTTCGGGATCGTTCCGTTCCGAGGATGATTTTTGTTCCGGCAAACTTGCTGTAGCGGGGCTGCTTGGGCAAGGTTCCTTTCAAATCATACAGGCGATATGCTCTGACCGAACCATGCTTTGCCAGCAATGCAGATACGATAGGAAGCAATAGAGATGACCGAGGTTTTCCGCCCCCGCCGCAGCGTTCTCTACATGCCCGGCTCCAACACCCGCGCCCTGGAGAAGGGCCGTGACCTGCCGGCCGATGCCCTGATCCTGGATCTCGAGGATGCCGTGGCCCCGGATTCCAAGGAGGAGGCCCGGGCCAACATCGCCGAGGCGGTGAAGCAGGGCGGATACGGCGGGCGCGAGATCATCGTGCGCGTCAACGGGCTGGAGACCGACTGGGGACGGGCGGATATCGAGGCCCTGGCCTCCTGCGGGGCCGACGCGCTGCTGCTGCCGAAGGTCGAGTCGGCCGCCATGGTCCAGCAGGCGGAAGAGCTCATGGCCAAGGCAGGTGCGCCCGACTCCATGGGCATCATGTGCATGATGGAGACGCCGCGCGGGATCCTGAATGCCGACGAGATCGCTCAGGCCAGCAAGCGGCTGGTCTGCCTGGTGATGGGGACCTCCGATCTGGTGAAGGAGCTGAACGCCGAGCATACTGCCCAGCGCCTGCCGGTCCTCACCTCGCTCTCACTCTGCGTTCTGGCGGCCCGGGCGGCGGGTCTCGCCATCGTCGACGGCGTGTACCTGGACCTCAGCGACGAGGAGGGCTTTGCCGAGCATTGCCGGCAGGGCCGCGAGCTGGGCTTCGACGGCAAGACCCTGATTCATCCCAAGACCGTCGCCAAGGCCAATGAAGTTTTCGCGCCGTCCCCTGAGGAAGTGGCCGAGGCCAACCGCGTCATCGAGGCCCATGCCGAAGCCGTCCGCGAAGGCAAGGGTGTGGTCGTCCTGGACGGCAAGCTGATCGAGAACCTGCATGTGGAGACCGCGAAGCGGACCGTGGCCCTGGCCGAGGCCATCCACGAGCTGGACAGCCAGGCGGTTTCCTGACCGGTTCTCGCGTCCACCTCCGCCTTCACGGCCACAATCGAATGGAGCCCCCCGGTGAGCGACAAGGCCTTTCACGGCAATTTCTTCGAGGATTTCACGCTGGGCCAGGAGATCCGTCATGCCACGCCCCGCACGGTCACGGAAGGCGATGCGGCTCTTTATACGGCCCTGACCGGCAGCCGCTTCGCCCTGCACTCCTCGGCCGATTTCGCAGCGTCCCTCGGACTCGAGGAAGCGCCGCTGGACGACCTGCTGGTCTTCCATCTCGTATTCGGGAAATCGGTGCCGGATATATCGCTCAATGCCGTGGCCAACCTGGGCTATGCCGAGTGCCGCTTCGGCATACCGGTCTATCCCGGAGATACCCTGACCGCCTATTCACGGGTGATCGGGCTCAAGCAGACCTCGGCCGGCACCACCGGTATCGTCTATGTGCAGACCACAGGCGTGAACCAACTGGGTGAAGCGGTCCTGGACTTCAAGCGCTGGGTCCTGGTCAACAAGCGGGATCCCGAGGCCCCTGCACCGGAGACGGAGGTTCCGGAGCTGTCCGAGGCCGTGGCGGCGGGGGAGCTCGTTCTGCCCGTCGGCCTGACCTGTGCGGGCTATGACGCGGAGCTGGCCGGCAGCCCGCATTTCTGGGAGGACTATGCCCCAGGTGAACGCATCGACCACGGTGATGCGATGACACTGGAAGAGGCCGAGCACCAGATGGCGACGCGGCTGTACCAGAATACCGCCAGGGTGCATTTCGACCAGCTGGCGGCGAACGACAACCGCTTCGGCCGACGCATCGTCTATGGCGGGCATGTCATGTCCCTGGCGCGGGCACTCAGTTTCAACGGGTTGGGCAATGCCTTCCGGATCGCGGCCATCAACGGCGGGCGGCACGTTTCCCCAACCTTTGCCGGACATACGCTCTTTGCCTGGTCGGAGGTGCTGGAGAAGCGGGAGCTGCCGGGCCGGGAGGATCTGGGGGCGATGCGGCTGCGCACCCTGGCCACGAAGGACCGGCCCTGTGCCGATTTTCCCGACAAGGACGCCGAAGGCAAGGCGGATCCGGCCGTGGTGCTGGAGCTCGACTACACCGTGCTGATACCGCGCCGCGGCTAGGGGCTCAGGCCGTCCCGGCGTGACTGGCCTGGACCAGGCCGTGAATGAATCGCAGCTTGCCCGTGACCGTCGGGGCCAGAACAAAGGGGTAGAGATCCGGCTGTCCCATGCTTTGATTGAGACTGTTGACGGCCAGGGTGAGCGGCGGCCAGGCCGCGATCAGGCGATCGAAGTCCGCTTCCTGATAAGAATCGAAATCGAAGTCCCGGGCGATTTCCGGATTGTGGCCGGCCTGTGGGGCGATGCGCAGGCGGAAGGCATGGGCGCTCTCCAGCGTATCGAGGATATGCAGGTAGTGCGCCCAGCTTTCCGCGAAATCCTCCCAGGGATGTGCGCTGGCATAGCTGCTGATGCAGTGCTCCTGCCAGTCGCGTGGCGGCCCTTGTTCGTAGTGGACCTGCAAAGCGGCTGTGTAGTCCTGGCGCTCGTCACCGAACATCTCCCGGAAGGCCCTGTGCCAGACACCGTCCCGCACCAGGCGTTCCCAGTAGTAATGCCCGATCTCGTGCCGGAAATGGCCCAGCAGGGTGCGATAGGGTTCGGCCATCTCCTGCCGGTGACGTTCACGCATCGCGTCGTCGGCTTCCGAGATGTCCAGGGTGATCAGGCCCTGGGCGTGGCCGGTGACGACTTGCGGCCCCTCGCCGAAGGCGTCGGGTACCTGGCCGAGGAAATCGAAGGCCAGGCCCTTGTCCAAATCCTCGCGCTTGGTCATGAGCGGCAGGCCCAGGCGCAGGAGGCCGTAGAAAAGGCGATGCTTGGCGCTTTCGAGCCTTTGCCAGAGCAGCAGGGCCCGGTTGTCGGCGAGGTTCGGTATGGTTCGGTTGTGCCGACAGGCGCGGCAGTAGATGTCCGCACTGTCTCGAGGAACCAGCCAGTTGCAGGCCTCATGTTCGGCATTGGCACAGAAGCGGACGTATCGGTCCGGAAAGGCCATTGGGCGCCAGGAGCCGTCCCCTGCAGCCTCGAGTGCCGTGAGCGTGGTGTCCTCGGCGAGGTAGCCCAGTGCCAGGCCGCAGCGTTCACACAGCGTGTTCTCGAAATAGGTCCGCTGGCCGCAGTTCTGGCACTCGAAGAGCTTCATGCAGCGGCTCTGGATGGCAGCTGTTCGCGTTTCATTTCCCGGATTGTCACCATCTTTCCCAGTCGCTCGTCCCACAGAACGAACCAGAGAGCACGCATTGCGTCGCGGAAGGACAGCTGTGGGACTTCCCGCAGGTCCGACAGGGCGGCGTGACAATCGCGCAGTCGGTAATTGGGAATGCGTGGATTGAGATGGTGTACGTGGTGATAGCCGATGTTGCCAGTGAACCAGCGCAGGGGGCCAGGCAATCTTAGAAAGGTCGAGCCCTGGAGTGAGGCCGCCTGGGCATCCCATTGTTCATGACGGAACCATTGAGCCTTCTCGCTGCGATGCTGGACCGAGAACAGCCAGACACCGATGATCGAGGCCAGGATCATCACCGGCACCTGCACGAGGGCCACCTGTCCGAAGCCCAATACCAGTCCGAGGCTGCCCAGCAGGCCGACCAGAGCGATGTTCGTCAGGTAGACGCCCCGTCTTTCGCGCTTCCAGTTGCGCGGCATGTCGAAGGGCAGGCGATAGAGGACGAAGAAGATCAGTGGCGGCAGCACCAGGTTGGCCACGACAGGATGCCGGGCGGCGCGGTACTCCCAGCGCTTGCGTCGGCTCAAGGCAAGATACTCCTCTGTGGTCAGGCAGGAGGAGTAGATGTCGGCACCGGTCTCACGCCGATCCAGGTCGTTCCAGACGCCGTGATGACCCGCATGCTGGCGCCGCCAGGAGGTGTAGGGGGTCAGGGTCAGAAGCCCGCAGAAAAAACCGGTGACATTGTTCGCGCGTCTCGAGCGGAAAAAGGAATAGTGGCCGCAGTCATGCTGGATGATGAAGATGCGCACGAGAAAGAGCGCGGCCAGGGGGGCGAACGCCAAGGACAGCCACAGAGAGTGAGGTGCCAGCAGGTGCATGCCGGCACAGGTCAGGAAGAAGCCTCCGAGGGAGGTGGCGAGCTGGCCAAGGCTTTCGTGGATTGTGGGAGTCTGGAAGCCTGCGGTTGCGCGTTGAAGCGCGACCTTGTCGAGGTCCGTTACCCGGAGGGTGTCTGCTGAAATTACTTTGATCTTTCACGGGCTTGAGCGTTGAGGCAACGCCTTTTCCAGTGATTTCATGATGGTTTTACATCAGAAACGGGAAATGAACGTATAGTCCTCATGTAAATATTATATACTGGGAATCAATTGTGCAGAACCCATATATTCATAATCGGCAAATTAATGCCAAAAATCACGAAAGAAAATTTCAATGTCATTCAAAGATTTCTCGTCCAAGCAGAAACCGAAGCCTGACAACAAACCCGGTACAAAACCGGAGACAGCGCCGTCCGCCGGCGGCAAGACCGGTCAATCCGCAAAAGACGCAAAACCGGCGCGCTGAAGCTTGGCATCCTAAGTGCCTTTCGGGGTGCGACTGTCCGGAAGGCAGGCCAGCCGCCGGACAGGCCCCCATGATTCCAGTCGACAGGGAAGCCAGCACATGACCGCCCCGCCACCTTCCGGCGACGATTTGCCGGACGATATGTCACCCGTACATGAAAGCAAGACCAGGCAGTGCCTGCGCTGTCGCGCCCGGTTCGAGAGTCAGTGGGCGGGAGAGCGCATCTGCGCTCGCTGCAAGGGCACGACAAGTTGGCGCAACGGCTCCTCGATGCCGACCATCGCGACAAGCGAAAGATGACAGGGACCGTGTGAGCTTTCCCCGGCCCGGAAGCTCGGGCCAGGTCTCCTCCTCGAAGCGCCGGTCCCTTGCCCGCAGGCGGCAAAGGGCGTAAACAGCCCCTGAATTTCACAGGGGGCGAGTGGCCCAATCACAGCTTTCGAGGAGTCGTCTCATGGCACGGAGCAAAATTGCACTGATCGGCGCAGGCAACATTGGCGGTACGCTGGCATCGTTGGCTGGTATCAAGGAACTGGGCGACGTGGTGCTCTTCGATATCGCCGAGGGGCTGCCGCAGGGCAAGGCGCTTGATATCGCGCAATCCGCCCCGATCGAGGGCTTCGATGCGAAGCTGAAGGGTGCCAACGACTACGCCGACATCGCGGACGCCGACGTTGTGATCGTGACCGCTGGCGTGCCGCGCAAGCCGGGCATGAGCCGCGATGACCTGGTCGAGACCAACATGAAGGTGATGAACTCGGTGGGCGAGGGCATCAAGACCTACGCACCCAATGCCTTCGTGATCTGCATCACCAATCCGTTGGATGCCATGGTCTGGGTGCTGCGCGAGGCCAGTGGCCTGCCGCACAACAAGGTGGTCGGCATGGCCGGCGTTCTGGATTCCGCACGCTTCCGCCATTTCATCGCCGAAGAAGTCAAGGTCTCCGTCGAGGACGTGCGCGCCTTCGTGCTGGGTGGCCACGGCGACTCCATGGTGCCCATGACACGCTACTCCACCGTGGCCGGCATCCCCTTGCCGGACCTGGTGGAGATGGGCTGGATCGACCGCCAGCGCATCGAGGAAATCGTGCAGCGCACCCGTGACGGCGGTGCCGAGATCGTCGGCCTGTTGAAGAGCGGTTCGGCCTTCTATGCCCCGGCTTCCTCGGCCATCGAGATGGCCGAGAGCTATCTGAAGGACAAGAAGCGTGTCCTGCCCTGCGCGGCCCATCTGAATGGGGAGTATGGCGTGGAAGGGCTCTACGTCGGCGTGCCCGTCGTGATCGGTGAAGGCGGCGTCGAACGGATCGTGGAGCTGCAGCTGACCGAGGAAGAGCGCCAGGATTTTGCGCAGTCCGTGGATAAGGTTCGCGGCTTGCTGGACACCTGCCGGAAACTGGCTGCCGGCTGATGCTGTGTCCCCTGGAGGAATATCTGGTGGAACCCGCCGGAAATCCCGGCCTCGACGGTTGCGTGTCGCAGGCAGGGTGATAAAGTGACGCGCGGTTCCAAGGGGGCGGGGAGCAGCGTCTGACTGTTCCTTCCAGCCCACACATCTCTTAGCAGCAAGACCACAAACATCACGAACGGACCAGCATGAATATCCACGAATATCAGGCCAAGAGCCTGCTGGCGAAGTTCGGCGTCGCCGTGCCAAGGGGCCAGGTGGCCTATACGCCGGCCGAGGCCGAAAAGGCAGCCGACGAGCTGGGCGGACCCGTCTGGGTCGTCAAGTCGCAGATCCACGCAGGCGGCCGCGGGGCCGGTCGCTTCAAGAATGATCCTGACGGCAAGGGCGGCGTCCGGGTCGTCAAGTCCAAGGACGACGTACGAGACAATGCCAAGCAGATGCTGGGCGCCACGCTCGTCACCAAGCAGACGGGGGACCAGGGCAAGGAGGTCAAGCGTCTCTACATCGAGGAAGGTTGCGACATCGCGCGCGAGCTCTACCTCTCGATGCTGCTGGACCGGGCCACCTCGCGCGTGACCATCGTGGCCTCCACCGAGGGCGGCATGGAAATCGAGGAGGTCGCGGCGGAAAGTCCGGAGAAGATCGTCAAGGAGGCAATCGATCCGGCCATCGGCTACATGCCCTACCAGGGGCGCAAGATCGCCTTTGCGCTGGGCCTGGAAGGCAAGCAGATCGGCGCTGCGGTCAAGTTCATGGGCGCCATGTACAAGGCTTTCACCGAACTGGACGCCTCGTTGCTGGAGATCAATCCTCTGGTGGTGACCGGCGAGGGCAGCGTGCTGGCGCTCGATGCCAAGATGACCTTCGACGACAACGCGCTGTTCCGGCACAAGGAAGTGGCCGAACTGCGCGACGAGGACGAAGAAGACCCGATGGAGATCGAGGCCAGCCAGCATGAGCTGAACTACATCAAGCTGGACGGCAACATCGGCTGCATGGTCAACGGCGCTGGCCTGGCCATGGCGACCATGGACATCATCAAGGTCTATGGTGGCGAGCCGGCGAACTTCCTGGATGTCGGTGGCGGTGCCACAAAGGAGCGCGTGACAGCGGCCTTCAAGATCATCCTGTCCGATCCGAATGTGGAGGGCATCCTGGTGAATATCTTCGGCGGCATCATGCGCTGCGACGTGATCGCCGAGGGTGTCGTGGCGGCGGCCCGGGAAGTGTCCCTGCATGTGCCGCTGGTGGTGCGCCTGGAAGGCACGAATGTGGAACTGGGCAAGAAAATTCTCGAAGAATCGGGCCTGCCGATCGTCTCGGCGGACGATCTGGCGGATGCAGCCGATAAGATCGTGAAAGCGGTAAAGGAGGCTGCATAATGTCGGTCCTCGTCGACAAGAATACACGCGTTATCTGCCAGGGCTTCACCGGGGCCCAGGGCACTTTCCACAGCGAGCAGGCGATCGCCTACGGCACGCAGATGGTCGGCGGCGTCACCCCCGGCAAGGGCGGCACGAAGCATCTGGACCTGCCGGTCTTCAACACGGTAAGCGAAGCCGTCGACGAGACGGGGGCCAATGCCAGCGTGATCTATGTGCCGCCGCCCTTCGCAGCCGATGCGATCCTGGAGGCCATCGACGGCGGCATCGAGACCGTCGTGTGCATCACCGAGGGCATTCCGGTGATGGACATGGTCAAGGTGAAACGCGCGCTGGCGGACTCCAACACGCGCCTCATCGGTCCCAACTGTCCGGGTATCATCACACCGGATGCCTGCAAGATCGGGATCATGCCGGGACACATCCACAAGCGCGGCAAGGTCGGCATCATATCGCGGTCCGGAACCCTGACCTACGAGGCCGTGGCACAGACCACCTCGGCGGGCCTGGGGCAGTCCACCTGCATCGGAATCGGCGGGGATCCCGTGAACGGCACCAATTTCGTCGACTGCTTCAAGCTGTTCCTCGATGACGACGAAACCGAGGGCATCATCATGATCGGCGAGATCGGCGGCGATGCGGAGGTCGATGCGGCCGAGTTCCTGCAGGCCCAGGCGAAGAGAAAACCCGTGGCCGGCTTCATCGCGGGACGCACGGCACCGCCGGGGCGTCGCATGGGGCATGCCGGGGCCGTGATCTCCGGCGGCAAGGACACCGCCGATTTCAAGATCAAGGCGCTGGAGAAGGCCGGGGTCCATGTTTCGGCCTCGCCGGCGCACCTGGGAAGCACTATGGTTGAAGCAATGAAGGCCGCGTAAGAGGCACCCTAGTTTGAAGGAGAGGCGGCGGGGTCCGCCAGCCGGCCCCCGCCGGATACATGCAAGATGGCGCAGCAGAACCCGCACGTTGATACCGCTCTGATTGGCCCGAGCGCAGCTCAGATCGCAGAGCTCTATGCCCGTTATCTGGGCCAGCCGGACAGCCTTGATGCTGACTGGCGTGATTTTTTCGGCGCGCTCTCCGAGGATGCGCGCAGCCTGCTCGACGGCATGGTCGACCAGGCGGGACCCGCCGCGGCGGCACCGGGGCGGGGTGGCGGTGTCTACTGCGACGATCCGGCGGTGCGTTCCGCGGCGAAGGATTCGATCCGCGCCCTGATGCTGATCCGCGCCTATCGCGTGCGCGGACACCTGGAGGCAAAGCTGGATCCCCTGGGGTTGATGGAGATCGAGCCGCATCCCGAGCTGGATCCCAAGACCTATGGGTTCAGCGAAGCGGACTATGATCGTCCCATCTTCATCGACAACGTGCTGGGCCTGGAGACGGCCAGCGTCCGGGAGATCGTGGAGCGCCTGCGCCGCATCTACTGCGGCTCCATCGGTGTCGAATTCATGCACATACAGGATCCGGACCAGAAGCGCTGGATCCAGGAGCGCATCGAGAGCGCGGAGCTGAACCGCACCGAATTCACGACGCGCGGCCGCCGGGCCATCGTCGAGCGACTGGCCGCCGCCGAGAGTTTCGAGCAATTCCTGAACAAGAAGTACACCGGCACCAAGCGTTTCGGCCTGGATGGCGCCGAGTCCATGATTCCGGCGCTGGAGCAGATCGTGAAACGCGGCGGGCAGCTTGGCCTGAAGGAAGTGGTCCTGGGCATGCCGCATCGCGGCCGCCTCAATGTCCTGGCGAACTTCATGGCCAAGCCGTTCCAGGCGATCTTCCACGAGTTCCAGGGGGGTGCGGCCCATCCCGAGGATGTCGGCGGCTCCGGCGACGTGAAGTACCATCTGGGCACCTCCACAGACCGGGAGTTCGACGGCAATTCGGTTCACCTGTCGCTGACCGCCAATCCGTCTCACCTGGAAGCGGTCAATCCGGTGGTGGCGGGCAAGGTGCGCGCCAAGCAGCAGCAGCACGGCGATACCGATCGCACCGAGGTCATGGCCCTGCTGATGCACGGAGATGCGGCCTTCGCCGGGCAGGGCCTGGTGCCGGAAACGCTGGACCTGTCCGAACTGCGCGGCTACCGCATCGGCGGGACGATCCACTTCATCGTCAACAACCAGATCGGCTTCACCACGAACCCGGTGAACGCGCGGTCCGGTCCCTATTGCTCGGACGTCTCCAAGATCATCCAGGCCCCGGTCTTCCATGTGAACGGTGACGACCCGGAGGCGGTGGTCCACGTCGCGCGCATCGCGACGGAATTCCGCCAGACCTTCAAGAAAGACGTCATCATCGACATGTTCTGCTATCGTCGCTACGGCCACAACGAGGGCGACGAGCCGGCATTCACCCAGCCGATCATGTACAAGACGATCCGCGGCAAGCAGTCCGTTCGGGCACTCTATACCGAGAGGCTGGTCCAGGAGAACGTCCTCTCGCAGGACGAGGGCGAAGCCTTCATGAGCGACTGGTTCAACAAGCTGGATCAGGAGTTCGAGGCGTCCAAGAACTACAAGCCCAACAAGGCTGACTGGCTGGAAGGGGCCTGGAGCGGCTTCAGGGCGGCGCGCGGATACGATCCCCGCCGCGGCGAAACAGCTGTTCCGCGCGAGGACATCGACAAGGTGGGCAGGAAGCTGGTCGAGGCGCCGGACGACTTCAACCTGAACCGAAAGATCGCGCGCCAGCTGGAAGCCAAGAAGAAGGCCCTGGAGAGCGGCGAGAACATCGATTGGGCCACGGCGGAAGCCCTGGCCTTCGGCACGCTGCTGCTGGAGGGCCACCCCGTCCGCATGTCTGGACAGGACAGCAATCGGGGGACCTTCTCGCAGCGCCACGCCTCCTGGGTCGACCAGGAGACCGAGCGGACCTACAAACCCCTGGAGCACCTCGACCCCGAGCAGGCCAAGCTGGAAATCGTGGACAGCCCGCTCAGCGAAATGGGTGTTCTGGGCTTCGAGTACGGCTATTCCCTGGCCGAGCCGCGGGCACTGACCTTGTGGGAGGCGCAGTTCGGCGACTTCGTCAACGGCGCCCAGGTGATCATCGACCAGTTCATCGCTTCGGGCGAGGCCAAGTGGCTGCGCATGTCGGGGCTGGTGATGCTGCTGCCGCACGGTTACGAAGGCCAGGGCCCGGAACACTCCTCGGCACGCCTGGAGCGATTCCTGCAACTCTGCGCCGAGGACAACATGCAGGTCGTCAACTGCACCACGCCGGCGAACTTTTTCCACGCGCTGCGCCGCCAGGTGCACCGGGATTTCCGCAAGCCCCTGGTCGTGATGACGCCGAAATCCCTGCTGCGCCACAAGCGCTGTGTCTCCTCCCTGGACGAGTTCACCGGAAACTCCACCTTCCATCGCGTGCTGCCGGCGCCCGCGCAGCCGAGCAAGCCCAAGGACGCCAAGCAGGTCGTGCTGTGCAGCGGCAAGGTCTATTACGACCTGCTGGAGGAACTGGAAAAGCGCGAGTTGACGGACATCCACCTGATGCGCCTGGAACAGCTCTATCCCTTCCCGGTGGATGGGCTGGCCAAGGAGCTGGAGTCCTACAAGCACTGCGATCTTGTCTGGTGCCAGGAAGAGCCGCGCAACATGGGCGCCTGGTCCTTCGTCGAGAGCCTGATCGAAGAGGTCGCCACGGACATCGGCTTCAAGAATCCACGGCCCCGCTATGCGGGCCGGCGTTCCGCAGCCTCGCCCGCCACCGGCTCGTTCCGGCGGCACGAGAGCGAACAGGCGCAGCTGATCGACGAAGCCCTGACCAAGGGAATTAAGCGGTTTGGCCGCATCGCCACGCGGCGGGCGCTCGAGGAGCAGGAAAACAATCAGAACACCAAGCAGGCGGCCAAGTGAGGGCGAGCCGGTAACATCGATCTCGGGCGGTTGTTGCCGCCTCAACCTTTAAGGGTGGAACGAGGAAAGACATGGCGACCGAAATCAAGGTGCCCACACTGGGGGAATCGGTGACCGAAGCGACGGTTGCCAAATGGCTCAAGAAGGCCGGGGAGGCCGTCGAGGCCGACGAGGCGCTGGTGGAGCTTGAGACCGACAAGGTGACCCTGGAGGTCAATGCGCCGGCGGCCGGGACGCTGAGCGAGATTTCCGTGGAGGAAGGCGGGAACGTCGAGGTTGGCGCTGTCCTGGGGCTGGTTGAAGAAGGCCAGGCGGCGGCTGCCGCGTCCGGCAAGGACAGCGGGAAGAAGCAGGAAAGCCGGCCCGAAACGGAGAAAGCCGAGACCCCTGCCAAAAGTGGCGGGGAAGAGAAGGCGGCATCCGGGAAAGGCAAGGCTGGCTCTACCGGGTCAGACAAGAGCGGGTCCGCTGGTTCGGGCAAGAGCGTCGACGTGGTCGTGCCCACACTGGGGGAATCGGTGACCGAAGCGACGGTTGCCAAATGGCTCAAGAAGGCCGGGGAGGCCGTCGAGGCCGACGAGGCCCTGGTGGAGCTTGAGACCGACAAGGTGACCCTGGAGGTCAATGCGCCGGAGGCCGGAAGCCTGTCGGAGGTCCTGGCCGAGGAAGGCGAAACCGTCGAGGTCGGGGCCGTCCTGGGCAAGGTGGCGGCCGGTGCGGCCGGAGCCGCTCCGGCGCAGGAGAGTGCGGCAGAGGACACGGCGGACAAGGCCGACGCCGACAGTGAAGAGACGGCGCCGCAACCCGCTGCCTCGGAAGACAAGCAGGGTGCCGCTTCGGAAGAGGAAGGCCAGCTGGACCCCACGGCCGTCTCGCGCAGCGGCGAGGGCGGCAAGATCACGGCGGATGACCTGCGCCAGTTCGTGGAATCGGCCTCGCCCAGCGCGGCCAGCCTGTCGCCGGCCGTTGCCAAGCTGATTGAGGAGAATGACCTGGATCCCGCGCGCATCGAGGGCACCGGGCCGCAGGGACGCATCACCAAGGAGGATGTCCAGAACGTCCTGGACGGCAAGACCGAGTTGAAGCCGCGTCCGCAGGTCAGCAGCGGCCAGGCGGCGGCAGCAGCGCCAGCGCCCTCTGCAACGGCGGAAACACCGGCCTCCGAAGGCGGCCCGCGCGAAGAGCGGGAGAAGATGAGCAAGCTGCGCCAGACCATCGCGCGTCGTCTCAAGGAGGCACAGGACACGGCGGCCATGCTGACCACCTTCAACGAGGTGGACATGAGCGAGGTCATGGCCGTGCGCAGCGAATTCAAGGAGGCCTTCGAGAAAAAGCACGGCGTGAAGCTTGGCTTCACCTCCTTCTTCGCCAAGGCGGTGGTCGGGGCCCTCAAGGAGCTGCCGAAGGTCAATGCCCGCATCGACGGTGACGAGATCGTCTACAACAGGTTCTACGACATCGGCATGGCGGTTTCGACGCCCAACGGCCTGATGGTGCCGGTGATCCGGGATTGCGACAAGAAATCCTATGCCGAGATCGAGCAGTCCCTGGGCGATGTGGCCGCCCGGGCCCGCGACGGCAAGTTGGGCATGGATGAGATGCAGGGTGGCAGCTTCACCATCACCAATGGCGGTGTCTTCGGCTCGCTGCTGTCCACGCCCATCCTCAACATGCCCCAGTCGGGCATTCTGGGCCTGCACAAGATCCAGGAGCGGCCCATGGCCGTGAACGGGCAGGTGGAAATTCGCCCGATGATGTATGTCGCCATGTCCTATGACCACAGGATCATCGACGGGCGCGAAGCCGTCACCTTCCTGGTGCGTGTGAAGGAGCAGATGGAGAACCCGCAGCGCATGCTGCTGGACCTCTGACGTGAGCCGCGGGCGGCCAGTATGACGGATGCTCTGGGACTCGCTCGGCAATTGGGACTGTCGGACAAGGCCCTGGTGTCCTTCATGGGTCGGGCCCGCCGCGTTTCCGCTCTCTGTGGAGACGCGGGTAAACTGGCCGCCGGCCTGGCACCACGGGACGGGGCCGATGGCCAGGTTACCGTGTTCATGCCCAACTGTCCGCTGGCGCTGGTCGCGATGCTGGCCGCGCTTTCCGCGGGCTATTCGCCGCGTCTGCTGGACCCGCGCGCGGCCCTGAAGGACCTGCGGCCCCAGTTCGCCGCCATCGAGAACCGGGATCTGGTTCTGACCGTCGATCTCTCCGCCGTACAGGACAGGCTCTTGGCCGTGCTGCCCCAGGACAGTCGTCCGCGGGTGGCCGTGGGCCGGTTCGCAACGCAGATGCCGATGCCGCAGCGCATACTGGCGCCCTATCTGCGCGGCGGCACCTTCTCCCGCTTGCCGCAGCACGAGTCCTTTTTCCGTCTGGAGGGCCTGATGGGAAAGACGTCGGCCACGGCCAGCGCGCTGTCGCGCGAGAGCGATATCGTGGTTTCCTCGGGATCCTGCTCTCTCGCGGCCTTGCTCGAGGAAGCCGGCGAGCAGGCCAGGACCAGGAAGGGCCAGCGCTGGCTGCTGGACCAGCCGCTTGGGCGCCGGGACAGCCTGGTGGCCAGCCTGGCGGCCATGAGAAAAGGTGCGGAACTCATTCTGGCTCCGCGCCTTGACGAGGAGTCCCTGAAAAAGACAATGGCTTCAACGAAGGCCGACCTGCGGGCGCCCGGCACGCGGGGCTGAATCGCGCCCCAGGCCGGCCCCGAGATCGCTGGTCACTTCATCGTGGGCATGACGAATTCCGCACCGCTGCGCACGCCCTTCGGCCAGCGCGAGGTGACCGTCTTCATCCGGGTGTAGAAGCGGATGCCTTCCGGCCCGTGGGCATAGTGATCGCCGAACAGAGAGCGCTTCCAACCGCCGAAGCTGTAGAAGGCCATGGGCACAGGGATCGGCACGTTGACGCCGACCATGCCGATCTGGGCACGGTTGGCGAAGTTGCGTGCGGCATCGCCATCGTGTGTGAAGATGGCCGTGCCGTTGCCGTACTCGTGCTCGTTCACCAGCTTCAGGGCTTCCTCGTAGTCGTTGGCGCGGACCACGGAGAGCACGGGACCGAAGATCTCCTCGTTGTAGATGCGCATGTCCGACTTAACGTGGTCGAACAGCGTGCCGCCCACGAAATAGCCGTTCTCGTAGCCCTGCAGATTCAGCTCGCGGCCGTCCACCACCAGTTCAGCGCCTTCCTCGACGCCGATGTCGATGTAGTTGCGCACCCGGTCATAGGCCTGCTTCGTCACCAGCGGACCCATGTCGGCCTCGGGATCGTCGTAGGGGCCGACCTTCAGGTTGCGCACCTGCGGTGCCAGGTGCTTGACCAGCTCGTCACCGGCCTTGCCCACGGCAACGGCCACCGACACTGCCATGCAGCGTTCGCCGGCCGAGCCGTAGCCGGCCCCCATCAGGGCATTGGCCGCCTGGTCCATGTCGGCGTCGGGCATGACGACCATGTGGTTCTTGGCACCGCCGAGCGCCTGGACCCGCTTATTGTGCGCGGTGCCGGTGTGATAGACATATTCCGCAATTCCTGTGGAGCCCACGAAGCTGACGGCCTGGATGTCCGGATGGGTCAGCAGGGTGTCCACGGCTTCCTTGTCGCCGTTGACGACATTCAGCACGCCGTCCGGCAGGCCGGCCTCCTTGGCCAGCTCGGCCAGGAACAGCGGGGCCGAGGGATCGCGCTCGGACGGCTTGAGGATAAAGGTGTTGCCGCAGGCGATCGCCACCGGGAACATCCACATGGGCACCATGGCCGGGAAGTTGAACGGGGTGATGCCGGCCACCACACCCAGGGGCTGGCGCACCGAGTGGGAGTCGACGTTGGTGCCCACGTTCTCGGAGAATTCGCCCTTCAACAGGTGCGGTGCGCCGCAGACAAATTCCACCACCTCGATGCCGCGGGTCACCTCGCCGGCAGCGTCGGCCAGGACCTTGCCGTGCTCGCGGGAGATCAGTTCCGCGATCTTCTGTTTGTTGGCTTCCAGAAGCTCGCGGTACTTGAAGAAGACACGGGCGCGGTTGAGCGGTGTCGTGGCCGCCCAGTCCGGAAAGGCGTCCGCCGCATTGCGTACCGCCTGGTCCACCTCTCCGGCGGAGGCGAGGGAAAGCTTGGCCGTCACGTCCCCGGTGGCCGGGTTGAAGACGTCACTGGTGCGTCCGCTGGTTCCCTTGACCACCTGTCCGCCTATGAAATGGTGCAGTTCCTGTGTCATCCTCTACCTCTGTCGGTTGGCTCGCAGTTTTTGGGACTCAAGTTCGGCGCCAGCTTAGGGAAGGAAAGGAACAATTGAAAGAGTAAGACGTAATTTTCAGTGAGCCGGAGGCGCCTGTCTCGTGCGGGCGGTTTCGCTCACGCCTGCTCGCGAGCTTTACCTTTTCTTTATCCGAGCTCCTCAATCTGGCATTACAGCACAACAGCGCAACTTCAGGCCGAATGGCCTGGTTCTCCCATCACGCCGGAACCCCCTCATGTCCGAGACCGATCTGAAAGAACGTCTGGAACAGGAATTGGACAGACTGCGGGAAAGGCAGGAGCTGGTGACCTATCGCGATCTGGCCGTGCGCCTGGACATGGCGGGTCCACACAAGATCCATCGGCTGACGGAGTTGCTGGAGGAAACCATGCGCGAGGACCATGCGGCGGGACGTCCTCTGCGGGCGGCGTCTGTGGTCAGCCGCACGAGTGGGAATCTGCCGCAGCGCGGCTTTTTTCAGTTGCTCCGCGAGCTGGGACACTATAACGGCTCGGATGCCGGCGCGGATGCTCAGGCTGTGCATCGGAACGAATTGGAACGTCTCTGGGCTGCCGGTTCGTCCGGGCAACAGGGCACGAGAGGATAACGGCAGTCTATGCGATCAGGCGCAAGATCAAGAACACCGGAACTTCTCGAGGCTGGCCTGTCCCGGCGCAGCGAGGCCAACTGGTTTGCCCTGGAACTGAGCGGCGCCTGGATTACCGAGACGGTGGCGGCGCGCGAGAAGGACATGGCGTCCCTGGGAACGTCCAACGACATCCGCACGTCCCAGCAGGTGGTGCTCGATCTCTCGGACGTCGAGGCCCTGGATACGGCCGGTGCCTGGATCGTGCAGCGCACGGCCAATCGGCTGCGCGACCGCGGCTTCCAGGTCGAGATCGCAGGGGTCGAAGGCGCGCGCGAGGACCTGATGAAAGCGGTTTCCGAGGCGCACGAGCCGGAACGGCCGGCCGGTGCGACGGGCGGTGCCGTGGGCCTGGTCGAGCGCCTTGGAGAAAGCACCGTTGCGCTGGGTCGCGATGCGCGTGACCTGTTGTCCTTCCTGGGGCTCTGCATCATCGCCACCGGACGGGCCCTGATTCATCCCAAGCGGCTGCGCATCGTCTCCCTGGTCAACCAGATCGACCAGACCGGCTTTCGCGCCCTGCCGATCGTCGGCCTGCTGGCCTTCCTGATCGGCGTGGTGGTGTCCTATCAGGGGGCGGGGCAGTTGGCCCGCTTCGGCGCACAGATCTTTACCGTCAACCTGCTGGGCGTTTCCGTCCTGCGCGAGATGGGCATCCTGATCACGGCCATCATCGTGGCCGGTCGCTCGGGCAGCGCCTTCACCGCCCAGATCGGCACCATGAAGGTGAACCAGGAGGTCGACGCCATGCGCACCATCGGACTGGATCCGGTGGAGATCCTGGTCCTGCCGCGTATCCTCGCCCTGGTCCTGGTCCTGCCGCTGCTGACCGTCTACGCGGATTTCATGGCCCTGTTGGGGGGAGCCGTGATGGCGATGGTCCAGCTGGACATCGATTTCAGCCGCTTCATTTCCCAACTGCATGATGCCGTCAGCGTCTGGTCCTTCTGGGTCGGCCTCTTCAAGGCCCCGGTCTTTGCCTTCATCATTGCGCTGGTCGGCTGTTTCGAAGGGCTGCGGGTTGGCGGCGATGCCGAGTCCGTCGGGCGCCAGACCACGCGGGCGGTGGTGGAAGCCATCTTCCTGGTGATCGTCCTGGATGCCTTCTTCTCGATTTTCTTCACTCTTCTGGGGGTCTGACTCGCATGTCGGAACTCGCCATACGCGTGGACGGGCTGGAGACCCGGTTCGGGTCCAACGTCATCCACGAGAACCTGAACCTCGAGGTCTATCGCGGCGAGGTCATGGGGATTGTCGGCGGCTCGGGAACGGGCAAGTCCGTCCTGCTGAACACCATCGTCGGCCTGCGCCAGCCCAATGCCGGCCGCATCGAGGTGCTGGGCCAGGGCACGGCGCACGCGGATGCGAAGAGCCGCGCGGCCTTGCGCCGGCGCTGGGGCGTTCTCTTCCAGGATGGTGCCCTCTTCTCGTCCTTGACGGTGCTGCAGAACATCGAGGTGCCACTCCGTTTCCACACCCGCATCTCTGCGGCGCTGCGCCGCGAGCTGGCGGCCGTGAAGCTGTCGCTCGCCGGGCTGTCACCGGATGCCGGGCCGAAATACCCCGGCGAGCTTTCGGGCGGCATGCGCAAGCGTGCCGGCCTGGCGCGGGCGCTGGCCCTGGATCCGGATATTCTCTTTCTGGACGAGCCGACGGCGGGTCTCGATCCGATCGGGGCCGCCGGCTTCGACGAGCTGATCAAGGATCTGCGCGCCTCGCTCGGCTTGACGGTCGTGATGGTGACGCACGACCTGGACAGTCTTTATGCTGTCTGCGACCGGGTTGCAGTGCTTGTTGACCGGCGTGTAAAAGTCGGAACCATAAGTGAACTGGTGAATGAGCCCGACCCTTGGATTCACGAATACTTCGACGGCCCGCGCGGGCGGCAGGCCGGCCAGGCTCATGGCGCGGCATAGCAGAACAGCGGCGCAGGGCAACGGAAGGCAGGAACGCGAATAACGCATGGAAACCAAGGCAAACTACCTGACGGTCGGCATCTTCGTCCTGCTGCTCTTTCTCGGCGGCCTGGGGTTTGCCCTGTGGCTAGCCGAATCCAACTGGGACAAGCAGTTCGAAAAATACCTGCTGGTCTTTGACGGATCGGTAACGGGCCTCAGTCGGGACAGTTCGGTCCGCTACAACGGTGTGCGCGTCGGCAAGGTCAATTCCATCCAGCTCGACCACCAGGACCCGGCCGAGGTGCGTGTCGTCATCCAGGTCCAGGAAGGGACCCCCGTGAGGAGCGATACCGTGGGCTCCCTGGCCTTCGAGGGACTGACAGGGGGACGTTTCATCGAGTTGACCGTGGGCTCCAAATCCTCGGAGGCGCCCGTGCGGCAATCCGGGGACCGTTACCCGCGCCTGAAAACCAAGGCCTCCTCCCTGGACCAGATCCTGGAGGGGGCGCCGGACATCATGTCGGCGGTCAGCAAGATCCTTGGCCAGGCCGAGAAGGTCTTCAGCGACAAGAACGCCAAGAACATCGCCTTCCTGCTGGAGGAAGCCGCGTATGCCGCCGGCAACGTACGTGACGCCAGCGCGGAATTCGCGGATCTGGCCCGGGACCTGCGCACGGAAACCGGCAACCTGACGCAGCAGGCTAACAAGACCCTGCTTGCCATCGAAGCTTTTGCAAACTCGGCCGAGGGCACCAGCGATTCCATGGGTCCCATGGTCCAGGATTTCAGGCAGACGTCGCAGTCCGTCACCGATGTGGCCGGGCGTCTGGACCGGATGATCGAGCAGAACAGCGGGCCCCTCAACGAGTTCACCTCCTCGGGGCTCGTGGAACTCTCCTCCCTGCTGGCCGAACTGCGCAATCTGACCCGGAATCTCAACCAGACGGTTACGCGCATCGAGCGGGATCCCGCGCAGTTCCTGCTGGGGGATCCACAGTCCGGTTACGAACCCGGCGACGACAGGCAACAGGGAGGATCAGGGCAGTGAATTGGGGTTACTACTCGCGTCGAGGCCTGCTGGGCGCCGGCCTGCTGGGCGGCGCCGGGCTGCTGGCGGGCTGCGGCTCGCTGATCCAGAGTGTCGAACGCGACGCGCCGCGGCTCTATCGATTGAGCCCGGAGGTGAAACTGCCATCGGATCTGCCGAGGGTGGATTGGCACCTGGTGGTTGCTGATGTCGAATCAAGCTCGGCTCTGGACAGCCTGCGCATCCAGCTGCTGCAGTCTCCCCTGCAGGTGGAGTACTTTGCTCGCGCCAACTGGACCAGCCGCCTGCCGGAGATGATCGCCAAGCAGATGCTGATCGCCTTTGAGAACTCGGGGAAGGTCCTGAATGTCGGACGCGAGAGCATGGTGGGGAGCCCGGACTATCGATTGAGAACAGAAGTTCGGGATTTTCAGGCGGAATACTTCGATGGCGCACCTCCGGTCATCCACGTGAATTTGGCCCAGCGCCTGATCGACCTGCGCGGCAACAGCGTTGTGGCCGTGAAGCAGTTTCAGGCCCGCGAAGAGGCCGACCGTGACAGCATGGACGAGATCGTTCGTACCTTCGACCGGGCCTTCGGCAAGGTCCTGGGCGAGATTGTGGCCTGGACCCTGCGCAATGGCGAGACAGCCTACCGCTCCGCAGCCAGCTCGCAGAACTCCTGAAGATCGGCGAAGAGCTCGGGATCGCTGACCAGGCGCGGGACCTTGTTCTGACCGCCCAGCCGGCCGCGTTTCTTCATCCAGGCGGCAAAGGTTCCCGGCGGCACCGGGCGGACTTCCGGAGCGCCCATGCCGGTGCCGCCGGCACGGTGGGCCGCATAGTCGTCATTCTCTTCCTTCAGCAGCCTGTCCAGTTCCTCGCCGAAGCGTTGGGCCTGTGCCTCCTCGGGCAGCCGCTCGAACTCGATGTAGATGCGGTGATGACCCTTGTCGCGGTTCTCGTCGGGGAAGATGGCACCCAGCGAATAGTCGCTCACCCCCAGACCGGCCGAATTCGCAGCTCCGGCCACTGCGTTCTCGACCTCTTCGGCGATCAGGTGTTCGCCGAAGGCCGACAGGCTGTAGGCCGTGCGGCCGGTGACGAAGAGGCGGGGAGGATCCAGGGAAGCGAAGCGGACCGTATCGCCGATCAGGTAGGCCCAGGCGCCGGCGCAGCTGCTGACCGCAATGGCGTAGTTGACGCCGGTCTCGACGTTGCCGATCCAGTGACGGGTTGGACTGTCGCTGTCCAGCTCCTCTACGGGTACGAATTCGTAGAACACATCGTGGTCGAGGTTCAGGCGCAGTCCGTCGTACGGACCGGCATCGGCTGCCGCGATGAAAGCCTCGCTGGCCGGATAGACCTCGCGGAACGACGCCGGCGTGTCGGCCAGCAGGCGTTCGAAGCGCGCCCGGTAGGGCTCGAAATTGACGCCGCCATGGGCGAGCAGCTCCAGGTTGGGATAGGGCGTCTTGCCGTCGTTCAGTTCACGCGCGCGTTCCAGCAGGATTAGCAGCCAGCTGGGCGTGCCGCTGAGGCTGCGGATATCGGCCTCCAGGGAGGCCTTCGCCGTGCGTTCCAGCTTCTCCTCCCAGTCCGAGAGCAGGGCAAGCTGCTTGTCGGGGAAGGCGAAGAGGTTGCCCCACCAGGGCATGGCGCCGGTGATGATGCCGCTGATGTCCCCGCTGTAGACCCCCGGTGCCTCTTCTTCCAGGGCGGTGCTGCCGCCCAGCATGAAGCTCTTGCCGGCGAACAGACGGCTCTCCGGATGGGCCTGCAGGTGCCAGGTGATGACGTCGAGGCCGGCCTTGCGGTTGCTGGCCAGCATCCTGTCGGTCACCGGGATGTACTTGGTCTTGCCGCTGGTGGTGCCTGAGGTGACGGCGAACCAGGGGATGCGGCCGGGCCAGCTGACATCGTCGAGCAGCGGGAAGGCGTCCTTCCAGTAGGCCTCCCAGAAATCCTCGTAGTGGCGCAGGGGAACCGCGGCCTGGAAATCCTGCACGGTCCTGATGCCGGCAAAGCCGTGGTCCCGGCCGAAGCGGGTATTGCCGGCCTGGTGCAGCAGTCGCCTGAGGATGGCTTCCTGGCTTTCCTGCGGGTTCAGTTCAGCCAGGCGTCGCCGGCGCAGGCGGGAGTAGAGGCGGAGGAACGGCGTGGCATCCATGATTGCGTCAGCCTATCACAGGTCTGGCCGTCCCTTCATCCACTGCCGCCCCGCAGCTTCATGAGCCGGGGGAACTCCTCAACGATGCGCTCCTGGGTCAGCGGCATTTGAATGTATTCGCCCTGTCGCCACAGGGGCACCTGGTCCATGAAATTGGCACTGCCCAGCCAGCCGTCCTGGCCGCCGAACAGCACGAAATAGTTGGCATCGGGATCCGAGAGGTCCGATAGATGGCGGGCCTGGGATCCGTAACGCGCGGCATGGCGCTCATTGACCAGCCCATGCGCCGTCTTCATCACCGTCTCCCGCGATCCGCCGACCGGATAGTTGCCGTATTCGAAGAAGCTGCCGATGACCGGCAGGTTGGCCAGGCTGTGCGCGGCGCTCAAGCGGTGCATGTCCCCCCAGGCGGGATAGTCCTCTGCGTCCTTCCTGGCAGCTTCGAGACTTTCGGAGAGCGCGCTTCTGCGGCTTTCCGGTGTCATCTGCGCCAACTCCCCCTCTAGATAGCTCAGGATGTAATTCCATTCGTTGACGGCGCTGGCCAGTTCGCTGCTGCTTTCCACGCCCTGGGTGCGTGGCCAGAGATGATAGAGCAGGGTCTCGAAAACCACGGGCGCACGCGCGTCCGCTGCATAGTCGCCGTTCCAGTCCTCGAGCGGGGCCAGGAAGTCGGCATGATCCGCGTGGAGCTCTGCCTCCCGGATCGCCTGGAGCAGGACAGCGGACAGCCGCTCCGCCCCGAACGAGCGGGTGTCGCGTTGCAGTTCGGCCAGATCGTCGAGCGTGATGTTCCGGCGATCGGCCACGAAATCTTCCAGGCGGCGCACGCGCTCGTCCGGGCTGTAGAAATAGCCCATCCCGGGTCCTGCGTCGGTGGGCCTGTTGTTGGCGGAGGCGAGGAACCCCTGCTCGGGGTTCAGGATGTAGGGCAGGTCAGAGGTGCGATGGAAGCCCTGCCAGCGGTTCTCGGGGTCCGCCGGGTCGAGAACCAGATCGTCGGGCGGAAACTCCTCCCGGATCGGCTGGAAGGTGGCCATGATGTGGCCGATGTTCCCCTGCCTGTCCGCGATCAGCATGTTCTGGGGCGAGAGCGCGAAGCTTTCCAATGCGTTGCGGAATTCCTCGGGGGTCGAGGCCCGGTTGGCGCGCAGCAGGGCCGTTATCTCGTCGCTGGGCTCGTGTCCCACCCAGCGCAATGCCAGGGTCTCGTCGGCGCCGTTGGGCACGATATCCGCATCGGTGATGATGGGGCCATAGGGCGTGCGGCGGACCTGGCGTGTCTCGTCGAACCAGAAGCGCACGGAGATGTCCGTCTCGCTGACCTGGATCTCGTCCTCGGGTAGGTCCGACACATCGTAGAGGTCACTGCTGGCCGCGCGCATGTGCGTGCCGCCCCAGGCCAGGTCGGGATTGCGGCCCACGGCCACGAAGGGCAGGCCGGGCACCATGAAGCCGACACTCTGATGAGTCGGTGATTTCAGGCCTGCCAGGATCCAGAGGTTGGGCAGGTTGAGCCCCAGGTGCGGATCGCTGGCGATCAGGGCACCGCCGCTGGCGCTGCGTTCGGGCGAGACGACCACCGTGTTGCTGCCCGAGCGGCTGTGCCCCGCCAGGAAGTCGGACAGTGCCTGCTGCTGCTCGCTGCCCCGGAAGCTGACGGTGCCGTTCTGTCCGGCCTCCAGCGCACGCTGCCAGAGCCGCTGGAACTCCGGGTCGCCGCGTTCCTCCAGCAGGGAGAAATAGACCAGCCAGTTGACGTCCGTGCCGGCCAGGCGACCGATGCGCAGGATGTCGTGGATGGTCCAGGGCTCGCTTTGCAGGCCGGCCAGGCCATACTCCGGCGGATCTTTCTGCCGCTGCTGCTGATAGTGGTTCAAACCGTCGACGAAGGCCTGGACCCAGCGTCGCGTCTCGTCCGGCATATTAGCCTCGATTTCTTCGACCGCATGGCCAAAGTCCAGGATACGCAGGGCATGATCGATGTCCGTCGCCGGCGGACCGGCGATTTCCGCCAGGCGGCCGCTGGACACGTGGCGCAGAAGGGTCAGCTGGGCGCCGCGCAGATGGGCATGCACCAGCCCCAGGGTGAAGGCCAGGTCGTGATCGTTTTCGGCCTCGATGTAAGGCACCTGATAGTCGTTCCAGCGCAGGCTGACTTCGGACTCCAGGGGAAGATCCTCGCTCGGGAAGACGGAAAGCCGTTCCTCGGTCTCCCGGTCATCGGGCCAGAGAGCGCTGCAGCCGCCGGTCAGAAGCAGGACCAGCAGGATCGCGAAGGACTTTGCAACGACTATCATGGAGGGTCCCCTGCGCTGATGAAACGGAGGCTTGGACAAGAGCGAACTCCAGACACGCCAGTTAGAACGCCGCGTCAGGCGGTCAAGCTGTCTCGCCTGCAGCTTCGGCGAAAAGCAATCCGGCCTTGCCGTAACGGCGCTGATCGAGCAGGCGCAGATCCGCCGGCAGGGCTTCGGGGTGCTTGCCGTCGGTTTCGATGATGACGAGACTCGCCGGCGCGATCCAGCCGGTGGTGCCGAGCGCCCTGACCGCCGGGTCCAGCAGACCCTGACCATAGGGCGGATCGAGAAAGATCAGCTCGCAGGGCGCCTGGGCACGGGGTGGCTGCAGGGCGTCCCCCAGCCGTATCTCGCACCGCTCCGCCAGGCCCAGTCCGGCGGCGTTGCGGCGCATCAGCTCCAGGGCGACGCGATCCTGCTCGAGGAAGAAGCACCGCTCGGCCCCACGCGAAAGGGCTTCCAGTCCCACGGCGCCGGTTCCGGCAAAGGCATCCAGAAGGCGGGCGCCGTGCACCAGATTGCGGCCCTGGCTCAGGCCGCCGCTTTCCAGGATGGCAAAGAGGGCTTCTCGCGTGCGGTCGCTGGTCGGACGGATTTCGCGGCCCGACGGCGTCTCGATGGGGCGGCCGCCCACTTCTCCGGCCACGATCCTCATCCGGCCGCGTTCCTCCCGCGCCCGGATGAGCGTGTGCCCGAGCCACCACGTCGCGGTGCGGAGCCGCCGCGCCCTCCGTCCCTCTTGTGTTCGGGTTGGGCGGGCAGGCGGTTGCCGAGCTGTTCGCGCAGGGTCTTTCCGGGGACCTCCTCGATCATGCCTTCCTTGAGGCTGCCCAGCTGAAAGGGACCGTAGGAGACCCGGATCAGGCGGCTGACCTGGTAGCCGAGGTGCTCGCAGAGCTTGCGGATCTCCCGGTTCTTGCCCTCGCGCAGGGCAAATGTCAGCCAGGAATTGCGCCCCCGTGTGGAGTCCAGCCTGGCCTGCACGGGGCCGTAGGAGATGCCGTCCACGGTCAGGCCGTTGGCCAGGGCGGCCAGGTCCTTCTCGTTCACGGTTCCGAAGACGCGCACGCGATAGCGGCGGACCCAGCCCGTCGACGGCAGCTCGAGCTGGCGCTTCAGGCTGCCGTCGTTGGTCAGCAGCAGCAGGCCTTCCGAGGTCAGGTCCAGGCGTCCCACCGGCATGACGCGCGGCATGTCCTCGGGCAGGCCGTCGTAGATCGTGGTGCGTCCCTCGGGATCCTGGACCGTGGTCAGTACGCCGCGTGGCTTGTGGAAGCGCCAGAGACGCGAGGGCTCGCTCGCCGGCAGGGCCTCGCCGTCGATGGTCACCTTCTGCCCGGGGCGCACGCGCACCGCCGGGGTGTCCAGGGCCTGTCCGTCCACCGCGACCCGGCCCTGGGCGACCAGCGTCTCGGCCTCGCGACGCGAGCAGACACCGGCGCGCGCAATGAGTTTGGCGATGCGTTCGCCCTGGGGGGAGCTGTCGGAGTCTGTCATGATCTCACTTGCTGTCTGCCGGAGGCCCTGGCGTGGAGGCGTCAGATCCGGTTTTCCTCGTAATCGCCGCAGGACAGGCCGAAGGCCGCCAGGCCTTCCTCCAGGTAATCCGCCAGTTGCGGCATGCCCAGCAGGTAGTGGGCGGTGCGCAGGTTGAAGCGATCGGCAGCCGCCTCGATCACATCCGACCATTCCCCCGGTCCGTAGTCGCCTCGGCCGACCCAGGTCAATGCGATCAGTTCGATCTGCTCGTCCTCGGGCAGGGAGGAGATATAGCCGGCCAGCTCCTCGCCCAGCGGGTCATTGTCATTATGCCCGTCCAGCTCGTCGAAGGCCTCCTCGTGATCCAGGTCGAAGTCGTCCTCATCGTCGTCCCGCTCGGGGTCGTCGATGAGCTCCTCTTCCTCGAACTCGTGGAACCGCGCGATGATGTAGCAAACCTTGTCTGGATCTATCTCCAGCATCTCCTGTCACTCCGCTCGTTCGGCTGCCTTATCCGGTTTTCTCACGCAGTTCTGCACCCTTACCTTGATCCTTGACCTTGCGCAATCGCGGCGCTTGTCTGAAACCTGTGATAACGAGTGCAGCGGGACCCAGGCAACCATGATAGCGCGTGAGGACTACATGAAGAAAGCGCTGGATCAGGCCCGACAGGGCGCGGCCGCCGGCGAGGTTCCCGTGGGCGCGCTGCTGGTCGGGCCGCAGGGGGATGTTCTGGCAGCGGCCCACAATCGCGTGGAGGTTGACGATGACCCCACGGCCCATGCCGAACTGCTGGTCCTGCGGCATGCCGCCGCGCAGCTGGGGGCGGCCCGGCTGGCCGGCTGCGACCTCTACGTGACGCTGGAGCCCTGCGCCATGTGCGCCCAGGCCATCGCCTTCGCGCGGATCCGGCGCCTTTATTTCGGCGCCTATGACCCCAAGGGCGGCGGCGTGGATCACGGCGCCCGGATTTTCCAGCAGCCGACTTGCCATCACCGGCCGGAAGTGGTGGGCGGTGTTCAGGAACAGGCCTGTGGAGAGGTTCTGAAGGACTTCTTCCAGGCGCGGCGCACGGCGCAGGCCCGGGACATGCAGCAATGATCAAGGGGCCGAAAAAGCGAGAGCCGCGCGGGGCAGCGCGGCTCTCTGGGCAGAAAAGGAAGCAGATGCTAGGGACGGAAAACAGCTTCCATGCTCACGATCCTGCCGAAAAAGTTTTAAGGAGTGATTAATCGGGCGCGGTTTTTTGGCGGCCTGATCGTTCAGCACACCTATGTCTGTTTCTTTTGCAAAGGCTGAAGTTGGACGAAAGTGTCAATCTTCTGGTGCACATTCAGAAAGCGCGAACCGGGCAGAGTAGGTACGGTGGCAAAATGACACTCGCAAAATCATCGAAGGACTTGGAGCAACTTGTCACCCGTATCCACATGTTGATCGAACCTGCTGGCGCAAAGATTACCTGGAACAAGAAGATTCGCGACCCAGACACCGATCAGTTACGGCAGATCGATGGCATGATCGAACGTGAGGGAAAGAAGACCCATATCGAATGTCGACGACATAAGCCGCCTCAAGATGTCAAGTGGATCGAAGAACTGATTGGCCGCCGTGCAAGCTTAGGTGCGGACGGAGTGATCGCTGTTTCCACCTCCGGCTTTACAGGCCCTGCCGAAAGCAAGGCAGAAGCGCGCGGAATAATTCTTCGAACATTCTCAGAAATGACCGATGCGGAAATTCAGGCTTGGGGCAAATCAGCTAAGTTAACGACGAAATATATCGATATTGAAAAACTCAAAGTTACTGTATTCATTGACGCCACATGTATGAATCGCATTTCGTCGCAGCCGCAGATATCAGTTTACGAGACAAATATACCCCCTCTAATTGGAATCTTGCAAGAATTCACTAACCACTTTGGTGATAAGTTTTTTTATGACCGATCATCGAATCTCACTGCCACCATTCATTATCCGGGATTATTGGTAGACGGTGTGCCGGTTCGTCATTGCGAAACGATGCTGAGGGCAAAATTGCGCCAGGATAGCGCCGATGTCATTGGCGTATGGAACTATGGGGGCGTTGAGCCGACTTCACAGGACGACACTACTGTGAGTAAACACGATTTTGGCTCAACTGAAATTATTCAAAAGGACGATCACGCCTCTATGATACTCGACCTATCGTCTATCACTCCACCGCGAAACTGTTACCTTCACTCATGGGAAGTTGATTTCGGGCGTATTGTGAGGGCTTGGATCGAGCCTCTTGGTATGCCGCCCCCAACCAATTTCGCGTTCGATATGATGTTAGACGTCAGAGCCGTTCAGGTTTAGCTATAGTTTCCGGCTACAAAATCTTCAACCGCTACAAAGAATGCGGTGTCGATACCTTGTTTAACCGCAGCCGGCGCCCTTATCGGCAAGCAAAATCAACCTCAGCACCGCCTTCGCCGGACAACTCCTCGGCATCCGCGAGGTCGATGATCAAATCTGGCTGGTCAGTTTCATGGACTATGATTTAGGATTCTTCGATCAGGAGACGGACCGCGTCGAACCCGGTTCCAATCCATTCGCCCCGGAGAAACTGTAAACCATCTCTCCGGTATCAAATGTAAACCATGTGTCCGGTATGGACCGAGGGCTTTTGGTGGAGCCGAGGGGAGTCGAACCCCTGACCTCAGCAGTGCGATTGCTGCGCTCTCCCAACTGAGCTACGGCCCCACAAGAGCTGCCGCGCGCCATCATGGCCGGTGCGTGCGGCGTCGGGAGCGCGGATAATGGTCACGGGCGCGGAGGCTGTCAAGCCTCTGCATCATGCGCTCCGGCTGCCCCTGATTTGTGGTGCTGAGTCCTTGAGAGACAAGGGAGAAATCCTTGCGGGACCTCCCCGCCTGTGGGTATAGGTGGGCCGGACCGAAAGCCAAGGGGGAGTCCCGCTCGCATGCATGCGCTTTTTTCCATTCTGGACCTGGTCATCAACATCTACATCTGGCTGCTGATCGGCTCGGCGGTGTTGAGCTGGCTGGTGGCCTTCAACATCGTCAATACCGGCAACCAAGTGGTCTACGTGATCACCGATTTCCTCTATCGCGTGACGGAGCCGGCCCTGGCGCCCATTCGGCGGATCCTGCCCAACCTGGGCGGCATCGACCTTTCGCCGATGGTTCTGATCCTGCTGCTGATCTTCCTGCGCAACCTGCTGTTCTACGATATCTATCCCGCACTGAGCTGAAACGCCGGAGCGGTGTCGGTGATGGCGCCGAATGCGACGTTTCCGGGTTGGCCGCTGCGGCTTCGGGCAGGAAGAGTGCCTGCGCCCGCTGAACCGCGTCAGGAAGAGGACAAAGCATGACGGATGCCAGCATCATCGACGGAAAGGCCTTTGCCGCCCGGCTGCGTGAACGGGTCGGCCAGGAGGTCGCGCGCCTGAAGGACGATGCCGGTCTGACTCCCGGCCTGGCCGTGGTGCTGGTGGGCGAGGATCCGGCCAGCCAGGTCTATGTGCGCAACAAGGGCAAGCAGACCCTGGAAGCGGGCATGCAGTCCTTCGAACACCGCCTGTCCGAGTCCACGACCCAGGAAGAGCTGCTGGACCTGGTCGAGACGCTGAACGCCGACCCGGAGGTTCATGGCATCCTGGTGCAGCTGCCCCTGCCGGAGCAGATCGATTCCGCTGCCGTGCTGGACACCATCGATCCGACCAAGGACGTGGATGGGTTCCATGTCATCAATGCCGGCCGGCTGGCCACGGGGCAGGACGCCCTGGTGCCCTGCACGCCCCTGGGCTGCCTGATGCTGCTGCGCCATCACCTGGGCGACCTCTCGGGCCAGAGGGCCGTGGTCGTGGGGCGCTCCAACATCGTCGGCAAGCCGTTGGCGCAGCTGCTGCTGGGCGAGAGCTGCACCGTGACCATCGCGCACTCGCGCACCCGCGACCTGCCGGCCGAGTGTCGCAATGCCGATATCCTGGTGGCGGCCGTGGGCCGGCCGAAGATGGTCAAGGGCGACTGGATCAAGCCTGGTGCAACCGTGATCGATGTCGGCATCAACCGCGTCGAGGGCGAGGAGGGCAAGACCCGCCTGGTGGGTGACGTGGATTTCGACGAAGCGGTGAAGGTGGCCGGGGCCATCACGCCCGTGCCTGGCGGCATCGGGCCGATGACCATTGCCTGCCTGCTGGCGAACACCCTGACGGCGGCCTGCCGTGCCAGGGGCCTGCCGGCCCCCGACCTGACACTGTAGCGCCGGTCTTAGGGAGAGACTTCCGGCGCCAGGGTCATGGCCGGTGCGTCGGGACGGGTCTCCAGCAGGGACAACAGGTCCCGATCCGTGTCCGCTCCGCTCACCTCATGCGTCCAGACGCGGAACAGTTTCATGTGGTGGGTGCCGAACGAGGTTATCATGGCGCCGTCGGCCGCGTCCTGGCCGCGCACCATCAGCACGCGCCCGATCCGCGGCGTGTTGTGGCGGGCATCGAAGGTGAACCAGCGCCCCTCCAGGAAGGCTTCGAACCAGGCAGAAAAATCGCCGATCTCCATTGGGGGAGCATCGATATCGCCCAGGTAGCCGCTGGCATAGCGTGCGGGAATGTTCATGGCCCGGCAGAGCGTGATCGCGAGATGCGCGAAGTCCCGGCAGACACCGGTGGCCTCGCGCATGACGTCCACGGCGGTCTTTGTCGGGCGCCCGAAGTGATAGCCGAAGGTTATGTGGTTATGCACCCAGTTGCAGATCGCCTGGACCCGCGCCCAGCCGGGCGGCGTATGCCCGAACAGGGCCCAGGCGCGCTCGGCCAGTTCATCGGACTCGCAGTAGCGGCTGGCGTTCAGATAGCCGAGCACTTCGGGCGGCAGGTCCGGTACGCTGTGCTGGCGGGCGTTCCAGTCGAAAACATCCGGCAGGCCGGAGTTCTCGACGATGCAGTCCGACCAGAGCGTCAGCGGGCCGGGCGGTGCAATCAGGCGAGTCCGGCGGTTGCCGAAGTCGTCGATGTACTCCTGCATGGACAGGTTGGAGTCGCTGCGCACGTGATCGTCGCCGATCACGCGGCCATCGTAGTCGGGGTGCGGCGAAAGCGCCAGGATAAGCGGCGTCTCGCTTTTGCACTCGAGAACGATTTCGAATCCGATGCGGATAAACATGGTGACTTTCTTTGGTTGGTGTCTGGCCTCCCCGGGACGCGCACTCTATGCTGACCCGGCAAGAGCGTTGTGCGGATCGCTGGCCTGCAGGTGCAGCGAAGCGTCCGGCGCTAGAACCCTCGGGAGGAACGGCTTGCTCCATTCCGCAGCTCAGAAGTCCAGCGGGCCATGACCACGCTGCGTATCAATCACCGTACCACATATACCTATGACGGGCCCGTGACCTTTGGAGTCCATCGCCTGAGAATCCGTCCGCGGGACGGTCATGACATGCGGATCCTGGATTCAGCCCTCAGCGTGACGCCCGCGGCCGACATCCATTGGGAGTTCGATACCTTCGGGAATTCGGTGGCGCGGCTGACGTTCCGGGAAAAGGCGGACAGACTGGTCATCGCGAGCGACCTTCTGCTTCGCCGCTATGGCCTGGACAATCCAGAAGCCCGGATCGAGCGCTACGCCGGTCCCTGGCCCTTTACCTACGAGCCGGAGGAGGCCTTCGACCTCTCGCCCCTGCTCCATATCCATTCCCCGCAGGACCAGCCTGCGCTCAGGAGCTGGCTGGCAGAGCAAATGCCCGACTTGCCGGACGCAAGCTTCCAGGTGCTGGACCTGCTCAGCGGCCGGATTCATGAAAGCTTTGCCTATCGCCGGCGGGAGGAAAGCGGTGTGCAGTCTCCGTCGGAAACCCTTGCGGCCGGCAGCGGCACCTGCCGGGACTTTGCCTACTTCTTCATGGAGGCGGCCCGTTCCCTGGGGTTCGCCGCGCGTTTCGTCACGGGCTACCTTCATGATCCCGCGATGGCAGGGGCGGGGGCAGAAGAGCAGAACGGCGGCAGCCTGAGCGGCGGTGGCGCGACGCATGCCTGGGCGGATGTCTTCGTTCCGGGGGCGGGATGGGTCGAGTTCGATCCGACCAACCAGATCATAGCCGGCCGCAACCTGGTGCGCGTGGCGGCCACCCGTACACCGGAGCAGGCCATGCCGGTCAGCGGCAGCTATCATGATGGAGGCGCCGCCTTCCTGTCCATGGAGGTGGAGGTCTCCGTCGTACGCTTCGAGGAACAGGCCTCTTCGGGATTGCCGGATCCCGAACTGACGCTGCAGGACGTCAGGTGATCGCGAACACCCGGCCGCTGTCGCTTTCGCGGACGAAATCCACACGCCTCCCGTTCCAGTGATAATCCAGGTGGCGGCCCTGGCGAGGATTGCTTGCCAGGTCGGGATGGAACAGCCCTGCGCAGTCGCCCCGGGGACAGCGGACACTGGGATAGACCAGGCCATCCGAACCGGCGGCCCGCAAGGCCTGGCCCAGACGCTGGGATGCACCATAGTCGTCCGGGTCCAGGATGGCGGCGTGATCCTGGGCGCCTGGTCTCAGGTCGTGCAGGTCGGCCGATACGTCGAGAAGAAGCTCCCGAAAGCTGGAGGTCCAGCCCGCTGCCTCCTGTGTGCGGGCCATGAAGGCCGTGTGGTGGTGCAGCGTCTCGAAGAGCGTCACCTCGAAGGTTTCGCCGACATAGAGCACGCCAAAGCGGCCCTCGCTGTAACGGCTCGGGCGGTCCGTCGAACAGTGGGTGAAGGGCGCCATGAGATAGCTCGCTCCCGGACCGCCCACGCGACGCTCTTCCGGCACCAGGTCGAGCTGCCCGATATTTTCCATGAGGCGGGGGTTTGTCTTCTGCTCTCCGGAGAGGATTCGGCTCCAGTCGGAAGGCTCGGCGATATCCTCGAAGAGATCGATGGGCGGGTGCTGGCTGCGAATGATGCGGCGTGCATCCGGCCAGTCCACCCTGGAAACCGGGATGTTGCGCGCCTCGCTCACCAGGCCCCGCGTTCCGCGTCCAGATAGCGGCGCACGCGCATGAGATCGGTCAGTTCGCCGTCCAGCATGACCTGCAGCGCGGAGCGGCCGCCGAAGGCCGTATTGGGGGCCTTGATCCAGTCATAGCCGCGCTGGGGGTCGTTGAAGACAATGCGCAGCGCCTTGTGGACTCCCATGAGATTCGACAGGCGGGCGCGGCCGTCCCGGCTGATCCGGCCAGGACCTTCAGCTTTCCAGCGGCGATAGGTGCGCACGGTCAGGTCCAGCAGCGTGGCCGCCTGCTCGTCGTTCAGGCCCCAGCGATCGAAGAGATTGAGCGCGGCCCGGAACATCGCGGCCGCCTCGTCCTGCGTGATCGGCGCCGGGGCGAAGGCACCGGGATCGGTTTCGATCAGCTGAAGTTCGGACATGCATTTCTCCTTTTGGCTAAATATAGGAGAAACGATGCCAAATGGCAATCACATGTCCGCCGAGACGATCGCCTACTCCATGACGATCTTCGGGGCCGCCTTCTGGGCACCCTGGAACAGCTTGTCGCGCACCTTGCCGGCGATCTCGGCGAAGGCCTTCGAGTGCGGGCTGTCGGGATTGGAGATGGTAATGGGGCGACCGCTGTCCGAGGTTTCGCGGATATCGATATTGAGCGGGATCTCGCCCAGGAAATCGCAGCCCAGGCGCTCGGCTTCGGTCTTCGCGCCGCCATGGCCGAAGACATGGGATTCATGCCCGCAGTTGGGGCAGACGAAGAGGCTCATGTTCTCGATGATGCCGAGAACGGGCACGTCCACCTTGCGGAACATGTTCAGCCCCTTGCGCGCATCCAGCAGGGCGATGTCCTGGGGCGTTGAGACGATCACCGCACCCGAGAGCGGCACCTGCTGGGCCATGGTCAGCTGGGCGTCGCCCGTGCCCGGCGGCATGTCCACCACCAGCACGTCCAGCTCGCCCCATTCCACGTCGCGCAGCATCTGCTGCAGCGCCGACTGCACCATGGGGCCGCGCCAGATCATCGGTGCATCCTCGGCCACCAGGAAGCCCATGGACATGCAGGAGATGCCGTAGTTCTGCATCGGCTTCAGGATCTTTCCGTCCTCGCTCTGCGGCCGGCCGGTGATGCCCAGCATGCGCGGCTGCGAGGGGCCATAGATGTCGGCGTCCATGATGCCGCATTTCAGGCCAAGCAAACTGAGCGAGAGGACCAGGTTGGTGGCCACCGTCGACTTGCCGACGCCGCCCTTGCCGCTGGCGACCGCGATGATGTGCTTCACGCCCGGCGCCATCTGGCGCGCCTGTTGGCCCTCCTGCTGACCCTGGTGCGCGTGCTGGTGCTGTGTGCCAGAGCCCTGGGTCTGGGCCGAGGGACCGCCGCTTGCCTGGCCCGCGCCGCGGTGGGCGGTCAGCATGGCGCTGACCGAGAGCACGCCCTTGACGTTCTCTGCCGCTTTCTCAGCTTCCTGGCGCAGGGGCTCCAGTTCCGGGCCCTTGGCGGGGTCCACCTCTATGGAGAACCCCACATTGCCGTACTTGACAACCAGGCCGCTGATCATGCCTTGCGTGACGATGTCCTCTCCGCTCTCAGGGTCGCGTACCGTCTTCAGGGCTTCGAGAATGTCGTTTTCGCTGGGTCCGCTCATACTGCTCTTTTCCTGTGGCCTGATGGCATGTAGATGGAATTTTCACCGCAGTGCAAAGTTGCGGCTTTCTAACACTGTACCGCGTGATATATGGTCCGCACGTCCGTTTTACAGCAGGCGGACCCGATGAATGAAGAGGGAGTGATGCATATGCCATGGCAATCGTCCGGCGGTAGCGGCGGCCCCTGGGGGGGCAGCGGCGGTGGTGGCGGCGGCCCCTGGGGACGCGGCGGCGCCGGCGGCGGCAACAATTCCGGTGGCGGCGGCGGACAGCGTCCTCCCGATTTCGAGGACATGATCCGTCAGGGCCAGGAACGCCTCAAGCGGTTGATGCCGGGCGGATTCGGTAGCGGCAAGGTGATCGTGCTCCTGATCATCGCCGCCATCGTCATCTGGCTGCTCTCCGGTCTGTATCGCGTCGAGCCCAACGAGGAAGGCGTGGTCCTGGTTTTCGGAAGCTATACGAAGACGACCGAGCCCGGGTTGCACTGGAACTGGCCGACGCCCATTGGCGAGGTGGAAACGCCCTCGGTGGAGAGCATCAACGCCATCGAAGTGGGTTTCCGTACGACCGAGACTTCCGGAGCGACGCAGGATGACGTGGCCCAGGAAAGCCTGATGCTGACCGGGGACCAGAACATCATCGACATCGATTTCACGGTGCTCTGGCGCGTTTCCAATGCGCGCAACTTCCTCTTCAACATTCGCGAGCCCTTCGCGACGGTGAAGACGGCGGCCGAGAGTGCCATGCGCGACATCATCGGCCAGACCGATATCCAGCGTGCACTGACCGAATCGCGGCAGGACATCGAAGGGTCCACCAGAGAGCTGCTGCAGAGCGTCCTGGACAGCTACGGCTCTGGCATCCTGATCACGCAAGTCCAGCTGCAGCAGGTGCAGCCACCGGAACAGGTGGCCGATGCCTTCAACGATGTGCAGCGCGCCCTGCAGGACCAGGAACGACTGCGCAACGAGGCCGAAGCCTATCGCAACGGCATCCTGCCGCGTGCTCGCGGCGATGCCCAGCGGATCATCCAGGAGGCCAATGCCTATCGCGAAGAAGTTGTGGCACAGGCTCAAGGTCAATCACAGCGCTTCCTGAGCGTCTACGACGCCTATTCCGAGTCTCCGGACACGACACGCCAGCGCATGTACCTGGAGACGTTGCAGGAAGTCTATGGCAGCACGAAGAAGATCCTGCTCGATTCCGAGGGCGCCCAGGATATCGTGCCCTATCTGCCGCTTAACGAGTTGAACCGCCGTACGCTGAGCGATGGCCAGCCGGTCCGGACCGACAACCTGTCGAATCCCTCCGGCGGTCAGTCCAGCCAGTCCGGCCAGTAAGCGAAGGGAGAGAAATCATCATGACACCGCGCTTTCTGCTGCCGCTTGGCATCCTTATCATCATCGCCGGCGTGGCCTTGTTCAGCTCGGCCTACATCGTGCGCGAAACCGACCAGGCCCTGGTCCTGCAGTTCGGTGAACGCAAGGCGCTCAACACGGACCCGGGACTTTATTTCAAGATACCCTTTATCCAGAACGTGCTGTTCTACGAGAAGCGTGTCCTGAACCTGGATCCGCCGACAGAACGCGTGCTGCTGGCCGACCAGAAGCCGCTGCTGGTGGATTCCTATGCCAGATACCGAATTCAGGACGCGCTTCGCTTCTATCAGGCGGTGCGTACCGAACAGGTGGGTGAGGATCGCCTGAGCGTGACCGTCAACTCGGCCATGCGCGCCATCCTGGGTAACGAGACCCTGGCCAGCATCCTGTCTCAGGAACGCACGCGGATCATGACGCAGATCCAGGAGCGGGTGAACAGTGAGGTCGAGAACCTGGGCATGGAAATCGTCGATGTGCGTATCCGGCGTACCGACCTGCCGGACGCGACCAGTCAAGCGGTCTATGATCGCATGGTTTCGGAGCGTGAGCGCGAAGCCCGGGAGTTCCGCGCCCAGGGTGAGGAACAGGCCCAGCGCATTCGTGCCACGGCCGACCGTGAAGCCACGGTGATCCGCGCCGAGGCCGAACGAGAGGCCGAGATCCTGCGTGGTGAGGGCGATGCCGAGCGCACACGAATCCTGTCGGCCGCCTATGGCCAGGATCAGGCCTTCTTCCGCTTCTATCGTTCGATGCAGGCCTATCGCGAAGGGCTGAGCGGCGATAACTCCACCCTGGTCCTGTCGCCGGACAACGAGTTCCTGCGCTACTTCAACCAGTCGCAGGGCGGCGAGACGGCTCCGGAGCCACAGGACACGCAGTAATGATGGCTCTCCAGGGACAGGCGGGCGTCAGCTCCGGCGGCGCCCGCCGGCTCTCGTGAGATGAGCGGCGGCGACCTGCTGGTGGGGCTGGGCCTCGTGTTCGTGTTGGAGGGCATCTTGCTGGCCCTCTTCCCGAGCCTGCCCGAACGCATTCTGGAGCAGATTCGTGACCTCCCGCCCGAAGCGCTGCGCTACTCCGGACTCTTTTCGGCTCTGGTCGGCATCTTCCTGATCTGGCTCGCGATCTAGCCTCGTGGCTGGGACGTGCCGGCTGCGCCAAGCAAAAATCCTTGCCATCGGGCTTTCCCCATCCAGTTTCCTCAGGGTAAGCTCAGGGGGAAGCTTTTGCCTGTCCGGTGGGCAGGTGACCCATTGTCCCAAGCGGAACGGATTGTCTCGATATGTTTGAGCGTACACTGGACGTGGCTGCACAGGCCCCTGGCGAGAAGCATGCAATCGGCGGCTGGAGGCCTCTTGCGATGCTGCAGGCCCTGGCCGTCCTGGTGATCGCGATGACGCTGGGAGCATCGGCGCAGGCACGGAGCGCCCCGGAGAGCTTCGCCGATCTCGCCGACGAACTGCTGCCCACCGTGGTCAACATCTCGACCAGCCAGGTGATCGAGGACAACGGGCGCATCGACAACTTCGAGGAACTCTTTCGCGAATTCTTCGAGGAACGGGGCGAGCCCAACGGCGCACCAGACTTCCCGCGCCAGCGGCGCACCTCGTCCCTTGGCTCCGGATTCATCATCGATTCCGAGGGCTACATCGTCACCAACAATCACGTGGTGGCCAATGCCGACGAGATCACGGTCCGCCTGCACGACAACACCACCCTCGAGGCCGAGATCGTCGGCACGGACGACAAGACGGACCTGGCCCTGCTGAAGGTCGAGACGGATCGTGAACTGCCCGCAGCCCAATGGGGAGACAGCGATGAGGCCCGTGTTGGTGAATGGATCCTGGCGATTGGCAACCCCTATGGGCTGGGCGGCTCGGTGACCGCCGGCATCATCTCGGCGCGGCAGCGCGACATCAACGCCGGCCCCTATGATGATTTCCTGCAGACCGATGCTTCAATCAACCGCGGCAACTCGGGCGGTCCGACCTTCGACATGGAGGGCCGCGTGATCGGTGTGAACACGGCCATCTTCTCGCCGTCCGGCGGCTCCGTGGGCATCGGCTTTGCCATTCCCTCCGCCATGGCACGCAATGTCATCGCCTCCCTGAAGGAGCATGGCGAGGTGCGTCGCGGCTGGCTGGGCGTTCAGATCCAGACGGTTACCGACGAACTGGCCGAAGGGCTGCGCTTGCCAGAAGCCGAGGGTGCACTGGTGGCCTCCCTCTTCGAGGGCGGTCCGGCCGCGGAAGGCGGCATCGAGCAGGGGGACGTGATCCTGGAGTTCGATGGCCGTGAGGTAACGGACATGCGCAGCCTGCCCCGCATGGTGGCCGAGACGCGTGTCGGCAAGGAAGTCGAGGTCGTTGTCTGGAGGGGCGGCGAGCGGCAGACCGTCGAGGTCACCCTGGGCGAGATGGATGAGGACGCCATGTCGGGTCCCTCCGGCGAGGAAGATCGCGGGGAGGCGCCGGAGCCCGAAAGCGGCGCCTTGGAGGATCTTGGCCTGGAGCTCGGAAGCTTGACGGAAGAGCGTCGCAACAACTACGGCCTTGCCGAGGACGTGGACGGCGTGCTGGTGACCGATGTGGACCCCACCGGTCTGGCGGCGGACAGTGGCCTGCAGCCGGGCGATGTCATCGCCGAGGTGGACCAGGAGCCGGTGACCCGCCCCGCCGAGATCGAGGAGAGCGTGGCTGCCGCGCGCCGCGAGGGCTATCGCGTCATCACCCTGCTGATCCTGCGGGAAGGCGATTTCCTCTGGGTGGCCCTTCCCCTGGGGGACGGCTGAGCGGGAAAGTTACGGCCTGGCGTCCGTGAGCCGGGCGTCCTGGGCTAGGCGCCTGCGATCTCCTGCTCTCTATAACCCTGTAAATAGAGCAGGCCGGTCAGGTCGGCGTGGTCGAGGTGAGTCTCGATGGCTTCGCGCAGACGCGGCTTGGGACGATAGGCGACGCCGAGGCCGGCCGCCGAAAGCATGGCTTGGTCGTTGGCACCGTCGCCCACGGCCACCGAGTCTTGCGGTGAAAGGTTCAATTCCCGTGTGAATTCCTCGAGGCTGGCCAGCTTGGCCTCGCGGCCCAGGATGGGGGGCAGGACCTCCCCGGTCAGTCGCCCGTCGCGGATTTCGAGCCGGTTGGCGCGGGCCAGGTCGAAGCCGCAGGTCTCGGCTATGGGGTCGGCGAAGAAGGTGAAGCCGCCGGACACCAGGGCGCAGTAGGCGCCCTGGGCCTTCATGCTGGCCACGAGCTGTCGGGCGCCACTGTTGAGGGTCATGGCGGTGGCGGCCTCTTCCATCACCTCGACCTTGAGGCCGGCCAGCTTGCGTACACGCTCGCACAGTGCACTCTCGAAGTCCAGTTCACCCTGCATGGCACGCGCGGTGACGGCCGCAATCTCGTCGCGCAGGCCCAGGCTGTCGGCCAGCTCGTCCAGCATCTCCTCGGCAATGATGGTGGATTCCATGTCGGCGACCAGCAGTTTCTTGCGACGCCCTTCGCTGGGCAGTACGGCGATATCGAAGGGTCGGTCGGCAAAGGTCGTGCGCAGCGCTTGCAGCGTCGCCTGTGGGTCGCTCCCCTCGAACGGGATGTCCAGGGCCTGGCCCTCGGCCAGCCAGTCCGGCGAAGCCGGTGTGCCACCTGTCCTGGAAAGGCATGCGCAGGCGGATTCCGCGTCCTGCTCGCGCAATGGTGTTGCAGCTGGGTCGGCCAGCAGTATGGTTGTCCATGTCATGAGTCAGGACCCTATAGACAGACCGGCCAATGGTCACAAGAGCCTTGTGGGAAAAGAGCGGGACAACCTGCCGCCCGCGGTGATCGTGGCCGGCCCGACGGCCAGCGGGAAGTCCGGGCTGGCGCTGCGGCTGGCGGAGGCGTTCGAAGGAACGGTCGTCAATGCCGATGCGCTTCAGATCTATCGCGACATTCCGATCCTCTCGGCCCAACCCGGCCAGGGCGAACAGGCGCGCGTACCCCATCGCCTCTATGGGTTCGCCGAGGCGTGGGAGCAGTATTCCGCCGGCCGTTGGGCCGAACTGGCGCGGGGAGAAATGGAGGCAGCGCATGCCAGCGGGCGCCTGCCGATTCTCACCGGTGGAACCGGCCTCTATCTCAAGGCGCTCGAGGAAGGACTCGCGACCGCCCCGCAGGTGGAGTCAGGCACGCGCGCTGCGGCCCGGGAGCGCCTGCGCGCCCTGGGGCGGGAAGCCTTCGTGGCCGAAGTGCAGCGTCTCGATCCTGACAGCGCCGCCCGCCTGCATCCCAATGATACCCAGCGCCTGCTGCGTGCCTGGGAAGTGGCCGAAGGCACCGGTCGGCCGCTGTCCGAATGGCAGCGCCGGACTGCGATTCCACCGGCCCCCTGGCGCTTCTTCTGGCTGGTACTGATGCCCCCGCGCGCCACACTGACCCCGATCTGTGACCGGCGCTTCGCGCTGATGATGGAGCAGGGGGCCCTGGAAGAGGTGCGGCGGCTGCGCTCGCTCGACCCGCCCGCGCAGGGCACGATCCGCAAGGCTGTTGGCGTGCGCGAGCTGCTGGCCCATCTGGACGGGGAGATGAGTCTTGAGGATGCCGTGGCTGCCGCCCAGCACTCCACCCGGCGTTATGCCAAGCGACAGATGACATGGCTGAGGACCCAAGTGCTCAGACATAAAAAGAACGTTCATCTTGAGGAGACGAAATTTTATGAAAGCGATGAGGAAAGAATCTTTTCAATTATTCGTCACTTTGTGTTGACCACCCCTACCTGAGGGTCTAGCTTGCCGGGAGTCGGCAGCGCTGGAGCGCAGGCGGCCTGGAAAAGGCCGACTCTCTGCTCCCTCGACGTGCGCAGCCGGCTTGGTTTTTCGAGATGAACATGTTTTTCTCGGGACCGTAAAAGATCGTGCGGGAGCCCCCGACGAACACGGCCCGAATGCAGGACGAACGGAAGTAGCGACATGAGTGTGGAAAGCGTGCAAGAAACCGAACTGCAGAGTGGTGCCAGGCTGCTGATCCAGGCCCTCATCGAGCAGGAAGTCGAGGTCGTATTCGGCTATCCCGGCGGCGCGGTCCTGCCCATTTACGACGCGCTTTTCCAGCAGAACAGCATTCGCCATATCCTCGTCCGGCATGAGCAGGCGGCCGTGCATGCCGCCGAAGGCTATGCCCGCTCCACGGGCAAGGTGGGCTGCGTGCTCGTGACATCGGGCCCCGGGGCGACCAATGCCGTGACCGGCCTGACCGATGCCCTGATGGATTCCATTCCCGTGGTTTGCCTGACCGGGCAGGTGCCGACCCACCTGATCGGCAACGATGCCTTCCAGGAGGCCGATACCACGGGCATCACACGGCCCTGCACCAAGCACAACTACTTGGTGAAGGATGTGAACGAGCTGGCCCGCCAGGTGCACGAAGGTTTCTACGTGGCCCGCAACGGCCGGCCCGGGCCGGTGGTCATCGACCTGCCCAAGGACATCCTGCAGACAGAAGGTCGCTACACCGAACGCGCCCAGGTGAGGCACCGCAGCTATCGCCCGCAGGTTCAGCCCGACCAGGAGCGCATCCAAGACGCCGTCAAGATGATCGCCCAGGCACGCCGTCCGATCGTCTATTACGGCGGCGGGGTCATCAATTCGGGGGACAAGGCCACGCAGGAGCTGCGCAAGCTCGTCAAGGCGACCGGCATGCCCTGCACCAGCACGCTGATGGGCCTGGGCGCCTATCCGGGCAGTGATCCGCAGTTCCTGGGCATGCTGGGCATGCACGGCACCTACGAGGCCAACCTGGCCATGTACAACTGCGACGTCATGATCAACCTGGGTGCGCGCTTCGACGACCGGGTGACCGGCAAGCTGTCGGAGTTCTCGCCCAATTCCAAGAAGATCCACGTGGACATCGACCCCAGTTCCATCAACAAGTCGGTCATGGTCGACCTGCCGGTGATCGGCGATGTGGGCGAGACGCTGGAAGCCCTGAACCAGGCCTGGGACGAGAACGGGCACAGCCTGGATCAGGAAGGCCTGAAGTCCTGGTGGAGCCAGATCGAGGAGTGGCGCGCGCGCCACTGCCTGAGCTATCGCCAGGAAAGCGAGGAGATCAAGCCGCAGCACGCCATTCGCCGGCTCTATGAACTCACCAAGGACAAGGATGTCTACTTCACCACGGAAGTCGGCCAGCACCAGATGTGGGCGGCGCAGTACATCAAGTTCGAGGCACCCCATCGCTGGATGACGTCGGGCGGCCTGGGGACCATGGGCTATGGCCTGCCGGCGGCCCTGGGCGTCCAGGTGGCGCATCCCGAGTCCCTGGTGATCGACGTGGCCGGCGAGGCCTCGATCCTGATGAACATCCAGGAGATGTCGACGCTTGCCCAGTACAAGCTGCCGGTCAAGATCTTCATCGTGAACAACCAGTGGATGGGCATGGTGCGCCAGTGGCAGGAGCTGCTGCACGGCGGCCGCTATTCGGAAAGCTACACCGATTCCCTGCCGGACTTCGTCAAGCTGGCGGAATCCTTCGGGGCCACGGGCATCCGCTGCACCAAGGCCGCGGAGCTGGACGATGCCATCCAGCGCATGGTCGACACCCCGGGACCGGTGATCTTCGACTGTTGCGTGACGCAGAACGAGAACTGCTTCCCGATGATCCCGTCGGGGGCGGCCCACTACGAGATGCTGCTGGGACCCGATGACCGGGCGGGCAGGCCGATTTCCGAAGAGGGAATGGTCCTGGTCTGAGCTCCGCTCGGCGCGTCCGGCGAAACGAAAACAACAAGAAGACGATTTGACATGGCATACGGTCCCAACCCGCATTCCGGGCAAGAAGTCGCCACGCATACGATTGCCGTACTCGTGGACAACGAGCCCGGCGTGCTTGCGCGCGTGATCGGCCTGTTCTCGGGGCGCGGCTACAACATCGAGTCCCTGACGGTGACCGAGGTCGATCCGGCGGAACATCTCTCGCGCATCACCATCGTGACCAGCGGCACCCAGATGATCCTGGAGCAGATCAAGGCCCAACTGGACCGCCTGGTGCCGGTGCACCGGGTCAGCGACCTGACCCGGCAGGGACCGCATGTGCCCCGCGAGCTGGCACTGGTGAAGGTCGTGGGGACCGGCGACAAGCGGGTGGAGGCGCTGCGTATCGCGGACATATTCCGCGCGCGTGTGGTCGATTCCAGTCACTCCCACTTCATCTTCGAAGTCTCGGGCGACAGCGGCAAGCTGAATGCCTTTACCGAGCTCATGGGGCCGCTGGGGCTGGCCGATATAAGCCGTACGGGGGTGGTGGCCATCGCTCGCGGGGCGGAGAGCCTCTAGACTGCCCGCTACCTGCGTCGTTGCCGGGGGTGCCGCGGGACGCTAGAACGGCGAGGATATTTTCGTGGCCGTGCTTTCTGGGACGGTCCTATCACGGGGGAGCACGTCTTCACTCAGGCGGGATGCAGGCCGGTACACTCGCCAGGAGCTCTCCTCACCATCAGTGACAAGGGTGGCATCCCGATGAAGACCGGTTGCAATCGGGGCGGCCACCAGAGAGGGAGATAACCGACTATGCGCGTTTACTACGATCGTGACGCCGATGTGAACCTGATCAAGGGCAAGAAGATCCTGATCATTGGCTATGGCAGCCAGGGACATGCCCATGCCATGAACCTGCGTGACAGCGGCGTGAAGGAGGTGCGCATCGGCTTGCGCGCCGGATCGCGCTCCGCCCCCAAGGCGGAGGCCGCGGATTTCACCGTCATGACCCCGGCCGAAGGCGCTGCCTGGGCCGATGTGGTCATGATCCTGACGCCGGACGAACTGCAGGCCGACCTCTATAACGGCGAACTGCACGAGAATCTGAAAGAGGGTGCAGCCATCGCCTTCGCCCACGGCCTGAACGTGCATTTCAACCTGATCGAGCCGCGCGCCGACCTGGACGTGTTCATGGTGGCGCCCAAGGGGCCCGGCCACACCGTGCGCAGCGAGTATGTGCGCGGCGGCGGCGTCCCCTGCCTGCTGGCTGTCGAGCAGAATTCCAGCGGCAACGCCCACGAGATCGGCCTGTCCTATGCCGCGGCCATCGGCGGCGGGCGCGCCGGCGTGATCGAGACCTCGTTCCAGGAGGAATGCGAAACCGACCTGTTCGGCGAGCAGGTGGTGCTCTGCGGCGGCCTGTCCGCCCTGATCACCGCCGGCTTCGAGACCCTGGTCGAAGCCGGCTATTCCCCTGAGATGGCCTATTTCGAGTGCCTGCACGAGGTGAAGCTGATCGTCGACCTGATGTACGAGGGCGGCCTTGCCAACATGCGCTATTCCATCTCGAACACGGCGGAATACGGCGACTATTCCTCCGGCCAGCGCATCATCAACGAGGAAACCCGCGCCGAGATGCGTCGGGTCCTGGAGGACATCCAGTCCGGCACTTTCACCCGCAACTGGGTGCTGGAATGCAAGGCCGGGCAGCCCGGCTTCAAGGCGAACCGTCGCCGGCACGCCGAGCATCAGATCGAGGAAGTCGGTGCCAAGCTGCGCGGGATGATGCCCTGGCTTTCCGCCAACAAGCTGGTGGACAAGGAAAAGAACTGAGTTTCCTCGCACAGACGAAGCTGTGAAAAGCCGGGGGTGACCCCGGCTTTTTGCGTTGGTGCGCCGGCTTTCAGGGAAGGCCGTCGCGCAGTTCCAGCAGGCGCACCGTCAGGTCATAGAGCCGGATGCCGTCGGAGATACGGCTGTCGGCCATCTCCACATGCATAAGCCCCTCGGTCAGGGTGACCTCCGCGGTTCCTTCAGGCAGGGCTTCGGCCAGGCGCAGGCTTTCGCTGTAGGGTATGACAGGATCGTCGCGCCCGTGCAGCAGCAGGACGGGAAAGTCCACAGTCCCCAGGTCCTTGCCAGCCAGACTGAGATCTGCCAGCTCGCGCCGCAGAAAGGCGGGCAGTTCCGCGATCCTGGCGCTCACGGCATCGGGATCCCGGTTTTCCAGCAACGCGAGGACGTCACGACCTTCGCGGGTGAGCCTGCGCTTCTGCAGGCTCGTATCGGCCTGGGGATCCTTCATGCGGCGTGTCGCAATGCGCTGCAGGGCGCGGCGGTCCGCCGGATTTTCCAGGCGATCGGCATTGGCCCTCAGGAACAGCCAGCGGGCCTGGGGATGAGGGTCGCCCTGGCGCCAGTCCGTCTCCCCGGGTTCGCGGAACGCGCCGGTGGTGAAATAGCGCACCACGTTCTCGGTGTCGTAATAGCCGCCAACGGCCAGCATGAAATCCGGCGCCTCCCAGGGCGGTGCTGAACTGGCTGCGAGCAGGGCCGGTCCCGCGGCGTAGGAAATGGCCGCCAGTCCGAGCGGACGCTCGGCCCGGCTCTCGCTGGCGAGACGAGCCAGGAGGTCGCCGATGGACTCGGCGTCCTCGGCGCTGACGCGCAGTTCACGCAGGTTCGGCAGTTCCGGGACCGTGACGGCGAAGCGGGCCTGGGCCAGCAGTTCGGCGAATTCGACCAATCGCGGATCGTCCCGGCCCTCGGGCGTCACGCCGGGAACGAGCAACAGGCTGGCCCGGACCTGCCCATCGGTGCGCCGATACAGGTCGACGACATAGTCCGTTCCGTCCGCGTCCAGCGTTCTGGTCTGCCGGCGGATTTCCGGGGCGTCGGGGCGCTGGCTGCCGGACATGGTATCCAGCAGGCTCAGCGCCTCGCCGCCCCGCTGCGAGCAGCCGGCGAGCACTCCGGCCAGGAGCAGGGCGAGGAGGGAGCCTCTTCTAAAAGCGTGAAATGACCTTGATGCCACGGCCATCGAAACGGTCCATCTGCATGAGGGCGGCTGGGGCCTCGTCCAGGCTGATATGGCTGTCGATCAGGTTCTCGGGTGCCAACCGCCCGCGCCGGATCATTTCCAGCAAGGCGTCGTAGCGGAAGGCCTGCATGCCGTGGCTGCCGAGGATTTCCAGCTCGTGCGCCACGATCCGGTCCATGGGCACAGGCGGGTGTTTCTGGTCGCCCAGCGTCAGGCCCACCTGGACATGCCGTCCGCGCCGCCGCAGACAGGAGACCGAGTTGAACAGCGTGGATGGGTGGCCCAGGGCATCGAGGGAGACATGGGCACCGCCCCGGCTGACCTCCTTCACTGCATCGGCCACGTTCTCGCTTCTTGCGGCGTTGATCGAGGCGACGGCCCCGAAGTCCTCGGCGATGCGCAGCTTGTCCTCGCTCACGTCGATCGCGATGACGCTGGCGCCAAGCGCGCTGGCGATCATGATGGCGGAGAGCCCCACGCCGCCACAGGCGTGGACGGCGACCCATTCCCCCGGCTGGACGCGGCCCTGGTCGACCACGGCGCGGAAGGCCGTGGCAAAACGACAGCCCAGGCTGGCCGCCACGTCGAAGCCCAGTTCGTCGGGCAGGGCAATCAGGTTGGTGTCCGCATAGTCGATCGCGACAAATTCGGCAAAGGAACCCCAGGCCGTGAACCCCGGCTGGAACTGTCGTTCGCAAACCTGGTGATTGCCGGAATGACATTCGGGACACTGGCCGCAGCCGCCCACGAAGGGGACTGTCACGCGCTCGCCCCCTGTCCAGCGCGTGACCAGCGCCCCCACTGCGGCCACGGTGCCGGCCAGCTCATGGCCCGGTACATGGGGCAATGTCACGTCCGGGTCGTGGCCCATCCAGCCATGCCAGTCGCTGCGGCAGAGTCCGGTGGCCTCGACCTTGATCACCACGCCCTGTGGCGCGGGCTCGGGATCGGGGACGGTCCGGACTTCAGGTGTTTTGCCGAATTGCTCGAATACGACAGCCTTCATACGCATCCTTCCCATGATGCTGGAGGACTCTGCAAACTCGCTCGACTGTAGTGATTCACCATTCACTGTTCCAGGCGGCGTTTTGCATGGGGGCTTACGTCCCGCTCTTCCGACCAGTAGGCTGAGGTCCACTCAGCAGCTGCTTCCAGCGATTTCCCCTGTCACTCGCTCGAGAGCCTGCGGATCCAGGATCATATCCGCATGGCCGATACCCTCCAAGAGCCGTACCCTGGCTTCGGGACGTGCCGCGCGCACGGCCTGTTCATAATGATCTGAGGCAAAGATCTCGTCGTGTGTTCCCGCAAGGATCGTCACCGGGACATCCGTATTGCGCAGCAAGTGGTGGTGATCGTCTGGATTCAAGGAGTCCAACAGGCGGTGTGAATAGGTTGCGGTTACGTGCGGATTGTCTCGTTCCACGGCAAAGGCGATGACGGGCAGATGATCGAAGGCATGGATGCCCAGCCCATTGAGGATGGAAAGACCGACGAGGCGTGGGACGAAGGGACGCGCCCATTCCTGGTCTCGGGCATGAGGATTGTCCTCTGTGTAAGGGGCGGAATCGATGCCGAGCATCGGGGCGAGCATCACCAGACGACTTGAATCGGGCAACCGGTGACGGCCCGCATATCGCAGCGCAAGCCCCCCGCCAGACGAAAATCCCAGCAAGCTCAGCTGCGCCTCGGGCCTGGCAGCCGTGATATGATCGATAAAGATCTCAATATCGTTTTCCAGAACTCCCCGGCGCGGAATATCGCCTTCCCGACCGCTCTCGCCGTGGCCGCGCAAATCCGGAACATAGACGCCAACGCCCTCCTGCTCGAGTTCGCGTGCCAGGGCATGGAAGCTTCTGCCCTCCGTGGCGGATCCGTGGAGTGCGAGAACCGCGCAGTCCTCGTCGCCCGGATAGTGACGATAAGCAAGCCTGGTGCCGTCACGCGCCTGAAGTGTTTGTGTTTGCGGGAGAGTCGAGTAGTCGACCGACTCGAAACCCTTTGCGATCGAGGGCATCGCCTCCGGCTTCGGACGACTGCCGTACCCGATAAGGGCGGCCAGCGTGGCGATGCAGATGAGGGACAGGACCGCAAAGCTCAGGAGTGCAATTTTTATCTTGGTCAGCGTGACGAGCCTTTTTCCTGTTCCAGTCATGCTGTCAATAAACCAAAGCGCTCCTGCAAAAAAACAATGATGATGAAGCCTCGGTATCCTTGTACAATTCCTCAGCCGGAGGAGGCGTTTGGCCGGATATGCCTCGACCACTATTCGCTCCGGTTCGTTGAATACAGCGGTAGGCTCAGATTCCCTGTTGTCGTCAGCCAATTTCAGCGTTATTTATATGAACCAGAGCTTTAGGTTAGAAATTGGAAATGGCCGAAGAGTTGCGCACAGATATTGAACTGCCGAAGTCCGCATCCGCGGATTCCGCGGCTGCGCGCGCCATCGCTCTGACCGATCCCCGCCTTTCCGACGGTGCGCTCCTCCTTCTCCTTATCAGCCCCTGAACGCTACAGCCGCGAGCGCGGCAAGCGGGCAGGGGATACTCCGACATGAACGAAGCTTTCAGGGCCCACAAGGCGCATGCGCCGGCCCCGAACCAGGAGAAGGATTTACATCATGGGTTCCATACAGATCGACGAAAAAGACAGTAACCGCGTCATCATCTTCGACACCACCTTGCGTGACGGCGAGCAGTCCCCCGGCTGTTCCATGAACCTGGACGAAAAGCTGGCGGTGGCCAGTGTGCTGGAAGAGATGGGTGTCGATGTGATCGAAGCGGGCTTCCCCGTTGCCTCCATCGGCGACTTCGAGGCGGTGAATGCCATTTCCAAGCAGGTCAGCAACACCACGGTGGCCGGCCTGGCACGGGCCACGCCCAAGGACATCGACCGCGCCTGGGAAGCCCTGAAGCCGGCGGTCAGTCCGCGCATCCATACCTTCCTGTCCACCAGCCCCCTGCACATGAAGTACAAGCTGCAGATGGAGCCGGAAGAGGTGTACGACGCCGTCGTCGAGAGCGTCGGCTATGCCCGCAATCTCTGCGACAACGTGGAATGGTCCCCCGAGGACGGAACGCGCACGGATCATGACTTCCTCTGTCGTTGCATCGAGGGCGCGATCAAGGCGGGCGCGCGCACGATCAACATTCCAGATACGGTGGGCTATACCGTTCCGGAAGAATTCGCCGAGATGATCCGCATGCTGATGAATCGCGTGCCGAACATTGATCAGGCCGTGCTTTCGGTGCATTGCCACAACGACCTGGGGCTGGCGGTCTCGAACTCCCTGGCCGCCGTCAAGGCCGGGGCGCGCCAGATCGAGTGCACCATCAACGGCATCGGCGAGCGCGCCGGGAACTGCGCCATGGAAGAGGTCGTCATGGCCTTGCGCACACGCAACGACGTGATGCCCTATTCCACCGGCATCGATACCACCAAGATCACCCGTGCCTCGCATCTGGTTTCCACCATCACCGGCTTCTCGGTGCAGCCCAACAAGGCCATCGTCGGGAAAAACGCCTTCGCGCACGAGTCCGGCATTCATCAGGACGGCATGCTGAAGAACGCCCAGACCTATGAGATCATGACGCCGGAGTCCGTGGGGCTGAATCGTTCCACGCTGGTCATGGGCAAGCATTCCGGCAAGCACGCCTTCAAGTCCAAGCTGGCCGAGCTGGGCATCGAGTTGGAGGAAAACCAGTTGAAGGACGCTTTCGTACGCTTCAAGGACCTGGCGGACCACAAGAAGGAGATCTTCGACGAGGACATCATTGCGCTCGTCGACGATGCGGTGGTGCGCCACAACGATCATATTCGCTTCGTCTCACTGGGTATCCAGTGCGGCTCGGAAGGCCCGCAGACGGCCGAGCTGGAAGTCGAGATCGGAGGCGAGAGGCAGAAGGCGAAGGCCGAGGGCAACGGTCCGGTGGATGCCACCTTTGCGGCCATCCGCGAACTGGTGCCGCACGAGGCCGAGCTGCAGCTCTACCAGGTTCATGCCGTGACCGGTGGAACAGACGCTCAGGCGGAAGTGACCGTGCGCCTGGAAGAGAATGGCAAGACGGTGAATGGCCAGGGCGCCGATTATGACACCCTGGTGGCATCGGCCCGTGCCTATATCAACGCGCTCAACAAGATGATGGTCAAGCGGCAGAAGACGGAACCGACCGCCATGACGGCCTGAGCCGGTCTTGTCGCTTTGGGAAAGGTCCAGGCGGCCTCCGCGGAGGCCGCCTTTTTCCTGTCGCATAATCGTGTCACGAGGGCTTGATCCCCGTGTCCGGAAAAGCTTTTCTTGAAATCGCACAGGCGGGGCGTTATTCGCTAATGCGATCTTAACTTTATTGTCGCATACCGTGTCTTTCAGACTCGAGGGGACCTCACAAGCCAATGATGTCGCGTATTCTGGGCTTCATGTCTGCGGACATGGCCATCGACCTCGGTACAGCCAACACTCTGGTCTATGTGAAAGGCCGCGGCATCGTTCTGAATGAACCGTCCGTTGTCGCCATTGCGGAGATTCGCGGCAAGAAGCAGGTACTGGCCGTCGGCGACGAAGCCAAGCTGATGCTGGGCAGGACCCCTGGAAACATCCAGGCCATCCGCCCGTTGCGCGATGGTGTGATCGCCGACTTCGAAGTCGCGGAGGAAATGATCAAGCATTTCATCCGCAAGGTGCACAACAGGCGCTCGTTCACCAGCCCGCAGATCATCGTTTGTGTTCCCTCCGGCTCGACCGCCGTCGAGCGTCGTGCCATTCAGGAATCGGCCGAGGCGGCCGGCGCGCGCCGCGTCTTCCTGATCGAAGAGCCCATGGCTGCGGCAATCGGTGCCGGCCTGCCGGTGACGGAACCCACCGGCTCCATGGTTGTGGACATCGGTGGCGGAACGACCGAGGTCGCGGTGCTCTCGCTGGGCGGTATCGTCTATTCCCGCTCGGTGCGCGTGGGCGGCGACAAGATGGACGAGGCCATCATCGCCTTCATCCGACGAAATCATAACCTGCTGGTGGGCGAGGGCTCGGCCGAGCGCATCAAGAAGGAGATCGGGTCTGCCTGCCCGCCCGAAGACGGCGACGGCGCGACGCTGGAAATCAAGGGGCGCGACCTGATGAACGGCGTGCCCAAGGAGTTGGTTATCTCGGAACGCCAGGTGGCCGAGGCTTTGGCCGAGCCGGTGGGTGCCATCGTCGAAGCCGTCAAGGTGGCTCTGGAAGGTACGGCACCGGAATTGGCGGCCGATATCGTTGACAAGGGCATCGTTCTCACCGGCGGTGGCTCCATGCTGGGCAACCTCGACTACGTGCTGCGCGTGGCGACTGGTCTGCCGGTTTCGCTGGGTGATGATCCGCTGTCCTGCGTGGCCTTGGGCACAGGACGCTGTTTGGAGGAGATGAAGACCCTGAAGAACGTGCTCATCACGATGTACTGAGCTGTGGGACGCTTCAATCTGCCACTGAGATATGCCTTTCATTTTTTCTTGTAATCTCATACGATTCCTGAACACGGATAGGTCCGTGGGGATGGATATACCATCCACAGGAGGGGGGTCTTGAAGCACAGGACCGGAACAGTGACTCGCATCGCCACGCCGTTGAAGGCCTGGGCGCAGCGTTTCAGCTTCCTCCTTGTCGTCGGCATGACCTTTGCGCTCATGCTCATGGGCAGCACGGACAACCGGCTGATCGAAACACTCCGTAGCCAGGTTGTAGACATGACCACGCCGGTTCTGCAGACCCTGTCCCAGCCGGTGCACTCCGTCGAGCAGATGGTCGAAAACGTGCGCGAGATTGCCGAACTCCGACAGATCAATGCCGACCTGCGCGCCGAGAACGAGCGCCTGATGGCCTGGCATCACCGGGCCCAGCAACTGGAAGCCGAGAATACGGCGTTGCGCGACATGCTCAATCTCGTCCCCGAGCCGGACACACGTTTCGTGACGGCCCGTGTGGTCGGCGACAGCGGCGGCGCCTTCGTGCGCAGCGTGCTGATTGCCGCCGGGAGCGAACAGGGAATCGAGCGCGGCCAGGCGGCCCTGGCGGGCGAGGGGCTGGTCGGCAGCGTGGTCGAGGTGGCAGAGAACTCCGCGCGCGTCCTGCTGCTGACCGACCTCAACAGCCGCATTCCCGTGGCTGTCGGCCAGGAGGGCAAGCGGGCAGTACTGGCCGGGGACAATTCTCCCGAGCCGGCGTTGCGGTATCTGGCGCCGGACGAAGAGGTCTCGGTCGGTGAGCCGATCATAACCTCGGGCGACGGCGGGGTTTTTCCTTCGGGCCTGCCCATCGGAGTGATTTCGCGCGTGGATGATAGCGGGGCACGGGTGCGTCTCTATGCCGACTGGCGTGGTCCTGAGTTCCTGCGCCTCGTGGATTACGAGCTTCCGGGGCTGATTGCACCGCTGATCGACGGACAAGATCGCACGGCCGTCAACTGAACACCATGAAACAGACCGGCCTCTTGCATCGCCTGGATTCAGCAGCGCGAGCCGTGGTGCCTTTCGTGCTGACGCTGCTGCTGTTGCTCCTGAGCCTGCTGCCCTTCAGTACCCCGGACTATGCGCCGGTCGTGCCGTCGCTTGCCATGCCCGCGGTCTATTACTGGGTGGTCTTTCGCCCCGACCTGATGCCGTTGTGGGCGACCTTCCTCATAGGGCTCATTCAGGACCTGCTGACCGGCGTGCCCCTGGGAACCGGCATCATGATGCTGCTGGTCCTTCATCTGTTGGTGACGGGTCAGCGCCGCATCTTCACCACCGCGACCTTTGCCATGCTGTGGGTAATCTTCGCGCTGTTTGCCGCATTGGTCTATGCTCTGGGCTGGGTGCTGGCGGCGCTGCTGATGCCCATGACGCCCTCGGAAGGTCCTGTGATACTGCAGTATGCCCTGACCGTGGCTTCCTATCCCTGTCTGGCCTGGCTTCTGGGGCGGGCACAGCAGCTCTTCTTGAATTGAGATGATCTTGCTTTACAAGGTTCACAGAGGCATGTCAGGCGGGACAACATGAGCAGAGCCCGTACAGAGGAACAGAATCGGCAGAAATCCTTCACGCGCCGTGCGCTTCTGCTCGGCGGTGCGAAGGTGGGGCTCTTGTCGGTTCTCGGCGCTCGTCTCTATTATCTCCAGGTCATCGAAGCCGAGCGCTATCGCATGCTGGCCGAGGACAACCGGATCTCCATGCGGCTCAGTGCGCCACGGCGCGGGCGCATCGTGGACCGCGACGGTGTGCCGCTGGCCGTCAACCGGCAGAATTATCAGGTGCATCTGGTGGCCGAGCAGGCGCGGAACGTGGACGAGACCCTGAATGCCCTGGCCCGGATCATTCCGCTGGACAACGAGGATCGGGCCCGGATCAAGCGGGAGCTTTCGGGCCGCCGTTCCTTCGTGCCGGTCCGGGTCAAGGAGAACCTGACCTGGGACCAGGTCAGTCGGATCGCGGTGAACTCCGTGGAACTGCCCGGCGTCGTGGTTGAAGCCGGGCAGAGCCGCCACTATCCCTATGGGCCGACCCTGGCACACATCGTCGGGTATGTGGGAGCCGTCAGCGAGCAGGACCTGACGGGCGATCCCGTGCTGGAACTGCCCGGGTTCCGTATCGGCAAGAACGGCATAGAGAAGGTTCATGACGAGGCCCTGCGCGGCCGGGCCGGCAATACCCAGGTCGAGGTCAATGCGGTGGGCCGGGTCATGCAGCAGATTTCCCGTGTGGAGGGCGAGCCGGGACATGAAGTCGAACTGACCCTCGACATGGGGCTGCAGAACTACGTCCACCAACGCCTGATCGGTGAACGCAGTGCCAGTGCCGTTGTCATGGACGCCGTTACGGGCAGTGTGATGGCTCTGGCCTCGGTGCCCAGCTACGATCCGTCGGCCTTCACCCGCGGCCTGTCCTCGGACGAGTGGCGCAGCCTGATCGAGGATCCTCTGGCGCCCCTGACCAACAAGGCGATCTCGGGTCAGTACGCCCCAGGGTCGACTTTCAAGATGGTGGTCAGCCTGGCCGCCATGGAGAATCACATCGGGCCTCAGGAAGAAGTCTATTGTCCCGGACACATGGATCTGGGCAATCACCGCTTTCACTGCTGGAAGCGTGGCGGGCACGGACGCATGGATATGTACAATGCGATCCGGCAGTCCTGTGACGTCTATTACTACGAGATGTCCAAGCGCCTGGGAATCGATGCCATAGCCTCAATGGCGCGGCGCATGGGGTTCGGCCAGACGGTGGGCATCGACCTGCCCGGCGAGCGTTCGGGCCTGGTGCCGACCGAGGATTGGAAGCTGGCCAATATCGGAGAGCGCTGGCAGGGCGGCGAGACGTTGATCCAGGCCATCGGACAGGGATACATGCTGGCCACGCCGCTGCAACTGGCCGTCATGACGGCACGCCTTGTCAACGGCGGCAAGGCCATTCGGCCGCATGTGACCCGACGCATCGAGGGGGTGAAGAATGTGACCGAGCAGGTCAGGGAGGAGTCGCCTGACCTGGGTCTCCTGCCCCTGCAGGTGCGCTCCGTTCTGGATGCCATGGACGCCGTTTGCAATACGCAGCGGGGGACAGCCTATTCGGCACGTATTCATCTTCCCGGCTGGGAAATGGGGGGCAAGACCGGCACCTCGCAGGTGCGTCGGATCTCGGCTTCGGAGCGCGCCTCTGGCATCGTGCGCAACGAGGACCTGCCCTGGCGACGTCGCGACCATGCGCTCTTCGTCGGATATGCACCGGTGCAGGATCCCCGTTATGTCTGTTCCGTGGTTGTGGAACATGGCGGCGGGGGCGGTTCGGTTGCCGCGCCCATCGCGCGAGACCTGCTGATCGAGACGCAGCGACGGGATCCGATGGGCATCATGCCGCCCTCGCCGTTGGCCAGCTTGGAGGAGTGAGGTCGTGACGGGCTACAACCTCAGCTTCCGCCGGGCTCCCTCAATGTCCGTCGTGCAGAAACTGCTGCAGGTCAATTGGGCCGTGGTGCTCCTGATCTGTGCCCTGGCGGGTATCGGGGCCGGCATGCTTTATTCTGCGGCCAACGCCAATATGGATCCCTGGGCCGAACGTCACCTGGTGCGCTTCGGTGTGCTGCTGGTCCTGATGATCGGGGTTGCCCTGACGGACATTCGCGTGTGGTTCCGAGTTGCCTATCCGGCCTATTTCGTCACCCTGCTCCTGTTGATAGCAGTAGAATTCAAGGGCACCGTGGGCATGGGCGCGCAGCGCTGGATCGACCTGGGGGTGATCCAGCTGCAGCCCTCAGAGGTCATGAAGGTGGCCATGATCCTGGCACTCGCGCGCTACTTCCACAGCCTGTCACTGGAAGACGTGCGCCGTCCCCTTTACCTGCTGTTTCCATTGTTTCTCGTTCTGGCACCGGCAGGGCTGGTTCTCAAGCAGCCGGACCTCGGGACAGCTACCATGCTGACCCTGGTTGGCGGAGCGATATTTCTGCTGGCGGGTGTGCGCTGGTGGAAGTTCCTGCTTGTGGGGGCAGGGGTCGGTGCGGCCCTTCCGGTGGCCTGGAACTTCCTGCATCAATACCAGAAGAATCGTGTCCTGACGTTTCTCGATCCCTCGAGCGACCCCCTCGGGTCCGGCTATCACATTACCCAGTCCAAGATCGCTCTTGGGTCGGGAGGGGTCTTCGGCCGCGGTTTCCTGGAAGGGACACAGAGCCATCTGAACTTCCTGCCGGAAAAGCAGACCGACTTCATTTTTACCATGCTGGCTGAGGAGTTCGGCATGGTTGGAGGGCTCATTCTGCTCGGCCTCTATCTGCTGGTCTTCATCTATGGCTTTGCGGTTGCCCTGACCTGCAACAATCACTTCGGTCGCCTGCTGGCGCTGGGGCTGACGGTCAATCTCTTCTTCTATGTCTTCATCAACATCGCCATGGTCATGGGATTGCTGCCGGTGGTGGGGATTCCGCTGCCCCTGGTTTCCTATGGCGGCACGGCCATGCTGACGGCAATGACGACATTCGGGCTGATCATCTGTGTACGCGTACACAAGGATATCAGCATCCCGCGACGCGGCTTGCAGGGCGAGGTCATCTAGCCTCTCGCACTGCAGGCGGTCACTCCGTCAGCGGCGGCGGAACGAAGGCCGTTACCGGTGGTGCGTCTGCATCGTAGCGTTCCAATTGCACCAGGCAGCTCTGGGCGCTGGATCCCTGGGCCAGGCCCGAGGTTCCGCGATCGCGGGTCAGGACGTTCGGGTTGCCATGCTTGTCCAGGCTGCCCGCTTGTCCCGGGACTTCCGGATCATACCAGGCGCCAGTGGGAAGGCAGATCACGCCGGGGCGGATGTCCGTGGTCAGGCGCGCTCCGGCCAGGCAGGCCCCCCGGTCATTGAAGAGCCGCACGATATCGCCCTCGGAGATGCCGCGCGCTTCGGCGTCCCGCGGATGCACGAGGACGGCCTCGCGATCGCGAACCTTGTGGGCGCGACTGTGGCTTCCGGCATCCAGCTGGCTGTGCAGACGCGTGGCCGGCTGATGGGTCAGCAGGTGCAGGGGAAAGCTGTTGGCCCGAGCGGCACCCAGCCATTCCTCGCCCGCCAGCCAGGCGGGGTGGGGCGGGCAGTCGGACAGCTTGAAGCCCTCGATGCGCTCCGACCAGATCTCGATGCGACCCGATGGCGTGGGCAGAGGGTTGGCCTGCGGATCGCGACGGAAGTCCTCGAACAGAACTCGGCGAACCTGGCCGGCGTGCCCATTGCCAAACTGCAGGTACCCCTTGCTGCGAAACCGCTCGTAGGCGGGCAGTTCGTTGGACTGCTGCCGGAAGGTCTCGTAGATCGTTTCCAGCCACTGGGCTTCATTCCGACCTTCCCCGAAGCGTTCCAGAACGCCCAGGCGTGCCGCCAGTCCACAGAAAATGTCGTAGTCGTTGCGGGCGTCGCCCCGGGGTGGCAGGGCCTGCTCCATGAGCACGAGGAAATCGTCGGCGGACGACCCGCTGAGATCATTGCGTTCCAGCGGCGTCGTCGTTGGCAGGACGATGTCCGCATGCCGGGCCGTCGCCGTCCAGAAGGGTTCGTTGACGATCACGGTGTCCGGCTTCTGCCAGGCCTCGACCAGTCGATTGAGATCCTGGTGGTGGTGAAAGGGGTTCCCACCGGCCCAGTAGATCAGGCGGATATCCGGATAGTGCCGCTGCTGTCCGTTATAGCTGTAGGCCTCTCCGGGGTTCTCCAGCATGTCGGCGATGCGGGCCACCGGAATATAGCTGTCCACCGGGTTGGGCAGGGGGGGCAGGGTCGGTTGCTTGAACCGTGCTGCCCCGTTGCCCACCGAACCGACGGCGCCGTACCCCAGTGTGAACCCGCCGCCGGGCAGGCCGATCTGTCCCAGCAGGGCGGCCAGAACGATCACCATCCAGAAGGTCTGCTCGCCATGCTCGGCGCGCTGCAGGCTCCAGCTGACGTTCAGCATCGTGCGCGAGGCTGCCATCTGGCGGGCGAGCTGGCGCAACTCCTCCGCTTCCAGGCCGCTGATAGCTGCCGCCCAGTCGGCATCTTTCGGTTGTCCGTCGCGGTCGCCCTTCACATAAGACAGGAAGGGGGCCGCACCGACACAGTAGCGATCGAGGAAGGCTGGATCATGGAGGCCTTCCGTTACGAGGGTGTGCGCCAGCCCCAACATGATGGCCGTATCGCTGTTGGGACGCGGGGCTAGCCATTGGGCTTCGAGCTCGCGGTCCACATCGGCGGCAATTGGAGACACATTGACGAAACGGCATCCGTTGTGTCTTGCCTGCATCAGCAGGTCACGGATGCGATGCTGTCCCTGACCACCGTTCTGGACCTGCGCATTCTTCAGGGGAATTCCGCCGAAGCAGACTATCAGGTCCGTTTTCTCGGCCACGACGCCGAGCGAGGTCGAGCCCAGCTGGACATCTCCGTAGCGATGGCCGACGACATGAGGCACGATCACTTCGGCAGCGGCCAGCGAATAGCTGTTGACCGACCGGGTATAGCCGCCGATGGCGGACATGAAGCGATGGACCTGGCTCTGGGCATGGTGGAAGCGCCCGGCCGAGGCCCAGCCGTAGGAGCCGGCGTAGATGGCCTGGTTGCCGTGATCCCGGCGTACGCGTTCCAACTCGGACGCCACGAGGTCGAGAGCCTTGTCCCAATTGACTTCCACAAAGGCTTCGCCGCCGCGCCGCCCCTGGCCGGGACCCCCCTCCAGCCAGCTCTTGCGGACGGCCGGGCGCTGCACGCGGGTTGGCCCGTCGACGGCATCCAGGGATTGGCCCAGGGGCGAGGGGTCCGGGTCGAGAGGCCAGGGACGAACCGAGGCTATGGAATCTTCCTCGGTCTCGACATCATAGACGCCCCAGTGGGTGGCTGTGCGCGTTGTCCGTCTGTCCGACATGACGCATCCGGCTCCGGAAAGGTATGGAGAAAAGGGGAACCCCCGCGAACTGCAATTGTCCCAAAAAGTACACTGTTCCAGAATACCATAGTTCCCGAGAATGCTGCCCGCAACGCATCTGCTGAAAAGCCGGTTGTGCAATAACCTTCCCATGTTCTCCAAGATTATCTTACGGCTCTGGTTCATGAGCCCTCTGATCGTGTCTGCAGTCCCTGTCGCGGCTGACCAGGTGCATTTGGACAACGGTGACAGGATCAGTGGAGAGGTGGTTTCGGTTGAGGAGGGCGCGGTGGTGATAGACACCGACTATTCTGGCCCATTGAGCATCGCCGCTGATCGTGTGGTGCGCCTGGAAAGCGAAGACGAGGATATCTCCTTGCGCTGGGATAGCCTGCGGGAGAGACGGGCGTCCCCTCCCGAGGCGGAGGGCGAGTCTTCGACACCGGGCGAAGAGGCCGAGGCGACAGAAGGCGAGGCGGAGTCTCCTTGGAGCGGTTCCCTGGAAGTCGGCTTCGCAGCCGTGGATGCGGCCCGCAGTCGTCAGGAGTATCTGGTGGACATGGAGAATGCCTGGACCGTGGAAGATGATCGCCTGGACCTGGACGTGGATATCCGCCACGAACGGGCCCGGGGAAACACGTTGGTCGACAGGCAGCGTGTCGGCACGGCCTATAATCGGTACCTCACCGACAGGCTGTTCCTTGCGCCGGGCCTGCAATATCGCCGGGACTCCGTCGCGGATCTGGAACGGCGCATAACGGCGGTCATGCAGGCGGGCTATGATGTCTTCAACAGCAAGGAGCAGAGCCTGACCGTGCAGGCCGGGCCGGGTTATCGCCGCGAGAAGATCGAGGACGAGGAAGTCTATCAGGATCTCCTCGCGGTCTGGGATGCCCGTTATGAACGGCGTTTGTCCTCGCTGGTCGAAGGGGTCTCCTTCTTCCATGAGCAAAGCGGTGCCACGGATGTCTATGGAGAGACGGGGCGGCTGCTTTTTGAAATGGAGACGGGTCTGCGCTATAAGATCTTCGGCGATCTTTATCTGGCCGGTGTTACGGAACTCGACCTCGACAGCGACCCGCGGGGCGAGGCGGATCACTTGGAACGCACCCTGAGACTCCGGCTGGGCTATAAATGGTAAGTGCTTTTTGCAGGTCCTGTGGAGGTCCCGAGCCCCTTACAGGCGGATTGCAAAGAGCGGCTGTGCCCTGTAATTCAGCAGGGAACGGCTGGTTTGAAGACAAGCCGGACGGCAGAATAAACGGGACGGGATAACAGAACACATGTTTTCAGCAGACCGGCGGGACACCAGTACGCCCCTGTCTTTCCCCACTCTGGCGCGATTGGTTCTCTTCACCCTGGCGGCAATCCTCTTGAACGTTTCTTCAGCCCTGGCTGATGACGAGAATGGGGATGAGGACTGGTACGAGGTTCGCCTGTTCGGCTACGTAGAGCCGATTGTCCTGGTGGAGGGCAATATCCGAATGCAGGCGCGTCTGGATACCGGAGCCGAAACGACCTCGTTGCACGCCACGAACATCGAAACCTTCGAAAAGGACGATGAAGAGTGGGTACGTTTTACCACCGAGGGGGACGACGGCAAGAACGCGGAGTACGAGAGAGAGATCGTACATACCGTGCAGATTGTCGGGGAGGAAAACTCCCGTCCGGTCATCATGATGGATATCTGTCTGGGTAACCTGCAGAAGACTCTGGAAGTCAACCTGAACGATCGTACCGAACTGACCTATTCGGCCCTGATCGGCCGCAATTTCATGCAGCCCGGAATCCTCGTGAATGGCAGCGAGAAGAACACGAGCACCCCGGACTGTGATCTTGCGGTGCCCGAGTGAGACGCCTCCACCTCTATCTGCTGGTCCTGCTGCTTACAGTTACCGGGCTGGGCATTTTTGCCTGGAAAGCCGAGGTTCTCGATTTTCCCATCCTGCCCTCGCAGAGAGCTGACTCCTGGAGGTTCGAAATACGCGCTGACCTGCAGCTGGATGGCGAGCCGGCGATCTTCTCGACCTATGTGCCGCAGACCCAGGGGAGTTTCGGCGTTACGGACGAGACCTACCTTTCCAGCGGCTTCGGCCTGACGCGGACCACGGATGATCTCGGCAATGAGCTGGCTGTCTGGTCGGTGCGCGATCGAACAGGTCCGGCGACCCTGATCTATCAGGCCGATATCTACCGCTTCTCGAGCGACATGGCTTCGGACGGACCCAAGGAGCTCAGTCCCGTCCTCGAGATCGGAACGGAGGAATTGTCGGGAACGGAGCGCGTTGCGCTGGAACAGTTTGTCGAAAACCTGGAGCAGGGCTCGGCCGATACGGAAACCTTCGTGGCCCAGTTGGTAAGCCGGTTGAACGCGGAAAACCCCCGCGATTACGAGGTCCTTCTGTTCGGCAGCGACGGCCCCTCTCCGCAGCGACGAGCCGAGGTGGCGCAAAAGGCACTGCGCATGTACGACGTCCCGGCCCGGGCCGTGCATGGTGTGGAACTCGGAGATATCGATCGCGAAGCCGAGCTCTATCACTGGATCGAGATCCTGATGGACGGGCAGTGGCAGGCCTATTCGCTCGAGGGGCAGGATGCGACGATGCCGGAGAACCTGCTACCGCTCTGGCGCGGTATCACGCCCCAGATGCAGCTCAGCGGGGCCGAATTGAGTGACATGACGCTGTCCTATGCCGCACAGTCCCGGCCGCGCATTTCACTGGCCAACCTCAATACCGAACTGCAGAACAGCTTCGTCGGCAAACTGACTTTCTATCAGCTGCCTGTGGACACCCAGGCGGTTTATCGAGTGCTGATGCTGGTGCCGCTGGGGGCCTTGGTGATCGTGATCCTGCGCCAGGTAGTGGGGCTCAAGACCTTCGGGACCTTCATGCCTGTGCTGATCGCGCTGGCCTTCCGGGAAACGCAACTGGTCACCGGCCTGCTGATGTTCTCTGGCCTGGTGGCGGTGGGCCTGTTCTTCCGCTTCTACTTCGAGCGCCTGAAACTGCTGTTTGTGCCGCGCCTGTCGGCCGTGCTGACCATTGTGATCCTGATCATGGCGGTGGCCAGCACCCTGCTGGAAACCGTGCGGCTGGGCATGGGACTGTCCATTGCCCTCTTTCCCATCGTCATCCTGGCCATGATCATCGAGCGCATGTCCATCGTCTGGGAAGAGTACGGGCCCGTCGAGAGCATAAAGGAAGGCCTGGGGAGCGCCCTGGCCGCCGTTGCCGCCTATTTCGTGATGAACATCTGGGAGGTAGAGCACCTGTTGTTCACCTTCCCCGAACTGCTGCTGGTGATTCTCGCACTCATGCTGCTGTTCGGGCGCTATACGGGCTATCGTGTGATCGAGCTCTACCGCTTTCGCAGCCTGATGAAGCAGAAATCACGATGATCGGAATGGTCAAACGCATGAAGCGCGCGGGGCTGCTGGGCATCAATGCTCGCAATGCCTCCTATCAGATGCTGCTCAACGATCGACGTCGTTACCCGCTGGTCGACGACAAGGTGAAGACCAAGCGGCTTGCGGAAGAGGCAGGGCTGGCGGTTCCCGAACTTTACGCGGTCGTGGCCGCGCACTGGCAGGTGAAACGCTTCGAACAGCTTCTGCAGGGGCGCGAGCGTTTTGTCATCAAGCCGTCCCAGGGATCACAGGGAAACGGCATCATGGTGATCGATTCCCGCATGCACTACGGCTGGCGCAAGGCGGACGGGACGATGATCACGGATGACGACCTGCACTACCATCTGGTCAATATTCTCAGCGGTATGTACAGCTTGGCGGGACAGCCCGACGAAGCGATGGTCGAATACCGCGTGGACTTCGATTCCGTCTTCGATCAGGTGACCTATCAGGGCGTCCCCGATCTGCGGGTCATTGTCTATCGGGGCGTCCCCTGCATGGCGATGCTGCGACTGCCAACCCGGGCCTCGGACGGCAAGGCCAACCTGCACAAGGGGGGTGTAGGGGTCGGCGTCGACCTGGCGACCGGCGTGACCTGCGGCGGCATGCTCTATGACAGGCCCATTACCCTGCATCCCGACACGGGTCACACACTGGAGGGGCTCCAGGTGCCAGGATGGCAGAACATACTGCGGCTTTCGGCGCGCTGTGCGGATCTGACCGGTTTCGGCTATCTGGGGGTCGATGTGGTGCTGGACCGCAAGCGCGGTCCCTTGATCCTGGAGCTCAATGCTCGCCCCGGCCTGGCCATCCAGATTGCCAACAGGACCGGGCTGTGCGTGCCCTTTGCCCGGATTGACGACATGCAGCCGAATTCCTCCAGCCTGGAGGATCGGCTGCAGATGGCCCGTCAACTCCAGCCGGATGCGGCCCTGGCCGGGGCGTCAGCCTGAGGCTTCGGTCACGATCCGGCTCATGGGAATATCGAAGTCCTGGGGGTCTATGGACTCCAGGTGTCCCAGAGTGTACCCGATCCCGATGGCCAGGGGCTTCCGGGTGTACTGGGCCAGTGTCCGATCGTAATAGCCGCCGCCGTATCCGAGACGGTATCCCTCGTTGTCATAGCCGACGAGCGGCACCAGAAGGATGTCCGGCCGGACCGAGTCACGTTCTTTGGGGATCGGGATGTCCCAGATCCCGCGACCCAGCGGGTCGCCTGGTTTCCAGCTCCAGAACTCAAGCGGAGACGCCTTTTCCACCACGACCGGCAGGGCCAGCTGTGCCCCCTGTGCCTGCAGGCGCTCCAGAAGGGGGTGGACATTGAATTCGCCCCTGAAGGGCCAGTAGGCGCCTACCGTATGGCCCGACACATTGCCGAGGATCTCCACAAGCTGGCGCTCGATTGCTTCGCCGTAGCGGCGCCGTGTCTCGCGGTCCAGGGCAGTGCGCGCTGCCAGCAGTTCGCGTCGCTTTTCCTTGCGCCAGGCCTGGAGCTCCTTGCCGTCCATCGAGTGCCTCCGGATTCGTGCTTCTGTTCCGCGATCTTGGGGACAAGGCTGCCCCCGGCGTTCTACCGGCACGCGTCCGGAAACGCCGTGGAGGACAGCGTAAGCGACGAAAGAAAAAACGGTAGTTATGTGTTAATTATGAAATTGTCCAGTTAACTCTTGCAGGAAAATGCGAGAAGTGCCATTTCTTTGACTCTCAGCAATTCGCATAAGCCTGCTTATAGGCAAGGAGGTAAGCCATGACCCTTCGTCTCGGCGATACAGCGCCCGACTTCACCCAGGATTCCACCGAAGGCCCGATCAATTTCCATGAATGGGCCGGGGACAGCTGGGTCGTACTCTTTTCTCATCCCAGGGATTTCACGCCGGTCTGCACCACCGAGCTGGGCTATACGGCGAAGCTGGTCCCGGAATTTGCCAAGCGCAACGTGAAGGTCATCGGCCTCAGCGTCGATCCGGTGGACGATCACAAGTCCTGGGCCGGCGACATCCAGGAAACCCAGGGCCAGGGGCTGAACTTCCCCCTGTTGGCAGATTCGGATCGCAAGGTTTCCGACCTCTATGACATGATTCACCCGAACGCCAACGACACCTTGACGGTGCGTTCGGTCTTCATCATCGACCCCAACAAGAAGATCCGCCTGACGCTCACATATCCGGCCTCCACCGGACGGAACTTCGACGAGATCCTGCGCACCATCGATTCCCTGCAGCTGACCGATGGCTACAAGGTGGCCACGCCGGTCAACTGGAAGCACGGCGAGGACGTCATCATCGTCCCCTCGCTCAGCAACGAGGAAGCGCAGAAGCTGTTCCCGCAGGGCTGGGACGAGCAGAAGCCCTATCTGCGCGTGACCAAGCAGCCGAACGCCTGAACGCAAGACGCGATTAGAGGCAAGCAGCGGGGCCGGCCCAACAGCCGGCCCCGTTTTTCGTTCAAGACTATTGTTGCGGAGGTGTCAGGAAGGGGCCGGCCGGCCACTGGGCATCCCAGTCCTCCCAGGCGAGCGTGGCACGGGCGCGGCGGCTGTCCTCGGCCATCTGGTCCTTGAGGTCGTCCAGGCTGTCGAAGGTCATCTCGCCGCGCAGGTAGTCGATCAGCGCCACGCGCATGTTGCGGCCGTAGAGGTCGCCTTCGAAGTCGAACAGGTAGACCTCGAGCAGCGGCTCCTGATAGTTGAACATGGGGCTGAGCCCCAGGTTGGCCACACCGGCCCGCCAGTGCGGCGCGCCCTGGCCTTCCAGGGTGGCACGCACGGCATAGACGCCGTAGGCCGGGCGCAGCATGTCCTTCTTGAGCGCGATGTTGGCGGTGGGAAAGCCGAGCGTGCGTCCGCGGCGGGCACCGGTCTGGACGCGGCCCTCGATCTCCCAGTAGCGGCCGAGCAGCAGGGCGGCCCGTGTGGGGCTGCCCTCGCGCAGGTACTCGCGCACCAGGCTGGAGGAAAAGACCTCCTGCGGCTTGTCGGGGTCCGTCTTGGCCGGTGCACCGGCCAGTCCCATTCCGGTCACCGCGAAGCCGTGCCTGCGGCCCTCACGTTCCAGCAGATCCAGGTCACCTGCACGCCCCTTTCCGAACCGGAAGTTCTCGCCCACCAGCACATGACGGGCGTGCAGCCCCTTTGCCAGGACAGAGGCGATGAAATCCTCGGCGGACAGCGAAGCAAAGGCCTTGTTGAAGCGTTGCACCACCAGGACGTCGACGCCGAGCGCCGCGATCAGCTGGGCCTTCACGCGGAAGGGCGTCAGTAGGAAGGGCGCCTGGTCGGGCTGGAAGTAGCTGCGCGGATGCGGTTCAAAGGTCAGCACGGCGAGGGGGGCTCCGAACTCCTCGGCCAAGCGGCGCCCCTTGGCAATCAGTGCCTGATGTCCACGGTGAATGCCATCGAAGTTGCCGATCACGACAACCGCACCCCGGGCAGCTTCCGGCACGTTCTCGTAATGGCGCAGGATCATCATGACAGGCAGCTGTCCTTCCGCTCAGTCCGATTCGGAGACGAAATGGCCATAGCGGCCGCGCAGATAGACAAGGGGTTCGGCATTGCTTTCCCAATGCAGGCGGCGGACCTCTCCGACGATGATGACGTGATCGCCGCCTTCGTGAACGGCATGACGCGTACATTCGAAGATGGCCAGGCTGCCGGGCAGCAGGGGGCAGCCACCAATGCTGCCGCTGTAATAGTCGACTCCGGCCCAGCGATCGGCCAGCGGCTTCGCAAAGCGCTGTGACAGGGCAGCCTGTTCGCGTCTCAGCAGATTGACCGCGAAATGTTCGGCCTGCTGGAAGATCGGCAGGCTCATGGCACGCAGGGCCAGGCTGAACAGGACCAGCGGGGGTTCCAGGGACACGGAGTTGAAGGAGTTCACGGTAAGCCCGATAGGGGCGCCTTCCGCAGTCGCCGTGGTCACGATGCAGACACCGGTCGCGTAGCTGCCCAGGGCCTCGCGCAGACCTGCGTTGTTGGTGCCGGCGGCGCAGTGGCTCAGCAGGTTCGGCCCAGCGGTTTCCTGCCGCGCGGCGGTGCTGCGTCCGTGCTCCTGGCGTTTTTCTTCGGCTGTGATGGTCCGTTCTCCCTTCGTCGCTGCGGCCGGTTCCGACGCTGGTCGAGGCTGATATTGACGATGCCAGCCGCAATGGCAACCGCAAGGTCAAACTTTGTCGCCGGAAAGAGCCGAAATCGCCGGCCATGGCGGGACAGAACAGCATGCTGTGTGCCGTCTGGCCTCGGGGTCCGGGAGGGGGTTGCATTCATAAGCATATAAAGATATCTTTATGTCCATATTCGAAAGGGAGTTTGGCTTTAGATGGACGAGCTGCTGCAAGGTCTGAGAGCGGTGGCGGAGCCGACACGGCTGCGCATTCTGGCTCTCTGTGCCCGGGCTGAGCTGACCGTCAGTGATCTCGTGGAGATCCTTGGTCAGAGCCAGCCGCGCGTCTCGCGCCATCTCAAGCTGCTGGTTGAGGCGCGCCTTCTGCAGCGTCACCAGGAGGGCAGCTGGGCCTATTATCGCCTGGCGGAAGGACACGGTAACGGAGCTCTTGCGCGCCAGGTGGCGGACCTGCTGCCGGAAAGCGATCCGCAGCATGCCCGGGACCTGGTGCGCCTCCAGTCGGTGCAGGAAAACTGGGCGACCAAGGCGGCGGCCTATTTCCGTCGCAATGCAACCAACTGGTCGCGGCTCAGGGCCCTCCATGCCGATCCGGCCGAGGTGGACGCCGTGCTGAAACGCTTCTTTGAGAAGGAGCCGGCAGGAGATCTGCTCGATATAGCCACAGGCACGGGGCATGTGCTGAAGCTGTTGGGGCCCAACGTGAGCAATGCCGTGGGCATCGATCTGTCCCGCGACATGCTGACCGTCGCCCGGGCCGAGTTGTTCCGCAGCGGCCTGCGCAACTGCCAGGTCCGTCAGGCGGACATGCTGCAGCTGCCCTTCGAGGATGGACGCTTCGATGCGGTCACCCTGCACATGGCGCTTCACTATGCTGGTCACCCCGCCGGTGCGATCGCGGAGGCCGCGCGCGTCCTGCGACCCGGCGGCCGGCTGATCATCGTCGATTTCACGCCCCACAACCGGCATGAGCTGCGTGAGGAGCACGCGCACCGCTGGCTGGGGTTTGGGGACATGACGATCGAGGGCCTGTTCGCGGAGAACGGCCTGGTCGCGGAGTCCCCCAGCCGCCTGCGTGGCGGAGAGATAACCGTATCCGTCTGGCTGGGCCGTCGTCCGGCCAATGATGTTCCTGCAAAGCAGGCAAACGATGCAATAACGAACGGTCAGGAGGCCGTCAGTTCATGACTCTTAAAGTTTCCTTCGAGATTTTCCCGCCTCGCACCGAAAAGTCCGAGGCTTCACTCTACGAGGCGCTGGACCAGCTGGCACCGCTCGAGCCCGAATTCGTATCCATGACGTATGGAGCCGGGGGCAGCAGCCGGGATGTGAACAATCGCATTCTCAAGGAGCTGGGCAAGCGCAAGGACTTCGAGACCGCTGCTCACCTGACCTGTGTGGGGCAGTCGAAGGACGAGATCGACGAGCTCATAGACACCTGGATGGGCTATGGCATCAAGCGGTTTGTCGCGCTGCGCGGCGACATGCCGGAACCGGGGCAGCCCTACAAGCCGCATCCCGAAGGCTACGAGAATACGGCTGATCTGGTCCAAGTCCTGGCCAATCGCGGTGCCAAGGACATCTCTGTCGGCTGCTATCCCGAAGTTCATCCGGACTCGCCTTCGCAGGATGCCGATATCGAGCACCTGAAGAGCAAGGTCGATGCCGGAGCGACACGGGCGATCAGCCAGTTCTTCTTCGATGTCGAGGCCTTCCTGCGGTTCCGCGACAAGGCGGACAAGGCCGGCATCAACGTTCCGCTGGTCCCCGGCGTCCTGCCTGTCCACGACTATCACAAGATGGTGCGCTTCGCGAACATGTGCGGCGCCATCGTTCCGGACTGGGTGGGCCAGCGCTTCGAGGGCCTGGACGACGATCCGGAAACCCGCGGCCAGGTCGGTGCCATCATTGCAGCAGAGCTCTGCACTGCGCTCCAGGCTGAAGGTGTGGACCGCTTCCACTTCTATACGCTGAACCGGGCCCCGCTGACCCATGCGGTGTGCCGTCAGCTGGGACTGCAGCCGCGCCTGGAGGAGGAGGCGGCCTGAAATGCGTTGCCTTCATGACGCCCTGGACAGCCGCGTCCTGCTGACCGACGGGTCTCTGGCCCGCCGGCTGCGTCAGCAGGACCTGGATGTCGATCGGGATCTCTGGGGAGCGGAAGATTGCCTGGAGCTTCTCAATCTGACATGCGCGGGTCTGGTGCGTGACCTTCACGAGGCCTATCTGCGTGCCGGGGCGGATGTGTTGCGCACCCATACGCTGGATGCCTCTCCTCTGTCGCTGGACGCCATCGGCCTGGCCGATCACGCTTTCTATCTCAATCATGCGGCCGCGCAGATTGCCAGCGAGGCCGTGGATGCCGTGCCAGGCCGCGGTCGTCGCCGCTTCGTGCTGGGCCTGGTCCGGGATCAGGGCTGGGACACCACGCCGAAGGAGATCGAGCGTGCCGTCTCGCTGCAGGTGGAAGGCTTGCTGTCGGGCGGGGTCGACGGCATCGTCCTGGACATCACGCCAGGGGTCGGCCGTGCACCGATGTTCCTGAATGGTGCTGCAAGGGCACGAGCGACTGTCGGCGCCAGGGCCCCCATCTTCCTGCAAGGCGGCGTTGACGGGACAGCCTTTTCCGATCACGCTCGCGCCCTGGCTGACGGCGTGATCTTCTATCGCCCCGGCGCGCCCTCGCGCGGACGCTGGCTGCGCCGCGCTATCGACGAAGAGGGGATCAGCCTGCTGGGGGGTGGCGACACTCCCGAAGACACGGCCGAGCTCGATCGCCTGCTGCGTCTGGAAGCGGAAGACAGCCTGCGCCCCCTGAATGCTGCCTTGCGCGCTCGTCTTGGCACGGTGGAGGAGAGCGAGCCACCTTCAAGCCTGATCAGGCCGGATCCCCTTCTGGCCGAGTTGAGCTGACAAAGATACTCCCGAAAGGAGCTGAGTTTTCATGACTACCGGACGTGCGGCCCGTGTGGCCGCTCTACAAAAACTTTCACGCGAACGAATCCTTGTCCTGGATGGTGCCATGGGCACGACGATCCAGGACCAGAAGCTGGAGGATGCGGACTTTATCGGTTCCCGCTTCGCGAACCATTCGAAGGATCTGAAGGGCAACAACGATATCCTGAGCCTGACCCGGCCCGACCTGATCAAGGAGATCTATCTGGGGTATCTGGAGGCCGGTGCCGATATCATCGAGACCAATACCTTCAACGCGAATGCCATCAGCCAGATCGAATACGATTTGTCCGAGCTGGCCTATGAGATGAACAAGGAGAGTGCGCGCCTGGCGCGCGAGGCCGCGGATGAAATGACGAAGAAAACCCCGGACAAGCCGCGCTTCGTAACCGGTGTCCTGGGACCAACCTCGCGCACGGCGTCCATTTCACCGGACGTGAACGATCCAGGGGCGCGCAACGTCACCTATGATGAACTGTACGAAGCCTACTACGAGGCGGCCAAGGCGCTGATCGAGGGGGATGTCGACCTAATCATGGTCGAGACCATCTTCGACACACTGAATGCCCGTGCCGCGCTCTATGCCGTCGACGAGCTGCTGGAGGAACTGGGCGAGGATGTCCCGATCATGGTTTCCGGGACGATCACGGACCTGTCCGGGCGTACGCTCTCGGGCCAGACACCTGAAGCGTTCTGGCATTCCGTACGGCATGTCCGGCCTTTCAGCGTGGGCTTGAATTGCGCCCTGGGGCCGAGCGAACTGCGTGCGCACATCGCGGAACTCTCCCGCGTGGCGGATATACGCATCAGTTCGCACCCCAACGCCGGCCTGCCGAACCAGTTCGGCGAGTACGAGATGACGCCGGAAGAGATGGCCGAGCATATCTCGTCCTGGGCGGAGAATGGCCTGTTGAACATCGTCGGTGGCTGCTGCGGCACCCGCTACGAACACATCGAGGCCATCGCCAAGGCCGTCGAAGGCAAGAAGCCACGCGAACTCCCGGAATTCGATCCGCTGCTGCGGCTTTCCGGCCTCGAACCCTTTACCCTTCCAAGATAAGGAGGCTGTGATACATGACTGAAACAGCCCGTTTCGTAAACATCGGCGAGCGCACAAACGTTGCCGGTTCCTCCAAGTTCAAGCGCCTGATTTCCGAAGGCGATTTCGACACCGCGCTGGATATTGCGCGCGACCAGGTCGAGAACGGCGCCCAGATCCTCGACATCAACATGGACGACGCCATGCTGGATGCCGAAGCCTGCATGGTGAAGTTCCTGAACCTGATTGCGTCCGAGCCCGACATCAGCCGCATTCCGATCATGATCGACTCCTCCAAGTGGTCGGTCATCGAGGCCGGCCTGAAATGTGTCCAGGGCAAGCCGGTGGTAAATTCCATCAGTCTCAAGGAAGGCGAGGAGCCGTTCCTCGAGCAGGCCCGCAAGCTGAAGCGCTACGGTGCCGCCGTGGTGGTCATGGCTTTCGACGACAAGGGTCAGGCCGATACCGAGGACCGTAAGTTCGAGATCTGTGAGCGCTCCTACAAGATCCTGACCGAGAAGATCGGCTTTCCACCCGAGGACATCATCTTCGACCCCAACATCTTCGCGATCGGTACCGGGATCGAGGAGCACGACAACTACGCCGTGGACTTCATCAAGGCCACGCGCCGCATCCGCGAGAACCTGCCTCACGCCCATATATCGGGCGGTGTGTCGAACGTGTCCTTCTCGTTCCGTGGCAACGACGCCGTGCGCGAGGCCATGCATTCGGCCTTTCTCTATCACGCCATCCAGGCCGGCATGGACATGGGGATCGTCAATCCGGGCCAGATCACGGTCTACGAGGACATTCCCGAGGACCTGCGCGATGCGGTCGAGGACGTGATCCTGAACCGTCGTGAGGATGCGACCGAGCGTCTTCTGGAGCTCAGCGACAAGTACACGGAAGGCGGCGAGAAGAAGAAGGCCGATCTGAGCTGGCGCGAGAGCTCGGTGGGCGATCGCCTGACCCATGCGCTGGTGCACGGCATCGCCGACTGGGTCGAGGAAGATACCGAAGAGGCCCGCCAGCAGTTCGACAAGCCGCTCGAAGTCATCGAGGGGCCGCTGATGGACGGTATGAACGTCGTCGGCGACCTGTTCGGCGAAGGCAAGATGTTCCTGCCGCAGGTGGTCAAGAGCGCCCGCGTCATGAAGAAGGCCGTTGCCTATCTGCTGCCCTATATCGAGGCGGAAAAGCAGGGCAAGCAGGAGGCCAAGGGCAAGATCCTGATGGCCACCGTGAAAGGCGACGTGCACGACATCGGCAAGAACATCGTCGGTGTGGTCCTGCAGTGCAACAACTACGAGGTGCTCGACCTGGGCGTCATGGTGCCCAGCGCGAAGATCCTCGAGACCGCGAAGCAGGAGAATGTCGACATCATCGGGCTGTCCGGCCTGATCACGCCGAGCCTGGAGGAGATGAGCTATATCTCCGCGGAGATGGAGCGCCAGGGATTCGAGTTGCCCCTGCTGATCGGCGGGGCGACCACCAGCCGGGTGCACACCGCGGTGAAGATCGACCCCCATTACAGCGGGCCCGTGGTCCACGTGCTGGATGCCTCCCGCGCCGTGGGCGTGGCCAGCAAGCTGATGTCCGAGACGCAGAAGGACGACTATGTCGCCCAGATACGTGAGGAATATCGGGAGGTTGCCGAGAAGCACGAGAAGAAGGGCGCCGGGCGCAAGCAGGTGGCCATCGAGGACGCGCGCGCCAACAGGCTGCAGCTCGACTGGCAGAATTACACGCCGCCGCGTCCGGGACAGCTGGGACTCATGACCTTCGACAACTATGACCTGGAGGAACTGAGCCAGTACATCGACTGGACGCCCTTCTTCGCCACCTGGGAGCTTTCCGGACGCTATCCGGCCATCCTGGAGGACGAGAAGGTCGGCGAGACAGCGCGCAGCCTCTTCAAAGACGCCCAGGAGATGCTGAAGCGGATCATCGACGAGAAGTGGTTCCGTCCGCGTGCCGTCATCGGTTTCTGGGCGGCCAACTCGGTGGGCGACGATATCGAGCTCTACACCGAGGAGAACCGTGAGGAGGTATTGAGCTACATCCACACCCTGCGTCAGCAGATGGATCGCAGCGGCAAGAATCGTCCGCACCTGGCGCTGGCCGACTACATCGCGCCCAAGGACAGTGGTGTGGAGGATTACTTCGGTGCGTTTGCCGTCACGACGGGCGCCGAGGTGGAGAAAATCTCCACGGAGCTCAAGAACAACAACGACGACTACAATGCCATCCTGGTCCAGGCATTGGGCGATCGGCTCGCCGAAGCCTTTGCCGAGCACATGCATGCGCGCGTGCGCAAGGAGTTCTGGGGCTATGCGCCCGATGAGAAGCTCAGCAACGAGGACCTCATCGCCGAGAAGTACCAGGGTATCCGTCCGGCACCCGGATATCCGGCCTGTCCGGACCATACAGAAAAGCCGGAACTCTTCAGGCTCCTGGAGGCCACCGAGCGGACCGGGATCGAACTGACCGAAGGCTGTGCCATGTGGCCAGCGTCCTCGGTCAGCGGCTATTATTTCGCTCACCCGGACGTGGCTTATTTCGGTGTGTCCAAGATCGAGGAGGATCAGGTCAGGGACTATGCCAAGCGCAAGGGCATGTCTCTTGAAGAGGCCGAGCGCTGGCTGGCGCCGAACCTGGCCTATGATCCGGCTCAGCGGAAGAAAAAAGAGGCGGCCTGAACCGCCCCTTTATTCCGACTCCCTCGGAAAACCTTAAGCGCCGTTCTTGCGTTCTTCAATGGCTGCGAGAACGGCGCGTTTTTCGTCTGCCGTCAGGATCGCCCAGTCGCGTATCTCGTCGATCGTCCGCAGGCAGCCGATGCACTGGCGGTTTGAACTGTCCATCTGGCAGACCGCGATGCACGGCGAGGGCACGGAGGTATCCATTACCGCTCCCCGGCGTTCCTCCCGCCGGCGCCTGCGCTCGGAGCGGCCCATTCCCGGACCGTCGGTGCTGCCCTGCGATGTCATGAGCAGGCTCCCTCAGGCCGTTTCCTGTTCGCTGCGCTGGGATCCGCGATCCAGATGATAGGCCAGCGAAGCTTCCAGAAAATCGTCCAGGTCGCCGTCCAGGACGCCCTGGGCATTCCCCTTTTCCACCCCGGTGCGCAGGTCCTTGATCATCTGATAGGGCTGCAGCACGTAGGAGCGGATCTGATGGCCCCAGCCGATGTCGGTCTTGGTGGCCGCTTCCGCCTCGGCCGCTTCCTCGCGCTTGCGCAACTCGTGCTCGTATAGACGCGCGCGGAGCATGCTCATGGCCGTGGCCCGGTTCTTGTGCTGCGAGCGATCGTTCTGACACTGCACCACAATGCCTGTCGGAAGGTGGGTCATGCGCACGGCTGAATCGGTCTTGTTGACGTGCTGTCCGCCGGCGCCCGAGGCACGGTAGGTATCCACGCGGAGATCCTTGTCCAGGATCTCGATCTCTATCGTGTCATCGATGACCGGGTAGACCCAGACACTGGCGAATGACGTGTGTCGACGCGCCTGGCTGTCGAAGGGCGAGATTCGCACCAGGCGGTGGACCCCGGCTTCCGTTTTCAGCCAGCCGAAGGCGTTGGGGCCGCGGATGACCATCGTGGCCGACTTCAGGCCCGCCTCTTCACCTTCGCTTTCCTCGACCCATTCGATCTTGTAGCCCTTGGCTTCGGCCCAGCGGGTGTACATGCGCACCAGCATCTGCGCCCAGTCCTGGGCCTCGGTGCCGCCTGCCCCGGCATTCACCTCAAGATAGCAGTCGTTGGCATCGGCCTCGCCCGACAGCAGGCTCTCGGTCTCCTGCTTGTCCGTTTCGGCCTTGATCTGGACCAGTTGCTCGTGGGCTTCCTTGATGCTGTCCTCGTCCTCCTCGGTCGCGCCGAGCTCATAGAGGGTCAGTGCATCGTCGATCCGCTGTTCGAGGCCGCGCACCCGCTCGATCTTGTCTTCCAGGTTGCTGCGTTCGCGCATCAGCTTCTGGGCTTCGTGGGGATCGTCCCAGATCTGGGGATCCTCGGCCAGAGCGTTCAGCTCCTCCAGGCGCTTGAGTGCATTATCCCAGTCAAAGATGCCTCCTCAGCAGGGTCAACGACTGACGAATCTCGTCGACCACCGCTTGCGTTTCCGCGCGCATTGGCAGCTACTCCCAAAGTCTGATGTGTGTGACTCGCTCGACTCGAAGCGGACTTATAACCGACCTGCCCGGGGTTAGTACAGCCCACCGGTGCTGCCGCCGGAGGACGAGTTGCCGCTGCCCCCGGATCCACTGTCGGCGTCCTGGCTGACGCTTCGCCCGTCGGAGGTGATCCGGCGGCGGTCCTCCGGCCCCGTACCTTCCTGGAAAGCTTCCCAGATGACGCCGTTCTGCTGGCCCTGGGCAGCCTCGCCCGTCTCATGGACGACGCGGACCAGGCGGATGTCCTCGGGAATGCGGAAGGGGGTCGGCGGCTCGTCCTCCAGGGCATCCATCATGAAATCGCGGAAGATGGGGGCGGCCACACGTCCCCCGGCTTCACCGCCGCCAAGGTTGCGTGGCTGGTCGAACCCGACATAGATGCCGACGGCAAGGTCAGGCGAAAAGCCGACGAACCAGGCATCCTTGTAGTCGTTGGTGGTTCCGGTCTTGCCGGCAAGCGGCTTGCCCACCTGGCTCACGGTGGTTGCCGTTCCGCGCTCGACCACGCCTTCCAGCATGGAGACGACCTGATAGGCGCTGCCGGGGCTGACGATCTGTTCGCGATCGTCGGGAAGGCGGGGTGGGGCCTGGCCGTTCCATTCTACGTTGCGGCAGTTCTCGCATGCCCGGTCGTCGGTCCGGAACAGGGTCTCGCCACGCCGGCCCTGTACCCTGTCGATGAGGGTTGGCGTGATCTGCTTGCCTCCGTTGACCAGCTTGGCGTAGGCGGCCGTCAAGCGCAGCGCCGTGGTTTCTCCGGCGCCCAGGGCAAGCGACAAGGTCGGCGTGACCTCATTCTCGAAGACGCCGAACCGCTCGGCCGTGTCGGCGATCTTCTCAATGCCCACGGTCTGTGCCAGGCGCACCGTCATCAGGTTGCGCGACTTCTCGATTCCGACGCGCATGGGCGTTGGGCCGTAGAACCGGTTCGTGTAGTTGCTGGGCCGCCACTCATCCAGGCCCGGTCCCTGGTCGGCCACGAAGGGGGCATCCAGGATGATGGTGGAGGGGGTGAAGCCGTTGTTGAGCGCCGTCAGGTAGACGAAGGGCTTGAAGGAGGAGCCGGGCTGGCGCATGGCTTGGGTGGCGCGGTTGAATTCGCTCTTCGCGTAGGAGAAGCCGCCCTGCATGGCCAGTACGCGTCCCGTATGCGGGTCGAGGGCCACAAGCGCCCCGTTGACGGCGGGAATCTGGCGCAAGGTATAGCTGCGCAGGCTCTCAGCGCCGTTCTCGGCCGCGCTGCCTTCCTCTTCCCCGGATGTCTGCTCATCCTCCAGGGCTTCCACCAGGATGACATCACCAACCTCGAGGACATCCTCGGGTTGGCTCGGTTCCGCTCCAACCCTCTGGTCCTCGAGCGCTGGCCTGGCCCAGCGCAACTCGGACATGGGGATCCGTCCCCGCGATCCGTCGGTGAGGCCGATCCGGGCTTCCTGCGCGTCCAACTCAAGCACTGCCGCCATCTGCCAAGGGGCGGCGGAGGGGGGAATCGGGATCTCGTTGAGGCTTTTCGCCCAGCCCTGTTCCCCAAATTCAATCTTTTGCAGGGCGCCGCGCCAGCCATGCCGGCGATCGTAGTCGATCAGACCGTCCCGCAGGGTCTTCTCGGCGATATCCTGCAACTCGGGATCCAGCGAGGTGCGCACCGACAGGCCACCATTGTAGACCTGGTCCTCGCCGAAGCGCTTGATGAGTTTGCGGCGGACTTCCTCGGCAAAATAGTCGGCGCTCGTAACCTCGGCTTCACCGCGGCTGTGCACCTCGAGGTCGGCCGCGCGGGCAGTCTCGGCCTGCTCCTCGGTGATGTGGCCGTCCTCCAGCATGCGGCCGATCACCCAGTTGCGGCGGGAGATGGCGGCCTCCGTCTCGCGCACGGGGTGATAATTGCTGGGTGCCTTGGGCAGGGCGGCCAGATAGGCGGCTTCCTCCAGCGTCAGTTCGTCCATCGACTTGTTGAAGTAGTTGAGGGCGGCGGACGCCACGCCGTAGGAGCCCATGCCCAGATAGATCTCGTTCAGGTAGAGTTCCAGGATCCGCTCCTTGGGAAGGGCACGTTCCATGCGGATCGACAGGATGGCCTCGCGGATCTTGCGCTCCAGACTGACCTCGTTGCTGAGTAGGAAGTTCTTGGCCACCTGCTGGGTGATGGTCGAGGCGCCGACAGGGCGCCTGTCTGTGCCCAGATTCTGCAGGTTCGTGATGGCTGCCCTGACGATCGACAGGACGTCGATGCCCGGATGCGTATGGAAATTCTGGTCTTCGGCGGCAATGAAGGCCTGCTTGACGGTGTCGGGAACGGCCTCCATGGGCACGAAGACCCGGTTCTCGATGGCATGCTCTGCCAGCAGGCGGCCGTCTCCGGCATGAACGCGCGTCACCGTCGGCGGCTCGTAGTCGGCCAGCTGCTCGTAGTCCGGCAGATCCTGTCCGTAGTGATAGAACAGATAGAGGCCTGCACCAGCGGCCACGACGAGCCCAAGGACAAGGCCGCCGAAAAGAATGGAAAGGAGTCTTGTGAACATGCCAATCAGTTCGTTCGTTACGCGGGCAGAGCCTTTTCAGCCCAGAGCAAAGGTATTTCAAGCCCAGAATATCCTGCATTCCGTCTCATGAATATGGCATATCCGCGACAGTGTTGCACCGAATCATGATACAGGAGTCATGTGACTTTTCCGTTTCCGCAGAAGTTCGGCCGAGATCCGGGCCTCCCGTCTGGCCTTCCGCGGTCGTCAGCTCTCGGCAGGCCCCACACGCGAGACGCAGGGCGGGGCCTTCACGCCTCCTGTCAACGCCACGGCCAAGGCCCATTCGAAGGTAACGGCTTACCGATTGTAGGCTTGTTGCACATCGAAATGGCGTTCGATCGCCCGAAAAAGCCCCTCGATCAGCTTGTCGCGGTGGGCGTGGGACTGGAGTTGTCGCTCTTCGGCCGGGTGGGACATATAGCCGATCTCGAACAGGACCGAGGGGACCGAGGCCGATTTCAGCACGGCGAAGCCGGCGTATCGATGGGTGTTGCGTAGCAGGTCCACACGTTTGCCCACCTCCTCCACCGTCAGGTTGGCGAAGCTTTTCGAACTGTTCATGGCCTCGCGGCGTGCCAGGCTGATGAGGATCTGGGATACCTCGGGGTTCTCGGTGGAGAGGTCCACGCCGGCGATGATGTCGGACCGGTTCTCCTTGGCGGCGAGCGCAGCCGCTTCGGCATCGGAGGCGTTTTCCGAGAGGGTATAGACAGATGCACCTTTCACCCGGCTCGAGGGATTGGTGTTCGCGTGAAGCGAAATGAACAGGTCGCCATTGCTCTTCTCGGCAATATCCACGCGTCCGCGCAGCGGGATGAAACGGTCGTCGTCACGGGTCATGACCACCTGGTAGCGTCCCGACTCTTCCAGCCGGTCGCGCAGGGCGCGGGCATACTCGAGAGCAATGTTCTTTTCCTGGGTGCCCGACACACCTATGGCGCCGGGATCGACCCCACCGTGCCCCGCATCCACCACGACAGTCGGGCGCGGATCGCGGGTTGGCTTGCGCGGAGGTGTCGGCATGGAAACGGAGGTCTCGCGGAAATCCTCATTTGAACGGAGAACCTCGCGCTCGGCTCGCTGCCGGAACGTGGCGGCGTCGATTTCAGCCATGTCCACCACAAGGCGATGCTGGCGACCGTCGCGCGGCGGCAGGGTGAGGATCTCTGCAATCTCCACAGGCCGGGAGAGATCGAGCACCACACGGCTCGTTCCCGGTGTGAAGAGACCATAGCGCAGGGCCGAGACCAGGCCGGCCGCTTCCGGCGTGGTTTCCTTGCGATCGGGCCAGTCGAGCTCGGGCAGATCGATGACCAGCCTGTAGGGATCGTCGAGCGTGAAGATCCGGTACTGGGGACGCTCGCTCAACTCCAGGACAAAGCGCGTCTTGTCCGGATGAAGTCCGATTCGCGCGTCCTCCACCTCTGGCTTCGCGCTCGCGGCGCCACTCATGACGAGCCCCGCCAGCAGAGCGAGAAACAGGAGTGTCGGCGCTCTGACCACGCATATTTTGTAGATGCGGTTGAAGATCATTGCCTATCTTCCTGAATCTGCTTATTTATAAGGATATCGCGCTGTGCGCCGCAGTGCAATGAAAATAGGCTGTGTCAATGGCTTTCCGCTGCGCAAAAGGATTGTCGTGACGCTTTGGGCCTAATAGTATAAGAGAAACCTGAAAGTTCGATGCAGCCAGAGGTTCATCGGACATCTTCCGTGAAGCGGACCGAAAGCAGGCGCGGCATTTCGATAAGGCGCCGCCAAGGATGCCGTCCATTGCGGCAGGTATAACAGGATTCGTCCAGAACGGCTTGCAACCCCTTGACGGGGTGCCGCCTCTTCAACCGGGAAGTCGGTTTTACATGCAGTATCGCACTCGTGAAACAGCGCAGGGCATGGCCGGCAGGAGAGAAAGTCTCGCCCGGCGGAAGCCGCAGTATGATTTTCTGGAGCCGTTCGAAATGAAGTCTCACACCCATCTTATTTCCGCGTTTCCGGCAGCGCCACCCTTGAGGGGCAAGGCCGCCGTCGGGCGCGAACTGGAGTCACGCTTTTATGGCACAACGTATGCTTATCGATGCCACCCGCCAGGGGGAAACCCGGGTTGTGGTGGTCAGCGGCAATCGGGTTGAAGAATTTGACTACGAGACAGCCACCAAGAACCAGCTCAAAGGCAATATCTATCTTGCCAAGGTAACGCGGGTCGAGCCGTCGCTTCAGGCGGCCTTCGTTGAGTACGGCGGCAATCGCCACGGCTTCCTTCCGTTCAGCGAAATCCACCCGGACTATTATCGCATTCCCATAGCCGACCGCGAGGCGCTGCTGGCCGAAGAGGCGGAGCAGCGCGCCCAGGATGTCCAGGGCGAGTCGAACGGCGAGGACGATGAGGACTCCGATCACCGTGCGTCGGCTCAGGGCAACGGTGCCGACGAGGATCACGAGGAGCATGGCGGCGACAGCTCGGTCGAGGAGATCGCCACCGAGAACAGCGTCGATACCGTGGGCGGTGACGAGGTGGACGAGGTCGAACGCCGCCGCATGCAGCTGTTGCGCCGCTACAAGATCCAGGAGGTCATCAAGCGCCGTCAGGTGATGCTGGTGCAGGTGACCAAGGAAGAGCGCGGCAACAAGGGTGCGGCGCTGACCACCTATCTTTCCCTGGCCGGGCGCTACTGCGTGCTGATGCCCAACACTGCCAAGGGCGGTGGGATCAGCCGCAAGATCAGCAACGCCACCGACCGCCGGCGCCTCAAGTCCGTTGTCTCCGAACTGGAGATTCCGGACGGCATGGCCGTCATCGTGCGCACCGCCGGCAGTCAGCGCAACAAGACGGAGATTCGACGAGACTACGAGTACCTGCTGCGGCTGTGGGACGACATCCGGAACAAAACGCTGTCCTCCACGGCGCCCTGCCTGATCCACGAGGAAGCCAACCTGATCAAGCGGGCCATTCGCGACGTCTATACCCGCGACATGGAAAAGATCCTCGTGGAAGGGGACGAGGGCTACAAGGCCGCCAAGGCCTTCATGAAGATGCTGATGCCCAGTCACGCGCGAAAGATTTCGCTCTACAACGACCCCGGGGCGCCGCTGTTCCATCGCCATCAGGTCGAGGAACAGCTGGAGGCGATGTACAGCCATACCGTACAGCTGAAATCCGGCGGTTCCATCGTCATCAATCCGACCGAGGCCCTGGTTTCGATCGACGTCAACTCCGGGCGCTCCACGCGTGAGCGGCATATTGAGGAGACGGCGCTCAAGACAAACCTGGAGGCTGCCGACGAGGTGGCGCGACAGTTGCGCCTGCGCGATCTGGCCGGGCTTGTCGTGATCGACTTCATCGACATGGAGGACTCCAAGCACAATCGCGAGGTCGAGCGACGGCTGAAGGACGCGATGCGGAACGATCGCGCGCGCATCCAGCTGGGCCGGATAAGCCCCTTCGGCCTGCTGGAGCTGTCGCGTCAGCGGCTGCGTCCCAGCCTGTTCGAGACCGTGAACATTGCCTGTCCGGTCTGTCGCGGGACCGGGCACCTGCGCTCTCCGGATGCGGTGAGTTCGACCCTGCTGCGCTCGGTTACCGACGAGGCCGTTCGTCGTGGCGGCGGCAAGGTCGAGGTGCGCCTGCCGATGGAGGTGATGCTCAATCTCTTCAACGAGAAGCGCGAAGACCTGACCCGGATCGAGGAGCGCTTCGGTTTGCAGATCGTGGCCCAGACCGACACGGAGCTCAGTCCCCAGGACTTCTCCCTGCAGCGGTTGAGCTATGACGTCGCTGGCGACAAGAGCGAGGCGGCACGTCCCGAACAGGACGACGTCCAGGCCGCCGAGGAGCCCGAAACCGAGAGCGATGACGAGGCCGAGGAGGAACGCCGCTCACAACAGACCGGCGAGGATGGCGGACGCCGTCGTCGCGGTCGTCGCGGAGGACGGCGCAAGCGTCGTGAAGACGAGGGCGAAGAAGCCGCCCCCCAGGCCGCCGCTGGCGAGAGCGAGGAAAGCACGGACGAGGAGCATTCGGCCAGCGAGGCCCGCGCCGGCGAGGACGAGGAGTCCGAGGAGCAGAAGAGCCGCCGCCGTCGTCGCGGACGCCGGGGCGGCCGTCGTCGTCGTGGACGTCGTGATGGCGAGGATAGCCAGCAGACGGAAGCTTCATCCGAGACGCCTGAGGGTGTCGAGGAGAGCGAGCAGCCTGCTGGTCGCCAGTCTGAGGAATCCGATGAGCAGCCGGTCGAGGTGAATGCCGCGGCTGCCGATGCAGAAACGGCGGATCCGGAACAGGCTGCCGAAGAGAAGCCGAAACCGCGCCGACGTCGCCGTTCGCGCAAGAGCGAAGCCGAGACGGCGACCCAGGCGGAACACACCACCGCGGATGTGGCGGAACAGGAGCAGGCCGTCTCCGAGGATGCCTCGGCTTCGGCCGAGGAGCCTCCGGCCAAGCCGAAGCGGACGCGTCGCAAGAAAGCCGCCGAACCTGCAGAAAGCGCCCCTGAGGCGGAGGAAAGCGAAGAGGCGGTGCCCAAGAAGCGCACGCGACGTACGCGCAGGAAGAGCCAGGATAGCGAAGCGGCAGAGGAGACGGCCGCGGCCGAGCCGACAGCTGCGCCTGAGGAGCAGGAGGCTGCCGCCGAGGAGGCCACGCCGGCGAAGAAATCAGCCCCGCGGCGGCGTACCTCGACTCGCAAGACCGCCGCGAAGAAAACCGCGGCGCAGAGTGAGGACTCTGTTGCCGAGGACTCTGCTGCCCCTGTCGGGTCCGTCAATGGTACGGAGCCCGTCGCGCCCACGACTGGCAACGGTCAGGACGAGACGCCTGCCGAGGACTCGACCCAGCCGGCATCCTCGGATACGAGAAGCAGCAATGGTCATGATGGGGAAACCGCCCAGCCTGACGAAGCTTCGCAACAGTCCCCGGCAGAGCAGGAACCGGCTCAGCCCCAGCCCCAGAAGCGCCCGCGCAAGAAAGGCTGGTGGAACCGCCTCCTGGAATGACCGGCATTGTCCGTGCCAGGGCAAGGCCTTTCAGGTGAAGTTCTGTCCGGGGGGCAGTGCAGTCCGAGTGGGCGGCAAGTGTTTGCCAAGGCAAGGGCATGGATACGGCCTCCTGCTGTGAGGGCGGTCGTGTCGGGTCCGTCGGCTCGACTCCTGGACATCAAAGCCATCAACAGGTGCGAAGACCGAATCCCGCAGGGACGTAAATTCTCGTAAGGGGAGACAGGGAATGAACACCAGTTTAATGGATCACCGCAGGGGCTATGGCCTGGTAAGTCGTGTCCTGCACTGGGGCATGGCCCTGCTGGTGCTATGGCAGGCGGTGTCGGCCCTGCTCCATTACTTTGCCGACGATACAGCCGTGACGGACTTCTTCTTCGGTGCCCACACGACCATCGGTTTCCTGATCCTTGTTTTTGCAGTACTAAGGGGGTTCTGGGGCCTGGCGAACCTGGCCCGCCGACCTGAGCACAGCCGTCCCATCGATCGCCTCGCCGCCTTCGGTCATCTCGCCATGTACCTTCTGCTGATCGCCGTTCCCCTGATCGCACTCATCCGCGAATACGGCTCCGGCGAGGGCTTTGCCGTATTCGGCATCCAGATTTTCCCGAGCTTCCAGCCCGAGATCGAGTGGACGGGCGATCTCGGCGGCGCCTTGCATGGGGAACTGGGATGGGTGCTCTTCTTGCTGATTGCAGTGCACATCCTCATGGCGCTGGTTCATGAGTTCGTCTGGAAGGAAACGCGCCTGGCCCGGATGACCACCGGCAACTCGTGACCTGTCGACACCGGTACCCAAGGCACCCGGTCTGCGAGGCATTCCGCAAGGACAGGGACAGAGGCCCAGCCGCGTTGGGTCCAGCGGGCGCAGGGATGTGGCTTGTCCATAATAATACTCCTCGGTCGCGAGCGTCTGCCCGATCCGAAGGGCAGGGGATCAGTCGTTGGTGCGTGCCTTGTCGACCTCGTCCTGGGTCATGCGCTGCGGGCTGGGGATGCCGATCAGGTTGTAACCGCAATCGACAAAGTGAATCTCTCCCGTCACGCCGACGGCAAGATCGGATATCAGGTAGAGGCCGGCGCGGCCCACTTCCTCGAGCTCGACGGAGCGATTGAGAGGGGCCTGGTCACGGCTCCAGCCGTAGGTGAAGCGGGCGTTGGCGATGGCAGAGCCCGCCAGCGTGCGCATCGGACCCGCAGAGATCGCGTTCACGCGGATGTTCTTCGGTCCCAGGTCGGTGGCCAGATAGCGCACACTGGCTTCCAGAGCGGCCTTGGCCACGCCCATGACGTTGTAGTTCGGCGTGACGCGCGACGCCCCCAGGTAGGTCAGGGTCAGCAGGGCGCCGCCATTGTTCATCATGGGCTGAGCTTCCCGGGCCACTTCGGTAAAGGAGTAGCAGGAGACAGCCATGGTCTTGGCGAAGTTCGTCCGGCTGGTGTCCAGGTAGCGGCCCTTCAGCTCCTCCTTGTCGGAATAGGCGACGGCATGCACGACGAAGTCCAGGCTGTCCCAGTGGGTGCGCAGTTCGGCAAAGGTATTGGCGATGCCGTTGGGGTCGGCCACGTCGCAGGGGAGCAGAATGTCGCTGCCCAGGGATTCGGCCAGGGGCTTCACGCGCTTGCCGAAGGCCTCGCCCTGATAGGTGAAGGCGAGTTGCGCGCCGGCATTGGCCATCTCCCTTGCAATGCCCCAGGCGATCGAATGATCGTTCGCAACCCCCATCACGAGGCCACGCTTGCCGCTCATCAAGCCCATGTTCATCAGCCCTTTCTCTGTCGAGTCCTCTGCGGTTGTCGGCGCGCGCTAGTCCTGCAGGCGCCGCATGGCCAGGGTACAATTCGTGCCTCCGAAGCCGAAGGAATTGGAAAGAACGCAGTTGATCTCCGCGTCCTCGCTCTTGTTGCGCACGATGGGAATGCCTTCGGCTTCCGGATCCGGGTCCTCGATGTTGATGGAGGGCGCCAGGAAGCCTTCGTCCATCATGAGGAGTGAGTAGATGGCTTCCGTGACACCGGCCGCGCCCTGGGCGTGACCGGTCATGGACTTGGTTGAGGAGATTTTCGGCAGATCCTCGCCAAAGACCTCGCGAATCGACTTCAGCTCCGTGCCGTCGCCGACGGGCGTGGACGTGCCGTGGGTGTTGACGTAATCGACCCGCTGGCCTTCCAGAGTTTCCAGTGCCTGGCGCATGCAGCGCACGGCACCCTCGCCGGATGGGGCAACCATGTCGTCCCCGTCCGAGGACGCGCCGTAGCCGGCGACCTCGGCATAGATCTTGGCGCCGCGGGCCTTTGCGCGCTCCAACTCCTCGAGAATCAGAACACCACCGCCGCCGGAGATGATGAAGCCGTCACGACCCGTGTCATAGGGGCGTGACGCCTTTTCCGGCTGGTCATTGTACTTGGCGGACATGGCGCCCATGGCATCGAACAGCATGGACAGTGTCCAGTGCAGCTCCTCGCCGCCGCCGGCGAACATGACGTCCTGCTTGCCCCACTGGATCATCTCGGCGGCGTTGCCGATGCAGTGCGCCGAGGTGGAACAGGCGGAGGAGAGGGAATAGCTGATACCCTTGATCTGGAAGGCCGTCGAGAGGTTGGCGGAATTGGTGGAGGACATGCAGCGCGGCACCATGTAGGGCCCGATTCGCCGGATACCCTTGTTGCGGGCGATATCGGCGGCCTCTACCTGGTTGGCTGTCGAGGGGCCGCCCGAGCCCATGATCAGGCCGGTGCGCTCATGACTGATGTCCGTGGTCTCGAGGCCGGCATCGGCGATCGCCTGGTTCATGGCGATGTAGTTGAAGGCGGCGCCATCGCCCATGAAGCGCCGCAGGCGTCGGTCGATATGGTCTTCCAGATTGATATCGATGGAGCCCTTGACCTGGCTGCGGAAGCCCATTTCCACATAATCTTCGGCCTTCACGATCCCCGAGCGTCCGTTGCGTAGCGAGTCCACCACTTCATCGCGGTTGTTCCCGATGCTCGAGACAATTCCAAGTCCGGTCACGACAACGCGTCGCATGTTATCATTCCTTAGCTGGCTGAATGGTGAGGTCTACGCAGTCTGCCACCCTGCATGCCGATGGAGAAGAGCCGAGAACACGCCGAGTACAGTTGCGGTGCCGTCGTCTCATCAACCGTGAGAGACACTTTGTGCCTGGAAGAGCCCGACCCGGAGATCCTTGGCCTCGTAGATCGGGGAGTCGTCGGCGAACACCGTGCCGTCGGCTATTCCCATGACAAGCTTGCGCAGGATCACGCGCTTGAGATTGAGCTTGTAGGTCACCTTCTTGATGTCCGGCAGGACCTGTCCGGTAAACTTCACTTCGCCCACACCCAGTGCACGGCCCTTGCCGGGAGCACCGGTGCGCCCGAGAAAGAAGCCGACCAACTGCCAGAGCGCATCCAGGCCCAGGCAGCCCGGCATTACGGGATCTCCCTCGAAGTGGCAGTCGAAGAACCAGAGGTCAGGCTTGACGTCCAGTTCGGCGACAATCTCGCCCTTCCCGTGTTCACCGCCTTCCTCGCTGATGTGGGTGATGCGATCGAACATCAGCATGGGCGGCAACGGCAGCTGTGCGTTGCCGGGGCCGAAAAGCTTCCCGTGCGCACAGGCCAGAAGGTCTTCAAAACTATAGCTGTTCTTCTTCTCAGTCACAGGCTCACCTTAGGGAACTTGATAGGGAATGAAAAGCGGTCTTCCGGTCTCTTCACTGTGCCGATATTTTGGGAGAGGGAATACCCGACTCAAGCGCTTACGGAAAGCCTCATTGACAGCGTGACATTGGAAAATCCCCGGGGTCAACTTCGACTTCTTCCAATTAGCCGGTTAAGCGTTTGAAAAATACCTTTCATATTCATTCTTATACGTTATATTACGGGCATGACAACACAGCGCCCCTATAGCGGACTGATCGAACGGCTCAAGGAGGTCGGCTTGCGGCCGACACGGCAGCGGCTGGCCCTGGGCAAGCTCCTGTTCGAACCCGACGGCAAGCCCGTCGAGCGGCATGTAACGGCCGAGCAGCTGCACGCCGAAGCCATGGCGCAGGGTGTGCGTGTGTCTCTGGCGACCATCTACAACACGCTGAACCAGTTTACCGATGCCGGGCTGTTGCGCGAGGTCGTTGTCGAGCCGGGGCGATCCTATTTCGATACCAATATCGGTGACCACCACCACTTCTTCTTCGAGGACAGCGGCAAGCTCGTGGATATTCCGGGCGAGGAAGTGCAGCTGAATTCCGTTCCCACACCTCCCGACGGGGCAAAGGTCCAGCGTGTGGACGTAATCATTCGCGTGTCCGACGACTGAGGTCGTCGCAGATCCAGAACGCAGGTCTGCAGGTTCGGGGGTCGAGGGTGAAACATTCGTGCTCTCAAAACACCTAAAATATTTAGAACCGATCTAAAAAACTTGACAATACATTTTATTTGTTCATAGTATCTGGCCATAATCAAGCCTCTGAAGAGGCCGTCAAAACGTCCAGAAAGATTGGGGAGAGATCATCATGGCTTTGAAGGGTACGAAAACCGAACAAAACCTGAAGGATGCCTTCGCTGGCGAGAGCATGGCCAATCGCCGCTATCTCTATTTCGCGCAGAAGGCCGACGTGGAAGGGTTCAACGACGTGTCTGCCGTCTTCCGCTCGACCGCGGAAGGTGAAACCGGACACGCTCACGGGCATCTCCAGTTCCTCGAGGAAGTCGGGGATCCGGCGACCGGTGAGCCGATCGGCGAGACCGAGTTGAACCTGAAGGCCGCTGTCGCGGGCGAAACCTACGAATACACCGACATGTATCCCGGTATGGCCCGCAGTGCCCGGGAAGAGGGTTTCGACGAGATCGCGGATTGGTTCGAGACACTGGCCAAGGCCGAGCGTTCCCACGCCGGTCGCTTCCAGAAAGCTCTGGAAACCATGAGCTAAGCATAGCTGACAAGACGGGGCCCTGTTCCAGCAGGGCCCCGTTTTCGTTACAGCCGCCCGCGCCCGACATGGAACGATGCACGGAAGAGTCCGGTGTGTCGCCGTGTGTGAGGGCGGATACCAGCTGATCCGCAAAGCTTTTCCGGAGAGACACATGCGTGAAGGCAGCCTGGATGCGCCCGTGCGCCATCCCCTGAACTGGAACGACCCGGATTTCTACGACTGGGACAAGATCCACGAGGAAATGGAGCGCGTCTTCGACATCTGTCACGGATGCCGGCGCTGCTTCAATCTCTGTGATTCCTTCCCCCGCCTGTTCGACCTGATCGACGAAGCCCCCAGCATGGAGTTGGATACCGTCGACAAGGCGGACTACAAGCACGTCGTGGATGCCTGCACACTCTGCGACATGTGCTTCATGGTCAGCTGTCCCTATGTGCCGCCCCATGAATTCGACGTCGACTTCCCGCACCTGATGCTGCGCTATCGTGCCGCCGAGATCTATCACGGCAAGAAGGAAGGCCTGGCCGGGGAGCTGTCCAAGACCGACCGCAACGGCAAGCTGGGCACCGCCATTCCGGGGCTCGCCAACTGGGCCAGCGATACAAAGAACAGCCTGACCCGGCCCGTGATGGAGTCATTGGCGGGGATCGACCGCAACGCGGCCCTGCCCAAGTACGCCTCGAAGACTTTCGAGGCGAAGGCCAGGGACGAGGCGCCGGCGATCAATCCGGAAGCGCCGGCCCACGGGCGCAAGGCCGTGCTCTACGCCACCTGCTTCGCCAACTACAACGCCACCTCCATCGGCATGTCGGCACACCGGGTGCTGGCGCACAACGGTGTCGCGACGGAGGTCGTCTATCCGCAATGCTGCGGCATGCCGCAGATGGAGCAGGGCGAAATCGGCAAGGTGGCCGAGGGGGCGAAGGCTATCGCGGCCGAACTCCTGCCGTGGGTGGATGAAGGGAACGACGTGATCGCGCTGACGCCGTCCTGCGCCCTGATGATGAAGTTCGAGTGGCCGCTGATCCTGCCGGACGACGAGAATATTGCGCGCCTGGCACGCGCCACCTACGACATCACGGAGTATGTCGTGGACATTGCCGGCAAGGAGGGGCTTGCCGAAGGACTGGGTCCCCTGGACGGCAACGTGGCCCTGCATATCGCCTGTCACGCCAGGGCCCAGAACATGGGCAACAAGGCGCGCGAGATGCTGAAGCTGGTGCCCGAGGCCGAGATCAAGCAGCTGCCCCGCTGCTCCGGCCACGGCGGCTCCTGGGGCGTGAAGAAGGGCAACTTCGAAACCGCCCTGAAGGTGGGCAAGCCTGTGGCCCGGGATGTCTACAAGAACGCGCCGACCTACGTGGCTTCGGAATGTCCCCTGGCGGGAATGCACATCCTCCAGGGCATGGAGCGCATCGACGCCCAGACCTCGGAAGACGAGCGCAAGCCCGTGCCGGACATTTTCTACCACCCGATCGAACTCTTTGCGCAGGCCTATGGGCTGAAGCCGCAGTCTGCGTGATACCCGGTTCAGGAAGCCTGAAAGGAGCCTGGAAAGATGAGCGCCTCGAAGAAAGAGATCACGAAAGAAGATATCTGGCCAATGGAGAGGTACGAGGCGGAACGCAAGAAGCTGCGCAGCGATCTGGTGAAGCGCAAGCAGAACCGACGCTGCGACGTGGGGCCGGTGTGCAGCTTCTATTTCGAGAACTACGAGACCATGTGGTCGCAGATCCAGGAGATGCTCTACATCGAGAAGGGGGGCGAGGAGCAGATCCCGGACGAGCTGGCCGCCTACAACCCGCTGATCCCCAAGGGCCGCGAACTGGTGGCGACCGTGATGTTCGAGATCGACGACCCGGTGCGCCGCAACGCCTTCCTGGCGAAGCTGGGCGGCGTCGAGGAGACCGCCTTCTTCGAGGTCAACGGCGAACGCATCGAAGGCCGCCCGGAGGTGGACGTCGACCGCACCACCGCCGAGGGCAAGGCCTCGTCCGTCCAGTTCATCCACTTTCCCTTCACGGACGAGCAGGTTGCCGCGTTCCGGGAAGAGGGGGCCAAGATCATGGTCGGATTCACCCATCAGGCCTATTCCCACATCGCGGTGCTGCCTGAGCAGGTCCGCGCCACGCTGGCCGAGGATTTCGACTGAGGAGGTCCCCCTCGCGACCGGGAAGGGGCTCAGTCCAGGGTTTCCGTCTCGTAGACGCCGAAGAAGTCAGCGCGGGGCAGCCAACCTTCCAGTCCTGAAAATGTGACATAGCACCACTCGCCCTCGCAGCTCTCCAGCTTGCCGAGGGCGCCCGGCCGCAGTTCGGCCACCGCCTCGGACGTGGCGCTGGGCTCTTCGCGGAGCAGTATGGGGATGTCGTCCTCGTTGGGAAGGATGCGCAGGGTGCGTTCCCCGCTCAGCATGGACTGGTGAACCCAGCCGACCGTACCCTCCCAATCGCGAATGCGGCGCCAGGTACTGAACTCGTCGATGATCTCAACCGGCAGGCCGCGGCGTCGGTAGACCCATTCGATGGGGTAGCGTACACCGGGACCGCTGCGCAGGTTGATCTCATTGGAGCGCAGGGAGACGAAACGGGGGATCGGCAGGCCAGTGCGGCCAGGCCGTTCCACATCCGTGCGGTCCTGTGAACCATCGTCATCCTCAGCCCGCGGGCCGTCAGGTGCCGCAAGAAGCAGGAAAAATGCAGCCAGGATGAAGACAAGGATTGTGCGCACGGTGGAACAGACCGAAGATTTTGTTCAGTCTAGCTAGGCGGCTTTGCCGATTCCGGTCAAGTCCCGCGGGCTGGACAAACAGCGTCACGCCCTGCTAAACGCGCGCTACCGCGTATCCGGCGGGGGAGTTTCGGGCAGACGGTCAAAACAGGCAGCGGACAGGAATCTCATGGACAAACCCAAGGTCATCGTCACACGGCGCCTTCCGGACCTGATCGAAACGCGCATGATGGAGCTGTTCGACTGCAGCCTGAACCTGGACGATACGCCCATGAGCCAGGAGGACCTGATCGAGGCGGTGCGGACCGCGGACGTCCTGGTTCCCACAGTTACGGATCGAATCGATTCCTCGGTGCTCAGCCAGGCTGGCGACCAGCTGCAGCTGATCGCCTCCTTCGGCACCGGCGTCGATCACATCGACCTGAAGACGGCGCGTGCCCGCGGTATCACGGTGACGAACACACCGGGCGTCCTGACCGAGGACACCGCCGACATGACCATGGCGCTGATCCTGGCGGTCGCACGACGCCTGACCGAGGGCGAGCGCCTGGTGCGCGCCGGCAACTGGACGGGCTGGAGCCCGACCTCGATGCTGGGCCACCGCATCTGGGGCAAGCGCCTGGGGATCATCGGCATGGGCCGGATCGGCCAGGCGCTGGCCCGGCGCGCCAAGGGGTTCGGCCTGTCGATCCACTACCACAACCGCCGGCGCCTGCACGAGGACATCGAGAAGCCGCTGGAGGCCACCTACTGGGAAAGCCTGGACCAGATGCTGGCGCGCATGGACATCGTCTCGGTCAACTGCCCGCATACGCCGGCTACCTATCACCTGCTGTCCGCACGCCGCCTGAAGCTGATGCGGCCGGATTCGATCCTGGTGAACACGAGCCGGGGCGAGGTCATCGACGAGAACGCCCTGGTCCGCATGCTGGGCGGCGGCGACATGGCCGGGGCCGGCCTGGATGTCTTCGAGCACGAGCCGGCGATCAACCCGAAGCTGCTGAAGCTCTCCAACGTGGTCGCCCTGCCGCACATGGGCTCGGCCACCATCGAAGGGCGCCATGCCATGGGCGAGAAGGTCATCATCAACATCAAGACCTTCGTGGACGGGCATACCCCGCCGGACCGCGTCCTGGAGACGATGTTCTAGGGGCTGTTTCGTCTGGATACCCCCAAGAATTGGGTATCTTGCCCTTGCCAGCCTCCGGCCTTGTAGCAGTTTATACCTGGAGTGCCTGTCCCCGGCACCTCCAACACTATTGCTACAAGAACAACCAGAGATACTTCCGAATGAATGTAATAGAACGAAAGTCAGGTCATCATGCCCGAGACCTGCATATGCTCCTCTATGTCAGCAGCACACCGGTTCTGATGGACGAGGAAACCCTAGTCGACATCCTTGAAACCAGCCGCCGCAACAATGCGCGGCGCGATATCACCGGCATGCTGCTCTATGTCGAGGGCAATTTCATGCAGGTCATCGAAGGGCCGAAGAATGCGATCCTGACCCTGAAGGAGACGATCGCAAACGATCCCCGCCATTCGGGATTGATCGAGATACTGAGCACGCCTGTCGGGGAGCGAATCTTCGGCAACTGGTCCATGGGCTTCCGGCGTGCCGGCTGGACGGATCTGGATGTGAACGGCATGACACGCTTCCTGGAACGTCCCGAGCCTGTTGCGGACAACGATCCAAGCGCCCTGCGCATTCTCAAGGAATTTGCTTGCAGCATGCGCTGAGCCCGAACGGAAGGGGGTTAGCTGCCGCGCCGGGCTCGTGGATGCGCCTGGTCGTAGACCCGGCGCAGGCCGGCGCTGTCCACCGCTGTATAGCGCTGGGTCGTTGACAGCGAGGCATGGCCCAGCAGTTCCTGGATCGCGCGCAGGTCGCCGCCGCCGGCCAGCAGGTGGGTGGCGAAGGAATGGCGCAGGGCGTGCGGCGTGGCCTTCTCCGGCAGGCCCAGCCAGCCGCGCAGCTCCTGCATGCGCCCCTGGACGATTCGCGCGGACAGCGGCCCTCCGCGCACGCCGCGGAACAGAGGCCGGTCTGGCGGCAGGTCGTGCGGACAGTGCGCCATGTAGTCCTGCAGGGCCTGCTGGATCACGGGCAGAAGGGGCAGCTGGCGCTGCTTGTTGCCCTTGCCGGTGACCACCAGCACTTCCTGTCCCGGTCCCGGCAGGTCCGCCGGCGTCAAGGACAGCGCCTCGCCGATGCGCAGGCCTGCCCCATAGAGCAGCAGCAGGATCGCCGTGTCACGCTTGCCGATCCAGGGCCGCTCATCCAGGTCCTGAACGGAGTCGAGGGCTGCGCGGGCATCCTGTTCGTCGAGGGCCTTGGGCACCTGCAGGCCCTGGCGTGGACTGCGCAGGGCAGTGATTGCGGGGTTGTCGAAATGTCCGTTGCGCGCCGCCCAGCGATAAAAGTTGCGCAGTGTCGATAGCGCGCGGGCACTGGAGCTTTTCTGCAGGCCGTTCAGCGTGCGCCGGGTCATCCAGGCCCGGAAGTCGGCCGTGGACAGGCCGGCGAGCATGGCCGTGTCGGGCAGGTATCCCTGATGCTCGCGCAGGAAATCCAGGAAGGCCGAGAGATCGCGGGTGTAGGCCTGCAGGGTGTGCGCGGACATGCGCTTTTCATGCGCCAACCAGCGCTGCCAGCTCTCTATGAGATGCAGCAGGTCGCTGTTGGCCTGCAGGCCGGGGACTATTCCGGTATCTCCAGCCATCCGCGTATCAGGCGTTCGAGGCAGTGGCCGAGAAACTGCAGGAGCTCCGTGCCCTGGGTGTTGGAGAAGTGGTCGGGATGCCGGCTGCCAAGTGCCAGGAGGGCCGGAGGCGTGTTGGCCGAGATCGACAGGCGTAGCAGGGCGTCCGACTCGACCAGTTCGCTGGCCGGTCCGAAGAGGGCGGGATCGCCGGGTTGGTTGTCGCGCAGGACCACCCGCGCTGAGGGCCCGAAGAGCGCGTCGACACTGCCGGCCGGCAGGCACTGGACGCGGCCGAGATACATCCTGGGGACCTTGTCGGTTTCGTTCTCGACACAGAGAGAGGTGGCGTCCAGATCGAGCAGCACCAGCATCTCGTTGGCAATGGTCTCGATCAGGTGTTCGAAGGACTTCGCCGACAGCAGCGAAACAACGGCATCGTGGATCTTGTGCTGGGAATGCAGGTTCCCGCGCACCGTCGTGATCATCTCGTCGCGGGCGCGCCGCAGGTCCTCGTTCTCCTGGCGCAGCCGCAGGACCATGGCCTGCTGCATGTCGATCACGCTGCGCCCGGCCTCTTCCAGGCCGGGGGTGGCGGGCGGATCGAGCGAATCCAGGATGTCCGGGTGCCGGGCCAGGAAGTCAGGGTGGCGGCGCAACCAGGCCGCCACCATGTCGGCATTGATCGCCGTGCGCGCCGAGGTCTCGGAGGTTCCGGGCTCTTCTCCCTTTGGCGGTTCCTGCGCGGCGTCTTGCCGTTTGCGTGTCATCTTACGTGTCCAGAATGTTCTGCCCGGTCTTCGCCCAGTCGGCCAGGAAGGCATCGAGTCCCTTGTCGGTCAGCGGATGCTTGAAGAGCGAACGCAGCACCGCCGGCGGAAGTGTCGCCACATCGGCGCCGAGACGCGCCGATTCCACTACGTGCATGGGTGAGCGGACGGATGCGACCAGCACCTCCGTGCCCAGTTCCGGATAGTTGGCGTAGATCTCGAGGATCTGGGAAATCAGCTCCATGCCGTCGGTGCCGATATCGTCCAGGCGCCCGATGAAGGGCGAGATATAGCTGGCGCCCGCCTTGGCGGCCAGCAGGGCCTGGGCCGGCGAGAAGCAGAGGGTGACGTTGACCTGCGTGCCCTCCTCGGACAGGGCCTTGCAGGACTTCAGCCCGTCAGGGGTCAGCGGCACCTTCACGCAGACATTGTCCGCCAGCTTTGCCAGGCGGCGGCCCTCGGCCAGCATGGTCTCGTGATCGGTCGCGGTCACTTCGGCGGAGACAGGGCCCGGAACGATCGCGCAAATCTGTTGAATGACATCGAGGAAATTGCCGCCGTTCTTGGCAATCAGCGAGGGATTGGTGGTGACGCCGTCGACCAGGCCCGTCGCCGCAAGGTCGCGGATCTCGTCCAGGTCGGCAGTATCGATGAAAAACTTCATGGTATGTAGAACTCCGGGTTTGCCTTTAACCTTGCGCGAGGTGATAGAACCTCATGTCGTCTGCGTCCAGTCCCGATCCTCTGCCGTCTGTCTTCCTTGGCGGCCGTCCGTGAAGCGGGTTCGGAGAGCCTGTCGTTCCTGTTCCGTGGAGTCCAGTCTAGCCCATGGTTTCATTGCCTGCCAGCCTTGGTGCGGATGAAGAGGTGATCGAGGGCGGAAGCGTCGTTGCCGTATTGCTTCCCCTGCCGCTGGAGCAGCCCTACAGCTATCACCTGCCGGAAACCCTGTCGGTGACACGGGGAACGATTGTCGAGGTGCCGCTGGGTCAGCGTCGTCTGCCGGGCGTGGTCTGGGGACGGCAGGACAGCGCGGAAGTCTCGGCGGAAAAGCTGAAGAGCGTGGCCCGCGTTCATTCGGTGCCGGCCATGTCGCGGGTGCAGCGGCGCTTCATCACCTGGGTGGCGGGCTATACCCTGGCTCCGCCCGGGGCCGTGCTGCGCATGGCGGTGTCGGTTCCCGCCGCGCTCGACCCTCCCGAACCGCAGAGGGTTCTGACACGCAGCGCGCAGGCGGTGCCGGAGGATTTTCGCCTGACGGAGGCGCGCCGACGGGTCCTGGAGCTGGCCGAACAGGGATTCGCGCATCCCCCCGGGGTGCTGGCCCGTGAAGCCGGGGTCAGCACCTCGGTGGTCAAGGGCCTGGTGGAGGCCGGGTTGCTGGACTCCCTGGCCCAGCGCCCGCGGGCTGTGTTCGCGCCGCCCGATGCCGGGCGCTGCGGGCACCGGCTGTCGGAAGGTCAGGCAGCTGTGGCCGAGACCCTGTCCCGAAAGGTCACCGACTCGGCTTTTTCCGTGACCCTGCTGGATGGCGTCACCGGGTCCGGCAAGACGGAAGTCTACTTCGAGGCGGTGGCCGCGGCCCTGGCCCAGGGGCGACAGGTGCTGGTACTGCAGCCTGAGATCGCCCTGTCCTCGCAGTGGATCGAGCGCTTCGAACGGCGTTTCGGCGTGCGGCCGGCGGAATGGCACAGCGACCTGACCCCCGCCCAGAGGCGTATCACCTGGCGCGCCGTGGCCGACGGCGAGGCGCGGGTCCTGGTGGGGGCGCGCTCGTCGCTGTTCCTGCCGTTCCAGGAGTTGGGCCTGATCGTGGTCGACGAAGAGCACGACCCGGCCTACAAGCAGGAAGACGGGGTGATCTATCAGGCCCGGGACATGGCCGTGGTGCGCGGCCAGCTGGGGCAGTTCGCCGTCATCCTGGCCTCCGCGACGCCGTCGCTGGAAAGCGTTCTCAATGTGCGCGCCGGCAAGTACGAGGTGGCGCACCTGCCGGCGCGTCACGGCGGCGCCAGCCTGCCCGAGGTCGCCATCCTGGATATGCGAAGAGATCGTCCGGAACGCCTGCCGAGCGGCGGCCAGAGTTGGCTGGCCCCGAGCCTGCGCAAGGCCATAACCGAGACACTGGAGCAGGGCGAGCAGGCCCTGCTGTTCCTCAATCGGCGCGGCTATGCGCCGCTGACACTCTGCCGCGCTTGCGGTCACCGAATCGAATGCCCCGACTGCACGGCCTGGCTGGTGGAGCACCGCCAACGCAGCCAGCTGCAGTGCCACCACTGCGGCTATCGTGCACCGCTGCCGCGAAGCTGCCCCTCCTGCGGCGAGGAGGACAGCCTGGTGGCCTGCGGCCCGGGCGTCGAACGCCTGGAGGAGGAGGTGCGCATCCTGTTCCCCGAAGCGCGCCACCTGCTGCTGTCCAGCGATACGCTGCCCGGCCCCGCAGCGGCGCAGGACCTGATGCGCCAGATCCAGGAGCGCGAGGTGGACCTGATCGTCGGAACCCAGATCGTTGCCAAGGGCCATCACTTCCCCTGGCTGACCCTGGTCGGGGTTGTCGACGCGGACCTGGGGCTGAACGGGGGCGACCTGAGGGCGGCCGAGCGCACCTATCAACTGCTGCAGCAGGTGGCCGGGCGCGCCGGCCGCGCAGAGCGCCCGGGACGGGTCCTGCTGCAGAGTTACCTGCCCGAGCATCCTGTCCTGCAGGCCCTGCAATCGGGGGATCGAGAAGCTTTCCTCGAGCATGAGGCAGACACGCGCGAGCGCGGCTTCCTGCCGCCCTTCTCGCGCATGGCGGCGCTGATCGTCTCGGCCCCGGACGGGCAAAAGGCGGACGAGGCCGCGCGCGCCCTGGCCCGCACGGCGCCGCGGGCCGAAGGACTGGATATCCTGGGGCCGGCGCCGGCACCGCTGGCCGTCCTGCGCGGCCGGCACCGCCGCCGCTTCCTGGTCAAGGCGCGCCGCGACCTGCCGCTGCAGAAACTGCTGGCGGACTGGCGCGGCAAGGTGCCCTTGAGGGGAGGCGTGCGCCTGGCCATCGACATCGATCCCTACAGTTTCCTGTAGCGACACCAGGTCCCCGTACTGCGAGTATTGCGCAGGTGGCCGGCCAGGCACTGGCTCGGTGAGAGCTCCCCTGGCATGAGAGGGACCGGACCAGGGGCGCCGCGGACCAGGCCACGATATGATAACGGTTGGTGCCCTGCCTATGGAGAGCAGGTCATTCCGGATGCCATATTATGGTCACAGCCTCCATGCGGAAGTCACATGTTGAATTTTCACAGCCATATACCACGTATCCAGCCGTAATGGAATAAAACGAAAGGAAATCAAAATGAATATTGCATCAGTTTTGAAGACGCCGGTTCTTTTGGCTATACTTGCACTCGGCGCAGGAAGCGCGCTTTCTGCTTGCAATACCATTGAAGGTCTGGGTGAAGATACTCAGGCCGCCGGCGAGGCGACCAGCGAAACCGCTCGCGAGGCCGAAGAGGAACTGGAAGACTGAGGGTCGGCGACCAGGCCCCGCCGAGGGACCGCAGACCTTATCTTTCTACCGATCGAAAACGGCTGCCATCCAGCAGGAGGCAGCCGTTTTCGTTTGTCGGTTCTTCGGGGGTGGTATGCAGCCGCAGCCTGCAGCAGAAGGGGGTAGTTGTTGTAGTAGATCCGGACATCAGGCTCGAAGTCCTCAATTCCCTGGGCCTGCCCACGGACCGGCACCTGCGTTATGCCGCCCATCCCTATTTCGAGAACTGCCAGCGCTTCTGCCGCGACTGGGACCAGGAGGCCTTCGATCCGGACTATCCCACGAAGCCGCTGTCCCATTTCGAGCCGATGCTGCGCGAGATATTCGCCCGCCCGCCATTCGATCCCGACATTCTGAAGGAACAAAATAGCTGATACCCCTGTCCTTGATTGAACTTGCAAGAATCTTGCGGAGGTCCATCATCGGACGGCCTTAGAACAAGCCAGTAAGAAGGCTGTCATCAATTCGACCTTGACGGTCGGGTGGAGGGAGATGCTCAGAATGAACTTCGCACCGTTCGCGACACGGGACTTCAATGCCCAGCTGCAGCGTGGCCTGGGCAAGAGCTACCTCGGCGCCGCCTCGATCGGCGAGGTGCTGGCCACGGCCGCCGCCATTCACGACGGCGACACGGACAGCTGGCATGCGGCCTGGCGGCAGCTGGCCGAAGGCCTGGAACGGCGGGGACAGCAGGAGCAGGCGGCCGGTCGTGGCGAGACGGCGCGGCGCCTCTTCCTGCGCGCCAGCGAGGCCTGGCGCCAGGCGGGCTTCTTTCATCGCATCAACCTGGATTGCGCGGAACTGCAGTCCAGCTGGCCGCGGGCCGAGGCCTGTTTTCGGGCCTTCATGGCGCTTGGCGAGCACGCCGGCGAAGTCCTGCGCATCCCCTTCGAGGATCGCTCCCTGCACGGCTATCTCGCCCTGCCGCAGTCGCACGGCGGGCCCTGGCCCACCCTGCTGCTGCCTTCGGGCTACGATTCCACGCTGGAGGAGATGCTGGTCATGGTGGGACTGCCTGCCCTGGCGCGCGGCTACGCCGTGCTGGCCGTGGACGGGCCGGGGCAGGGCAAGACCCTCTATGATCCCGAAACGCGCGCCTACATGCGCGCCGACTACGCGACGGTGCTGGGTGCCGTGATCGACCGGGCCCTGACGGATCCCCGGCTGGACCCGGCGAGTCTGGTGGCCGTGGGCGTCAGCTTCGGCGGCTATCTGGTGCCGCGCGGCGCCGCCGGCGAGAGCCGCCTGGCCGCGCTGGTCACCGACCCCGGGCAGTACGATATCGGCGCGGCCATGCTCTCTCGCCTGCCGCCGACCATGATCGAGCGCCTGGACGAGGATGGCCCGGAGGCCTGGGCCCTGTTCGAGAAGCTGGCCGAGAGCCCCGAGGGCGCCCTGCTGTTCCGGCCGCGCATGGTCGCCCACGGCGTGGAAAGCGTACAGGCCTATTGCCGGCAGCTGGTGAACTTCCACAACCGCGATGCGGCGGAGCGGATCACCTGCCCCAGCCTGATCTGCGACAACGAGGAGGATCCGGTCTCCACGGGCCAGGGCCAGCTGCTGGCCAACGCCATGACGGAGGCCGAGGTGACCTTCCAGCGCTTCACTGCGGCCGAGGGCACCGCCGGCCACTGCGAGGGTCTGGGCCGCGAGACCTTCGACGAACGGGCGTTCGCCTGGCTGGACGAGGTGCTGGCGAAAGATCGTCCCGGCACCGCGAGATCACGCCAGGAGATGGCGTAGGAGTCGTTCCGACCGAGGGCCATGAGGCTGTACTTGTAGACTTGTAGATCCATGCACAGGCAATCAAAAAGGCGTGTCCCCATTATATCCGGTGCCACGATATAGCGTTGCCTGAAGGCTTGAATGGACTTGAGGCATGACCCCGTTTCAGGCGGTCATGTCTGCTCCTGGTCTGAGCGCGGTCATCACCCCCAGAAGCGTATCCAATGTCACCTACTCGCGCCGTGAAGCAGCATCCCTCGGGGCCGTGTCGATGTCAGAATATCAGGGAGGCGAAAGCTCCGAGAGCGATAAAGGATACAGCCATGAAGACGACACCAAGCGCCGCCAGCTCGCCCGGACTGTTGACCCGGGCAACATTGGTAGCCGCTTCCGGTCCGGACTCCGTGTTGAGGGCATTGTCGATTGCTGGCGGGTCCTGGGGCTGGACCTGTGATGTGTTGTCCATGGCTCGTTCTCCATCCATGCCCAAAAATCGGCCTCGCACGGATGCTGCGCCGCATTGAAACGGTGTTTTGCCGCCAAGCGTGACGGCAGAGCGAAAACTAAGGGAAAATCGTTAAGACATCGTATCTTGAGAGCAGAATAAAGTGCCGGGATACGGGGTCCGCAAAGCGAAACATCAGGCTACACTCTGCCCGTGCATGGAATTTCTGATTCTGTGGCCGAACAGCCACAGGAATCGCCTTCCTGAGAGAATGAACGTCCTCTCGTTCTTGCCTTATCGTCAGTGCAGAAGTCTGTAGCCGGATCGTTTCCCACCGGCAGAAGAATGCTCCCTGGAGCGGGCAGTTCGATGCAATTTCAGTACCTGAAATGAAGCTCTCTCAGTGCGTGACTCCCGGCACTGAACGATCGGGCAAAGCCTTTGAACAATGACCTCCTTGAGAAGGATCAGCTCGGCATGCGCTGGAATTGCGGAAGGCTGTCGTCAAGCGTCAGCCACGGTTGCTTCTCGCTGATCCAGGTATGCGCTTCGGGCTTGAACTCCTAGGGTCTGTCCAGCGATCCCGCGGTTACGCTGATCCAGTCGGATGACAGTCTATGCGTGAAGACGGACGTTCCGCAGTCGGGACAGAAGCCGCGCAACAGATCGGACGAGGAGTGTCGGGTCTTGTGCCGCCCTTCAAGATGGACCTGATCGGCCGGGAACAGGATCCGCGCGTTGAAGGCCGCACCGACCGCTTTCTGGCACTGCCGACAATGACAGATCCTCGAGTTCAATGGGGTGCCGCTTGCGCGGTACCGGACACCGCCGCACAGGCATCCACCCGTAATCTCGCTCGTCATTTGCGCGCCCTCCGTGTATGGCGTTCCGCATGTACGTGCCGGAACCGTTGTCGCTAATGCGATTGCAAAAGGACAGGATCTCGCAGCGTATGGGAATCATGCAAGACTGCATGCTCAGAGAGCTCGGTAGAATCGGAACTATCTCTGCACAGGGGAAGCTCGACAAGGAAGGCGCAGTTGCCTGATCCTCACGAGCCGTCGTCGCTGTAGTCGCGGCCCGGGCGGGTCTTGTAGACGGGGAAGTAGAGGCCGAAGGTGAGTGCCGCGCCGCGCAGGGCGAGTGCGGTGGTGAAGGCCAGCGCGATGTCCAGCCAGGCGGGGGTGCCCAGCAGGTCGAGGACCACGAAGACCGTGGCGCCCGCGGCGGCGGCGGTGGCATAGATCTCGCGCCGCAGGATCAGCGGGATTTCGTTGCAGAGCACGTCGCGGGTCAGGCCGCCGAAGGTGGCGGTGACGGTGCCCAGGATGACGGCCGAGACCGGCGGCGCCCCGGCCGCGAGCGCAATGGCGGCGCCGGTGATGCAGAACATGGAAATGCCCAGCGCGTCGGCCCAGAGCAGGGTGCGGAAGCGCGATTCCACCAGGTGGGCGGTAAAATACACCATGACGGCAATGGCCACGCAGGTCAGGGGATAGGCCGGGTCGTTGATCCAGAAGACCGGCTGGATGCCCAGCAGCAGATCGCGCACCGTGCCGCCGCCGATTCCGGTGACCGTGGCGATCAGCGCGAAGCCGAAGATGTCCATCTGCTTGCGCGAGGCGGTCAGTGCGCCGGAGGCGGCGAAGACTGCCACGCCCAGAAGGTCCAGCCAGTAGAGGGTTTCCTGCATGGTCCTGTCCTCCCGGGCCTTTGCTGAGGATGTGAAGCGAGCGTGGGGCGCCTAGACGGTTTCCTGGGCGAGGGCCTCGCGGATCAGCTGGCGGCTGTTCTCCAGCCCATAGAGCGCGAAGAAAGAACCGAGCCGTGGCCCCTGCTGCTGGCCCAGAAGGATCTCGTAGCAGGTCTTGAACCAGGCCCGCAGCGGCTCGAAGGCATGGTCCTTGCCCACGGCGTAGACCTCGTTCTGGATGGTCTCGCTCTCGGCGTCGTCGGGCAGCTGCTCCAGGCGTTGCAGCAGGTCCTCCAGCGCAGCGCGCTCGCCCGCCTCCGGGGTTCGGTACTGCTTGGTGGGCTTCACGAAATCCCGGTAATAGGCGATGGCGTAATGCACCAGCCGGTCGAGCAGGGGATCGTTCTCCGGCGTCGCCGAAGGCGCGTAGCGCGAGATGAAGCCCCAGATCACCGCCGGATCGTCGCTGTTGCAGGTGCCCACAAGGTTCAGCAGCAGGCTGAAACTCACATGGGTGGCTTCGCGCGGCGGCTGGCCGTTGTGGATGTGCCAGACCGGGTTCTCCAGCTGGCGCTCGGGCTCCTCGGTCTCGAACTTGCCCAGGTGCGAGAGGTACTCGTCCACCGTCTTGGGGATGACATCGAAATACAGGCGCTTGGCCGTGCGCGGCTTCTGGAACATGTAGAGCGCCAGGCTCTCCTGCGGGGCATAGGTCAGCCACTCGTCGATGGTCAGCCCGTTGCCCTTGGACTTGGAGATCTTCTGGGCGTTCTCGTCCAGGAACAGCTCGTAGCTGAAGCCCTCGGGCGGGCGATGACCCAGGATCTTGCAGATGCGGCTGGCCAGCTTCACGGACTCGATCAGGTCCTTGCCCGACATCTCGTAGTCGACGCCCAGCGCGTACCAGCGCATGCCCCAGTCGGGCTTCCACTGCAACTTGCAGCGCCCGCCGGTGACCGGCTGCTCGACCTTCCTGCCGTCCTCGTCCTCGAAGACGACGGTGCCGGCCTCTGTATTGTGCTCCAGGATCGGCACCTGCAGGACCTGGCCGGTGCTGGGCGAGACGGGCAGGAAGGGGCTGTAGGTCCTCTGCCGCTCCTCGCCCAGGGTGGGCAGCATGACGTCCATGACCTCGTCGTAGTGGCGCAGCACGTTCAGCAGCGCCGTGTCGAACCCGCCGGAGGTGTACCAGTCGGTCGAGGACTGGAACTCGTACTCGAAGCCGAAGTAATCGAGGAAACGGCGCAGGCGCGCGTTGTTGTGATGGCCGAAGCTCTCGTGTTCCCCGAAGGGATCGGGAATGCGGGTCAGCGGCTTGCCCAGATGTTCGCGCAGCATGTCGGCGTTGGGCACGTTGTCGGGTACCTTGCGCAGGCCGTCCATGTCGTCGGAGAAGCAGAACAGCTTGGTGGGGATGTCGCTCATGCGCTGGAAGGCGCGGCGCACCATGGTGGTGCGCGCCACCTCGCCGAAGGTGCCGATGTGCGGCAGGCCCGAGGGGCCATAGCCGGTCTCGAAGAGGACGTAGCCTTTCTCGGGCGCCTTGCCGTCCAGCCGGTCCAGTATCCTGCGCGCCTCCTCGAAGGGCCAGGCCTTGCCCGCAAGAGCCAGTTCGCGTTCGCTCGCCATCGCTTGTCCGCCGTGTTCCAGAAAAATCCCTCAATGCGCCGGGAAACTAGGCGCGGGCCCGCGATCCGTCAATGTTCAGGGCTGCAAAGCTCCCCTGTTCACAGCAGGGGACTCTGATGGGGCTCAGGGCGCAGTATGCCGCCACCCTGCAGCGGCAGATAAAAAAGCCACCCTGACGAGACTTCGAGGTTCGTCAGGGTGGCAGGGTAGGGGGATAGGGTCCCTGTGACTGTCTGAAGTTGCCTGCCGCCGTTTCCGCCGGCACAAGGCTTATACCTGTGCGCGGATCTTGTCCTCGCAGGCGTCCTGTATATCGTCGGCGAGACCGGTTGCCGCATTGTCGGCGAGGACGGGCATGTTGCGTTCGATCAAGGCGTCGCGCTGGTCATTGGAAAAGCCTTCCAGCTCCGCCATGTCCCTGTTCTCGTCCTTCCAGCTTTCGATGCTGTTGGTGGCGCAGACCGTGGCATAGACATTGGTGCGGGCGCTCTGAACCTCCTCGGCCATGGTGCCGGAGGTAACGACCCAGCCCGCACTGAATTCAATGATGATTGCTGCGACCACTCCGATTGCACCGCCTATAATGTAGGGCTTTGCCTGTCCCCAGATGTCCCCTGTATTCATTTTCTATCTCCTTTCTCAAAATATGAGTTTTTTCAATATCTTGCCATAAGCAAGGACGGTGGCAAGGAGGAAGGGGAAATACGCCAATTCTGTGTCATTCAGGTGATTTTTCTATCACGATCATGCCGCCAGAGAACGCCGTTCCGCGGTTCGGCCCAGCGGGATGTGCGTGGCGAGCGGCGACAGGCCTGCATTGCCCGAAGAGCGGCAATTCGGGCGCCTTGGAGGACCGGGCGTTTGCCTTGCACTGTTGTGCCGATCTGGGGTGTGCGAACCGGATGTCCCCGACCTCAAGTCTGTTCCCCTCCGGGCGGGTGGGGGCACCTGCGAACGCAGGCAACAAAAAGGCCACCCTGACGCGGCTCGAGGCCTGCGCCAGGATGGCGGGATCAGTTGGATAGGAGATTGTTGCCGGAAGGTCTTTGCCGTTTGTTCGCTCGTTCCGGCGCGAGCCTCAGACCTGTGAACGGATCTTGTCTTCACAGTTGTCTTGTATGCTTTCGCTGAGATTCGAATTGGTGTTGGGGAGAACCGGCATGTTCTGCTTGATCAATGCATCGCGCTCTTCATTGGAATATCCACCGAGCGCGTCCATCTCGTTGCCCTGTTCCTTCCAGCTCTCCATGCTGTTGGTGGCACACACGGTGGCATAGGCATTGGTGCGGGCACTGTAGACTTCCTCAGCCATCGTGTCGGAAGTCACAACCCATCCGGCACTGAATCCTATGATCACCGCGGCTATGACGCCGAGAATGCCACCTAAAATATAAGGTTTTCCTCTATTCAGGATTCTTTCCGTATTCATCTCTACCTCCACGTTGAAATCATTCTCTCGAGTGTCTCTAGAGAGACAAATTCTGTGGGAGTCAGATATGCAGCCTGAAACGACTTTGTGATTTCAGCGTGTTTTTTTCCTTATTTTTTCCACATATTTGTCAGGTTGTTTGGGGTCTTCCATCCGAGGCAGCGATGAACTCGAAACCAGCGAAATCGGCTGTCTTCCTGCAATGACACCCATGTATCGTCTCTGGTTTAAGACCGGGCGTGGTTATACTCTCGCGCCATGAGCGCCAGCGATCCCGAGTCAGCCCTTTTCCCCGAACCTGGTACGCAGGTCACATTGCCCGACCAGCCGCCTCCGGTGATGCTGGCGGGGGTCACGCGCGTGCTCTGGCTGACCTCCGACGGCGAGGTGGACTGGCTTTCGCCGAAGGAGGCGGCACGCCGGGTCAAGGACGAGGCGCCGCTGGTCTGCCACGCTCGGGCTGCGGGACGTCGGCTGGGCCTGGAGGCGGGATTCCGGGCCTATGACGTGCTGGAGCTCTATGCCTTCACGCGGCCGGCAAGCTTCTGCGCGCCGACGCCGCGCGGCATGGCGCAGGCGCTGGGCCTGCCGCAGCCCGAGAGCCTGGAGGACCAGGCGGTCACCCTGCACCGCTGTGCCGACCTGCTGCTGCGCGAGCTGGAGGCGCTGTCGCGTGAGGATGCTGCGGCGGCGGGCATCGCCTACACCATGGCGCGGGCCGGCTGGCTTTGGGGCCCCTGGGTGATGCAGGCCCTGGGGCTGCATGACGGCAGCGGCACCCCGCCGCGCCTGGGGCAGGGCTATCGCGTCTGGGAGAAGCTGGGCGAATGGAGCGACCATGCCCCTGAGCCCCAGCCCTCCAGCGCAGCGGTGGAAGCCCCCGAAGCGCGGGCGCGCCTGGCCGAGCTGCTTGGGGACGAGTCCGAGGAACGTCCGCAGCAGGCGGACTATGCCTCGGCGATCTCGACGGCCTTCCAGCCGCGCGCCGACGAGGGCGCCCCCAACATGGTGCTGGCCGAGGCCGGGACCGGGGTGGGCAAGACCCTGGGTTATATCGCGCCGGCCAGCCTGTGGTCCGAGAAGAACGAGGCGCCGGTCTGGCTGTCCACCTTCACGCGCAATCTTCAGCATCAATTGGATGGCGAACTGGACCGCCTCTACCCCCAGGCGTCCGAGAAGCGCCAGCGCGTCGTGGTGCGCAAGGGACGGGAGAACTATCTCTGCCTGCTGAACTACGCCGAACGTGTCCCTTCGGTCAGCGGGGCGCAGGCCTCGGACCAGGCCATCGCGCTGGGCCTGGTGGCGCGCTGGGCGGCGCGCACGCGCAGCGGCGACATGGTGGGCGGCGACTTCCCGGGCTGGCTGGTCGACCTGCTGGGCCGGGCGCGCACCCTGGGCCTGGCTGACCGGCGCGGCGAGTGCATCCATTCGGCCTGCGAGTTCTATCGCAAGTGCTACATCGAGAAATCGATCCGCCGGGCGCGCCGGGCAAACCTGGTGGTAGCCAATCACGCGCTGGTGCTGATCCAGGCGGCCATGGGCGGGGCCGAGGACGGGCACCTGCCGCTGCGCTATGTCTTCGACGAAGGCCATCACCTGTTCGATGCGGCCGACGCCGCCTTCTCGGCGCACCTGAGCGGGCAGGAGGGGCTGGAGCTGCGGCGCTGGCTGCTGGGCGCCGAGAGCCGGCGCGGCGGTTCGGCCAGCCGCCTGCGCGGCCTGAAACGGCGCCTGGAGGAGCTGGTGGCCCAGGACGAACAGCTGTCCGACGCGGTACATGCCATCGTGCGCGCGGCCGTCGTTCTGCCGGGCGAGGGCTGGCATGCGCGCTTGAACGATGGCCAGCCGCAAGGCCCCTGCGAGGCCTTCCTGCTGCAGGTGCGTCGTCAGGTTCATGCCCGGGCGCCGCGCGCCGCCGAGGGATACAGCCTGGAATCCGAGGTGCATCCGGCCAACGACGAGCTGCTGAGCAGCGCCGCCGAACTGGACCGGGCGCTGGAGAAGCTTCTGGGGCCGCTGGAGGAGCTGAAGCGCCTGCTGGCACGGCGCCTGGATGCCGAGGCGGCGCAGCTGGACAGCGACACCCGGCGGCGCATCGAGGCCGCCCAGCGCTCGCTGGAGCGCCGCGCCATCGTCCAGGTTTCGGCCTGGCGCTCCATGCTGGCGGCGCTGTCCGAGGAGACGCCGGAGCAATACGTGGACTGGCTGGCGGTGGATCGTATCGAGGGCCGGGATATCGACGTCGGCCTGCACCGCCACTGGATCGACCCGACCATCCCGCTGGCGCAGACGGTGCTGGAACCGGCGCACGGCGCCGTGGTGACCTCGGCCACGCTGACTGACCGCACGGGCGCCACCGAGGGCGACTGGCAGGCGGCCGAGGCGCGCACGGGGGCTGCGCACCTGCTGTCCGCGCCGACGCGGGCGCGGGTGCCTTCGCCCTTCGACTATGCCAGCCAGACCCGCGTCTTCATCATCACCGACCTGGCGCGGGACAATCCGGACCAGATCGCCGCGGCCATGCGCGAGCTGTTCCTGGCCTCGGGCGGCGGAGCGCTGGGGCTGTTCACTGCGATCTCGCGCCTCAAGGCCGTGCACGGGCGCATCGTGCGGCCGCTGGAGGAGGCCGGGTTGGAACTGCTGGCCCAGCACCTGGATGGCGTGGATGTCTCGACTCTGATCGAGATGTTCCGGGCCGAGCCGGACTCCTGCCTGCTGGGCACCGATGCCGTGCGCGACGGTGTGGACGTGCCGGGCCGGGCCCTGCGCCTGATCGCCTTCGACCGCGTGCCCTGGCCGCGCCCGGACCTGCGCCACAAGGCGCGGCGCGAACACTTCGGCAAGCGCCAGTACGACGAGATGCTGACCCGCCTACGGCTGCGCCAGGCCTTCGGGCGGCTGGTGCGCCGGGGCGACGACCGCGGCGTCTTCGTGCTGTTGGACTCGCGCATGCCCTCGCGCCTCTATGGCGCCTTCCCCGAAGGGGTGGAGCCGAAGCGCGTGGGCCTGGCCGAGGCGCTGGCGGAGACCCGCGACTTCCTGGCCGGCTGATTATTGCACGCCGAGGGCGACGAAGAGTGCCGAGAGCGTGAGGACCGAGATCACCGTGGAGATCAGGATCACCGAGGTCGCGCGCTGGACGTAGACGCCATACTGCTGGGCCAGCACGAACATCAGGGCGCCGGTTGGAAGCGCTGCCTGGATAACGGCGGCCTTGGCCGGGACCCCCTGCATGTCCAGCACCGAATAGGCCAGCCAGGCGGTGATCAGCGGCATGACCAGCAGCTTGAGCGAAGAGATCCAGACCACCTCGCCCATGCCTTCGGTCAATGACTTGCCCACCATGAACAGGCCGATGGCGAAGAGGGCTGCGGGGGCTGCAGCATTGCCCGCGAGCTCCATGAAGGTGGCGATCGGCTGGGGCAGGGGCAGGCCGCTTGCGGAATAGAGGATGCCGGCCAGGGCCGAAATGATCAGGGGATTCTTCGCCAGGCTGCGGGTCACGTTGCGGGCGACCACCAGGGGGGCGCTGTTCCTGTGGCGATCCAGTTCCAGCAGGATGACTCCGGCCCCGACCACGACCACCGCCGTGATGACCGTGGTGATGACGGCGGCCAGCACGCCTTCCTGGCCGAACGCGATCTGCAGCAGCGGCACGCCCATGTAGCCGGTGTTGGAGAAGATGGCCGTCAGACTGTGCAGGCTGACTTCCCCGAAGCGGCCGCGGAAAAAGATCAGCGCCACGGCGATCGCGAGTATGAAGGTGATCAGCGTGCCGCCGCCGAAGGCCAGGATGAGTGGCCAGTTGAAGATGTGCTGCAGAGGGACCTCGGCCATCGAGCCGAAGAAGAGTGCCGGCAGGGCGACGTAATAGACGAAGCCGTTGAGCGCACGCCCGCTGTCCTCGCCCAGCAGGCCTGCGCGGCCCACCAGGTAACCGGCCAGCATGAGTCCGAAGACGGGGAGAACGACGTTGAGAATGGCGGTCATGACGGCGCGCACTTTCCCGTTTCGGAGCCAGTTTGTCGAGCCCCCAGGCCGCAGGGCCGTGTTGACCGGCAAGCAGGGCTCGCCGGGCTGGACTTTCGCGGGCCGGTCAGCTCACTCCGCGCGGATATGCAGGACGGGGGCAGCCAGAGGACGATAGCGTGGTGCCCGGTCGTCTCGCCTTTCCAGGTAGGGGCAGCCGATGTCGCAGAGCAGTCGTGCGTCCAGAGCGGCCAGTTCTGCCCGGGCCTTGCGATGCCGGCGGGCCCGCTCCCGCGCCTGGGCGAACGCAGCCAGACGCTCCCAGAAGGACAGGGCTGGGTGCCGCACACCGCGTGCTGGATGCGGGGAATTGTGTGCAAGTAGACCGGTCGTCTCTAAAATGGCCATGATGATCTCCTTTCCACGGTCTTATGGTTCCCTGCTGGTTCCGCCGAGGGCGTCAGTTGGGCGGTGACAATACTCGGGTAAGGGTCAAGTGCACGAAGCGCTCCAGGGGAATCGTGTCGCCTTCGCTTTTCGCGCGCAGCAGGGCACCCTCGTAGGCGTCGATCAGGAAGGCGGCCGTTTCCTCAGGCTCCAGATCTTCTGCGATCTCGCCTGCGGCTTGGGAATCCTGCAGAACGTCGGTCAGGTCGCTCTGCCAAGCCCGGAAGCCCTTCTGCAACCTTTCACGGAAAGCGGGGCTGCGGGTTGCACTGGCGAGCGCCAGGTTGCCGAACAGACAGCCGCCGAAGTCTTCCCGGGCGAGCAGCTCGCTCATGTAGGTGAAGTAGCGCCGCAGGCGCTCCAGGGGCGAACGGCTCCGATCATGGAGGATCTCGCGCCGGGCCCGGCCATAGTGCTCGGCGTAGGCGTCCAGCACGGCGAGGGCGAAGGCCTCCTTGCTGTCGAAGAAGTGATAGAACGAGCCCTTGGGCACCCCGGCCGCCTTCAGCACCGGCCCGATGCCGGTGCCGTCGTAGCCGCCGGCCAGCAGCGCCTTGAGTCCCTCGTCGATGAGTAGCTCGCGTGTGTTCGTCTGGGTCATGAATTTAAAAATAGACCGGTCGTCTAGTGGAGTCAAGGCATGCCTTCTGCGCGAGCTTGCTGTGGTCCGTGTCTACGGAAACGCCTGTGCCAGCATGCTTCGAGGGGCCGCTGGCGCGGCCCGCCTCAGCATGAGGGTAATAACTAATTGATATTATTATATAATCCTCACGCTGAGGTGCATGACCCGAAGGGGCATGCCTCGAAGCGTCTCGGCACCGGCATTGGATGGAAGCACCGACCCATTGCACGTCCCTACTTATAGGTCGACAGCAGCAGGCTGGTCTCGGTGTGGGCGATGCCTTCCACCAGGCGCAGGCGGTTCAGGGCCTTGTCGAAGGCCTCCAGGTCGCTGCTGTGGAGTTCGGCGACGATGTCCCAGCGACCGTTGGTGGTGTGCAGGGTGGCGATCTCGGGGAAGCCCCGCAGGGTCTTGAGAACACGCTCGGCGGCCTTGCCCTGGACCTCGATCATGGTGATGGCGCGCACCGGGGCCGGCTCGGCCTCGGGCTTGAGGCGCACGGTGAAGCCCAGCAGCAGTCCGTCGCGCTTGAGGCGATCGATGCGATTCTGCACGGTGCTGCGCGAAACGCCCAATTCGGCCGCCAAGCTGGACGCCGGCAGGCGGGCGTCGCTGCGCAGCAGGGCGATGAGTCGGCGGTCGGTGTCGTCGAGGGTAGCAGTCATCGTCATTCTGCCAGATTTACATATCAAATCGTCAATATAGATGACGAAAGTGGCACTTCATGCCCTTTATGCCAACTTCTTTTAGGGCCAGACTCAGGGACAATTCGCTTTGTCCCGGAGGCAATGAATGACGAACGCTCCCACGTTCCTGATGACCGATCCGGCCCATTACGAGGTCAGTTATTCCATCAATCCCTGGATGGATCCCTCGCGCTGGTCGGCCGCGCCGGACGAGCGCCATCGCCACGCCGTGACCTGCTGGACGGCATTGCGCCTGGCCTTGGAACAGGCCGGTGCCGCGGTCGAGGTGGTGCCGGGCCAGCCCGGCCTGCCGGACATGCTGTTCCCGGCGAACGCCGCCGTGGTCCTGGACGGCCGCGCCCTGATGGCGCGTTTCCTCTATGCGGAACGCCAGGGGGAGGAGCCGCATTTCCAGGCCTTCTTCGAACAGCTCCGCGACCACGGCCGCCTGCAGGAGGTGGCCCAGCTGCCCGAGGGCGTTGTCCAGGAGGGTGCGGGCGACTGCATCTGGGACCCGCTGCGCCGTCACTTCTGGGTCGGCTGGGGGCAGCGTTCCTCCCGCGAGTCCGCCGCCGCCATCGAGAGGCACTTCGGCTTTCCCGTGGTGCCGCTGGAACTGGTTTCACCGCGCTACTATCACCTGGACGTCTGTTTCTACCCGCTGCCGGGCGGGGAAGTGGTCTTCTATCCGGGTGCGCTCTCGGAGGCTTCCCGGGCCGAGATCCGCCGCCGCGTGCCCGCCGATCTGCGCATCGAAGCCAGTTCGGCGGAGGCCGACCTGCTCTGTCTCAACGCCGTCAACCTGGGCCGCGACATCATCATGGCCAAGGGTACGGAGCGCCTGAAGGAGGAGCTTGAGACACGCGGCTATCGCTGCATCGAACTGGACCTAGAGCCCTTCATCCTGTCGGGCGGCGCCGCCTACTGCATGACGCTGCGCCTCGACCGCAGCAGCACTCCGCTGGCCGCCGGTGCGGCCCACCCTGTACACAGCTTTACCGAGGCCTGAGCCCAAGGAGAAACGCCATGTCTGCCGCAACGGAGGAAAGCCGTATCTACAGGGAGCCTGCCGATTACATCGAGGTGGAATCGGCCTTGGGCGCCCACAACTACAAGCCGCTGGACGTGGTGCTGACGCGCGGCGAGGGCGTCTGGGTCTGGGACACCGAGGGCAAGCGATATCTGGACTGCCTGGCGGCCTATTCCGCGGTGAACCAGGGCCATTGCCATCCGCGCATCCGTGACGCGCTGATCGAGCAGTCGGCGAAACTGACCCTGACCTCGCGCGCCTTCCGCAACGACCAGCTGGCGCTGTTCTACGAGGAGGTCTGCGATCTGACCGGTTCGCACAAGGTGTTGCCCATGAACAGCGGGGCCGAAGCCGTGGAATCCGCGGTCAAGGCGGTGCGCAAGTGGGGCTACGAGGTGCGCGGCGTGCCGAAGGACCAGGCCGAGATCATCGTCTGCCGCAACAACTTCCACGGCCGCACCCTGGGCATCGTGGGCTTCAGCACCGATCCCGACGCACGCCGGGGTTTCGGGCCCTTCGCGCCGGGCTTCAAGGTCGTGCCCTTCGGCGACGCCGAGGCACTGGAAGAGGCCTTCACCCCCAACACCGTGGCCGTGCTGGCCGAGCCCATCCAGGGCGAGGCCGGCGTGATCATCCCGCCGCCCGGGTACCTGACGCGCATGCGCGAGCTCTGCACGCAGCACGGTGCGACGTTGATCCTGGACGAGATCCAGACCGGCCTGGGTCGCACCGGCACGCTGCTGGCCGAGGAGCACGAGGGCATCGAGGCGGACGTCACCCTGATCGGCAAGGCGCTGTCGGGCGGCTTCTATCCCGTCTCGGCCGTGCTCTCGAATTCGGAGGTGCTGGGTGTCCTGCAGCCCGGCGAGCACGGCAGCACCTTCGGCGGCAACCCGCTGGCCTGCGCCGTGGCCCGGGCGGCCCTGGGCGTGCTGGTCGACGAGGGGATGATCGAGAACGCCGCCGAACTGGGCCCCTACTTCGAGACCAGCCTGCGCCAGGCCCTGGGCGACCGGGTGGCCGAGGTGCGCGGGCGCGGCCTGATGATCGCCGTTCAGCTGCATGGCGACGCCGGTGGGGCGCGGCCCTATTGCGAGGCGCTGAAGCAGCGCGGCCTGCTGTGCAAGGAGACCCATGTGGACACCATCCGCCTGGCGCCGCCATTGGTGATCACGCGCGACGAAATCGACTGGGCTGTGGAGCAGGTGGCTGCGGTGCTTTAACGAAAGCTGCGCGGGCGGACGACCGGCGTTTCGGGAACGGCGCGCGCCTTCTGCCGGGCCACCTGGTTTTCGCGATAGAGCAGGTAGATGCCACTGGCGATGACGATCCCGGCCCCCAGCCAGACGTGCGCACCAGGAAATTCACGCCACAGCACCCAGCCCAGGATCAGGCCCCAGAGCAGGGCGGAATACTCGAAGGGCGCGACCAGCGAGGCCTGGGCATTACGATAGGCGACTGTGATGAAATAGATGGCCGACCCGCCAAGCACGCCCATTTCCAGCAGCAGGAGCCAATCGATTAGGCCGGGCATGCGCCAGTCGAAGGGCAGGAAGATGCCCGAGACCGCCACGGCCACGAAAGTACCGTAGACCATGATGGCGGCGTTGCTGTCGGTACGGCTGAGTTTGCGGCCAATCACCATGATGAAGGCATAGCTGAGCGCGGCCGTTGCGGGCAGGAGCGAGGCCCACTTGAAGACCTCCGTGCCCGGGCGAATGATGATGAGAGCGCCCAGAAGGCCGATCAGGACAGCGGTCCAGCGGCGCGGACCGACCTTCTCGCCCAGAATGGGAACCGAAAGTGCGGCCACGAACAACGGGGCCAGGAAGGCAATGGAGACCGCTTCGGCCAGCTGCATGAATTGCAGGCCGTAGAAGAAGCTGTAGATGGCCACCAGGATGAAGATACCGCGCAGGAGGTGCAGCTTCAGGCGCCGGGTGCGCAACGCCGGAAGACCGCCGCCGAACCAGACGATGAAGGCCACCGGGATCAGCGAGAAGAAATTCCGGAAGAAGACGATCTGGCTGATGGCATAACCTTCTCCCAGCCACTTTGCCGTGGCGTCCATGACAGTCAGGCAGGCCATGCCCGTCAGCATGGCGGAAATGCCGACAAGAAGGCGGTTCTCCCCCTGGCCCGAGCTGTCGGCGCTGTCCTGGCTCACAGAAAACCCTCCGTTATCCGTTTCACCGCGCCGGGATAGCCACCACCGAACAGGGCCGTGTGGACCAGCAGGGGGTAGAGATTGTAGAGGTCCCGGCGTTCCTCGAAGAACCCGGGTTCCAGCGGGCGCAGTTCGCCATAGCGCTGGAAGAAGGCCTTGCCGAGACTGCCGAAGAGCGTGGAGAAGGCAAGGTCCATTTCGGCATGACCGTAATAGATGGCCGGATCGATGAAGCCGGACAGGCGCCCCCGGCTGGCCAGGATGTTGCCGCCCCAGAGGTCGCCGTGCAGCAGACAGGGCCGTTCGGGCGGCGCGATCAGGTCCGGCAAGCGATTGGCGAGGCGGTCGATCTGGTGGCGCGTGCCGGACGGCAGGCGGCCCCGGTCCTTGGCCAGGTCGGCCATGTAGAGCAGGCGGTGGTCGCGGAAGAAGGTGATCCAGTCCGCTTCCCGCGGGTTGGGCTGGTGCAGCGGACCGATCAGGGTGTCGCGTTCCAGCCCGAACTGTGCTGTGGAGACGTCATGCAAGGCGGCGACCTGTTCGGCGGCCTGCGTTTCGGCCTCCACGGTCAGGCCGCCGTCCTCGGGCAGCCAGCTCATCAGCAACAGCTCGCTGTCGCAGTAGTGGACCTCGGGCACGGCAAGTTCGCTGGTCTCGGCGAGATAGCGCAGCATCCAGCCCTCGAGCTCCAGGTCGCCGCCGCGACCGCCGTCGCGCTTGGCAATCAGCTTTTCGCCATCCTCGAACTCCAGCAGGCTGACCTCGGCGATGCAGCCGCCGCCGAGCGGGCGTTCGCGATGGGACTTGTCCAGGAGATCAATCATGGCGCGAAGTTTGAAGCCCTTCCTCTGTCCTGTCCAGCCAACTCTCCGTCTCTCGGGGCCGTGCATTCAGCCGGGCAGCCCGGGCAGGCTTCTTGAGAGCAGAGCCTTGAATTGTGCGACGACCCGCTCGCCCTCGGATCGTTCCAGGGTGATGGCGTGGCGCACCGCGGCGGCGATCAGCACCATGACGAGCTCGGCGGTCCTGCGCAGCTCCGCTTCGTCAGCGGAGGGGGCAAGTTCCTTCATGCGCGCCAGGAGCAGCTGCGCCAGGTGCCGCATCTCGGCTTCATCGGCCTTCTGCAGGTCCTTGTCGGTCTGCGTCGCATGCCAGATGTCGCACAGGATGGGTTCGTCGACGAACATCCGGTAATAGCCCTCGACGATGCGGCCCAGGGCGGCGTGAAGTTCCGGGAGTGTCTCCACCGACGCCAGTTCCTGCTCCACGCAGGCCCGTCCTTCTGCGTTGTAGCGCTCGGACAGGGTGCCAATGATCGCCGTCTTGTCGGGGAAGTACTGATAGAGCGAGCCGAAGGAAATGCCGGTCCGCTCCACGATATCGCTCATGCGGAAGGCATCGCTGCCCTTCTCCGACAGGATTTCCATGGCGGAGGCGAGGATGCGCTCGAAGCGCTCCCGGCTGCGGCGCTGGGTGGGGGTGCGCCGGGCCAGGCCGCTCCTCACGGGCTCTGCCTCGTCATGCTTGGGTGTGGTGTCGCTCATCCTGTCCTTCCTGCACGGGTTTCTTGACAAAGTAAATGCGAGAGTTTATCGCATTTATAAATACGAGATAATCTCGCATTTTGAGCAAGGAAAGGAACAACCAATGATCTCGAAGTCCCCGATTGTGATTGTAGGTGGCCACGGCAAAACCGGGCGCCGGGTGGATGCCCTGCTCAAGGAGACGGGGTTTGCAACGCGTCCCGTCTCGCGCTCGACGCATCCCAGCTTCGACTGGAACCGGCCCGAGGGCTGGGCGTCGGCCATGGAGGGCGCCTCGGCTGCCTATGTCACCTTCCAGCCCGATCTCGCCGTGCCCGGCGCGGCCGAAGCCATTGCTGAACTGGGCCGGCTTGCACAGGCGCAGGGCCTCGAGCGGATCGTGCTGCTGTCCGGTCGCGGAGAGCCGGGAGCGGCGCGCGCCGAAGAGGCCCTTAAGACCTGTGGACTCGACTGGACCATCGTGCGGGCGAGCTGGTTCAACCAGAATTTCAGCGAGAGTTTCCTGAGCGACAGCATCGTTGCCGGAGAGGTTGCCTTGCCGGCCGGAGAGGTGCGCGAGCCCTTCGTGGATGCCGACGATATCGCCGAGGTGGCGGTGGCCGCCCTGGCGAGTGAGGGGCATGCGAACCGCCTCTACGAGGTCACCGGTCCGCGTGCCCTGACCTTCGCCGAAGCCGTGGAGGAGATTTCCCGGGAACTCGGGCGCTCCATCCGTTACACCCAGCTCTCCCCCGAGGCGTTCCGGACGGGACTGGAGGACATGGCCGTGCCTGAGGAGATGATCGCCCTCCTGGAGCAGCTTTTCACCGAAACCCTCGATGGCCGGAACAGCGCCGTGACCGGGGGCGTGCAGGAGGCATTGGGCCGCCCGCCGCGCGATTTCTCCGACTATGTCGGCAAGGCCGCGGCCAGCGGGGCCTGGAGCCTGGAACGATGAGCTCGGGGCTGCTGCCTGTCCTGCTGGGGCTCACCGTGCTCGGGAGCTGCCTGGTGGCGGGCATCTTCGTGGCCAGCTCGACCTTCATCATGCCGGCCCTGGAGCGCGTGGCGCCGGCCTTGCCTATCTGCTGGGCATGTTCCTCTGCACGATCCTGCGCAACGTTCCCTTGAACAGGGAGCTTGCGGTCGTACAGGCAGAGCGGGATGAGGCGGCGAAAACCTGGGCCCGCTACCTGAAGGTCTGGACCGTCTGGAACTATGTCCGCAGCCTGGCCTCGGTGATGGCCTGTGCCCTGTTCCTCCCTGCTCTGCAGGGAGTCTAGGGCGGTGATGTGGCCGATGGGGGTCAGCGAACCTGTTTGGCGGGAGAGCTAATTTCCAGGCGCTCCAACATGGCGTCGCAGCCGAGTTCCACCAGGTCCAGCACCTCCTCGAAGCCATTGAGTGCCCCGTAGTAGGGATCCGGGATGTCCTGCCCGGCGTGCTCGCCGCCGATGAAATCGCGGAAGAGATGGAGGCGGTCTTGGTACTGTGGCGGGCAGAGCCGTTCCAGCTGTCGCAGGTGTCCGCTGTCCATGGCAACGATCCAGTCGAAGCGTTCGAAGTCATCGCGGGAGATGCGGCGCGCGGATTGGTCGGTCAGGTCGTAGCCGCGCCTGGCCGCCTTGTCCCGGGCGCGTGGGTCCGGTGCTTCGCCCACGTGATAACCGTGGGTGCCGGCCGAATCGACCTGGACGTGGCCGATCGTGCGTGCCTGGAGTTTCTGCTTCAGGACGCCTTCGGCCGTGGGGGAGCGGCAGATGTTGCCAGTGCACACGAAGAGAACGCGCATGTCCGAGCTTTTCCTTCCGCTGTGGTTCAATCCGGGGGTGTGGTGTCCGGTCCGCTTCAGCTATAGTCCCTATCATCATGAAGCCTGAGTCCGAAGGAAAAATCGTCATCCTGACCGGCGCGGGGGTCTCTCGCGAGTCCGGTCTGAACACCTTCCGCGATGCCGACGGCATCTGGTCCCAGGTGCGCATCGAGGATGTGGCCACGCCCGAGGCCTTCGCTCGCGATCCCGAGGGAGTGCAAGCCTTCTACAACGCGCGCCGTAAGAGCTTGCAGGACCCCGCTGTGGAACCGAATCCTGCGCACCTTGCGTTGGCCGAACTGGAACGCGAATGGTCCGGCGAGGTCCTGCTGGTGACGCAGAACATCGATGACCTGCACGAGCGTGCGGGCAGCCGCAACCTGATCCACATGCACGGCGAGCTTTTCAAGGCGCGCTGCGAGCAGTGCGGCGCCGTTCACGAATGGCGCGACGACCTGGAGGTCACCAGCCAGTGCCCGGCGTGCGGGGGCAGTGGAGGACTGCGCCCCCATGTGGTCTGGTTCGGCGAGATGCCCTTCGAGATGGACCGTATCATGTCTGAACTGGAGAGCTGTGACCTGTTCCTGTCCGTCGGCACCTCGGGCAGCGTCTATCCGGCCGCCGGCTTCGTCCAGGAGGTGCGCATGGCCGGCCGCGGACACACCGTGGAACTCAACCTGGAGCCCAGCGAGGGCATCGATCTCTTCGAGGAACATCATCATGGCCCGGCCTCGGACGTGGTCCCGGCCTATGTGCGCTCGCTGCTGGGGGCGGCGAAAGGCGAATGACCGCGGAGGACAGCCTGGATGCGGCGCTGGAACGGGCCCGGGCCTGTCGTCTCTGCGCCGAGGACCTGCCGCTGGGGCCGCGTCCCGTCGTGCGGGCCAGTACCACGGCGCGCCTGCTGATCGTGGGCCAGGCGCCGGGCACGAAGGTTCACGAGACGGGGCTGCCCTTCAACGATGCCTCGGGCGAGCGCCTGCGCGACTGGCTCCAGATGGACCGCGAGACCTTCTATGACGAGACACGTGTGGCCATCATGCCCGTGGGTTTGTGCTACCCTGGGCGCGATCCCAAGGGGGGCGACCGTCCGCCAATGAGGATCTGTGCCCCGACCTGGCATCCGGTCCTGCGACCGCTGATGGCCTCCGTGGAGCTGACGCTTCTGGTCGGCAGCTATGCCCAGGCCTATTATCTGGGCAGGCGCCGGCAGCAGAACATGACGGAAACGGTCCGGTGCTGGCGGGACTACGCGCCGGAGTACCTGCCGCTGCCGCACCCCAGCTGGCGCAACACGGGCTGGCTGAAGCGCAATCCCTGGTTTGCCGATGATCTGCTGCCGGAGTTGCGCGCAGAGGTTCGGCGCCTTGTGGCGCAGGCCTGAGGACAGTAGATCGTGGAAGGCTGGCTGGCGGACATACTGGCGTTCGTGGAGACGAATCAGCAGTGGGCGGCCCCGCTGCTCTTCCTCATGGCCTTCGGCGAGTCGCTGGCCGTGGTTGGAATCCTGCTGCCCTGCACGGCCCTGCTCATGGCCAGTGGCGGGCTGATCGGCGCTGGCGCCCTGGATCCCTGGCCGGTGCTGCTGGGCAGCATTCCCGGTGCTATCCTGGGGGACAGCGTTTCCTATTGGCTGGGCCGCTGGCTGGGACCGCGCCTGTTGCGCGTGCCGGTCTTCGCACGCCATCGCCGCATGCTGGCGCGCGGCCGGTTGTTCTTCCGGCGTTACGGGATGGCTGCCATTCTTTTCGGCCGTTTCATCGGACCGCTGCGAGCCAGCGTCCCGCTGATTGCCGGCACGCTCTCCATGCCGCAGCTGCGCTTCCAGCTGGCCAATGTCTTCTCGGCGATCCTCTGGGTTCCGATCCTGCTGGCGCCCGGTTACCTGACGGCCCGCGGCGTCGCCTGGGCCAGGACGAGCCCGGAGCGCTGGGACCTGGTTCTCACGCTCCTGGGGGTGGCGGTCCTCACCCTGTTTGCGGGTTATCTGCTGCACCGTTGGCTCAAGGTGCGTGCATAGCGGCGTGACGCGCCCGGTATCGAACGACGATCGCCGTTCTCGACGCACCCGGATCCGGCTGCAAGTCCGCTGGCCATGAAACGGGTCTGAAAGGGCCTGGAAAATAGCGTTGAAAACGTGCAGGAAAATGGCGTCACGCTGAGTCTTGCAGGGGCCTCGACACACTGGGGCACAACGACAGGAGAGAGACGGCCATGCTCGAACAATGGTCCATGTTGGGATTGCTGACGGCATTCGGGCTGGCCGCGCTGGTGGTCTTGTTCAACGGCCTGCGCATCACTGCGCTGGCGGACATACTGGCGGACAGGACCGGGCTCGGGGAGGCCGTTTCCGGCGCCGTGCTGCTGGGGGCCGCGACCTCGCTCAGTGGTACGGTCGTGTCGATCACGGGCGCGTTCGAGGGGCATGCCTCCCTGGCGTATTCCAACAGCATCGGCGGTATTGCCGTGCAGACGGCCTTTCTCGCCATTGCCGACCTGACCTATCGCAAGGCCAATCTGGAACACGCTGCGGCCGAGCTCGCCAACCTCTTCCAGGCCGTTGTGCTGATCGTGCTTTTGACGCTGCCGCTCATCGCACTCAGCCTGCGGGAATTCACGATCTTCGCCGTCCATCCCGTGTCGCTCGTGATTCCGGCTGTCTATGTGGGCGCGCTTTTCGCCACGCGTTCGCTGCGAGAGACGCCGATGTGGCGGCCGGTGGCGACGCGGGAAACCCGCAAGGACACTCCCGAGCGCGAGGATGGTCGAACACGCAGGAAAAGTACGGCGCGTCTGGTGGCGAGCTTCGCTGTCCTGATGGTCATCATGGGCATTGCGGGGTGGGTGATTGCCAAGACCGCAGCCGAGATTACCGGCCGCATGGCGCTGTCCGAGTCGCTGGTCGGTGCCCTGGCGACAGCAGTGGTGACCTCGCTGCCAGAGCTCGTCACGACCATCGCAGCGGTTCGGCGCGGGGCGCTGCAGCTGGCGGTTGGCGGGATTATCGGCGGAAACATCTTCGACACGCTCTTCCTGACGGCTGCGGACGTTTCCTATCGGGAAGGGTCCCTCTACCACGCAACTGGCATGGCGGATCACTTCTGGACCGTGACCGCCCTCCTGATGACAGGCCTCCTCCTGGGGGGACTGATCCTGCGGCAACGGATGGGGCCGGGACGCATCGGGGTCGAGAGCCTGACGCTTCTCGTCATCTATGCCGGCGCGATCCTGCTCCAGGCAACACACAGCTCGGGCTGACGAGCCTGGGTGCATAACAAGGCTCCTTTCTGCCAAGTGTGCATGCCATTGCTGGATCAGGTGTCACGATGACGGTTGGCAACGCAGCTGAAACCCTGGTCGCGACAGAGAGCGAGCGAACTCGGGGCTTCAGCTGGTTGCGCTAGCGTTCTCCTGTACACCGGGTCTTCACACCAGCGGATCGCTGGCGTGCGGTTTGGGGAGGAGTCAGGCTTTCGTGATGACGATTTCCAGGTATTCGGACGGCACGACCATCGTCCCGTCCCCGGCGCGATTGAACTGCTCGATCAGCTTGAGGATATCCGTTTCCAGCGCCTTTGCCTTCTCCGCGTCAAGCGCCGCAAAGGCCTTCAGCGTCGGGCCGTACCAGGTTCGGAAGACCTCCAGCCAGTGCTCCGGCGAACGATAGCGGAAGACGAAGGTCTTGCTGGTGGTCTTGATGTCATTCGCCTGTGTCCCGAAATGCTCGTCCAGCCAGGCGCGTGTCCCCCAGAGCGCGGGTGAGCGAGCGCCGGCCGGGGGAGGTACATGCCGACCGATTGTCTTGAAGAGCTGGCCGATGAAGCTCTCCGGAGTCCAGTTGGCCATTCCCATGCGGCCGCCCTTGCGCACGACCCGCTGCATTTCCTGCGCAGCACGATCATGATCTGCCGTGAACATGATGCCGAAGGTCGAGAGCGCGACATCAAAGGTGCCATCGGGAAAATCCAGTGCTTCCGCATCCGCGACCTGGAAGTTGACAGTTAAGCCTTCCGCGGTGGCGCGCGCCTTCGCTCTTTCCAGCAATTCGGGGACATAGTCGGTGGAGGTAACCTCCGTGAAGCGCCGCGCCGCAGCGAGCGTGGCGTTGCCGTTGCCCGCCGCGATATCGAGGACATGCTCACCTGAGTGAAGATCAACGGCTTCGCAAAGCGATTCTCCGACGATCTGCAGGGTCACCCCGACAACGGAATAATCGCCGGCGGACCAGGTGGCTTGCTGCTTCTTCTTCAGGGCCGAGAGCTCATCGCCGCTGTCCCTCTGGGGGGTCAATACTGTTTGCATGGTTCTTATCCTTTTTCGGATTTGTGGTTCTGGAACGCCGGGGTATAGAGTCAGCGATGCGCCGCGCGCGTTGGAACTGACGTGGGAATGGACGTGGAAACGAGCGATGCCATTGCCTCGGCAAGCCGGTCCGGTCTTGCGATACGACTGCTGGGCCCCTTGACGGTCATCCGCGATGGGGTTCGTCTCGAGCTTCCTGCGTCGCGGAAATCCTGTGCCTTGCTTGCCTATCTCGCCCATGTGTCCAAGCCGGTTCACCGCGACCAGCTTTGCGAATTGCTCTGGGATGTCGCGAACGACCCGCGCAGCGAGTTGAGGTGGTGCCTGAGCAAGCTCCGCCGGTTGACAGACGAGAATCTACGCCTCGTGACAGCCGGCGAGACTGTCGCCCTGGAGACGAATGGCAGCAGCATCGATGCCTGCCACGTCAGCACAACGATGAAGGCGGGATGCACACGTCTGGATCGCGATCAGCTGGAAGCTCTGGCTGCCTGCTTTGCGGGTGATTTTCTTGAAGGCCTGGAGGTCGACCGGCGTTTGCCGTTTGCGGCCTGGCTGACCGGTATGCGGCGCAGCTATCGCATGATGCATGGTGAGGTTCTCAAGCACCTGGCAGAGGTCTCTCGGACAACACCGGAGGACAGCCTTCCGTATATCGAACGCTGGCTGGAATTGGCGCCCTGTGATCCGAGGCCTCACGTCATGCTTTTCCAGGTTCTTGCCGGGGCGGGCAGACTTCGGGACGGCGAGGAGCATCTTGCGACAACGGCGCGATATTTCGAGGCCGAGAGCCTCGACTGGGCGCCTCTCCGCGCGGCCTGGCAAAGCGCAAAGGCAGCAGGGCGGAAAAATCCATCAGGGACCACCGTAACGTGCGTGCATTCGGCAGGCGTCCGATCTTCGTTCTTTCCCGTGGAGACAGGCCCTGTCCGGCGGGCCTCCCTGGCCGTCATGCCGTTCCGGGAATTCTCAGATGCCGCAATGGAGGAGGGCGGGCTGGCGGACGGCCTCGTGCACGACATCATCGCGCGCCTGTCCAAGCTCAAGAACCTGTTCGTCATCGCACGCGGTTCGGTCTTTGCCCTTGGCCAGCGGGGCGTGGGGACGCAGGAAGCCGCTCGGATACTGGGTGCCGACTATGTCGCAAGCGGACGGGTGGATTGCCGGGGGCAACAGCTCAAGGTCTCGGTGGAGGTGGCGGAGAGTGGTACCGGGCAGGTTATCTGGGCCGAAACCTATCACAGGACTCTCGATGACACCTTTCTTGTGCTCGAGCTGATCGGAAACGACATTGTCGCCTCCATCGAGAGCGAGGTGGAAAACACGGAAACCGCGCGGGCCTTCCTCAAACCCGCAGACTCCCTCGATGCCTGGGAAGCCTATCATCGCGGCCTCTGGCACATGTACCAGTTCAATGCGAGCGGCAACGAACAGGCCCAGCATTTCTTCGGAAGAGCCCTGGTCCTGGATCCCACCTTCTCCCGGGCCCATGCGGGCATGTCCTTCACCCATTTCCAGAACGCCTTCCTGTTGCGGACCTCCGAACGCGAGAGGGAAATCGCTCTGGCCTATGACTCGGCTGGCGCAAGTCTGGCCGCCGACGACCGCTCCCCGGCGGCCCACTGGGCCATGGGGCGGGCACTCTGGCTGCGGCGTGATATCGAAGGATCGCTTTCGGAGCTGGAAACGGCCGTCGGCCTGAGCCCGAATTTCTCACTCGGGCACTATACCTTGGGTTTCGTGCGTTGCCAGGCGGGAGAGCCGCAGCTTGCGATCGCCGCGACCGATCTGTCCCGGTCCTTGAGTCCCTTTGATCCGCTGCTGTTCGGAATGCTGGCGGTGCGCGCACTCGCCCATCTGCACCTCGGGCAATTCGATGCGGCGGCCGAGTGGGCCGTAAAAGCCGCTGCGCGCCCGAATGCCCACGCACATATCAAGGCGATTGCGGGCTATTGCCTGAGCGCTGCCGGACGATCCCAGGAGGCGCAGTCCTACTTCATACGCCTGCAGGCCTCGAATCCGGGCTACGGACTCGAGGATTTCCTGGGAGCCTTCCGGTTCAGCGAGGACGCCGTGGAGACCTTCCGCAAGCTGGGCGACCCGGTTCCGGGTTGAGCCATGAGCGGCCCTAGCCGCGATAGGGGTCCAGGCTGGTCTTGGCGAAGGGCTCCAGCTTGTTGCAGCGATCCGTGAAGGCGGCCAGCTTCGGGAAGCGTTTGCCGCCCTCCAGCAGGTCGGCCGCGCGAAGTGTCGAGAAGTCGTAGGCGCAGACCGTCGCGACGTCCGCATGGGTCATGCGGTTGCCATGGAGCCACTCGTTGTTGCCCAGCGCCTCCTCGAGGAAGTCGAAGCCGGCTACCACCTGGCTGCCGAGACGGTCCCCCCATTTCTGCCAGCGCGTCTCTTCCGGACGCAGGCCCGTCTCGTAGAAATAGGCAACGGCCTTCTCCATGGTGCCCATGGCATAGGCGGTCAGGCGCAGGATATCGCGCCGCTCCTTGCCGCTGGCCGGAACCAGGGCCTTGTCAGGCCCCGCCGTTTCGTCGATCCAGTCCAGGATGGCCCAGCTGTCCACCAGGGCGGTGCCGTCATCCAGCTGCAGCGCCGGGACACGGCCCAGGCGATTGTATTGCTGGACCTTGTCCATCTCCTGGGCGGCATTGAGTTCCAAGGCTTCGTAGGACATGCCGGTGTGGAGCAGGGCGATGGCGCAGCGGCGGGTGAAGGGGGACATGTTGCGTCCGGCCAGAATCATGATGGTCCTCTCATCTGTTCTCTGTTGTTTGCTGTCGGCAGCCTAGCGAAGGAGGGGAAGGGGGAAAAGGTTTATGCTGCCGTCCCGTCTCGGGGCCGGGGGCGCAGGCGATAGAGCGCATGGAGCAGGGCGGTCAGCAGCAGCAGGGCACCGGCCTGGTGAAGCGCGCCGAGGGAGACCGGCACCATCTGCAGCAGGGTGACGACGCCGAGAGTGAATTGGCCCACGGCCGCTAACGCGAGCAATGCCATCGCCCAGCGTGCCGGTGTGCCGAGCGGCAAGTGCAGGGACCAGAGAAAGAGCCCCAGGGCGCCCACCAGGGTCAGGCTGGCCAGCAGGCGGTGATTGAACTGCACGGCGGCGATGGTCTCGAAGAGGTTCAGGATCCAGGGGGACAGCTGGCCATAGCCATCTGGGACCAATCGACCGTCCATCAGCGGGAAGCTGTTGTAGGTGAGGCCGGCGTTCAGGCCGGCCACGAAAGCGCCCGAGACAAGCGTGACGGCCAGCAGCAGGACCAAGCCCAGAAGGCTGCGGCGCAGCCAGAACAGGGACCCCCGGAGACTGTTCTCGCCGGCGTCCGGCCAGACCAGGCGAAACACCAGCCAGAGAATGTAGCCGTAGATGAAGATCGCCAGGGTGAGATGCAGCGCCAGGCGGTACTGGCTGACGGAGACCCGTTCGGCGAAGCCGCTGGCCACCATGTACCAGCCCATGACGCCCTGGAGCGCCCCCAGGCCCAGCAGGATCAGCAGGTGCGGCTTCAACCAGGCCGCCAGATGGCCCCGCCACCAGAACCAGGCCAGGGGCAGGGCGAAGACCAGACCAATGGTGCGTCCCCAGAGGCGATGGACGTATTCCCACCAGAAGATGGTCTTGAACTCGGCCAGCGACATGCCGGTGTTGAGCTGCTGGTACTGCGGGATCGTCTTGTAGAGCGCGAAGAGGCGCTGCCACTCGGCATCGGACAGGGGCGGGAGGGTGCCGGTCAGCGGCGCCCATTCCATGATCGACAGGCCGGACTCCGTCAGCCGCGTGATGGCGCCGATCACCGCCATGGCGAACACCATGAAGGCACAGAACAGCAGCCAGCCGACAAGAGGTCGGTTGCCCTGTTCTGCTGTGGTGCCGTGCGCGGCCCTTGCCCTGTCGTATGAGAGATCCGTGGCCATTTCCGATGATCCATGCCCGAACGCGCATGGGACAATAGGCCCTGGTCCTGCGTCCGCCAAGGCGCTCAGGCGCGACGCTTTGCCGCCACGGGGGTCCCGGAAGAGGAAATCAGTGGAGGGTGAGCTCGCAGTCGGTGTTCATCAACTCATTGGAGGTAATGAGCTTCCGGTTGGCAACCTGCACCGAGTGCAGCTTGCCGTCCAGGTTCCTCGTCCAGAAATCCAGAAACCGTCGCAACTCGGGAAAACGGGGCGCCAGATCGTACTCCTGCCAGACGAAGGTCTGCAGCAGGCCGGGATGATCCGGCATGTGATAGAGGATCTCCGCCGTGGTCAGGCGGTAGTCACGAAGCTGAAGTGCGATTGCGTTCATGGCACATGAAACCTCCGTTCAACTCATGTCCATCTTGGAGTCTGAGCGAGAACGAAGTCGGAACGCAACAAAAAAGTAATTTATATCAGGAATTTAGCAGCAGTCTGGCGAGATTGCTGCCAATCTCAGACCTGGCGGAACCGGGCGGCGGCTCCCCGTTCGATGGCCGCGGCCTCGAGGCGGGGCACATCCAGGCGATGACGGAGAAGCTCCAGCAGGCGCAACTCCTCCTGGGTAGCAAAGCCGTCCGCCGCCACCACATCGCAGGCCAGGGCGTAGGCCGTTTCCCTGAGCGGGTCCGACAGGGATTCGCGAATCTTCTCGACGGCCAGTTCCAGGCCCTCCTCGTCGCGCAGCATCTCCGCGCAGGCCCGGGCCGTGCTGGACAGCTGGTTGAGATCGTAGTCCTTGAACGCCGGCAACATCTTGATGATGTCGCTCATGATCTCGACCTCCTCGTCGTTCATGTCCTGGTCCGCAGCGGAGGCGAGAACCATGGCGTAGATCAAGGCACTGTGGTGATCGAGCATGCGTGGAGCCTTTCGACGGTCGATACAAGCCGCAGACTTGGCCTGCCGGAGCCGAGAGGTCAAGGCCCTTGGACGAAGACGCTGTGAGCCTGTCGTGTCCCTGCTCTATGCGTAGGCCGGCTCCAGCGGATAAACGGCCTCCTGGGTATAGAGAGGTCCGGACTGGGACAGGAAGCTGGAGAAGAGCACGAAGTCGTTGACCCGGAAGGGGCCCAGCTTCAGCAGCGCATTGCGGGACATGAACTGCTGCAGCTTCCGGCCATTCTCGATTTTCCCTCTTGCCAGGGTGACATGCGGCTTGAACTTGCGACGTTCCGGGGGCAGTCCGGTGCGAACGAGCGCCTGCTCCACCTTTCCCTGCAGCCGGTTCAGGGCTTCATTGGCTTCCACGCCGACCCAGAGCGAGGTAATGCGCGGCCCGTCCGTGAAGACGTCGACTCCGGACAGGGTCATGTCGAAGCCCTTCCCGTTCAGGCTGACGAGGGCATCGTCGATGTCGGTTGCCTGCGCGTTGTCCACCTCGCCGATGAAGCGCAGTGTCAGGTGCATATTCTCCGGAGGAATCCAGCGGGCTCCCGGGACGCCGTTGCAACGCTCGGAGAGGTCTTCACGCACCTCGTCGGGCAAGGGAAGGGCGATAAAGAGTCTCATGGCTCACCTCCTGCACCGGCTTGCGACCCTGCCAGCATAGCCCTGATCGGGCCCCGGCTGGCAAGGGTCTTTGTGCAACCATCCGTGCTTAGGAGGTGCCGCTCAGGGGCAGGGGTAGGTGTGCTCGGCGTGGATCTGCTCGATGCTTTCCAGAAGTTCCTCGGGCAGTTCGGTCTGCTCTGCCTCGAAGGCCAACTCCAGGTGCTCCATCCGCGTGGCGCCGACGATGGAGGCGGTTACGAAGGCCCGGCCGAAGACATAGGCATGGGCCATGACCGCCGGGTCGAGCTCCCAGGCATGCGCAAGGGCAACGTACTTCGCCACGGCGGCATCGGCCTGGGGATTCATGTAGCGCGAGTTCTGGGGGAACAGGGTCAGGCGCGCGCCTTCAGGGCGGCGGCCGCCCTGGTACTTTCCGGTCAGCACGCCGGCGGCGACGGGGGCATAGGCCAGCAGGCCGCAGTCTTCGCGCAGGGCCACCTCGGCCAGGCCGGTCTCGAAACTGCGGTTGAGCAGGCTGTAAGGGTTCTGGACAGAGGCGACCCGTGGTCCCGTGCCGGCCTCGGCCTGCTTCAGGAAGGTCATGGTCCCCCAGGCCGTCTCGTTGGACAGGCCGATGTGCCGGATCTTGCCGGCCTGCACCTGCTCGTCCAGGGCCTCCAGGGTTTCCTCGATGGGCACGGTATCCTCGTCGGGGACCTCGTGGAAGCCCAGCTTGCCGAAGCGGTCGGTAGAGCGCTCCGGCCAGTGCAATTGATAGAGGTCGATGTAATCGGTCTGCAGGCGTTTCAGGCTGTCGTCCACGGCCTGGCGGATGTGCTGGCGGTTGAGCCGGGGCTCTCCGTCGCGAATGTAGGGGAAGCGTGTGCTTCGCCCTACCGCCTTGGTGGCCAGGATCAGGTTGTCGCGCCCGCCGCGTGCGGCCAGCCATTCGCCGATGATCTCCTCGGTTCGGCCATAGGTTTCGGCCCGCGTGGCGATCGGGTACATCTCGGCCGTGTCGAAGAAATTGACGCCGTTGGCCACGGCGTAGTCCATCTGCTCGAAGGCTTCTTCCAGCGTGTTCTGCTCGCCCCAGGTCATGGTGCCCAGGCAGAGCGTACTCACGTTGAGGCCGGTACGGCCCAGCGGACGGTATTGCATTTCAGACTCCGTTCTGTGGCGGATTGATTGATTCGAAATAGAAGACCGGCCTCTTTCTGGGCGAGACGGGACTGGAAAGCAAGGAAGGGGTCAGGACGCGCTGTCGTCGCCGGAGGTGCCACCTGAGCGAGTTTCTTCGATCAGTTCCTCGACCTTGGGCAGGATGTTCTCGACGATAACGGCGACGCCCTTGGCGTTGGGATGGATGCCGTCGTCCTGGTTGAGCTCGGGCTCGGCAGCGACGTCCTTGAGGAAAAAGGGGTAGAAAAGTACGTCGTGCTCCTCGGCCAGGCGCGGGAAGACCGAGTCGAATTCCTCAGTGTATTCGGGCCCCAGGTTGCGCGGCGCCATCATGCCGGCCAACAGAACGGGCAGCTCTTCCTGCCGGAAGCGCACGATCAGTTCGGAGAGGTTGTCCTCCATGGCGGAAGGCTCCAGCCCGCGCAGGGCGTCGTTGGCGCCCAGAACCAGGATGACAGCATCGGGATCGTCGGCCAGCGCCCAGTCCACGCGTGACAAGCCGGCCTTGGAGGTATCGCCGGAGTTGCCGGCATTGAGAACATTCACGTCATGCCCTTGCTCACGAAGCGCCGCTTCCAGCTGATCCGGGAAGGTCTCTCCATCGGGCAGGCCGTAGCCGTGCACCAGGGAATCGCCATAGGCCATGAGGCGCAGCGTCTCCTCGGCCCAGGCAGGCGGCGCGGACAAGAGACCGAGAGCGAGACAACAGGACAGGAGAGTCGTTTTTTTCATCATATCCGGTGTTCTGGACGGGTGAGCGGAAACGGTTGAGCAACGGGCCTTAATTCTGACATTTCATTCCCAGAATTAAGGTGCAGGATGGCGCGATCAAGGCAACCCGCGTTGATCCGCTGCTTGACCACCCTATATCGGGAACGTCACGCAACCACTTCAACCAGTCCAGAGAGCCTGCCTTTTCTGGAGATTCCAGGAGACAGACTTGGCCCGCAACGGTCACGACACTTCCGACAGCACAGCGATGATACGGCTGCACGACCTGCATCTGACCTATCGCGGCTCGGCCGCCGAGGTGCACGTCCTGCGCGGCGTGAGCCTCTCCATAGACCGGGGCGAAACCGTTTCCCTGGTCGGACCCTCGGGGTCCGGCAAGACCTCGCTGCTGATGGTTTCGGCGGGGCTGGAGCGGGCAACCGGTGGTCAGGTCGAGGTCGCGGGCCAGGACATAGGCCTGCTGGACGAGGATGGGCTGGCGCGCTTCCGCCGCGACCGTATCGGCATCGTCTTCCAGGATTTCCACCTGATCCCCACCATGACGGCGCGGGAGAACGTGGCCGTGCCCCTGGAGTTCGCCGGACGGACGGAAGCCTTCGAGCGTGCCTCGGAGGTGCTGGAGAGTGTCGGGCTGGGACACCGGCTGGACCACTATCCTGGCCAGCTGTCCGGCGGCGAGCAGCAGCGTGTGGCCCTGGCCCGGGCGTTTGCCACCTCGCCGGACCTGCTGCTGGCCGACGAACCCACCGGCAACCTGGACGGCGAGACCGGGGGCAAGGTGATCGACCTGCTGTTCTCCCTTCAGCGCACCCACAACACGACCCTGTTGCTGATCACCCACGACCCTGCCCTGGCCGAGCGTTGTGCGCGGCGGGTGCGCATCGCTGACGGCCAGATCGTGGAAGACCAGATGCTGGACGTGGAGGGATCCGGGTCCGCAGCCCAAACCGCTGCCGCCTCTCGCCCATGAGTCGGACGGATACAGAGTCCAACGGCATGCGGGCTTCACTGTCCCTGGCCGCCCGCCTGGCGCGGCGGGAGATGCGCGGCGGCCTCAAGGGCTTCCGCATCTTCCTGGCCTGCCTGGTTCTGGGTGTGGCGGCCATTGCCGGCGTGCAGTCCCTGTCGCAAGCCCTGATGACAGGGCTGGAGCGCAACGGGCGCACCCTGATGGGCGGCGAGGTGGAACTGCGCCTGATCCATCGCGCCGCAACGGAAGAGGAGGAAAGCTGGTTGCGCGACAACAGCGCGCGCTTTTCCCACACCACCGAGATGCGGGCCATGGTTCGCAACGCCGAAAGTTCGGATTTGCGTCGTCTGGCCGAACTGAAGGCCGTGGATTCGAGCTATCCGCTCTATGGGGCACTGCAGACGGAGCCGGCGGGTGAGCCGGCAAGCCAGCTCGCGGAAGAGGAGGGCCTGTACGGGACCCTGGTCGATCGCGGTGTGCTCGATCGCCTCGAGCTGGAGGTGGGGGACGAGATCGAACTGGGCCAGGGTCGGTTCGAGATTCGCGGTGTCATCACCCGCGAGCCCGACCGCACCACGCGTGCCTTCACTCTGGGCCCCCGGGTGATGATCTCGCAGGCGGGACTTGCCCAGACCGGGCTGGCCCAGCCCGGCAGCCTGATCTATCACCACTATCGACTGGACCTGCCGGAGGGCGAGAGCCTGGAGGGCTGGAAAGGCCGGCTGAACGAGGCTTTTCCCGATGCCGGCTGGCGGGTCAGCGACCTGAGCAATGCCGCACCCGGGCTGGACCGCTTCGTGCACCAGATCACGATCTTCATGACATTGGTCGGCCTCACGTCCCTGCTGGTGGGCGGCGTCGGGATCGCCAATGCCGTGCGCGCCTTCCTGCAGAGCCGGCAGAGCACCATCGCCACGATGAAATGCCTGGGCGCGCCGGCGCGCCTGGTCTTCATGACCTACCTGATCCAGATCCTGGTCCTGGCCCTTGCGGGAATCGTCGGCGGCCTGCTGATCGGAGCGATGACGCCGCTGGTCTTCGGTCCCATCCTAGCCGAACGCCTGAACTATCCCATCGCGACCGGCGTCTATCCCTATCCCCTGTTGCTGGCCACGGCCTTCGGCATCCTGACCACCCTGGTTTTCTCGCTGTGGCCGCTGTCGCAGGCCCAGAAGATCCCCGCAGCCGCCCTGTTCCGCGGGCTGGTGTCGCGGACGACGGCGCGACCCTCGCCGGCGGTCGGCGCGGCGATCCTGGTGTTCGCTCTGGCCCTGATTGCCATCGCCGTTGTGGGAACCGATGGCGGCCAGGTTGCGCTTGGCTTCGTGGGCGGGGCCATCGGCGCGCTTCTGGCCTTTCGCGTGACCGCGACCGGCATAGCGTTCCTGGCGCGCAAGCTGCCGCGCAGCCGCCGTCCCGGCCTGCGGCTTGCCGTTGCCAATCTCTATCGGCCCGGGGCGGCCACGGGCAGTGTCATCACATCCCTGGGGCTCGGGCTCACGGTTCTGGTGGCCATTGCCCTGGTCGAGGGCAACCTGAAGCGCCAGGTGCTGGAGGACATGCCCGAAGAGGCACCGGGCTTCTATTTCATCGATATCCAGGCGGACCAGATCGACTCGTTTGTCGAGGACGTGCGGAATTTCGAAGGGGTGGAGGAAGTCAATCACGTCCCCATGCTGCGCGGCCGTATTTCGGAGGTGAACGGGGTTGCCCCGGAAGACATGGACATTCCCGAGGACATCCGCTGGGTCTTCCGCGGCGACCGCGGCCTGACCTGGACGGCGGAACCGCCGGAGAACACCACCGTCACCGAGGGCGAGTGGTGGCCCGCCGACTACGACGGCCCGCCCCTGGTCTCGCTGGACAACGAAGTGGGCGAGCTGTTGGACATCGGCCCGGGCGACGAGATGACGATCAACGTGCTGGGGCGCAACATCGAGGTCGAGATCGCCAACCTGCGCGAGATCGACTGGGCCGAGCTTAGCATCAACTTCGTCATGATATTCTCGCCCGGCATGCTGGAGTCCGCGCCCCAGTCCCACATCGCCACGGTGCGCCTGGATCCGGAGCAGGAGCTGGCCCTGGAGCGCATGGTCACCGACCGCTTTCCCAATGTCTCGCCCATTCGGGTCAAGGAGGCCCTGGGCAGCGTCGCCGAAATCCTGCGCAACGCCGCCGCCGCCGTGACGGCCACAGGTTCGGTCACCCTGCTGGCGGGCTTGCTGGTGCTGGCCGGGGCCGTCGCCGCGGGGCAGCAGCGGCGGATCTACGATTCCGTCGTGCTCAAGGTGCTGGGCGCCACCCGCAGGGATGTGGCGCGTGCCTACCTGATGGAGTTCAGTTTGCTGGGCGCCAGCGCCGCGCTGGTAGCGGTGGTCTTCGGGACGCTGGGCGCCTGGGCCGTGCTGGTCTTCGTCATGCGGGGAGAATTCCACTTCCTGCCGTGGCAGGCCGCGATCACCGTGGTAGCCGCCGTGGCGGTCACCCTGGTCTTCGGGTTTGTGGGCACCTGGCGGGCGCTGTCCCAGAAGGCTGCGCCGCTGATGCGCAACGACTGATTCGGCCTCCGTTCCATCTATGGGAGTGCTTCGGAAGGCAAGTCCTGCCCCCATGCTCCTGGGCATCACCCAAGACTCATTGCGTAAAAGCCTCCTTCGCTCGGACAGGACGCGCTTTTGAGCTTTTCTTCCTATGCCGGAAACTTTCGTTTTGCCGGGTTTCTTGTGGCAATTATTGGATTTGAGATTCGGTTTATTCAAAGATTGGTTGCAATGAAGCGCCAAGACAGCGCATGCTGACGAGGACGTGCAACCTTAGAGCAAGAATACTTGCCCACTTCACGGAAGCTGGGCTGGGCCAAGGAAAAGAGAGGACCGTATCGTCGCGCGAAGAAGATAATACGCGCCCGATAAAGCAAGTTTGCAGGCCTGAGGCATAACCAAGAACAGGGGGAATGCTGATATGGACGAACTCGCAAAACGTCTCGGGCTGCGTACCGAGCCAACCATCTTCTTTACGTCCGCCGCTGCCATGATCGTCTTCCTGCTGGCCCTGGTCATCATGCCGGAGTCCATCCGGGATGCCTTTACTGCAGGGCGCGAGTGGATCGTCACCAACCTGGGCTGGTTTTTCATCTTCGGGGTGAATGTCTGGCTGTTCTTCCTGCTGTGGGTGGCAATCAGCCGCTACGGCAACATACGCCTGGGTGGGGAGGACGCCAGGCCGGCGTACGGGAACCTGTCCTGGTTCACGATGCTTTTCGCCGGCGGTATTGGCACTGTCCTGATGTTCTGGGGCGTGGCAGAGCCGGTCTTCCACTTTTCCAATCCGCCGCGGCCCGACGTGGAACCCCATACCGTGGAGGCCGCGCGAGATGCCATGGGTTTCTCACTCTATCATCTCGGGCTGCATACCTGGACCATATTCACGTTGCCCGGCCTGGCGTTCGCCTATTTCATCTATCGCTATAACCTGCCGGTGCGTGTGAGTTCCGTTTTCTACCCGCTGCTGCACGACAGGATCTACGGTCCCATAGGCAAGACCATCGACATCTTCGCCGTCCTGGGCACTCTGTTCGGGGTCGCCGTATCGATCGGCCTCGGAACCTCCCAGATCAATGCAGGGCTGACGGAACTGACGGGCGTGTCCGACAGTGTCACCACCAAGGTGATCATCATCGCTGTGTTGACCGCTGTCGCGGTCGCTTCGATCGTCGCCGGGCTCGACAGCGGCGTGAAGCTGCTGTCCAACATCAATATCGGCATGGCGACGGCCCTCATGATCTTCGTGCTGCTGGCCGGCTCGACCGTGTTCCTGCTGCGGGGCATCGTCGAAACGCTGGGAATCTACATATCGAACATCGTACCCATGGCGTTCTGGAACGACACGCTTGCCCAGTACACCCAGGAGGATGGTCGCTGGGGCTGGCAGGGCAGCTGGACAGTCTTCTACTGGACCTGGACCGTCACCTGGTCGCCCTTCATCGGCATCTTCGTCGCCCGCATCTCCAAGGGGCGCACGATCCGGGAATTTGTCCTGGGCGTGCTCTTCGCCCCCTCGCTCTTCACCCTGGTCTGGTTTGCCATCTTCGGGTGGTCGGCCATGGAGATCGACGGCATCGGTCCGGTTGCCCGCGAGGCTCTGGGAGACCAGGCCGGCCAACTTTCCGCCGCGGTCGCGGAAAGTGTGCCTCTGGCCATGTTCGCCTTCTTCGAGCATTTCCCGGCGACAACCCTGATCCAGGGCCTGGCCGTCGTCATCGTGGCCATATTCTTCGCCACATCCTCGGATTCCGCCTCGCTGGTCGTCGATATGCTGTGTACCGGAGACGCCGACTCGGGGCCGGTGCGCCAGCGGGTGTTCTGGGGCGTGGCCGAAGGCGCGGTGGCCGCCATGCTGATCGTTCTGGCCGGCTCCGTCGGCCTGGAAGCCTTGCAGCAGGTCATTACGGTGATCGGCCTTCCGATCTTCGTATTGGTCTTTGCCATGATCTTCGCCCTGGCGCGCGGTCTGATGAGCGAGGAAGTGTCGAACGTGAAAGTCGGCGCACCTCCTGACGTCGAGAAGCTGTAGCGGGGATTTTGAGGTCGAGAGGGCCTTGCGGTGGATCTCGACACAACCGGATCGCTCTGCTTGCATGCTTGCGAAAGGAGCAAGGCCATGAACGAGGCAGGCGATCCGGCCCCGCGCGCCCTCAAGGCCGGGGAGGCCGAAAAACGCAGCAAACCCTCAAACTATCCCGAACCCTTCTTCAGCCGCATGGCGAAGCGGGAGAAGCGGCCTCTGGGCACACCCTTCGGCCTGACCAGCTTCGGGGTGAACCTGACGCGCCTGGAGCCCGGCGGCGAATCGGCCCTGCTGCACCGCCACAGCCGCCAGGACGAGTTCATCTATATCCTGGAGGGTGCGCCGACGCTGATCACCGAGGACGAGGAGATCACGCTGTCTTCCGGCATGTGTGCAGGGTTCCCCGCCGGTGGCGTCGCCCACCACCTGGTCAACCGCAGTGACGCGGATGTGCTCTACTTGGAGGTGGGCGACCGCAGCAGCGGGGATGCGGTGAGCTATCCCCAGGACGACCTGCAGGCTGTGCTTGGCCCGGACGGTCAATGGCAGTTCACGCACAAGGACGGGCGGCCCTACTGAGCCGCCCGCTGTGCCAGGCCTTGCCGATCAGTGCGCGAAGTAGTGCATGCCCCCGTCCACGGGGATGACCGCGCCCGTGATGTACCAGGCCAGCGGCGAGGCGAGGAAGGCCGTCATGTAGCCCATGTCCTCGGGTTCGCCGAAGGTGCCGGCGGGGATGTTGCGGGCGATGAAGTCCTGGCGATTCTCCTCGGTGGGATGCAGCCGGTTCAGGATCTGGGCGCTGTTGATGCGTCCCGGGGCGACACAGTTCACGGTGATGCCCTCGGCGGCGACGTCGCAGGACAGCCCTTTGGCCCAGACATGAAGGGCGGCCTTCGCGGCGCTCGCGGCATTGATGCTGCGCGGCTCCATGGTGCCGCTGATGTTGATGATGCGGCCCCATTTGCGCGTGCGCATGTCGGGCAGCAGGGCCTGCGTCAGGCGCCGGGCCGAGGAGAAGTTCAGCTCGATGGCTTCCTCCCAGAAGGCATCGTCGGCCTGTGTGTCCGTGGGCCGGGAACTGCCGGCGGCGTTCACCAGGATGTCGATTCCACCCAGGGCGCTGCGCGCCTGTTCGGCCAGCTCATTCACGGCCTGAGCGTCGGTGATATCGGCGGTCAGGAGGACAGGGTCCGCGTGGCCGGCGGCAACGATCTCCTGGGCCACGCCTTCTAGGCGCTGCCGGTTGGTGGCGGTCATGACCAGACGCGCACCCTCCTCGGCGAGCACCCTGGCGATTCCCGCCCCGATTCCGGAACTTGCGCCGGTGACAAGAGCCCTGTGGCCCTGCAGTTTCAGATCCATGATGTCTTCCTTTCTTCGCTTATGGTCGAGTCCGCTGCGGGTAACTATTGTTTTCTTGAAACCGCTTTGTCACTGTCTGACTGCCTGCGGGGCAGCAGGAAAAGTGCAAGGATATCCAGCCTCTATCGTATTCCTGTCGCGGCCGGGGGTGTTGGATCGCGTGTGAGACATGCGATAAGTTGAGAAAAAGCGGCATTCGAGGTTTCCACGCATCCGGATTCGATTGATTTGGAACAAGGAATGCCTCATATCTAATGCAGTCAGACACCGTTTTTCGAAAGAGAGGAGTGAGATGGCCCTCGGTCCAGATCGCAATTACATGACCGGCGCGCAGAGCCGGACGCAGACGGCGGAGCAGATTGATGCCGGCCTGCGGCAGTACATGCTGCGCGTCTACAACTACATGTGCCTGGGGATTGCCTTCACTGGCGCGATCTCGATGATCGTTGCCATGAACCCGGCCCTGGTTCAGGCCGTGGCATCCTCGTTCTGGCTGTTCTTCATCGGCATCCTGGGACTCGGCTTCTTCGCGCCGAAGATCATGATGTCCAAGTCCATCGGGGCGGCCCAGGCCTGTTTCTGGGTCTACGCGGCGCTCTGGGGAGCCTTGCTCGGACCGATGATGGCGGCCTACGCGGCCATTGATCCCATGATGATCGCCCGGGCCTTCTTCATCACGTCCGGTGCCTTCGCGGGTCTCAGCCTCTATGGCTACACCACGAAGCGCAACCTGGGCCCGATCGGGGCGTTCCTGGCCATGGCGACCATCGGCCTGCTGATCGCCCTGCTGGTCAATGCCTTCTTCATCCAGAGCGGCATGTTCCAGCTGGTGCTCTCGGTGATCGTGGTTCTGGTCTTCGCAGGCCTGACCGCCTACGAGACCCAGATGATCAAGAACATGTACCAGGAGAGCGATGGTGCCGACATCACCATGCGCAAGGCCATCTTCGGGGCCTTCATGCTCTACGGCTCCTTCGTGACCCTGTTCATCTACATCCTCAGCATCCTGGGGATCATGCGCGAATAACCTCGCGTATAGGTGCAAGCGCAGAGAGGCCCGGGTGCATCGCACCCGGGCCTTTTTTCATGTGCTGACAGGAAGCGGCTGCCCGCCCTGGATTTACTTGCGCTTGTGCAGCGGGACGGGATCGCTGGCCCCGTTGCCGGCGGGGTCGTTCGTTGAAGACTCGTCGTCAAGGCCTTCCTCTTCCGCCAGGGCCACCTTGGCTTCCAGGCGCTTGTAGGCCCAATAGGCCAGGGGAATGCTGGCCAGGTAGATGACGCTGCCCAAGGTGATGGTCCACCAGGGCAGCTCGGCCAAGCCGGCGGTCAGCAGGCCGACGGCAGCCAGCAGCGGCAGCACGTAGCGGTTCGGGATTTGCTGGCTGCGCACCGCGAAGGTGGGAATGCGGGTAACCATCAGGATGCCGATCAGCGTCATCCAGCCGGTGACGAAGAGAGGCTCGCTCACCAGCTCGCTGCCGACCTCTCGGCTGAGCACCAGGGGCAGGAGAACGACGATGGCCCCGGCGGGCGAGGGCACGCCTGTGAAGTAGTTGTAGGCGTAGCTGGGCTTGTCCTGGTCGGTGTTGTAGCGCGCCAGCCGCAGGGCCACGCAGACGACGTAGAACAGCGCCACCACCCAGGCCGCACTGCCCGGCCCGTCCAGCGCCCAGAAATAGAGGATCATGGCCGGCGCCACGCCGAAGGCGATGACGTCGGAGAGCGAATCCAGTTCGGCCCCGAAAGTGCTGGTGGCGCGCAGCAGGCGGGCCATGCGCCCGTCCAGACCGTCCAGGATGGCGGCCACCAGGATGGCGACGATGGCTGCGTTCCAGCTGCCCTCGTAGGCGAAGCGCACGGCGGTCAGGCCCGAGGAGAGGGCCGCCACGGTCAGGGCGTTGGGGACCAGACGTCCGAGGGAAGCGCCCTGGGGATTGCGTTGCTTGCGGCGGTTCCTGCGACGGCGTTTCAGCATCAAAGACTCTTTCCGGGGCGTCCTTCGCGTGCCTCCTGGCTGTAGTGCTGCGGCAGCAGATCGGCCAGCACGCTTTCGCCCGCGATCATGCGCTGGCCGGGAGTTACCAGCGGGGCCGTGCCTTCGGGCAGGTAGATGTCCAGGCGGCTGCCGAAACGGATCATGCCGAAGCGTTCGCCCTGGGTCAGGCTATGCCCTTCGCGCAGGTCGCACAAGATTCGCCGCGCCACGAGCCCCGCGATCTGGACCACCACGATCTCGCGGCCGTCAGGCAGTTCGAGGCAAAGCGCATTGCGCTCGTTGTGCTGGCTGGCCTTGTCCAGGGACGCATTGAGAAAGCGTCCCTTGTGATAGGCGATATGGCGGACCCGCCCGCTGACCGGGCTGCGGTTCACATGCACGTCGAAGACATTCATGAAGATGCTGATGCGCGTGCGCGGTGCCTCGTCCAGTCCCAGTTCCGGGGGCGGTGCTGCCTGCGCATGGGGCAGGACGATGCCGTCGGCCGGCGAGATGACTAGGCCTTCACGCTGCGGCGTCACGCGGTGCGGGTCGCGGAAGAAGAAGACGCACCACCCGGTCAACAGTCCGCCTGGCACCAGGAGCGGCGGCCAGAGCCAGGTGAGAAGCAGGGTCACGACCGCAAAGGCCGCAATGAAGGGATAGCCGGCCGAATGGATCGGAACCAGCACGGGCTTGAGTATGTCGCGTGGTGAGGTCACGTCTGAAATTTCAGGTCTGTGTGGGGGATTTCAAGCGGAATTCAATGAATCAGCAGGGCCAGGACGGCCAGCAGCAGCGCCAGGCCGCCGACGGGCAGGGCCCAGCGCCCGGCTCCGTTGTGCCGGGGGAACCTGCCGGCTGTCCCGGTGTTCAGGCGCAATCCGTTCTCGGACAGGTCGTTCAGGGTGCGCTCGACGGACAGCAGGGTCTCGGGCAGCCGTTCCAGTGCGCCGGCCATGGTCTCGCCCGAGTGCTGGAGCCTGGCCTTCAGGCCGCGGTTTTCCTGCATCCAGCGGATGATCAGCGGTTCGGCCAGGATCCAGATGTTGAGCGAGGGATCCAGGCGCCGGCTGACCCCCTCGGCCATCAGCATGTTCTTCTGCAGCAGGACGAGCTGGGGCTGGACCGAGAGGTTGAAGGTCTCCGTCAGCTTGAAGAGCTGGCCCAGCAGGCGGGCGAAGGAGATGCGGTTCAGCGGTCGCCCGAAGATCGGTTCGCAGACCGCACGCAGGGCCTGGGCGTAGGTGTCCACCGCCTGGTCGGACGGCAGGTAGCCCGCCTCCATCTGGACCTCGGCCAGGCGCCGGTAGTCGCGCGCCAGCGTGGCCAGCAGCATGTCGGCCAGGAAGTAGCGGGTCTTGCGGTCCAGCCGTCCCATGATGCCGAAGTCGACGGCGGCGATGGTGCCGCGTTCGGTGACGAACATGTTGCCCGGATGCTGGTCGCCGTGGAAGAAGCCGTCGCGGAAGACCTGGTTGAAGAAGATCGCCGAGGCCTTGCGCAGGACCTCGGTCAGGTCATGGCCGGCCTCGATCAGGGCATTGCGGTTGTCCAGGCGGATACCGGTCAGCCGTGTCTGCGTCAGCACACGCTGGGCCGTGCGCTCCCAGTCGATGGCCGGAACCTCGTAGTCGGGGTCGTCGGCGAAGTTGTCGGCCAGCTCGGAGGCCGCGGCGGCCTCCATCCGGAAATCCATCTCCAAGCGCACGGTATTCTCGAACAGCTCCACCACGGCCACCGGCCGGAAGCGCCTGAGCGGCGGCTGGCTGCGTTCGATCATCCTGGCCATCAGGTAGAACAGCTGCAGGTCGCGTTCGAAGGCGTGCTCGATGCCCGGGCGCAGGATCTTGACCGCGACTTCCCGGCCGGCGGCGGGGGCCTCGGGCGCGTCCTCGGCGAGAAAGTCCTGCGGGTCCTCCTGGGAGGCGGAGACCTCCTCGTCGCTGGGACGGGTCACGGCGAAATGCACCTGGGCGATCGAGGCGGCGGAGATCGGTGTCCTGTCGAAGACCTCGAAGAGCTCCTCCAGCGGCTGTCCCAGTTCGTCCTCGATCAGGTCGCGCGCTTCCTCGAAGGAAAAGGGCGGCAGGCGGTCCTGCAGCTCCGCCAGGTCGCCGGCCACGTCCTCGCCCACCAGGTCGGCCCGAGTGGCCAGGAACTGGCCCATCTTGATGAAGCTGGGGCCCAGTTCGCCCAGCGCTCGCGCGAGTTTCTGGCCGGGCCGGCCTTCCGCCTTGCGCCGGCTGAAGCGGCGCAGCGGTTTGACCAGGGCGGGATACACCCCCATGGCGTCGGCCACGGCCAGCGCGTCGTGCCGGGTCAGGACGCGCAGGATATGCAGCAGGCGAAAGGGAAAGGACAGGAGCGTGCGCATGGATCCGTCGTGCCGTTACAGGCGCCAGGCCGAGTGCAGGGCCGCGATTCCCCCCGACAGGTTGCGATAGTGCACCTGTTCCAGGCCATTGGCGGCGATGCGCTGGACCAGATCCTCCTGGGAGGGAAAGCGGCGGATGGATTCCACCAGATACTGGTAGGACTCGCGGTCGCCGGCAACCATGCCGCCCAGGGCCGGCAACAGGCGGAAGGAATAGAGGTCGTAGAGCCGGTCCAGCAGGGGCAGGACCACCTGGCTGAATTCCAGGCAGAGGAAGCGCCCGCCGGGTTTCAGGACGCGCCGGGCCTCGGCCAGCGCCTGGTCCATGCGGGTGACGTTCCTCAGCCCGAAGGCGATGGTGTAGGCGTCCATGGAGCGATCGGGCAGGGGCAGGGTCTCGGCATTGCCGCAGATCCAGTGCAGGCCGTGCAGGCGTCCCTGGTCGATGGCGCGGTCGCGGCCGACCGAGAGCATGTCCCAGGTCAGGTCGCAGAGATACATTTCGCCCTGGCCGTCGAGGCGGTCCTGGATGCGGAAGGAGACGTCCCCCGTGCCGCCGGCCACGTCCAGCACCTGCCATCCGGGCCGCGGGCGCAGCCAGTCGACCATGGCGTCCTTCCACAGCCGGTGGATGCCGCCCGACATCAGGTCGTTCATCACGTCATAGCGGCTCGCCACGCTGCGGAAGACACCACGGACCAGCGGCGTCTTCTCGCTCTCGCTGACGCTGCGGAACCCGAAATGAGTGTCGTCCGGGGGTGGGGGTTCAGGCGATCGTGATGACATGCTGCGGAACATAGCCTTTGTAGGCCTATTAGGCTACGGTCCGAATTCAACTTTCTGTCATGTCGTCGAGGATCCATGCCCGAGCTTCCCGAGGTGGAAACGGTACGCCGCGGCCTGCTGACCGCCCTGGAAGGGCGGCGGCTGGTGCGCGTCATCCAGAGGCGCCCGGACCTGCGCTATCCGCTGCCCGAGAACTTCGCGGCCCGCCTTGAGGGGCAGACCATCGAGCACCTGGCGCGGCGGGCCAAGTACCTGCTGGCGCACACCCGCGGCGGCGAGGTGCTGCTGTGTCATCTGGGCATGTCCGGGCGCATGACGCTGGTGGCCGATCCCGACCTGCCTTTCGCTCCGCACGATCACGTGATCCTGGAGACCGATGCCGGCGTGCAGCTGCGCTTCAACGACGCACGCCGGTTCGGCATCATGGACCTGGTGCCGGCCGAGGCGCTGGAGGCGCACCGGCTGCTGGCCGGGCTGGGGCCCGAGCCGCTGGGCAATGCCTTCAACGGGCCGGCGCTGGCAGCGGCGCTGAAGGGGCGGCGCACGCCGATCAAGGCGGCGCTGTTGGACCAGCGTGTGGTGGCGGGTCTGGGCAACATCTACGTCTCGGAGGCGCTCTACGCCGCGCGCATCTCGCCCCGGCGCCAGGCCAGCAGCGTCCAGGGACAGCGCGCCGAGCGCCTGGCACAGGCGGTGCGCAGCGTCCTGCTGAGGGCTATCGAGGCGGGGGGCAGCTCATTGCGCGACTACGTCCAGAGCAGTGGCGAACTGGGCTATTTCCAGCACCAGTGGGCGGTCTATGACAAGGAAGGACAGCCCTGCGGCATCTGCGGCGCGACGGGGCAGGCCTCGGCCATCCGGCGCATCGTGCAGTCCGGGCGTTCGACCTTCTATTGCCCGCGCCACCAGCGCTGAGCCGCTTTCGTGGCTTGACAGGGCGGGACGGCGCCGCCTCAATCGACCCCGATTTTGCACCGCAAAGCCTTTTCCGAGAAAGGAGACACGTATGTCAGCCACTGCCGCTGCCTATGAGAACATCCAGGTCGAAACCGACGGGGCCGTGGGCATCATCCGGCTTGATCGGCCCAAGGCCTACAACGCGCTCAATGCGGCCCTGGTCGACGAGGTGGGCCATGCCTTGCGGGCCTTCGAGGCCGACGACACCGTGGGCTGCATGGTGCTGACCGGCTCCGAGAAGGCCTTTGCCGCCGGTGCCGACATCAAGGAGATGCAGGAGAAGTCCTACGCCGACGTCCAGCGCGAGGACTTCATCACCGACGACTGGGAGGTGCTCACCCACTGCCGCAAGCCGGTGATCGCTGCGGTGGCCGGTTTCGCACTCGGCGGCGGCTGCGAGTTCGCCCTGATGTGCGACATGATCATCGCCGCCGACACCGCCCAGTTCGGCCAGCCGGAAGTCCAGCTCGGCATCATCCCGGGCGCCGGCGGCACCCAGCGCCTGACCCGCTCGGTGGGCAAGTCCATGGCCATGTACATGTGCCTGACCGGCGACAAGATCGACGCGCAGACGGCCCTGCAGGCCGGCCTGGTGGCCAAGGTGGTGCCGGCCGACGACCTGATGGAGGAAACCCTGAAGGCGGCCCAGAAGATCGCCGGGCTGTCCCGGCCGGTGGTGGCCACCTGCAAGGAAGCCGTCAACCGTGCCTATGAGACGACGCTGAGCGAAGGGGTGCTGTTCGAGCGCCGGGCCTTCCACGGCACCTTCGCCCTAGAGGACCGCAGCGAGGGCATGCAGGCTTTCATCGAGAAGCGCAAGCCGGAGTGGAAGCACCGCTGAGACCACGCTCGAGAAAGGCCGTGTTTCGCACCTTGACGCTCAAGGAAGAGATGGCTATAACCCCGGCCTCTCAGGAACACTCAAGCAGATACGGGTCCATCCATGGCCAATCACAAGTCCGCCCTCAAGCGGATCCGCAGAAACACTCGCCGCGCAGAGATCAACGGAGATCGCCTCAGCCGTATCCGCACCTATATCAAGCGTGTGGAGACGGCGATCCGCAGCGGTGACCAGCAGGCTGCCCACGAGGCCTTCAAGCAGGCCCAGCCCGAGATTCATCGCGGCGTGACCAAGGGCGTGCTGCACCGCAACTCGGCAGCGCGCAAGATCTCCCGGCTGTCCTCGCGGATCAAGCGGATCGCGTAAAACCGCACTCCGGTCACGCACCGGAGCCAGGAGTCATGAAAAGGGTGCTCGCAGGGATGCGGGCACCTTTTTGCATGCCTGGCATTCCCGTCTTGCAGGGCTGTCGGCTCCACGCCTGTCAAGCGGGTGGAAGGATAAAATTTTTTCCAAGCGAACATGACGAAAATCTTTCGGCAATATGACAGCTTTGTTGGCTGTCGCTGAGAAGCGGTCTCAGCCGGCAGGCAATGTTCTGCAAACGGTCTCGTTGCCTCGCTCGAAGAGCACCTGTAGAGTATCCAATCCATTCAGCAGGCAGATAGTAAAAACTGCAAGCCTGAAGACAAAGATCAACGTCATTGAAGAGAAGAAGCGGTAGTTTCAGAGAAATTCCGCATGTCTTCTATGATGTTTCTAAGTAAAGGGAAATTAGTAACCGCCTGCTGATGCGCAAGTTCCCAGGAAGGGTGATGCGGATGTGTTTGCCGGCGCTGTGATTGGTGTTGAGTCCTTTGTTGAATTTGGGGCGACAGGTCGTGCTGATCATCAGGCGACTGCAGGGAGAAACGAGGTGCGCATGAGTGCTGGTCTGGAGGCAAAACAGGGGGAGCAACGGTTTCAGGAGGAAACCGGAGCGTATGAGGCCGGTCTTGCAGGCGACGACTATTCGGAACAATGGGCGCGCGTTCGCGGTCGCCTTCGTGCCGATGTGGGCGAGGCGGCCTTCAAGAGCTGGCTGAAACCGCTGACCCTGGTCAGCCTGCGTGAAGGCGTGGTGCGGATGTCGGTGCCCTCGCGCTTTATGCGCGACTGGGTTAGCAGCAACTATGCCGATCGCCTGCGCGGACTGTGGATGGAGGAGTTTCCCCAGGTCCGCCATGTGGAGATCGTCGTCCAGCCGCCTGCACGCCCCCAGAACCCGGAGAAGGCGCCGCGCGCTGCCGAGGCACCTGCCGCCGAGGCGCAGGGTGGTGGCGAGGCGCCAGAGGCCGCGGCCGGGACCAGGCGTTCGATGCCGTCCTCCGGGACCGATGACGAGGCGGAGCGCTGCCGCGACATCTCGGCGCCGCTGGACCCGCGCTTTACCTTCGAAAACTTCGTGGTGGGCAAGCCCAATGAGCTGGCCTACGCCGCCGCCCAGCGCGTGGCCGAGGCCGACGGCGTGCCCTTCAACCCGCTGTTCCTCTATGGCGGTGTGGGCCTGGGCAAGACCCACCTGATGCATGCCATCGCCTGGCACATCCGCACGCGCACGCCCTCGAAGCGGGTGATCTATCTCTCGGCCGAGAAGTTCATGTACCAGTTCGTGCGGGCGCTGCGCACCAAGGACACCATGGCCTTCAAGGAGCAGTTCCGCTCGGTGGACGTGCTGATGATCGACGACGTGCAGTTCATCGGCGGCCGTGAGGCCACCCAGGAGGAGTTCTTCCACACCTTCAACACCCTGGTCGACAACAACCGCCAGCTGATCATCTCCGCCGACAAGTCGCCGTCCGACCTGGAGGGAGTCGAGGAGCGCATGCGCTCACGCCTGGGGTGGGGCCTGGTGGCCGACATCCATCCCACCACCTACGAGCTGCGCCTTGGCATCCTGCAGTCCAAGGCGGAGCAGCTGAGCGCGCCGATTCCCTCCAAGGTGCTGGAATTCCTGGCGCACAAGATTTCGTCCAACGTGCGTGAGCTGGAAGGGGCGCTGAACCGCATCGTCGCGCATGCCACGCTGGTCGGCCGGCCGGTGACCCTGGAGACCACCCAGGAGCTGCTGGCGGACCTGCTGCGCGCCAGCGACCGCCGGGTGACCATCGAGGAGATCCAGAAGCGCGTGGCCGAGCACTACAACGTGCGTGTCTCGGACATGTCCTCGGCGCGGCGCGCCCGAGCCGTGGCCCGGCCGCGCCAGGTGGCCATGTATCTCTCGAAGCAGATGACGGCGCGCTCCTTGCCCGAGATCGGGCGCAAGTTCGGCGGGCGCGACCACACCACGGTCATGCATGCCGTGCGCAAGGTCGAGGAGCTGAAGGCCACTGACAACGGCTTCGCCGAGGACGTGGACATGCTGCGTCGCATGCTGGAGGGCTGAGGCCGCGCCCCGGTCGCCTCACTCAGCGCACCAGTCCCCGGCGCTCGTGCCACTCGGCCAGGCTCTCCTCGGGATAGCCATCGAAGCGTTTGTCGTTCTCCCGCACGTCGGGCTCCACCCAGCCGGCCTTGCTGTCCAGCAGCAGGTGCACCCGTTCGGGGGGCACCGGCAGCTTGGTGTCGATGGCCGATGCGAAGGGATGCACCAGCTCGGGCCAGCGCGGGTCATGGACCCAGAGCGCACTGGCGCAGGTGCCGCAGAAGTGGCGCTCGCCCGGGCTTTGCGTGCCGTCGATGCGGGCGTGGTAGACCCGCTTGTGCTCGGCCCCCGTGACTTCCAGCGTATCAGCTTGCGCGCCGATGTTGATGGCGTAACCGCCGCCGCCGGCGGTCTTGCGGCAGATCGAGCAGTAGCAGCGCTGGTAGGGATAGGGATGCGGGGACTCGACGCGGAAGCTTACCGCGCCGCAGTGACAGGACCCTTCGAGCAGCATGAGAAACCTCCTTGTGAGTGTGAGAGCAGGGCCCTTCGGGGAAGGCGTCTCCCCCGAGGGCCTGCCGCACAGCCTGCCCCGTTGCGGGCCTCGGGTCGAGGCCCTCTCGACCGCCGGAGCGTGCCCCCGGCGATGTGTCGTTCCCGGGGAGGGGACCACCGGCGGCCCTGTGCGCTTTGCACTGCAGTAAGGCTGGGAAATTCCTTACGGAATCGGGGTTTTGTGTTATAGTGCCGCCAATCCGCAAGGGGCGCTTTCGTGCCCGGGCGGACCCCATGAACAGAAACGGGCGCCAAGCCAGGTCCTTTCCAGGTATTCTGTCCGTATTCCCAACGGTTTAGTCATTCAGAGACGCTATGAAGCTGACAATAGAACGCGCAGCCCTTCTTCGCTCGCTGGCCCACGTCCAGTCTGTCGTCGAACGGCGGAACACCATTCCGATCCTGTCCAACGTCCTGCTGGATGCGCAGGAGGGCCGACTGGGCCTGACCGCGACGGACATGGATCTCACCATCGTCGAGCATACGACGGCCAATGTGCAGGAGGCCGGCGCCACCACGGTGTCCGCCCATACGCTCTATGACATCGTGCGCAAGCTGCCCGACGGCAGCGAGGTGGAACTGGCCGCCGCCGGCGACGACGGGCAGCTGCGCCTGCGCGCCGGACGCTCCAGCTTCGCGCTCTCCACGCTGCCGCGCGAGGACTTCCCTGCGATCGGGCCCACGGACCTGCCCAATGTCTTCACGCTCCAGGGCGGCGAGGCCAAGAACCTGATCGACCGCACGCGCTTTGCCATCTCCACCGAGGAGACGCGCTATTACCTCAACGGCATCTACGTGCATGCCGCCAGCAGCGGCGACCTGCAGGTCCTGCGCGCCGTGGCCACCGACGGCCACCGCCTGGCGCGCTTCGAGATGCCCCTGCCCGAGGGGGCGCCCGGCATGCCGGGCGTGATCGTGCCGCGCAAGACGGTGAACGAGCTGCGCAAGCTGATCGACGAGGTCGAGGAGGGGATCGAGGTGGCGTTGTCCGACACCCGTATCCGCTTCACCTTCGGCAACACCATGCTGACCTCGAAGCTGATCGACGGCACCTTCCCGGATTACGAGCGGGTGATCCCCAGCGGCAACGACAAGACCATGTCGGTGGACTGCAAGATCTTCGCCTCGGCCGTTGACCGCGTGTCGACGATCTCCACCGAGAAGAGCCGGGCGGTCAAGTTGTCCCTGGGCGACGGCGCCCTGACCCTCTCGGCCGCCAGCCCGGAAAGCGGCAGCGCCGAGGAGGAGGTGGCCATCCAGTACGACGGCCCGCCCATCGAGATCGGATTCAACTCACGCTACCTGCTGGACATCGCCCACCAGATCGAGGGCGAGGGCGCCGAATTCACGCTTGCCGATTCCTCCTCGCCGACGATCGTGCGGGATGTAGCCGACACCAGCGCGCTCTATGTGCTGATGCCGATGCGGGTCTAGGCGGCCGAAGGCGCGGCGGTGGCCGCGACGGCATGTCATGATGGGAAATCCGGCGATTCAAGGCGAGAACGAAAGGTCCGAGCGGACAGGCCGTGGCCCGGCCGAGGGGCGTGCTCTCTGGCTGGAGCGGCTGACGGTCACCGCGTTCCGCAATTTCGCGCAGACCGAGCTGCGCTGCGACGCGCGGCCGGTGGTCCTGCTGGGCGGCAACGGTAGCGGCAAGACCAACCTGCTGGAGGCGATCTCGCTGCTGGCGCCCGGCCGCGGCCTGCGCCGCGCCCGGCTGGGCGATCTCAGCCGCCGCAAGCCCGGCAACGAGGCGGAGGGCGATCGTGCCTGGGCCGTGGCGGCGCGGGTGCATACGCCCGAGGGCCCGCGCGAGTTGGGCACCGGCCTGGATCCGGCCAACGAGGCGGGGCGCGAACGCCGGCTGCTGAAGCTGGACGGCGAGTTCGTCTCCAGCCAGCAGGCCTTCGGCGAAATCGTCTCGGCCGTCTGGGTGGCGCCGCACATGGACCGGATCTTCCAGGAATCGCCGTCTTCGCGCCGGCGCTTCCTGGATCGCCTGGTCTACGGTTTCGATCCGGCCCATGCCGGACGCATCGCCGCCTACGAACATGCCATGCGCGAGCGCTCGCGCCTGCTGCGCGAACAGCGCCGGGATCCGTCCTGGCTGGGCGGGCTGGAACGCACCATGGCCGAGAAGGCCGTGGCCATTGCCGCGGCCCGGCGCTCGCTGGTCTCGCGCCTGGCGGCGGCCTGCGAGGAAACCCACGGCGCCTTCCCGGCCGTAGGCCTGGCGCTGGTCGGCGACGCCGAGAGCTGGCTGGACGAGATGCCGGCGGTGCAGGTGGAGGAACGCCTGCTGCGCCGTCTGGAGGAGAGCCGGCCGGCGGACGGCGAGACCGGCGGGGCGGCCTGCGGCGCCCATCGCTGCGACCTGGCGGCCAGCGACCTGGAGCGCGACATGCCGGCAGCCTTCTGCTCCACCGGGGAACAGAAGGCCCTGCTGCTGTCGCTGGTCATGGCCCACACGCGGCTGCTGTCGCTGGAACGCGGGACCGGCCCGCTGCTGCTGCTGGACGAGGTGGCGGCGCACCTGGACGCCGGACTGCGCGAAGCGCTCTATGCCAGCATCCTGGACCTGGGCGTCCAGGCCTGGATGAGCGGGACGGACAGCGGTCTGTTCTCGGCCCTGGGCCCGGACGTCCAGCGCTTCCACCTGCGCGAGGGCCTCGTCCTGCGCGAGGCGTGAGCGCCGAGTTCATTCATTATCCGTATCAGTAAAGAAGACAGATCATGGCCACTTCCGACGTAAACGAAACCCCCGAGACCTCAGGCGAAGACGATGCCTACGGCGCAGGGTCCATCAAGGTCCTGCGCGGCCTGGAGGCGGTGCGCAAGCGTCCGGGGATGTACATCGGGGACACGGACGACGGCTCCGGCCTGCATCACATGGTCTACGAGGTGGTGGACAACTCCATCGACGAGGCGCTGGCTGGCCATTGCGACCTGGTGCTGGTCCAGCTGAACGGCGACGGCTCGGTGACGGTCAACGACAACGGCCGCGGCGTGCCCGTGGACATCCATGCCGAGGAGGGGGTCTCCGCAGCCGAGGTGATCATGACCCAGCTGCATGCCGGCGGCAAGTTCGACCAGAACTCCTACAAGGTCTCCGGCGGCCTGCACGGCGTGGGCGTGTCCGTGGTCAACGCGCTCAGCACCTGGCTCGAGCTGCGCATCTGGCGCAACGGCAATGAGCATTACGTGCGCTTCGAGGACGGCGAGCCGGTGGAGCCGCTGCGCGTGGTGGGTCCCGCCGACGGCAAGCAGGGAACCCAGATCGATTTCCTGCCCTCGCCCGAAACCTTCACCAACATCGAATTCGACTTCGGGGCCCTGGAACATCGCCTGCGCGAGCTGGCCTTCCTGAACTCCGGCGTGCACATCAAGCTGGTGGACAAGCGCCATCCCGAGCCGGTCGAGGTGGACCTGCACTACGACGGCGGCATCGAGGCCTTCGTCAACTACCTGGACCGCAGCCGGCACCCCCTGCTGGAAAAGCCGATCCAGATCAGCATGGAACGCGACACCGTCACGGTCGAGCTGGCGATGCAGTGGAACGACAGCTATCACGAGACCATGCTGTGCTTCACCAACAACATCCCGCAGCGCGACGGCGGCACGCACCTGGCCGGTTTCCGCGCCGCGCTGACCCGGCAGGTCAACAACTATGCCCACGAGGCGGGCCTGCTGAAGAAGGAGAAGGTCAGCCTGACCGGCGACGACGCGCGCGAGGGCCTGACCTGCGTGCTGTCGGTGAAGGTGCCGGACCCCAAGTTCTCCAGCCAGACCAAGGACAAGCTGGTTTCATCCGAGGTGCGTCCCATCGTGGAATCGGTGGTGAACGAGAAGCTGCAGCAGTTCTTCGAGGAGCACCCCAACGAGGCCAAGCGCGTGGTGAGCAAGGTGGTCGAGGCCGCCAGCGCCCGCGAGGCGGCGCGCAAGGCACGCGAGCTGACCCGCCGCAAGGGCGTGCTGGACGTGGCCTCGCTGCCCGGCAAGCTGGCCGACTGCCAGGAGCGCGACCCCACCAAGTCGGAGCTGTTCATCGTCGAGGGCGATTCCGCCGGCGGTTCGGCCAAGCAGGGCCGCGACCGCAAGTACCAGGCGATCCTGCCCCTGCGCGGCAAGATCCTGAACGTCGAGCGCGCACGCTTCGACAAGATGCTCTCCAGCCAGGAGATCGGGACCCTGATCACCGCGCTGGGCACCGGCATCGGCCCCGAGGAGTTCAACCTGGCGAAGCTGCGCTATCACAAGATCATCATCATGACGGACGCCGACGTGGACGGCAGCCACATCCGCACGCTGTTGCTGACCTTCTTCTTCCGGCAGATGCGCGAGCTGGTGGATAACGGCCACCTCTACATCGCCCAGCCGCCGCTCTATCGCGCCAAGCGTGGGGAGTCGATGACCTACCTGAAGGGCGACCGCGAGATGGAGGAGTACCTGATCCAGAACGCGTTGAACCACACCGCCCTGGTGCTGTCCGACGGCACCCAGATCGCCGGCGAGGACCTGGCGCGCCTGGTGCGGCGTGCGGTCAAGGCGCGCCACCAGATCGAGACCATGGTCTACAAGGTGGGCTCCTATGAGGTGATCGAGCAGGCGGCGATCGCCGGTGCGCTGGACCCCGAGATCCTGGCCGACGAGGACAAGGCGAACGAGGCGGCGGCCTATGTCGCCAAGCGCCTGGACACCCTGGCGCCCGAGCACGAGCGCGGCTGGACCGGCGAGAGCGACCGCTTCGGCGGCCTGGTCTTCACCCGCGTGTTGCGTGGCGTGCCGGAGAAGCGGCACCTGGATGCGACGCTGGTTTCTTCCAGCGAGGCACGGCAGCTGAAGGGCATGCGCGAGGAGTTGTGGGAGGTCTACAAGACCCCCGGCGTGCTGACCGGCAAGGATCAGGAGAAGAAGGTCTATGGCCCGGTCTCCCTGGCCGACGCCGTCCTGGCCTGGGGCAAGAAGGGCGTGTCGGTGGCCCGCTACAAGGGACTGGGCGAGATGAACCCGAGCCAGCTGTGGGAGACCACGCTGGATTCCGAGGCGCGCTCGCTGCTGAAGGTCAAGGTGGCCCATGCCGAGGACGCCGGCCTGATCTTCGAGACCCTGATGGGCGACGAGGTGGAGCCGCGCCGCGAGTTCATCCAGACCAATGCCCTGCAGGTTTCCAACCTGGATATCTGAGGGTTCGGCACCGGGACTCGGCAGCGGGACCTCTGTCCGAATGCCACGAAGTTGCCTTATGGCGCCTCTGGTCTTGCCCGGATTTCTGTCCTAAAGAGGAAGCATGACGAAACGCGGGACCTCTTCGGAGTCGGACAGGGACCTGGCGGGCGAGCGCAGGACGCGCTCCCAGCGTGGGGGAAAGGCCGGGGCCGCGCGCAAGGCCGGCTCCCCTTCGGCCGCCAAGAAGCCCGCCCGCCGCACCGCCGCGGCCAAGAGCGCCGGCGGAAAGGGGCGCAGCGCCGGCGGCCGAAATGGCGGCCGGGGAAATGGTGGCCGTGGGAATGGTGGCGGACGCCGCGGGGCGAGCCCGCACGGCAATGGGCGCCGCTGGCTCAAGACCACCGCGAAGCTGGCCGCCATCGTCGCCGTCTGGGGCGTCATCCTGCTGGGTTCTGTGGTGGCCTATTATGCCTATGACCTGCCCGATGTCAGTCGCATCGCGGATACCGGGCGCCGGCCCAGCGTCCAGGTGGTCGATGTCACCGGCCGCCCGCTGGCGGCCTTCGGCGAGGTCTATGGCGAGCCGCTGAGCGTGGCGCAACTGCCGCCGCACCTGCCGCAGGCGGTCATGGCCATCGAGGACCGGCGCTTCTATGACCATTTCGGACTGGACCCCGTGGGCCTGCTGCGCGCCACCTACGTCAACCTGGTGGAATGGGACGTGGTGCAGGGCGGCTCCACCATCACCCAGCAGTTGGCCAAGAACGTCTTCCTGTCCTCAGAGCGCACCTTCGAGCGCAAGGTGAAGGAGCTGATGCTGGCCTTCTGGCTGGAACGGCGGCTCAGCAAGGACCAGATCCTGGCCCTCTACCTCAACCGGGTCTATTTCGGTGCCGGCACCTATGGCGTGGACGCCGCGGCCCGGCGCTATTTCGACAAGTCGGCGCGCGAGGTCACGCTGTACGAGGCGGCGATGATCGCCGGCCTGCTGCGCGCGCCCTCGCGCTACAACCCCACCAACAATCCCGAGCTGGCACACCGGCGCACGGCGCAGGTGCTGGATGCCATGGTGGCCGCGGACTTCGTCAGCCGGGCCGAGGCCGAGCAGGCGCTGGAGGACGGCAGTTCCGCCGAGCCAGACCTGCGCAAGACCGGGCGCTATTTCGCCAGCTGGGCAGCCTCGCAGATCGGTGACATCGTCGGCCCGCTCAGCCAGGACGTGACCATCTCCACCACGCTGGACCCGGAGATCCAGAAAATCGCCGAACAGGAGGTCGAGCGCCTGCTGAAGGCCGAGGGCGAGGCGAAGGGCGCCGACCAGGCAGCCGTGGTGGCGCTGTCCCACGACGGCGCCATTCGCGCCATGGTGGGCGGGCGCTCCTGGGACAGCAGCCAGTTCAACCGTGCGGTCCAGGCCAGCCGGCAACCCGGTTCGGCCTTCAAGCCCTTCGTCTACCTGGCCGCCTTCGAGAACGGCCTGGCCCCCGACACCCGCGCCACCGATTCGCCGGTGCGGGTCTCGCTGCCCAGCGGTCCCTGGAGCCCCGGCAACTACGGCGATCGCTATTACGGCGAGGTGACCCTGCGCGAGGCCTTCGCCCGCTCGCTGAATTCCGTGGCCGTGCAGCTGATCATGGACGTGGGGCCGCAGAGCGTGGTGGACACGGCCGAGCGCCTGGGCATCGAGTCCGCGCTGAAGCCCAACCCCAGCCTGGCACTGGGCACTTCGGAGGTGAACCTGCTGGACCTGACGGCGGCCTATGTGCCCTTTGCCAACGGCGGCCGGGGCATCTGGCCCCATGGCGTGCGCCAGGTGACGGGCCAGGGCAACGTGCTGCTCTATCAGCGTTCGGGCGAGGGGCCGGGCCGCGTGATCGAGCCCCGGGTGCAGGCGGCCATGGTCGACCTGTTCCGCGCCTCGGTGGAATGGGGCACTTCGCGCGCCGCGGCGCCGGGCCGGCCGGCCGGCGGCAAGACCGGCACCACACAGGATTCGCGCGATGCCTGGTTCATCGGCTTCACGGCGGAGCTGGTGGTCGGCGTCTGGGTCGGCAACGATGACAACACCGTGATGCAGGGGGTCACCGGCGGCGGCCTGCCGGCGCGGCTGTGGAACGCCATCGTCACCCGCGCGCTGGAGGGTGAGCCGGCCCGGCCGCTGATCCGCGAGGCCCAGCCGGTGGTCGCCCGCAACCAGCAGCCCGCCCAGCCCGAGAGCCAGGGCAGCGGCAGTGGCGGCGTGGGCGGCTTCCTGGACGACCTGATCGGCCGGCTGACCGGCAGCGAGCCGACCAGCGACTCGGAGCGTGTGCGGGAGCGGGATCAGGAACGCTGGGAACAGAACATGCGGCGCTGAGGGCGGCGCCGGATCCAGTCTTATCGCCGGGCCAACGGAGGCACGGCCTGCATGTCGGTGTCCCAGGGGAACAGGATCCAGGTGTCCTGGCTGACCTCTGTGATGAAGCTGTCCACCAGGGGCCGGCCCTCGGGCTTGGCATAGATGGTGGCGAAGTGCGCGTTGGGCAGGCGCTCGCGCACGGCACGCGCGGTCTTGCCGGTGTCCACCAGGTCGTCGATGATCAGCCAGCCCGTCCCGTCGCCCTGGACGTCCTTCAGCACCACCAGCTCGCCCTGGACCGTCTCGTCATAGCTGGCGATGCAGATCGTGTCGATCAGGCGGATCTCCAGCTCGCGCGCCACGATGGCGGCGGGCACCATGCCGCCGCGGGTGATGGCGACAATGCCCTCGTAGGGGCCGTTGCCCATCAGGCGCCAGGCCAGCGCCCGGGCGTCGCGGTGCAGTTCCCACCAGGAAACGGGGAAGGTCTTGGCTGGAATGTCGCTGGGGCTCACGCCGTCGGCCTCCGTGCTGAGCGGGTCGGATGATGGAGCAGGGGCATACGCCAACTCGTCCGGCAAGGCAATGGCGCGCTGTCCTCGGCGTGCTCTGGCTCGCGGGCGCGCTACGCTCAGCGGATGTAGACGTGCACCTCGCCCTGGTCGACCAGGGGCGAGTTGGTGGCCGAGAGCGACAGGCGTTCCGCCGGCAGGCCCATGGAGGCCAGTGAGCGCAGGACGCGTTCGCCGTCGCGGCGCGTGCGGTTGGTGGCCAGCGCGCTTTCCCCCTCGCTGTCGCCTTCGGGGGCCACGGCCAGCACGTCGAAGCCGGCGTTGGGCCGGCGCTCCAGCACCTGGTTCACGGCGTTGTAGAGCTCGGGCTCATAGCGCGTGTTCTCGTCCCGAAAGGTGATGATGGCCAGCGGCCGTTCCTGGCCCAGGCGCCCGGCTGCGCCGTCGGGGGAGGGCGGCTGTGCCTGGCCGTAGATGCGGTTCGACAGGCTGACGCCCGTGTACTCGCCGTTCTCGATGGCCACCGACAGGGCGTTCAGGTTCGAGCGCTCGGTCGACAGATAGGAGGTCTGGCGCTGGATGTCCTCGGTCAGTTCGCTGTCCAGGCGGTCGACCAGCACCGCGGTCTGGTTGGCCGCGTCCTCCAGCACCGTCAGGTGATCGTGATCGGCGTCCACGGCGCCGGACAGCGTGAAGGTGGAGCGGATGGATTCCAGCAGGTAGCCGGTCTCCGACGCGGTGGAGGAGACCTCGCTGGACAGCGAATTCATCCGCTGGATGCTCTGGTCCACGTCGCCCAGTTCGCTCTGCGCCTCGTTCCACTGCGAGACCAGACGCGGGTTGCCGGGCGTGGTGCCCACCTGCAGCTTCGCGTTGATGTCGCTTTTCAGGGCGTGATAGCTCTGCGCCGACTCCCGGGACTGGCGCCGCTGGGCCTGCAGGGCCTCGTTCTGTTCGCGGATCTGGGCCTGGATGTCGGCCAGGTCGGCGCGCAGCGACTGCACCCGCTCGCCCACCTCGGTGCCGGTGGACTGGAAGGAGGGGACCCCTTCGGGCTCGAACGTCCCGGTCCCCAGGACCAGGGGGCTCTGGATGCCGCCGCCGTTTGCGGAGCCTCCGGTTTGCGATCCGGGATCGCCGCCCAGCGTCGTGCATCCGGCGATCAGGAACAGCGCGCTGACGGCGCCGATAATGCGACCTTGGAAAAATGACATGTTTTAATTCAACCCCGAACCCCTGGCTTTTGTTGCCGTCCGCCGCACACGACTGCCTGCCTTGTTACGACCCCGGCAGTACGGGATGGACGCACGGACGCCTCCCCGAAAGGTGCGCTGATGGTACTTTATGGAGTCAAGCGGAACAAGACTGATTTCCCCTTTCGAATCCGCGTCCTGCAGGAAAGCGGCCGGGGTGTGGCGGACATGCGTCTCCACCGCAGCGGTTGTGCGGTGCAGGCTAAGGCGCAAAAAAACTTCAACAAGCGGCTTGTCCGCCCCCCGTCCTTTTGTTAGATACGCCCATCCCGATGACCACGGCCCGCAACCGGCCGCTCGGGACCGTCCCGCCAGAGATCACGCGGACAGCAAGCGCCCGTAGCTCAACTGGATAGAGCACCTGACTACGGATCAGGAGGTTGGGAGTTCGAATCTTCCCGGGCGCGCCATTTTCCGCCGCTTCAGAACAAAACTGGGCACCACAGGTTCGGCGTCATTGCGAGCGGCAACCGCCAGACCAGGTCAGGTGCCTCTATGGGTGTGGACCGTCTGGATCGACAAAGGACGCCGGAGGCTTCGCGCGCCGATCGATCTCCAGCCGGAACAGATCCGGCCGGCCGTAATGCCCGGCGACATCGAGCGACCTGCGCGCGCTTCGTGCGGCTTCGGCGTCGATTGTGGCATAGAGGATGGCCTTTTCGCGGTGCAGCGGCCCGGCAACGACCCCGCCGAAGGGCTTCACCACGACGGCGTCGCCAGGATTGATCCATTCCTCGTCCTCGAACAGCACCTCGCGATCCGGGAAGCTTGCCGGGACGTCGGACCCGGTAAGCGCGGTCGCAGAGCTCAGCACCCAGCAGCCGCCCTCGCGCGCGATGTGGTTCATCGTCGCAAGCCACGTCTCGCCATTGTCCCAGGTCGGGGCGACATAGATGTTGATGTTTTGGGCATAGAGGGCGAAGCGGGCAAGCGGCATGTAGCTCTCCCAGCAGATCAGGCAGCCGATGCGGCCAACGGGCGTATCCACCACACGCAGGCCACTTGCATCGCCGAAGCCCCAGACCATGCGCTCCGGATTGGTCGGCATCAGCTTGCGGTGACGATTGAGGATCGCGCCATCGTCGCCGATCACGACAACGCTGTTGAACAGGGTCGAGCCGCTGAAGGCGGAGTCAATCTCGTGCATGCCCATCACCACGACCATGCCGTGCTCCGCGGCAGCCTTGCACAGCCGGTCGAGCCCGCCGCCGTTGATATCGACAGCGTTGCGGCGAAGCTCGGTATGGAGCCTGTTGCCGAGCGCCATGTCGCCGCCTGGCCGCAGCCGCCAGATCCAGGTCGGATAGCCGGGCAGATAGGCTTCCGGGAAAACGATCAGCTTCGCGCCTTCGCCGGCCGCTTCGGCGATCGTTTCAATGGCGCGCTCGAGCGTCGCGTCAAGATCAAGCAAGACTGGCGGCTTCTGTGAAATGGCGATTTTGGCTTCCATGATCGGTCCCTCTCGTTATTTCGCGCCGGGCCACAACGAGCTCGCACGGGCGTTTGATCGTTCCGCCCTTCTCGAAGGCGGAAAAGCACGTCCTCGATCTTCGACCATGCTGCCTTTGCGTCCTGTCTAATCGAGCCCCGCCAGCATCTGGTGAAGGGCGCCGAAGGACCTCTTCTCGAAGCGTACACAGTCTGCGGCGGAAAAGCGCGCTGATACGCTACGAGATGTCCGGATTATTAGCGGTAGCGAGATTTGGCTAAATCCCCTGCGGAGCGCTTCAAACGGGCTCCCCTGCGCAGAAATTAAAGGACGGAAACAGCTATATACGCGTTCCCAATTTCATCCTCTCCGGCGCGCCATTTTCTTCAGTGCCCTAGCAGCGATTGTTCTTTCCACGGAACGATAGCAAGCAAGAGTCATGACAGGATATAGCTCTGCAGTAGGACGGGCGTGTAATTCTGATGCGGGATCAAATGCACTCCTGAAAGTTCTTATAAAATTTTAATTCCACAAGAACGTAAAAAAGTAAAAGTTTCTTCATAATACTCAGGCAGTCGAGTATAGTCTTCAAAGTCACCTTCTGGAATATAAATTACCATACCCTGACGTGCCCGTGTCAAAAGGACACGATATGCATTGGCAAGATAGGTTCGACGAAAATCATCTTTGATGTTTTGCCACTTAGTGCCGCGAAAATCATAATAATTCCAAGCATCATTAACACGTCTGAAGTCTGCGTCCCAGCAAACGCCTGCCCAGTCTAGTTCTAAACCCTGAATATCAAATTCGGTAGCAACGTCCTCTAGGTAGTACGAGGACCGAATATCTTCTTTTCCATTTAAAAACCAATTTGCAGGGTCAATTTTTGCTTTGACGTGAAGGCCGTCTGGTTTCAGGCGAATGGCACCTGATGAGGCAACAAGCCCAAGACGTTCGGTGCCACGTGCATGATTGCGTAACCACTGACGCGCCTTATTTAGATTTCGAGTTACTGCCATTGGATACTGAGGCAACTCTTGGCCCAATGATCGTGCTTTGGTCGCGTCCCCTTCAATTATGGCGCCAACAAATTCTGAGAGCTTTTCCGCTCGATAAGACCTTACAGAGATGGCGAGGTGTAATGCTTCGACTGCTGTAGAGTTTAGGCCCAAAAGTTTAGCCGAAAGATTATGGCCCCAGCTATAGTCTGGGTGAGTCAATTGTCCGGAATGATAAATACACCAATGTGGAAAATGTTTTTGCAAGGCCTCAAACCATTCAATTAAACCGGCTTCTCCTGTATTAATTTCTTGTCCACCCCCTATTAGGCATATAATTGTGGCCCAGTCATCACGGCGGTCCATAAGATTAATCAAGAACTCAGGTTCTGACATATTAAACGAGGCTTCTCCTCGTTTTTGCTTCATAAATCTCTCAGCGTGTGGCTTATTCCAGGCTCTTTGTGCCTCGTCAAAGACTACCACGTGCTCAACGGGTGGCGCCTGAGAACGAAGCCCCTCGTCACGAAAGTGATGGATGTTTTGAATAAATGTGCTGACTTTCTTAAGCGCAGTTTTTTTATCAATCGGTTCAATGCTCGTCTTGCTACGATCAACTTCATCCCGTGCTAACGCCTCTCTTAAAACAGTCACCAGTGGACCATTCCCGGAGAGGAAGACAGCATGTTCCTCATGACCTTCTTCTTTTTGCGTTGAAATATTCAGTCCAGCCAGTGTTTTCCCAGCACCCGGTACTCCGGTCACAAAGCAGATCGCCTTTTGGTTGTTGAGGCGAGATTTATGAATAATCTCGTTTAGCTTCCGGGTGGTCTGTCCAAGATTTATTGCGCCCGAATCAGAACGAGATATCTCTTCAACATTATGGCCTTGGTAGAGAGCTTGCGCGGCCTCAACAATCGTTGGGGTAGGTTTATAGTTTCCCTCTGACCATTCATCTAGAGAGTCGTCTTTATCTTCAGCAAAACCATAAGTCCTTATGGAAGCTTGGTTTAGGTTCTCTGCCGCGTGCCGGATAACTGATTTTAAATCCTCTCCGTTTGAAAGCAGAGGAATGGCCACCTGGTCACTATACCAATTCAGCCGCATATCCCTTTTTGGTGCAGCGGTTGCTATAACCACCGGCACTATTGGCCTATCGTGGCTGTACTCATGAAAATTTTTGAGATCGAGCGCATAATCAAGCGCTTGATCTATGGCATGGCGGTCGTACGTATCGGCGCCAACTTTGTATTCAATGACAAATATGATGCCAGCGTATAGAAATATCGCATCTACGCGCTTTCCCATTCTTGGTATTGAAAATTCCAGAAAAATCTTACCGTATGGAAAAATATTAAGTTGATCCTTAATATTTTTTATCTGAAATAGCCATGAATATTTTTGTTGTATATCAAGTGAAAAATGGTGATTCTGTGTTAATTTACCAAGTATACTTTCTTCTGACTCTTCAAAAAAATTGTGAATAAAATTACTATAATAATATCTTTTCATTATTTTACTGAGTTGCTTTTGATGGAAGTCCTAAGGTGATTTATAAATAATTAAAATTATATTAATATCCCGCAAATTTTTGCCCCCATTTTGAGAGGGCTTATACCTGTCCTTTCGATAGGTATCCTTTTAATTCCAGTATTGAGTGGAGCTTGTAGAAAACTTTTTCATCCAATGGGGCTCGCATCCAAGCGATGGGGCTCGAGGTGTCTCAACGCATAAATTGCATGCAATCCTGTAAAAAGGTACAGTTCGTTCCGTATTGCGGAACACACTGAAGTGATGGGGGCATGGCGGATACGGGCGAGCAATCGACGGTCAAGACGGTGGATCGCGTGGCACTGGTGCTGCGCGCCCTGGAGCAGGGGGGCAGCGACGGCTGCCGCCTGTCCGATATCGCGGAGCGTACGGGCCTGGGCAAGACCACCACGCACCGCCTGCTGTCCGCCCTGGTGGCCGTGGGCTTCGTCGAGCGCGGGCCGTCGAGCCGGCTCTATCGCCTGGGCTTCGGCCTGTTCTCGCTGGGCATGGCGGCGCGCCGCTTCGACGTGATCGAGCTGGCCCGGCCGGCCCTGCAGCGCCTGGCCGAGCGCACGGGCGACACCGTCTTCCTGTCCGTGCGCGCGGGCGACGAGGCGCTGTGCATCGACCGCGCCACCGGCAGCTATCCCATCAAGACACTGACGCTCAACGTCGGCGACCGACGGCCGCTGGGCGTGGGGGCGGGCAGCCTGGCCCTGCTGGCCTTCCTGGAGGACAGCCAGGTGGAGCGCCTGCTGGCGGCGAACGCCGCGGCGCGGCGGCCCTATGGTGCCTTCGACGACGAGAGTCTGTGGGGCATGATCGTCCGGGCGCGACAGCAGGGCCATACCTTCAACGACGGGCGCATCGTCAATGCCATGAACGCGCTGGGCGTGCCCGTGCACGATGGCGAGGGCGACGTGGTGGCCGCACTGTCCATCGCCGCCATCCGCGAGCGCATGAGCGCGGAACGGGTGGACGAGCTGCAGGCCCTGCTGAAAGAGGAGTCCGCGGCCCTGTCGCAGCAGATCGGCCGAGCCGCCCCCTCCTCGCCACCGGAGATGGCACTGCTTTCCTGACGGACGTCGGGGCCCGGTGCCTTTTCGCCAGCAAGGCGGTTGACGCAGCTGTTTGTTCCGTTTTACGGTCTTTCAAATTCCGCATAACGGAAGCCAAAACCGCCCACAGAAGAAGGCGGTCCTTGGAAGATGCAACAGGGAGGTTGGCGTCTTGTCCTATCCCGCCAACAGGCTCGATACCGAGCGTTACGAGGGATTCTTCCGCCAGATGTGCCGGATTCGCGCCTTCGAGGAGGCGGCGATCCGCTCGCTGGACGAAAAGCTGGTGCTGGGGGCGATACACCCCTCGATCGGCCAGGAAGCCATCGCCGCGGGCATCTGCGGCAACCTGGCGTCCGATGATATCATCCTGTCCACCCATCGCGGCCACGGCCACACCATGGCCAAGGGGGCCGATCCCCTGGCCATGATGCGCGAGCTGTTCGGGCGCGCCGGGGGCAACTGCCAGGGCAAAGGCGGCTCCATGCACATCGCCGACTTCGGCGTCGGCATGCTGGGCGCCAACGGCGTCGTGGCGGCGAACATCAACATCGCCGCTGGAGCGGCGCACGCCATCAAGCTGAAGGGCGAGAGCAAGGTCGTCGTCTGCTTCTTCGGGGACGGGGCGATCAACCGCGGCCCCTTCCTGGAGGGCCTGAACTGGGCCGGCGTCTTCGAGCTGCCCATCCTCTTCGTCTGTGAGGACAACGGCTTTGCCGCCACCACCCGCACCGCGGCCATGAGCGCCGGCGCCGGACCGGCGGCGCGCGCCGAGGCCATCGGCATTCCGGCCGAGCAGCTGGACGGCAACGACATCGTCGAGCTGGACCAGGTCTCCGCCCGGCTGATCGCCGAGGCGCGGGGCGGCAAGCCCCGCATGCTGGTGGCCTCGACCTATCGCCTGACCGGCCATACCGCGACCGATCCGGCGGCCTATCGCCCCAGCGAGGAGGTCGAGGAACGCTGGCAGCTGGATCCCATCGCCCGCTGCCGCCAGCTGCTGGAGGCCGCCGGCGTGGGTGCCGCGACGCTGGAGGACATTGCCGCCCAGGCCAAGAGCGAGATGGACGGCGTCTACGAGCAGGCGAAGAACAGCGACTGGCCGGACGATGCGCTGGCCCATGCCGACGTCCAGGATGTCGGCGATCCCCGGCAGGGAGCCTTCTGACATGGCCCGGACGAGCTATATCGATGCGGCACGGCTGGCGCTGGCCGAGGAAATGCGCCGCGACCCGATGGTCTGGGCGCTGGGCGAGGACCTGGGGCGCGGCGGCGTCTTCGGGCAGTACAAGGGCCTGGCCGAGGAGTTCGGGGCCGAGCGGATTTCCGATGCGCCGATCTCGGAATCCTGCATCCTGGGTGCGGCCGTAGGTGCGGCCATGATGGGCACGCGGCCCGTGGTGGAGATGCGCTTTTCCGATTTCGCGCTCTGCGCCATCGACGAGCTGGTCAACCAGGCGGCCAAGGCACGTTACATGTTCGGCGGCCAGACCCGGGTGCCCATCGTGGTGCGCGAGCCCATGGGCATCTGGCGCTCCTCCGCCGCCCAGCATTCTCAGTCGCTGGAGGCCTGGTACGCGCATATCCCGGGGCTGGTGGTGGCCGTGCCGGCGACGCCGGCGGACAACCACGCTCTGCTGAAGGCGGCGATCCGCTGCGACGATCCGGTGGTCTACCTGGAGCACAAGAACCTCTGGCCACTGGAAGGCGAGGTGGAGGCGGACGCCGGCCCGGCGGAGTTCGGCAAGGCGCGCCGTCTGCGCGAGGGCCGCGACCTGACCATCGTCAGCTGGTCGGCCGCTGTGCACAGCGCGCATGAGGCGGCCGAGACCCTGGCCGGCGAGGGCATCGAGGCGGAGGTCCTGGATCTGCGCACGCTCTGGCCCTGGGACCGCGACGGCGTGCTTTCCAGTGTCGAGCGCACGGGGCGCCTGCTGGTGGTGCACGAGGCGGTGCAGGTTGCGGGCTTCGGCGCCGAGGTGGCGGCCAGCGTGGCCGAGCAGCTGCACGGCGCGCTGAAGGCACCGCCGCGGCGGCTGGCGGCCCCGCGCATCCCCATCAGTTACGCCCCCAACCTGGAAAACCAGGTCCGGGTGACGGCCGATGACATCGCGCAGGCGGCGCGGGACATGACGGCCGTCGAGACCGCCTGAGAAACACAAGGGAACCCTGTCGAAGATGACATCCAACAGCGAGATGACCGGCGGCGAGGCCATCGCCCGTGTCCTGAAGGCCCTGGAGATCGGGCCGATGTTCGGCATGGGCGGGTTCCAGCTGCTGCCCTTCTATGACGCGGCGCGCCGCATCGGCCTGAACCACAACCTGATCAACGACGAGCGCTGCGCCGTCTTCATCGCCGATGCCTATGCCAAGGTGACCGGGCGCGTGGGCGTCTGCGACGCCACCCTGGGCCCGGGGGCGACCAACCTGGTGACCGGCCTGGTGGAGGCGCTGAACGCCGGCTCGCCGCTGGTGGTCTTCGTCGGCGACACCCATCGCGGGCATTCCTGGAAGAACATGACCCAGGAATCGCGGCAGACCGAGATCCTGCGCCCGGCCTGCAAGGACCTGATCCGCATCGAGGTGGCCGAGCGCATTCCCGAGCTGGTGCGCCGCGCCTTCGCGGTGGCGACCTCGGGCCGGCCCGGGCCGGTGATCGTCGACGTGCCGGAGGACATCTGCCACGCCGAACTGGTCTTCGACATGGCCGATCTGGAGGCGGACCCGGTGCATGCCGCCGCGCCCGCCGTCCGCTGCCGCCCGGCGCGGGAGGATCTGGAGCGCGCCCGCGACCTGCTGGCCGAGGCGCAGAAGCCGATCATGCTGTGCGGCGGCGGCGTGCACATCAGCCAGGCAGCCGACGAGGTGCAGCGACTGGCCGAGGCGCTCAACCTGCCGGTCGCCCACACCATGACGGGCAAGGGCGCGATCGCCTGTACCAGCCCGCTGAACGCGGGGCTGTTCGGACGTTATGACCGCATCGCCAACACGCTGATCGAGGAATCCGACTGCATCCTGGTGGCCGGCTGCAAGCTGGGCGAGATCGCGACCAAGCGCTACAGCGTGCCGCCGGCAGGCAAGACCTTGATCCACCTGGACATCCTGGCCGAGGAGTTCGACCGCACCTTTCCCGCCGACCTGCGCCTCTGGGGTGACGTGCGCGAGGGCGTGCGCGACCTGCGCCTGAGCCTGGAGGCGCGGGGGAGCGAGATCCGCAGCCGCCAGCAGGGCTATGCCGACGAGGTGGCCAAGCGCATGCAGACCTGGCGCGCCTCGGTGGACGAGCGCCTGACCTCGACCGAGGTGCCGATCAACATGGCGCGGCTGATGCACGAGCTGAACCAGCGCCTGCCCGCCGAGGGGATCCTGGTGGCCGACGGCGGGTTCGCCGCGCACTGGGGCGGCCTGCTCTACGACACCAAGCAGGCCGGGCGCGGCTTCGTGCCGGACCGCGGCTTCGCCTCCATCGGTTACGGCCTGCCGGGCGCCATGGGCGCGGCCCTGGGTGCGCCGGGCCGGCCGGTCGTGGGCCTGACCGGCGACGGCGGCTTCAACATGACCATGGGCGAGCTGGAAACGGCGCGCCGCCTGGGCCTGCCGCTCACCGTCATCGTGGTGAACAACGCGGCCTCCGGCTACGTCAAGGCGCTGCAGCACCTGATGTACGGCGCCGGCAGCTATCAGTCCAGCGACCTGGTCGAGGTGAACTACGCCGACGTGGCCCAGTCCCTGGGCTGCCGCGGCATTCGTGTCGAGGCCCCCGACGAGATCTCGGGCGCCCTGGACAGTGCGCTCTCGTTCCGCGAGGGGCCGAGCGTGCTCGATGTCGTCGTTACCCGCGACCCGGCCAAGATGCTGCCGGGCGTGGACAACCGCGCGGCCACCGTACGCAAGGGGGACCGTGTCGCCTGACAATAACAACAACAACGATCAACCATTTCCCTGGGAGGAAACAGGACCATGAAGCAAGTTGGAAGCATACTGGCGCTCGCCGCCCTGATCGGGATGAGTGCCCCCGTTGCCGCGAATGCGGAAATTTCGGAAACGGAACTGCAGTTCGCCCACGGCTATCCCGAGGGCAACATCTGGACCCGGACGGCCAAGCGCTATGCCGATGCCATCGAGGAACGCACGGACGGCAAGGTCACGGTCTCCATCGCCGGCGGCGGCAGCACCGGCAGCTGGGACGAGGCCATCGAGGCCTTGCAGATCGGCACCAACGACATGGTGCTGGAATCGGTCGGCACCCTGGATCGCTACGATCCGCTGCCGGGTGTCGAGGCCTTCCCCTATCTCGTGCGCAACCTGGATCATTTCCGGTCGATCTATTACGGCGATGTCGGGGATGAGTTCTTCGATGCCGTGGAAGAGGCCACGGGCTTCAGGATCATCGGAGCCGGCTATCGCGGAGCGCGTAAGCTCTCCGCCAACCAGCCCGTCGAATCGATCGAGGACCTGGAAGGCCTGAAGCTGCGCGTGCCGCCGTTGAAGATGTACCGGCAGACCTGGGAGCACCTGGGGGCCGATCCCGTTCCCATGCCCACGGACGAGATCTTCACCTCGCTGCAGCAGGGTGTGGTCGACGGCCAGGAAAACCCGCTGGAATACATCTATTCGGCCAAGTTCTACGAGGTCCAATCGCACGTCATCAACACCAACCACGTGATCGGTGCGATGACCTTCATCTTCGATTCGGCGACCTTCGAGTCCTATCCCGAAGAGCTGCAGGATATCCTGGTCGAGGAAGGCCGCGAGGCCATGCTCTGGGCGACCGACGAGATGGTGGCGCAGGAAGAAAACTATCGCGAGCAGCTGGAAGCGGAAGGCGTGGAGTTCATCTCGGTCGATCTCGAACCCTTCCGCGAGGCCGTCACGCCGATGCGCGAAGAATTCCCCGAACTGAGCGAATGGATCGAACGCTTCGCCGAAGTCGGGGATAACGAATAAGTCGCGTCCGGGTCCAAGGGGACGGGGAGGGCCTCTCCATGCTGTCGAGGCTCGCAGGATTCATCGAGAGGGTTCTCGAAGGGATTCTGCTGATCGCAATGGCCGTTATGGTGGTCAGCATCTGCTACCAGGTCTTCGGGCGCTATGTCCTGAACTCTGCACCTGGCTGGACCGAGGAAACGGCACGCTTCCTCATGGCCTGGATCACCATGCTGGCCAGTGCCCGGGTGCTGCGCAAACACGAGCATATCGCGGTCAACGTCCTGGCGAGTGCCCTCCCGTCCCCCTACCGGGACCTCCTCGGCTGGCTGAGGGACACGGTCATCCTGGTGATGGCCGGGTCCCTGGTCTGGTATGGCTATGCCTTTGCCGAGATCGGTGGGCGGCGTGACTCCGCCGCCCTCGAGATCTCCATGTACTGGCCGCACCTGGCCATCCCTGTCGGCGGCGCGTTCATAGCCCTGCTGCTGGTGCTCCAGCGGCTGTCCCAGCTGGCGGGAGAAGAGCAATGAGCCTCCTGCTTCTGGCCGTGCTGATCATCGGGCTGATCCTGATCGGCGTGCCATTGGGCTTCTCCATCATTGCCGCCTCCATGGCTACTCTCTGGATCGATGGCGGCACCAATCCCGTGATCATGGCCCAGCGCCTGTTCGCGGGCATGGACAGCTTCACGCTGCTGGCCATTCCCTTCTTCCTGCTGACCGGGTCGCTCATGACGCGGGGCGGCATGACCCGGCGCCTGATCGACTTCGCCAATGCCCTGGTCGGACGCTTTTCCGGCGGCCTGGCCATGAGCAATGTGGTGGCTTCCACCTTCTTCTCGGGCATCTCGGGATCGGCGGTGGCGGACACCTCCATGCTGGGCCGGATTTTCATTCCGGCCATGGTGAAAGAGGGCTACAGCCGCTCCTTCTCGGTCGCGACCACGGCGGCCTCTTCCGTCGTTGCGCCGATCATACCGCCGTCCATCGCCGCCATCGTCTATGGCGTGGTGGCGGGGGAATCCATCGTGCGCCTGTTCGTGGCCGGGCTGATCCCCGGCCTCCTGCTCGGGGGCGGTATCCTGTTCGGGGCCTATTTCATTTCCCGGCGCCGGGCCTATCCGGTCCACGATCCGGTGTCCTGGCATGAACTCTGGCGAACGTTCCTGCGGGCCAGCGGGGCCCTCGCCCTGCCGGTCCTGATCCTGGTGGGGATCGTCGGCGGTGTGTTCACCGTCACGGAATGTTCGGCCGTCGCCGTCGCCTACGCCTTACTCGTCGGCAGTCTCGGCTATCGCGAGCTCGACCTGCGCGGCTGCATCGATGCGCTGCGGGAAACCGTCCACACGACCGCCGTCATCATGATCATTGTCGGGGCCGCCCAGCTGTTTGCCTGGCAACTGGCCTATGCCAACGCCCCGCAGGCAGCGGTCGAGCTCATGACGGGCCTGACCCAGAGCCCGGTCCTGTTCCTGCTGCTGATCGCCGGATTCCTGCTGTTCGTGGGCACGTTCATGGAAGCCAATGCGGCCATGGTGATGCTGGTGCCGGTCCTGCATCCGGCCGGCGTGGCCCTGGGGGTCGATCCCATCCACATGGGAGTCCTCGTCATCGTGACGCTTTGCCTGGGCCTCATCACGCCGCCGATCGGCCTGTGCCTGGCCGTGGCCTGCAAGATTGCCGACCTGCCGCTGGAACACAGCCTGAAGGACATCCTGCCCTTCCTGCTGCTGGGCGTGGCGACACTTCTGGCGCTGATCTTCATTCCGGGCCTGACGCTCTGGCTGCCCGGCGTCTTGTTCGACTAATCAGGAGAGTGCCGCATGCCCAATCGTCTCAGGAACAAGGTCGCCATTGTCTTCGGCGCCGGCTCGGTGGGGGAGGGCTGGGGCAACGGCAAGGCCGCAGCCGTCGCCTATGCCCGCGAAGGGGCCAGGGTCGTCTGTGTCGACCTCAACGGCGGCGCGGCCGAGGAGACAAGCAGGATCATCCAGGACGAAGGCGGTACGGCCACTGCCCGGGCGGCCAATATCGTCGAGAGCGGAGAGGTGCATGCCGCCGTGCAGGGGGCAATGGAGGACTTCGGGCGCATCGATATCCTGCACAACAATGTCGGGATCAACGAGGCCGGCGGAGCCGCCGAGGCGTCGGAGGAAAGCTGGGACCGCGTCATGGCCATCAACGCCAAGGGGGTGTTCCTGACCTGCAAGGCCGTGCTTCCCATCATGGAGCAGCAGGGTGCGGGGGCCATCGTCAACATCTCCTCTCTGGCTGCCATCCGCTACACCGGCTATCCCTATGCCTCCTATTACGCCTCCAAGGCGGCGGTGAACCACTTCACCAAGACCCTCGCCGTCGAATACGCATCCAGGGGAATCCGGGCCAACGTCATCATGCCCGGCGTCCTGGATACCCCGCACATCTACCAGCATATCAGCGGCTACTACGACAGTGTCGACGAGATGCGGGCGAAGCGGGATGCCATTCCCCCCATGCAGCGCCAGGGAACCGCCTGGGACGTGGCCTGGGCCTCGGTTTTCCTGGCCTCGGACGAGGCACAGTACATTACCGGCGTTGAATTGCCCGTCGACGGCGGCTTGCAGTGCCGCTCGACCTGACCTTGCGCAGGAGACATTAGCGCCCATGAGCCAGAACAGCCCCTTTGCCTTCACGGATGCCTTTCGGGACGGATTGCCGGTCCCCATTCCACGGTTTACCGGATTGCCGAAGTACAATTTCGTCTATGGCCACAACGATCCTTCCGAGGTGCCTGCCGAAACGCTGGCGCAGATCGCCTCCCGCGTCATCGCCCGGGATGGCGCCTTGCTCGGCAAGTACAACCTGGGGCATGGCCCCCAGGGACACGAGGGTTTGCGCGACTTCGTGGCCGACAAGGTCGCGCGGACTCGCGGGATCGCGGCCACGCGGGATGACGTGGCCATCACCTCGGGGTCGCTGCAGGGCATGGACCTGGTGAACCAGCTGCTGCTGGCGCCGGGAGATACCGTGATCCTCGAGAGCCTCACCTACGGCGGCGCGATCGCGAAAGCCCGGGCCCGCGGGGCGCATGTCGTCGGCGCGCCGCTGGACGGCGGCGGCCTGGACATGGCGGCGCTGCGCGGGATCCTGGAAGACCTGCGGCAGCAGGGGGTCCGGCCGAAGTACATCTATACGATTCCCACGGTCCAGAATCCCACCGGCAGCATTCTGAGCCTCGAGCGTCGCCGAGAGCTCATCGCCCTGTCCAGGGAGTTCGCCGTGCCGATCTTCGAGGATGAGTGCTATGCCGACGTGCGCTGGGCCGCCGGGGATGCGCCGCCGGCGCTCTACAGCCTGGCCCCGGCGCAGGTCATCCACATCGGCTCTTTCTCCAAGTCCCTGGCCCCGGCATTGCGCGTCGGCTATGTCATCGCCGACTGGTCGGTGCTGAGCCAGCTCCTGGCCTGCAAGGGGGACGGCGGGACCGGCGCCCTGGAGCAGATGGTGGTGGCCGAGTACTTCAGCCAGTCCTTCGATGACCATCTGGCGCGCTTGACGCCCGCGCTCCGGGGCAAGCTGGACACCCTGGTCGAGGCCCTGGAGAAGGAGTTCGGCACGGACGTCGAGATCTTCATGCCCGAAGGCGGCATCTTCCTTTGGGTGAAGCTGCCGGACGAGGTCGATGTGCGGAGCTTTGCGGCCGCGGCCCTGGAGCAGGGGGTGGCCTTCAATCCCGGACCGGACTGGGCCTGCGATCCCGAAGAGGCTCGGAGCCACATGCGCCTCTGCTTCGCCTTGCCCAGCAAGCAGCAGATCCGGGAAGGCATCGCCGAGCTGGCCCGTATCTGCCACGCGCATACGGGGCGTCCCCGGCGCAGCGCAAATGTGGCACGCGGCTGAGATGACGGGAGACAATCCGCCCTCTGGCGTGATCACGGCGAACACGGCCACGCGCCTGCCGCCCGAGGCCGAGGGGGCCGTGGTGATCTGCGGCTCGCATGGCGGCCGCTATCCGGGCTACCTGGCGGCGCGCGCGGCGGTTAGGGCCATCGTCCTCTGTGATGCCGGGATCGGCAAGGACGAGGCCGGCGTCGGCGGGCTGGCCTACCTGGAAGACCTGGGCATCGCCGCGGCGGCGGTGTCCTCCGCCTCCTGCCGCATCGGGGACACGGGCGACATGCTGGCACGCGGTCGCATCAGCCGGGTGAACACCGTGGCCGCCGGGCTGGGCGCGGCGGCGGGCCAAAGCTGCCGCGAGGCCTCCGAGGCCCTGACGGCGGCGCCGCTCAGGCAGGTCACGCCGCCGCCCATCGGGGAATCCCGCCAGGTGATCGAGGGGAAAGCCCGGCGCATCGTGATGATCGATTCCGCCGCCGACGTCCGCCCCGAGGATGCCGGGCAGATCGTCGTCACCGGCTCGCATGGCGGGCTGGTCGGGGGTGAACCGGCCAAGGCCCTGCAGGTCGACGGCTTCGCCGGCGTCTTCAACGACGCCGGGATCGGCATGGAGGAGGCCGGGCTGGGCCGATTGCCGGCGCTGGACCAGCGCGGCATCGCCGCCTTCACCGTGGCAGCCGAAAGCGCCCGCATCGGCGAGGCGCGCTCGAGCTACGAGGACGGACTCGTCTCGGCCGTGAACAAGCATGCCGAAGACCTCGGCGCGCGGCCCGGCATGACTGCACGCGCCATCCTGGACACCTGGGCAAGGGAATAGCCGGGAACGATCAATGGAGATCGGGTGCTCAGGCCAGCAGGAGATGGCTGCGTCACGAGGCTGCCTGGCCTCTCTCCGGCATTATTCCAAGGCGCTCAGCACGTAATCCTGGCCCTTGGCGCGGTTGTCGATGCGCTCGAGGATGTACTTGGGAATGCTTTCGCTGTTCTCGGAAAACAGGCCGCAGTGGCGCAGAGCGTTAAGGGCATCGATGTAGCGACCCAGGTATTCGAAGACCACGCGGCCGGCCGAGGGCGTGCGGCTGCGCGAGCCGGCCAGTGTGCACTGTACGCCGGAGAGGAAGTTGCGGTGGGTGCGATAGGCCGGATAGAGGATTGTCTCGGCCACCATGTCCTGCAGCCTGTCCTCGTACTCCAGGGCATAGATGCGGTCCTGGATGTGCAACACGGTGCCCAGGTAGCGAAACCAGACCCGCTCCTGCCCCGTATCGTCGGGGATATGAAAATGGCCGATGTTCTTGGAGTAATAGAAGCCGTCCACGGCGAAGATGGCGACAAGTGATTTCACGATATGGCCCGGATAGCCATAGGAAAAGAAATAGCGGTAATAATAGCCGACATACTGGTCCAGGTTGCCGCGAGATCGTTCCATCAGGCGGTGGACATGCTGCAGGTGGGGCAGCTCGGTGATCCGTCTTTGCTCGTGCGGGGCACGTATGCGTACCAGCTCCGAGAACTCGCTGGGCTCCATGAGGAATTCCGTTTCCTCCACCCCGAAGAAGTCGCACAGTTTGCGCATCGTATTGCGCGAGGGGAAGCTGCGCCCGTTCAGGTATTTGTTGAACTGCTGCCGGTTCATGGCCAGGCGCCGGCAGATGTAGGAAACCGATTCGAAGTAGCGGCAGATATAGTTCAGGTTCCGCCGGAAGTTCTCGCCAAGGGGGTCCCTCTCCTGAGCCATCGCGGGCCTTTGTTTCGTTTCTTGAACTCTCTTAAGCTAGCAGAGCACCATCTCGCATAAAAGCGCCAATACTAGCGCAATTGCTGCCGGCCCGCGCCGTAATGCAACGTTTCATGGAAGAAGAGGAAACAGCCTCCCAAGCCGACAGCGACCTGCCAGTGTGGCGGCTGGACAGGGTGACGGTGCGAGAAGGCAAGGCAGAAAGAGGTAGGATCGATGGACGTGCCGGTGCCCGGGGCGGCTGCGGTCGAGGAAATTGAGAACTGCTGGATAACGTTGGCCGACGGCTGTCGGCTGGCGGCACGGATATGGCTGCCGGGCGAGGCGGCACAGGCCCCCGTACCCGCCCTGCTGGAGTATCTGCCCTATCGCAAGCGCGATCACACCGTGATCCGGGACGAGCCCATGCATCGGGCCCTGGCAACCGGCGGCTTTGCCTGTGTGCGCGTGGACATGCGGGGCAACGGGGACTCCGACGGCCTGATGCACGACGAATACCTGCCGCAGGAGCTGGACGATGCCGTCGAGGTGATCGACTGGATCGCCGGGCAAAAGTGGTGCAACGGCCGGGTCGGCATGATGGGCATCTCCTGGGGCGGCTTCAATGCGCTGCAGGTGGCAGCGCTGCGGCCGGCCCCGCTCAAGGCGATCGTCACGGTCTGTTCCACCGATGACCGCTATGCCGACGACATCCATTACAAGGGTGGGTGCCTGCTGAACGACAACCTGGCCTGGGGCGCAACCATGCTGCACTTCTGCACGCGTCCGCCGGACCCCGTCCTGGTCGGCGACCGTTGGCGCCAGATGTGGCACGAACGCATGGACAACCTGCCGTTCTTTGCCGCCAACTGGCTGGAGCACCAGCATCGCGACGCCTTTTGGCGGCATGGCTCGGTCTGCGAGGACCCGGGTGCCATCAAGGCGGCCATCCTGGCCGCGGGCGGCTGGGCCGACCCCTATTCCAACGCCATCCCGCGCCTCCTGGCCGGCCAGGAGGCGCCGCGTCGCGGCATCGTGGGTCCCTGGGGACACAAGTATCCCCAGGTCGGCGAACCGGAGCCGACCTTCGATTTCATCGAGGAAATGACGCGGTGGTGGCGACACTGGCTGGAGGGGGACGCCGAGACCCTGGCCCCCGAAGACCCGGGCTATCTTGCCTGGATGAGCGAGAGTCCGGAGAGTCCCGATCCGGCGCGCGGCGTGACGGGGCGCTGGATCGTCGAGCCGGGCTGGCCCAGCGCGAACCTGCAGATGCGGCGCCTGTTTACCCGGATGGACGGTGGACTCTGCGAGAGCGAACCCCAAGAGGAGGGGGTGCGCAGCCACTCTTCGCTGCAGACCGTGGGACTTGCCGCGGGCCGCTTCTGCCCCAAGCTGGCGTTGGGGGGCGACATGCCGGTGGACCAGCGCCATGACGATGCCGGTTCACTGGTGTTCGACAGTGCTCCGCTCGACGAGCGGCTGGAGATCTTCGGCGCCCCGGTCGTGGAACTGGACATCTCGGTCGACCAGCCGGTCGCGCATGTAACCGCGCGGCTGTGCGACGTGGGTGAAGACGGGGCAAGCCGGCGCGTGACCTTCGGCTGCCTGAACCTGACCCATCGCGACAGCCACGAAAGCCCGGAGGTGCTGGAGCCAGGCAAGCGCTACCGCATACGTCTACAGCTCGACGACGTGGCCTGGTCGTTCAAGCCCGGGCGCGTGGTGCGGCTGGCGCTCTCCACTTCCTACTGGCCCATGATCTGGCCCGCCCCGCGGCCGGTGACCATCACGCTGCATTCGCCCGGAACGTTTCTCGACCTGCCGGAGCGGCGGCCGCGGCCAGAGGACGAGACAGTGTCCGTCGCGCCGGCCCGGAGTGAGGGAGAGGCCGAGATCAGCTTCCATGGGCAGTCCGCCACGACTCGCCGCGCGGAGCAGGACCTGACGACGGGCGAGAGCCTGGTGACGGTGGCCGATGACGATGGCGGCAAGCACTTTCACCGCCATGGCCTCAACACGCACCTGCGATCGCGCGAGATCTACCGCATCCGACCGGACGATCCGCTCTCCGCCCGGGCGGAGACCGAGTGGAACTGTCGTCTCTGGCGCGAGGGCTGGTCCGTGGAGATCACGACCCGAACGAGCATGAGTGCCGATGTCGACGCATTCCATCTGGAGGCGGATATCGCTGCGTTCGAAGGGGGAGAGGAGGTCAATCGCCGCCGGCTGTCGCGGAAGATTCCCCGACAGCAGGTATGAAAACGGCCCTCGATGAGGTGACCGGAACCATGAAATAGGAGGCTTCAATGACAACCACGACATCACTTCGCAGGCTGGCCCTGTCCCGTCGTCATTTCCTGGCGACATCAGCCGCGGCCGGAGCGGGATTCGCTCTCGCTCCGAAAACGGTGTTGTCCCAGGACAACCGCGTGCTGCGTACCCGCATGTTCTCGGACATCAACCGGCTCGATCCGGCCGTCTACGAGAACTCCTACAATGTCGACGTCATCAATTGCCTGTATCACAAACTGATCGACTACGTTCCCAACCAGGAAAGCTGGGAATGGGAACTGCAGGCGGCCGAGGAGATCGAGAAGGTCGACGACACCCACATCCGCTTCCGCCTGCGTCAGGGGATCATGTGGTCGAACGACTATGGCGAACTGACGGCCGAGGACGTGAAATACTCCTTCGAACGGGTCATCGATCCGGACCTGGATTCACCGGTGGCCGGCGACTTTGGTCCCCTGGAGAGCGTCGATGTGGAGGACGACTACAACGGAGTCATCGTGCTGTCCGAGCCCTTCGAGCCGCTGTGGCTGGTGGCGCTCTGCTATGGTGTGGGTCACATCGTCTGCAAGAAGGCTGTGGAAGAGGCCACGGGCGGGGATCGCTTCGACATGGATCCGCCGCCTGCCTTCTCCGGTCCCTACAAGCTCAAGGAATGGCGTGCCGACGAGGTGACGATCCTGGAGCGCAACGAGGCCTGGACCGGTGAGGAACAGGCCTTTGACGAGATCCGGCTCTATCCCATAGGCGACGAACAGACCGCCGAAATCTCTTATGAGGCCGGCGACTTGGACATGACCCAACCCTCGGTCTCCTCGCTGCCGGACTACCAGGCGGATCCGCCCGCCGACACCGTGGTGGAGAACTATCCTTCATTGTTCTACGTGTGGCTGGGCATCAACCTCTACCATGAGAAGTTCCAGGACAAGAAGGTGCGCCAGGCAGTGCAGTGGGCCATCAATGTGCCGCAAATCCTGGAAGCTGCCTATTTCGGCGTAGCAGACCCGGCCACGGGAATCATCGCGCCGGGGCTGGTGGGGCACAGGCCCGAACCCCTGGTGCCGCTGGAAGGCGATCCCGAGCGCGCCCGTTCTTTTTTGGAGGAAGCCGGCAAGAGCGGCATGAGCGTGCGTGTCGATGTGCGCAATACCTCCACGTTCTCGACCGCCGCCCAGGTGATCATGAGCCAGCTGAACCAGGCCGGCTTCGACGCCTCGGTCCAGCTGCACGACCCCGGCGTCTGGTGGAGCCTGGGCTCGGAAGCGGAAGGCGACCAGTGGCAGGACCTGGAGCTGATGCTGAACCGTTTCTCCTCACTGCCCGACCCCTATTATGCCACCCAGTGGTTCGTTCCCGAGCAGATCGGGGTGTGGAACTGGGAGCGCTTCGACAACAGCCGTTTTGCCGAGCTGCATGAGAAAGCGGTGCAGGAATCCGACGAGGAGGAACGCGATCGGATGTACCGGGAGATGCAGGACATCATGGAGGAGTCCGGCGCCTACAGGTTCATCACCCACGAGACCAATCCCGTCATGTACCGGGATTTCATTGAGCCGGCACTGCGGCCCGACGGCATCCCGCTCTATCACAGGTTCGAGACCAGCTGAGGATCGCGTGATGGACAGGTCATAGGGACCGTACGCAATGTGGGTGTTCCTGGTACGCAGAACGGGGCTTGGCGTGGTGATCGTCGCCGTCGCCGTGACCCTGCTCTATGCGATGATCCACGCGGTGCCCGGGGATCCGGCCAGCGTCATCCTGGGCCCGCGTGCGACGCCCGAGCTGCGTGCGGAACTGCGTGCGCAGCTGGGGCTGGACGAGCCCTTCGTGGTGCAGATCCTGAATTTCTTCGGGAACATGCTGCAAGGAGATTTCGGCCGGGACATCGTCCGCGGTCGTCCGGTCAGCGAGATCGTGTTCGACCAACTGCCGCACACCGTGATCCTGGTGTTCACGGCCATCGGCTGGGCCGCCCTGGTGGGTATCCCGCTGGGCTGCTTCTCGGCGATCAAGCGCAATACCTGGATCGACCGGGTGCTTGGGTTCTTCTCGGTGGCCGTCATCGCGGTGCCGTCCTTCGTGATCTCGATCTATGTCCTGCTGGTCTTCGCTCTCTGGCTGGGCCTGTTCCCCACCATGGGGATCGGCGAGCCCACTTTTCTCTCGCGCCTGCAGCATCTGGTTCTGCCGGCGCTGGCCGTAGGTCTGGCCTGGGTCGGTTATATCGCGCGCATGGTGCGGGCTTCGATGCTGGAGGTGATGGGAGAGAATCATATCCGCACGGCCAGGGCCTTCGGCCTGCCCGAATGGCGTGTGGTCTTGAACTATGCCCTGCCGATTGCGGTGCTGCCCACCATCACGGTGCTGGGCGTCGGCATCGGCTACCTGATCTCCGCGGCGGTGTTCGCCGAGATCGTCTTCTCCAGGCCCGGCCTGGGATCGCTGATCTATGAGTCGGTGGGCAAGCGCAACTACCCCGTGGTCATGGGGTCAGTGGTCATGTCGACCGTGCTGTTCGTGGTGTGCACCACCGTGGCCGACATGATCAATGCCCTGATCGACCCGAGATCGCGGGAGAGCCTGTAGATGGCCGAGGATCGCACCCTGGGAAGCACGCTGCGTCGCCCCGCCCTGCGCCGCCTGTTGGGGCGGGGAGCAGAAGGGGGGGCGCGTTCGGGCAATGCCAGTGCCCTGGTGCGCGTACTGCACGACCCCGTGGGCACGACCTGCATCCTGGTGGCGCTGGTTATCATCGCGGCCTGTGCGATGGCGCCCTGGCTGGCGCCCTATGATCCGACGCAGATCTACGCCGGCGAGCGTTTCGAGGCTCCCTCCTGGGAGTTCTGGCTGGGAACGGATCACCTGGGCAGGGACATGTTCTCGCGCGTCCTCTATGGCGGCCAGATCGCGCTTCAGGTGGCCTTCGCCTCCATCGCGACGGCCCTGACCCTGGGCCTTGCCCTGGGGTTGATTGCCGGGTTCGGGCCAAAGTGGCTGGATGCCGCGATCCTGCTGCTGTTCGACACGGTCAGGTCCTTCCCGGTTGTTATTTTCGGCCTGGCGGTCCTGACCGTCCTGGGCGCGAGCCTCTACACGGTGATCTTCGTGGTTGCCGTAACCTCGGTGCCCACCTTCGGGCGCGTGGCGCGCACCCAGACGCTGTCGCTCAAGAACAACGAATTCATACTGGCGGAACGCTCCATGGGAGCCGGGATGGGACGCATCCTGCGTGTCCATGTGCTGCCCAACGCGATCGGCCCGCTGCTGATCCTGGCTTCCATGGACATTCCCATCGTCATCACCATCGAGGCGGGCCTGTCCTTCCTGGGCATGGGCGTGCAGCCGCCGACGCCGAGCTGGGGGAATATCCTGAACGACGGTTTCTCCTATATCCGCCAGGCGCCCTGGCCGGTGATCGCGGGCGGCATGCCACTGATCGTGACGACGCTGGTCTTCACCTTCCTGGGCGAGACCTTGCGGGACCTCTTCGACCCCAAGCTGCGCAGGGACCTATGAACGACGACGCGAAGATCCTGTCGATCAGCGACCTTTCAGTGGACTTCCGCACACCACGGGGACGCCTGCACGCGCTGCGCCAGGTGAACTTCTCCGTACCGACGGGCACCACCGTGGGTGTGGTCGGGGAATCCGGCTGCGGCAAGTCCACCCTGATCAATGCGATCATCGGCCTGCTCTCCGGGAACGCGGAGGTGACTTCGGGACGGATAGTGCTGGAGGGAGATGACCTGCTGGGGCTGTCCGAGGCGCGGATGCGCCGCGAGATACGCGGCAAGCGGATTGCCATGATCTTCCAGGATCCGATGACTTCGTTGAACCCGGTACTCTCGATCGGCCGGCAGATGTGCGACATCCAGTTTCGCGAAAGGTATGGGCGCGCGGAAAAACGCCGCCGAGCTGCCGGGATGCTGGAGCGCGTCGGCATCCCGGATGCCGAGAAGCGGCTCGACCAGTATCCTCACCAGTTCTCCGGCGGCATGCGCCAGCGTATCGCGATCGCCATGGCGATGCTGGCCAAGCCGGACCTGCTGATCGCCGACGAGCCGACCACCGCCCTGGACGCCACGCTGGAAGTGCAGATCATGAACCTGCTGACGGAGCTTCAGCAGGAAACCGGTTGTGCGATCCTGTTCATCTCGCATCACCTTGGCGTCATCGCCGAACTCTGCCGCGAGATGGTCGTGATGTATGCGGGTGAGGTGGTGGAAGCCGGGCCGGTGGAGCGCGTGTTCACCAGTCCTGCGCATCCCTATACGGAAAAGCTGCTGGAGTGCGACCCCGGTCGTCTGCGGGAAGTGACCCGGAATCTGCCGACGGTTCCCGGTGAGCTGCCGGACCTGACCCGGTTGCCCGGGGGCTGCATCTTCACCGATCGCTGTCCCTACGCCTGGGAGCGCTGCCGTAGCGAAACACCGGGCTATCATCAGTTGGACGAGGGCCAGTATGCGGCCTGCCATCGCCTGGACGTCAAGGAGCGTGAAACCGCGGGATGACACAATTGCTCGAGATAGAGAACCTGTCGGTGCGCTTTCGCACGACCTCGCCGCTGAGGGCGCTGATGGAGCGCAATCCCGACCCCTTCATCGACGCCGTGTGCGATGTGTCGTTCTCTCTCCAGGAGGGTGAGACCTATGCGCTGGTCGGCGAGAGCGGTTCCGGCAAAACGACCCTGGCCCGTGCCATCATCGGCCTCAATCCGGCGAGTTCGGGCAGCATCCGCTTCGAGGGTGAGGAGATCACGGGATGGAATGACCGGCAGATGGCCCCTGTGCGGCGGCGCATGTCGATGATGTTCCAGGATCCCGTGGGGTCGCTCTCGCCACGGCAGACAGTGCGCAACCTGATCACGGAACCCTACCGGATTCATGACGTACCGCTGAAGAATGTGGATGCGGAAGCCCATCGTCTGCTCGAACTTGTCGGACTGGCCCCGGAGTTTGCCGACCGCTATCCACACCAGCTCTCGGGTGGCCAGGCACGCCGGGTAGGGGTGGCCCGGGCCCTGGCCCTGAACCCGCGGCTCATCCTTGCCGACGAGCCGACTGCCGGCCTGGATGTGTCGGTGCAGGGGGAGATCCTGAACGTACTGGCGCGTTTGCAGCGCGAACTGAACCTGACCATCCTGATCATCACGCACAACCTGAACGTCGTACGGCACATCTCGGACCGCATGGCGATCATGTATCTGGGGCGTTTCGTCGAGACGGGACCGACGCAGCGGATATTTGACAGGCCCCGCCATCCCTATACGGAAGCACTGCTTTCGGCCAATCCTACACCGGATCCCGAGAGTCGCAGCGCGCGGATCGTGCTGTCCGGCGAGATTCCCAGCCTGATGAACCGCCCCTCGGGATGCGAGTTCCACCCGCGCTGTCCCTATGCCCGAGATCTCTGCGCGGCCCAGACGCCGGAACTGGCAGCGGAAAAGGTTGCGAGCGGCGTGCGCCGCTATTCCTGTCATTTCCCATTGGAAGAGGCCAGGCCTGGGTCCCAGGCCGAAGAGCTGGCCGATCCGTCGTAGACGCCACGGAGTCTCAGGAGCGTCCTTTTCCCTCCGCCAGAATCATCTCGGCGGCCTTCTCGGCGATCATCATGGTGGGCGAGTTGGTGTTGCCCGAGGTGATGCTGGGCATGGCCGAGGCGTCGACGACGCGCAGGCCGCGCACGCCGCGAACCTTCAGCTCCGCGTCCAGGACCGCTTGGGGGTCGTTGTCCGGGCCCATCTTCACCGTGCCCACCGGGTGGAAGATGGTGGTGCCGATGTCGCCGGCGGCCTTGGCCAGGTCCGCGTCGGAGGTCAGTTCCGGGCCGGGCTTGATCTCCTGCGGCCGGAACTCCGACAGGGGCGGGGCGGCCGCCAGCTCTCGGGCCAGGCGCAGGGCCCTGACCGCCACCTGTCGATCCTCCTCGGTGGAAAGATAGTTCGGACGAATGACAGGCTTGTCCGTGGGATCGGCGGAGCCGGCGTGGATGGACCCGCGGCTGGTGGGATGCAGGTTGCAGACACTGGCCGTGAAGGCCGGGAAACGGTGCAGGTCGTCGCCGAACTTGTCCAGCGACAGCGGCTGGATGTGGAACTCCAGATCCGGCGTCTCCTGCTCCGGCGAGGAGCGGGTGAAGATGCCCAGCTGCGAAGGCGCCATGGTCAAAGGCCCGCGCCGGCGCAGCAGGTAGTCCAGGCCCATCAGCGCGCGCTTCCAGGGGCGGTGGTAGTCCTCGTTCAGGGTGCGCACGCCGGAGACCTGGAAGACAGGCCGGAGCTGCAGGTGGTCCTGCAGGTTCTCGCCCACGCCAGGGGCCGCCTGGACGGTCTCGATTCCTAGGGCGGCCAGATGCTCGGGATTGCCGATGCCGGACAGTTCCAGGAGTTGGGGCGAGCAGACGGAACCGGCCGAAAGCAGGACCTCGCCCGCGACGTGGGCGGTCCAGCGCTTGCCGCCGCGGGAGAAGGTGACGCCCGTGGCTCGTCGCTCGGCATCGATCTCGATGCGCGCGACCTGCGCCTCGGTGGCGAGCTGCAGGTTGGGGCGGTTCAGGACGGGCTTCAGGAAGCCGCGCGCCGCGCTCCAGCGCCGGCCGCGCTTCTGGTTCACCTGGAAATAGCTGGCGCCCTCGTTGTCGCCGCTGTTGAAATCCTCGATCCTGGGAATGCCGAGCGCCTCGGCGGCGTCCTGGACGCGGTCGAGGATCTGCCAGCGCATGCGCGGGTAGTCCACATGCCATTCGCCGCCGGAGCGGTGGTAGGCGTTCATCGGCCGGGCGTGGTCCTCCATCTTCAGGAAGTACGGCAGCACGTCGTCCCAGCCCCAGCCGGCCAGGCCCTGCTGGCGCCAGCCGTCGTAGTCGCGCGCCTGGCCGCGCATGTAGATCATGGCGTTGATGGCCGAGCTGCCGCCGATCACCTTGCCGCGCGGGTAGGCGAGACTGCGCCCGTTGAGGCCGGGATCCTCCTGGGTGCGGAACATCCAGTCGGCGCGCGGGTTGCCGATGGCGAAAAGATAGCCCACGGGGATGTGGAACCAGATCCAGTCGTCCTGCCCGCCGGCCTCGAGCAGCAGCACGCGCTTGTCCGGATCGGCCGAGAGCCGGTTGGCCAGGACGCAGCCGGCCGAGCCGGCGCCGATGACGATGTAGTCGAAGTTGCCGTAGGTTTCAGGCTCCTGCTCCACGGGGCTCCCCTCCCGATACTGTTCATCTTGTTGTTTCTGCCTTGCCAAAGGACAGGTGGGGCAGCCTACCACAGCTCCGTGACTGGAAAATCTCTCGCGCGCCTCAAGGGACAATCACCAGCAGCAGGAAAACGCCGAACAGCACCAGGTGCACCGCTCCTTTCAGCAGGTCCGTGCTGCGCCCGCCGAAGGTGAGCATGCACAGGGCCAGCGTCAGGGCCAGCAGGATGGAATCCTCGGCCGCCAGTCCCAGGATGAGTTCGTGGCCGGTGAAGAGCCCCAGCAGGACCACCGCCGGAACGGTCAGGGCGATGGTGGAGAGCGCCGTTCCGAACAGGATGTTGATCGAGCGCTGCATGCGGTTGGCAACGGCGGCGCGCACGCCGCTGATGCCTTCGGGCGAGAGCACGAGCATGGCGATGACGACGCCGGCCAGCGCTTCCGGCAGGCCCAGGTCCACGAAGCTGCCCTCTATGAGCACCGCCAGGCTTTCCGAGATGAGCGGGATGGGCAGCAAGGTCAGGCCAAGCATGACAAGGTGGTAGAGCCGGCCGCGGCCCCCTTCCGCCGAGGGCATTACACCCTCCTTCTCATGCGCCTGGAGTTCCTCCGGCGACTGGAAATAGCTCTGGTGCCGGCGGGTCTGGACCCAAAGGAAGATGGCATAGAGCATCAGCGAGAAGAGGGCGAAGACGGCCGCCTGGGCCGTGCTCAGGCGGCCACCCGGCGCGGCCAGCGTGAAGTTAGGCAGGATCAGGGCGATGACGGCGAGCGGCACAAGAATGGCCAGGAAGGACTGGGCGCCTTCCGCATTGAAGCCCTGGATCCTGTGCCGGATCGCGCCCGTCAGCAGGGAGAGGCCGATCAGGCCGTTCAGGGTGATCATCAGGATCGCGAACATGGTGTCCCGCGCCAGGGTCGGGTTGCTTTCCCCCTGCAGGGAGATCGTCGCGATCAGCGAGATCTCGATGGCGATGGCCGAGAGGGTCAGGACGATGGTGCCCAGGGGATCGCCGAACTGGGCTGCGAGGTGCTCCGCATGATGCATCACGCCGATGGCGGCGATCAGGACCACGGCAAATATGCCGGCAAAGAGGGCCGCCCTGGGAAGCAGTGTGCTCACCTCTGCAATCGCACCGCCGCCGGACACCAGCAGGGCCAGGACGCAGGCCGCGAGCACGAAGGGATATTCGGCGCGCAGGAACCGGGTGATTGGAGAGAGCACCTGAGTGTACCCCTCAAGACTATCGCTGGAGACTCCCGCCTCGAGCACAATGATCTCGGGCTTTAGCGTATTCCGGGTGCGGCCGGCAAGTGCCGTCATGCGCCGCTACGCCATTTCCCTTGTGGAGACTCGCGTAGGACGTGCTTCTGACCTATAATGCGTGCCGGGGAACAGGAGGTTCCTCAGCCCGAGAAGATCGCCGCCAAGTTGCGGGACTTCCGACTAGGGGAAAAGAGATGGGGATTACGACGGCTCTCTCCGAGGTGCACAGTGTGCGGGTGCGTCGTGTCCATGACTACTGGAACACCCTGCGCGGGGAGCGCTTCGCTCCGGGGCGGGCCGAGATCGATCCGGCCGAGCTTAGCGACCTGCTGCCTTCGCTGCTCATCGTCGACATCGAGGCCGAGCCGTTCCGCGTGCGGTATCGTCTGGTTGGAACCCTGGTGGTCGAAGTCAGCGGTTTCGACTTCACCGGCCATTACCTGGACGAACTGGAATTTGTCTCCGGGGACGGCGAGTTCCAGGAGGCCTACTACGTGGTCTGGAAGGAGCAGGTTCCGGTCTATGCGCGCCCCTATTGGCCCTTCGATACGGAGAGGAAGACCTGCTACGACCTGGGTATCTTTCCGCTGTCCGACGACGGGGAGAATGTGACCCGGGCATTGGCCGTCGAAGGCTATGAGGAGATCGAGAACAATCCCCACGTCCAGCAGCGCAGCTACGGCTGGCGCCACCGCCGATCCCTGATCTGAGCGGAGGCGGTCTCTGCAGGCTGCTGGATAGACGGGAAACAACCGGTTTCAGGGAACAGGCTCGTGTTCAAGGATCGACAGGATGCCGGCGAACGGCTGGCCGGCGAACTGAAGGATTTGGGCGGCGAGAGTACGGTGGTGCTGGCGCTGCCCCGGGGCGGGGTGCCGATCGCGGCCATCGTGGCCAAGGCGCTGGGCGCTCCGCTGGGCCTGCTGATGGTGCGCAAGATCGGTGCGCCGGGACACTCGGAACTGGCCGTTGCCGCAGCCGTCCATACCGGCGAGAGCGTGGGAGCAGAGGCCGAGATCGAGGATATCGCGGCCAGCCTGCAGGTCGTGCGCAATGACGAATTGATCCGGGTGCTCGGGGTTCCGGAAAGCCACATCGATGCGGAGGCCCGCAAGGCGGCGCAGGAGATCGCGGAGCGGCAGGCGCTTTATGGCGATCATGCCTGGTCGGGCGCCCTAGAGGGACGGACAGTGATCCTGATCGACGACGGGGTGGCCACCGGCCTGAGCGCCAGAGCGGCACTTCAGGCCGTGCGGCGCCGTGAACCGGCACAGCTGATCTTTGCCGCCCCCGTGGCAGCGCCGGATGTCGCCTCCGAACTGGCTCAGATTGCCGACCGCCTGGTTGCCCTGCACCAGCCGGAGGATCTGGGGGCGGTCAGCCTGTGGTACGAGAATTTCGACCAGGTTGGCGACCGGGAAGTCGTTACGGCACTGGCGGCGGCCAACGAGCGAAGCCCCTGAAGCGCATCGTCCGGACGCAAGGCCCTCGTCTTTCAAACCCGAAATATTTTTTGCCGCAGCACCCTGAAAGTGCGCGGGCATTAACCTGCGTCAATACGCAATCTGCCGCGCCTTTCTATATAAAGGTCAAGCGCTGAAGCATCGGGTGCGCGAGACCCCCGTTTTTCGAAGACTCGTTTCTGCCGGCGCGGCTCTCTATAGCCCAAAAACCAAAAAGGAGACGTTAGGATGAAAAGCCGGACGGATGCCGCCTTTTCCTTACCCCCCTATCCCAAGCTTCCCGGTTCCATCGGACCGGGCATGAGCGAAGAGCTCCCTCACCCGCAACTGAAGCATAGCCGGGCACTGATGGAAGCCGGCCTGAGCGATGGCGAGATTGCCGAGAGACTGGATATCATGCCGGCACGCATTGCCGCTCTCAGGCGCTATTACGGCCTGTATCACAATTGAAATCACGGCCCGATTTCGGGGGCAGGCCGTCCATCCACCCGCCCGCCCGACAATGCGGGAAACATGAGGACCAAGCACATGAAGAAAGACAGCGTTCCGACATCACAGGTCCGGGAGGGCGTCCCCGCCGATACGGTCCCGGCCATGAATGGCCAGATGGCGGAAGCCATGCTGAGTGCCACGGATATCTGCCTGAAAAACTTCGCCGCCTGGCAAAAGGAGGTCAGCACCTTCACGCAGCGGCGCATGACGAGCAACACCAGGCTGCTCCGCTCCCTGCCTGGCTGTGCCAATTGGGAAGAGGTCATGAGCCTCCAGCAGGGGTGGCTGAAGACGACCGGTGAGGACTATATGGACGAGACCGGCCGCATGATGAACCTGAGCCAGAGGATCGTGGACGGCCTCTATGCCGCGGCGGTCGAGGAAGCCGCCGAGGTTGCGCGCTCCGTGAGCACGTCTGACGATGGCGAGCAGGTTCCTATGCAAGACAAGTAATCTGCCAGACCATCGAGTTGGGCGGCCTTTTCCGCAAGAGCCAGGGGCTGGGCTGTCAAACGTGCCAGCCCAGCCGGTGCCGTATTGCCTTTTCGAGTTCCAGGATCACCAGCAGGCCGGCCCCACAGGCGACCACCAGAAGGCCCTCCTGCAGGCGAACGGGACGTGTATCGAAGATCACCTGCATGAAGGGTGCATAGGTGAAGAGGAACTGCAGTGCCGTGACGCCGGAGATTGAGAGCAGGATGGCCGGCGTGCCCAGCAGCCCGCGCAGGCTGAAGGACGTGCGATGCAGGTAGCGGATGCTGAAAAGGTAAAAGATTTCCATCACCACCAGCGTGTTGATGGCCAGGGTGCGGGCTTCCTCGACCTCGGCGCCGCGTTGCAGGGCCAGTTCGAACATCCCGAAGATTCCCAGCAGGAACAGCAGCGAGACGAACAGGACCCGCCATGCCAGGAAGCCGGTCAGGATCGGTTCGGCCGCCGGGCGCGGCGGGCGTTTCATGACGTCGGGCTCCGTCGGTTCGAAGGCGAGCGCCAGCGCCAGACCGATGGAGCTGACCATGTTGACCCAGAGGATCTGGAGCGGCGTGACCGGCATGGTGGCGCCGGTCAGGATGGCGATGACGATGCCCAGCGATTCACCGCCGTTGACCGGTAGCATGAAGGCGATGGCCTTCTTCAGGTTATCGTAGACAGTGCGGCCCTCGCGCACGGCATGGGCGATGGAGGCGAAGTTGTCGTCAGCCAGGACCATGGCCGCGGCCTCCCGCGCGGCGGCGGTGCCCTTCTGGCCCATGGCGATGCCCACGTCGGCACGCTTGAGCGCCGGGGCATCGTTGGCACCGTCGCCGGTCATGGCAACGATACGGCCCTGGGCCTGCAGGGCCTCGACCAGCCGCAGCTTGTTCTCGGGCGTGGTGCGGGCAAAGACGTCGCTGTCCTCCAGAACCTGCCCAAGTTCGTCGGCCGGCAGGCGGTCCAGGTCCCGGCCGGTCACGACCTTCTGGGTGTTGGGCAGGCCGAACTGCTCGGCGATGGCCCGCGCCGTGGCGGGGTGATCGCCGGTGATCATCTTCACCCCGATGCCGGCTTCACGACATTCAGCCACGGCTGTCAGGGCTTCCTCGCGCGGCGGGTCGATCAGGCCGGCGAGCGCGACAAAGGTCAGCCCGGTTTCGACATCCGCCTCGTTCAGGGTTGCCGTGCCACTCTCCACCGACCTTATGGCCAGGGCAATCACACGCTGGCCCTGCCTGGCCATCTCGCCGGCCCGTTCATGCCAGTGGTCCGGATCGAAGTCCTCTGTCCGCCCGGACTCGAGCTGGTGCGAACACATATCGAGGATGCGTTCCGGGGCGCCCTTTACGCAGATGAGCGCGGTGCTGCCCTCGGAAGCGTTCAGGGTGGCCATGTAGCGGTTCACGGGATCGAAGGGAATGTAGTCTAGGCGCGCGTGCGTCGCGCGCTCCTGCCGAGGAGTGAGGCCGGCCTTGACGGCGGCCACCAGCAGCGCCCCTTCCATGGGATCGCCGCCGACAGTCCAATGCCTGGCCTTCTCGTGAAGATCGGCATCGCTGCAAAGCACGCCGGCGCGCAGCGCGGTGAGGAGGTCCGGGTTCTCGTCCGGGCGCAGTTCCTGTTCGCCGTGGTAAAAAGTGCCCTCCGCCGTGTAGCCGGTGCCCGTGACCTGCAGGCTGGCCGCAGCCGTATCCAGCTGGCGCAGGGTCATCTCGTTGCGGGTCAGGGTACCGGTCTTGTCGGAACAGATGACCGACAGGGCGCCCAGGGTTTCCACGGCGGGCAGGTGGCGGATGATGGCATTGCGCTGGGCCATGCGCTGGACGCCGATGGCCAGGGTGATCGTCAGCACGGTGGGCAGGCCTTCGGGGATGGCAGCCACTGTGAGGCTGACCACCGAGATGAAGATGGTGGCGAGCTCGTAGTCGCGGACCAGCAGTCCGAAAGCGAAGACCAGGGCCGAAAGCGAGAGGATCAGGAAAGTCAGCAGGTGCGCGAACCGGGCCATCTGCCGCAGCAGGGGCGTGGTCAGGGTCTGCACCTCGGCCAGCATGCGTCCGATGCGGCCGATTTCGGTGTCTGCGGCGGTGGCGACCACCACGCCGCTGGCCTGGCCGGCAGTGACCAGGGTGCTGGCATAGCCCATGGATGCCCGTTCGGCGAGCGGGCAGTCCTCCGCCTGGGGCGTGACTTCCTTGGGGACGGGTGCGGATTCCCCCGTCAAGGCCGCCTCCTGGACCTGCAGGTTCTTGACGTCGAAGAGACGCAGGTCGGCCGGGATGCGCTCGCCGGCCTCCAGCAGGACGATGTCTCCGGGCACCAGTTCCTCGGCGGACAGGGTTCGGCGCTGCCCATCCCGGACTACCGCGGCCTGTGGCGCCAGCATGTCGCTGATTGCACGCAGCGCCTTCTCGGCCTTGTTCTCCTGCAGGAAGCCGATGATGACGTTCAGCAGGACGACGGCCAGGATGACCTGGGTGTCCAGCCAATGATCCATAAGGGCGGTGATGCCGGCAGCTGCCAGGAGCACGTAGATCAGCGTGTTGTTGAACTGCGAGAGAAAGCGCCGCAACAGGCTGCGGGATGCTTGGCGTTCCAGGCGATTCCGGCCGTAGGTGTCCAGGCGGGCTCCGGCTTCGTCGGGAGTCAGTCCTTCGGGTCGGCTGTCCAGGCGCCGCAGCACCTCTTCCGCCTGAATGCCATGCCAGGCCGGGGGGTCCGCGGCGCCCGTCCGAGTCTCTGATTTGGTCCGGGACACGAGATCTCCCTTGAAGGTGAAGCAGGATGAACGGGATGAAGCCAGCCGAAGTCTAGCGGAGAGGGTGTTTCCTGTGGAGGAGCAGAGTGTCACAGGTCGCTTGGGCTGGCGGCGACTATTACCAAAGAGCGATTGAAAAGCAGGTCAGGGAGCGCGATCTGAAAAGGACAAGCGCGGCCCTCGCAGCCTGGTCTTCTCTGTTTGTGTATCCGGAAGGACCTCTCATGACCGTGGTCACCTGGCAGTCGGGTTGCTCTGCCTGTCACCTGCGCGCTTTTGGCCTCTGCCAGGCCGTGCAGGACAGTCGTGGGGCCGCTTGCCTGCAATCCGTTCGCCACCCAGCGCGCTTCTATCCTCCGGGTCGTACGGTCTTCGCCCAGGGAAGCCAGAATGTCCCCTTGCATAATGTACTGAGCGGCTGGCTCTTTTCCTACCAGCTGTTGCCGGACGGCCGCCGGCAGATCCTGCAGTTCCTGCTGCCCGGAGATATAGCGGGCCTGGAGCCCGAAGGTGCCGCAGGAATCACCCATGGTCTCGAGACACTGAGCGAGGCTGTGCTCTGTGCCATTCCCCGCGACGGCTTCCATCGTCTCTGCGCCCGCTGTCCCGCCGTAACCGAGCGTTGTCGCTGGATGATGGCCCGGGATGTCACCCTGTTGTTCGAGCGCCTGGCCACCCTGGGCCGGCGCATGGCCCGGGAGCGGGTGGTCCACCTGCTGATGGAGCTGGCGGTGCGCAGTAGCAGGACGACGCAGTTTGCCGACGGCACACGCCTGCGCATGCCTCTGACCCAGCCGATCATGGCCGACGCCCTGGGTTTGACCGCGATACACATCAACCGGGTCCTGCGGGAGCTGCGCCACGAGGGAGTCCTGGAGCTCAACCACAAGACGCTGACCATCCTCGACAGCGAAACGCTGACACGCCTGGGCGGCTTCCCCGAAGGACTGCTCGAACTCTGGACACAACCGTTGCCACCCGAACAGCCCACTCAGTCTCACGCAACGCCGCGTCGAGCGTAAGGCGCTCGTTTCGGACAACCGGGATGGGCAAAGGCCTACTGCAGGCTCTCGAAGAAGGCCTGCAGGTCCTCTTCCTCCTGGCTGCTGAAGAAGAAGGGCGGCAGGCTGGCGTGAACCGGCCCGGTGCCGGCACGCACGCTGCTGAGGTAATTGACGTTCAAGCGCGAGTTGCTGGCCATCTCCTCGGCGCTGATCGGCGCGTCCTGGGGGCGCCCCCAGCTGTCCTCCACTTCGTGGCACGAGCCGCAGCGTTGCTGGAACAGCGTGCGTCCGCGATCGGTGTCGCCATAGACGGACTGGCTCTGGGCCCGCGCGTCGTCAAGGCCACCGAGCAAGGCGGTATGGACGGCCAGGGCAGTGAGCGCCGCCAGAATGAAGCCGAGATATGTTCCTTGCCGGACCATGGGGATACGTTCCTGATGAAAACCGGGACCCGAGACCAGAGGGCTTTTGGGTCATCCAACCATGATGCACCGCTTTCGGCAGGTGTCGAGGACGCGGAAGAAGTAACCCGGAGGGCAGGGCTAGTTCACGGGACGGATCAGGTCCTCGGAGAGCAGCTCCCGGAAGATGCGCTGCAGGTCCCGTTCCAGCTGTTCCGGTTCGACGTCCGGAAAAGCGGTTCGGAAGGTTTCCAGCGCCTCTTCGAGACGGATGGGAACGGCCAGCAGGCCCCAGAGGCTGGCGCCGATGGGGTTCAGACGATGTATGGATCCTTGCTGGCGGTGGCTGAGGAAGAGGTCGCCGTCGAGACGCTGGGCCTTGACACCGTCCACCTGGACATAGGCTGAAGCTTCCGCCAGCTCGGGCAGTTCGCTGTCCACTGTCTCCTGAAGGAAGGGCGGCGGGTCCTCTTCCAGGACCGACGGCGCGGACAGCGTCGACATCTCGGGCCAGGAGCCTCCTCCGGAAGCCGCCCTGAGCGTGGCCGCACCCTGCTGTCGACTGAAGTGCTCGCGCAGGCAGGCACTGGCTTCTTCCAGGCAGCTGTAATGCAGGCAGTAGGTCGGCAGGGTTTCGGCCAGCTTGTGGCAGCGCCCCAGCACCTCGTCGGTCGAGGTCTCGCGGGCGAGATACTGTGCGGCCAGATGGTGCAGGCCTTCACTTTCCGGCAGGGTCCGCAGGCGGGTTTCCACATCCCTCTCGCGGCTCAGCAGAACAATGGCCGAGAGCGGAGCCGTCTCGCCGTGCGGAGCCAGGTTGGGCAGCTGTGGCGAGAGATAGAGGTAGTCCTCGTCGCGTGCGCCGCCCGCCCCGCCCACGAATTCACGCAGGGCTGGCCCGGCTGTCTCGGGGAAGGGCAGGCGCAGGCGGGGCGGGAAACCATAGGCCATGCCCCGGCCCTGGGCATCCAGTGCGATCAGGTCGTCGCCATAGACCCGGATACCGTCCAACAGCAGTCTGGTCACCAGCGTGCTCTTGCCGATGCGGCGTTCCGCCGGGAACAGGACCATCCCATCGTGAAAGCGTGCCGCGGCGCCATGCAGTCCGAGCAGGCCGGGATTGTCCATCAGGTGGCTTTCGATCAGGTCCACGGCGAAGGAGCAGATGGCGCCGACCAGGGTATCGGCCCACCAGGGCGACTCACGCCAGGGAACACCGATTCCGTAAGCTCCCTCCGATTTGCGCATGAGGATTGCCGGCGAGCGGGAGATCCCGCTGTCCTCCTGAATGTCAAAGTGCCAGCTGGGGGCGATCTCCTGCAGGGCAAGCGGGATTTCAGGGCAATCCGCAAAGACGACGGGGCGTTGCATCCCGGAAAAACGTACGACCTGACTGGACACGCGCCTCTACCTATCTGCCAAGCAAAATGAAAACGATCAGCTTGAGACTGTCAGCCGCCGAGCCGGATCCATATCTCCCACGGCAGGCGTTCACGGTAATAGCGGCCCGCGGCATAACTGCCCCGACTGCGACGGCTTCTGCGGCTGTCGTGCTTGCGGTGGTAAGCATGCCGGCTGCCACGGCTGTAATAGTGGTGGCGGCTGCCGCGGCTGTAGCGGGAGCGGCTTCCGGGCGAGGCCTGGGCCGAGCTGAGCGTGAGCAGGCTGGGGGCCATATAGGCAGCCCCCGCCGCAAGGCCGAGCTTGGCAAGTATCCTGCGACGTCCCTGGTCCGGGCGGTCCGTGGTGTCAGACATGGTCTCTCCCCTATTTCCTCAATGGCGCCTATCTCATTTTACATACAAGTATGTATTTTTCTTTTCCGCAGGCAAGCGCCCATCCGCTCGTACAGGTCGGTGACACGGATTGGACACAGACTGTGTCGTCGCGGATAGAAAAAGGGCCCGCCCGGTTGAGGGCGAGCCCGAAGGTCCAGCAGAGAGTATTAGGAGAGGATCAGGCGGCCTTGCGGCGGCTTTCGCTCTGTTCCAGTTCGCGGCCGAGGAAACGCGCCAGCTCGTCCATGCCGGACAGGCCTGCCTTTTCCTCGGCACGGGCGTTGTAGTTGGTGTTGGTGTTGACGTCGTAGGTGTAGATCTCGCCCGCCTCGTTGCGGATGAACTCGATGCCCGAGACCTCGATGCCGTTGGCGGCGATGAAGTCGGCATAGCGCGCCAGGATCGGATCGTGGAAGCCCTCGATGATCTGGAACTTCTCCTGTGGAGAGGGGCTTTCCTCTTCGCCGGCGGGGCAGAAACCGAAATCCTGGCTGCTGGTATCCTCCGGCGGGATCTCGCAGACGTCGGCCGGGCAGAGATCGAAGCCCTTGCTGGTGTCCACGCGCACGGCATAGAAGAACTGCCCGCCGATGAACTCGCAGCGCGTGATGGCCGGCTCGGCAGCGCGGATGTACTGCTGGACCAGCCATGTGCCGTCCAGTGGTGTTTCGATGGCGGGGTCGTCCAGGACAGCCGCCAATTCATCCACAGAACTCACCAACTGGACGCCGGCGCCGGTGCCGCCGCGGTTGGGTTTGAGAATGAAGGGGGTTTCCCCCAGACGGCGTGCGGCCTGCAAGGTGGCCTCGCGGCCCACAGCACCCAGCGTGCGCGGCGTGCGGATTCCGGCTGCCTCGAGCGCGCCGTACTGGGCGAGCTTGCTGATCTCGAGACCGAGCGCACGGCTGTTGTTGATGACGCGGCGGCCGTGAGCTTCCAGCCAGGGCAGGACGCTGGCAGTCAACTCGGGTGCAAAGCGATGCCCGCGCGTGTGCGCGGAGGCGCTCATGCGGCTGTAGAAGACGCCCTCCGGCGGTTCTTGCGCGGGATCGAACCCATCCCCTGCAAAGCGCTCCTCGGCCATGTGCCAGGAGGCATAGGGCAGGTTGCGCGCTTCCAGTGCGGCGATCAGCGGATCGGTCCAGGCGTCGTTCTCGTGGATCACATGGATCTTGGACATTTCACTATTCCACTATGTGATTTTGGAATACAAATCTATTCCACGTTCAATGTAGTGGAAAGCAGTTCACAGAACAAGTAATTCACAAAATTGTGAGCGGTATTTTTATCAGGGCGTAATTTTATACATTAAAATAGTGTTATATGGTGGCATCCATGGTTCATGCATAAACCGGACTCTATTGCAGAAAGATCTCGCCGCGTTGGGCGCGGGTGTCACCGGCGGGCAGAAGGTTGATGGCAAGGCTGATATGGTTTTCCGGAACACCGCGGTCCAGCATGGCCTGGCGCAGGGCTTCGGCCCGTTCCAGGGCCAGGTCCTTGCTGACCTTCTCGCCGCCGGCCTCCTGCTCTCGATTCGGGGCGTGGGCGGTAATGGACAGCCACTGGCCGGTCTGCAGGGCCAGCGCGGCGAAAGCATCCAGACGGTTTGCGGCGTCCTCGGGAATCCGTGTTTCCCTGGCCTCGAACATCACGGCCAGACGGACGGGGCGCGGATTGTCGGCCTCCTTGGCAGTCTCGCAGCGCTCGCCGAACTCGGGATTGGCGCAGTAGCCTCTCAGGTCGACGGGTGTTTCCGCCAGCACCTGTACGGGGAGCAGGGTCAAAGCAAGCAGGATGCCAGGCAGTACGCAGTTTCGAAGCATGTGGGAACGGCCCCATCTGTTGTTATATCTGTTCGAGGTTGAGTGAACAGGACAGTCGCCTATTCTGGGCCGGTCTGTAAAGGAGAAGAGGTACGATGACCGCGACACGCGAAGAGGAAGCACAGGACCTGGACACCCGGGGCCTGAAGTGCCCATTGCCGGTTCTTCGGGCCCGCAAGGCCATGAAGGACGTCCCCGTGGGCGGATTGCTGCGCGTGGAGTCCACGGACCCCGATTCCCTGCAGGATTTCCGCGCCTATTGCGAAAGCACGGGCCATGAACTGGTCGAGCAGCGGCAGGAGGAGGACCTCTACATTCACCTGCTGCGCAAGGCCGATCCACAAAACTGAAGGAAAGATTCCATGCCTGTTCTCCACATGACCGTCATCAAGGGCCGCAAGAAGGAAGAGATCGAGGCGATGTACAGCGAGGTGACGGATGCCATTCATCGTACCCTGGGGGCGCCGAAGGAGAACGTCCGCATCATCCTGAACGAAGTTGAGCCGGACCACTTCGCTGTGGCCGGCAAGCCGAAGAGCGGCCCGTCATCGTAGCGGCTCCGTTTCGAGCTGATTCTCCTGTAATTTCCTTGGAATTTTAACAGCTCTTTTACTGCTCCCTTGCTCTTCTCTGCCCCTCCAGTGAAACGCTGAAACAGCGGCGAATCTGGAACCGAGCACCATTGCTACAAACGGGGCACCGAAGACCGCATGAAAACCTCGCATGGACTTGCAGCAGTTTTTGCATTGCTGCTGCCCATTCACCTGTTGTCCGCACAGGGCGCCGCAGCCTACGAAAGTCATATCGTCTCATCTCCCGAGGGTCGCGCAGTCTTCGAGGTGCGAATCTTCAACGAAGGCGATGGCGTGTTCTTGGAGGACGGCGCGGGTTCATACGAGTCGACCTGGAACCTGAGCGACGCGCAGAAGGATGGAGTGCTCTCGGCCATCGGGCGATGGGCGGAGATCATCGAGCCGCAACCGGATCATCTACCGATCGTCATCAACGTCGGGACCTATGACGATGCGAACGCCTTTGGCGGCAGCGATTTCGTGGAGTATGGGGACGACTTGGCTCTGACCCAGTTGCAGGCAGCCCTGCAGAACAGGGACCTGGGCGGGGCGGATCCCGATTTTAGCGGGTATATGGCCCTGGGCTCCGGGATCACGTTCAACACGGAGCCTGACGGTCCGTCACCCTTGCCCCAGAAGGCCGAAGGCTTCGATCTGAACAGTACGGTCTTCCATGAGCTGGGGCACGCCCTCGGCATCCTGACTGCAATAGAGAGCGGCGAAGAGGATGACGGAACAGAAAGCGGGACCGTTCCGTACTTTGACGATGCCCAGACGCTGTGGGGTCGCAATATGCGCGACAGCAACGGCAATCCCGGGCATGCCGGCCAATTCATCAAATGCGATCTTTACGGCTGTTACACAGGTGAGGAATGGAATGATGAAGATGCCGGCACTCCTTTCGATCTGACCGAGGATACGCTGCGTGGACGCGACCAGGGCTACATCACCGGCCCTCATGTCCGTGCGGTCATGGACGGTACAATGCCTGGCGTGCCCGTGCACCTCGCGGGGCGAGATGGTGATATCGACGAAGATTTCATGAGTCATTCCGAGCTCGAGCGCAGCATGATGAGCCATCAGCTGTACCGCAATCACGTGACCTTCATGGAGGCTGAACTGGCGGCGTTACAGGATATGGGCTACGACATCGATCGGCGGAACTTCTTCGGCTACTCGATTTACGGCGATGACCGGGACATCGTGAACCGTCACGCCTATTTCCGGCGAAATGAGACTGGGACGGCCTATCTGACCGACCAGTACAATACGGCCACCCTGGGTATGGGCCTGCACATCTACGGCAGCAACAACAAGGTAGAGCAGGCCGCCGACCTATTGACCGTCGGGGCTGGCGCCGCCGGTGTGCGTATCGATGGCCTAGGTAACAGTCTGGTGATCGACGGCGGCACGCGGGTCCATGCCAATGGCTGGAACGGGCGTGCTGTCATGTTTGCCTACGGCAAGGGGCATGAACTCGTCCAGCGTGGGGAGGTGCAGGCTCTTGGCAAGAACGGAATTGGCATAAGTTTCGACTTCGGAGGCAATGCGCTGGGGATGGACCTTGAATACAGGGGCTCCTGGATCCGCACGGAGAAGGACGAGGAGGGTGATACCTATGATTTGCCCTTACTGGAAGAATTGGAAGGGCCGCTTGTCGAGAGCTATGACCTGACGGGTCATGTGGCCGGGCGCGCGGCTGCGATCTACATCTCCGACAATGCGCTGGTGGAGCGCATCAACGTCATGCGCGGAGCCGGCATCCAGGGGGATATCGTCTCGGAGTACGACGAGCTCGACGAGCATGGTAACCAGCGCCTGACGGAGCTGAGTTTCGGCCTGCGTCCCGACAGCCAGGGCCGTGCCACCGAGTCTGCTGACACCGGTTTCGTCTTCCGCCATGACGGAAACATCCGGGGACAGGACAATCTCGCCCTGTCCTTCGAGGGTGGTTATAGCTCGCTCAATGGCGAACACGAGGTGTACGAAGTCGGGATTGCCAATGGCGCAACACTGGGCGGAAACAGCGTCTATACGCTGCACGAGGACGGTACGTTTCGAAACGCGGGTCTTCTGGTGCCGGGCAATTCGATCGGCACCATCACCATCGATGGCGACTACGTCCAGGACGCGAACGGAACGCTGAGCCTGGAATTCAATTCCGCTGGCGCCCATGACCAATTCCAGGTCAATGGCGATGCCACACTGGACGGTCAGCTGGTTCTGGCAGCCGAACCGGATTGGTACGAGTCCGGCTGGAGTGAGAGCCTTGAACTGGATGATCTTGTCTCTGTCAGCGGCAGCTTTACCCAGAACCAGGATGTGTCCGCAGAGGTGGGGTCACCGACACTGGACCTGAGCTTCAATGAGGCAAGCGGCACCTACCAGATCAGCGTGAGCCGGGCGCCGAATGCCTACAGTCAGCATGCCGAGAGCCGGAATGCACGCGAGGTGGGGCAGGTTCTCGACGGGCTCTCCAGCGCGGCCGGGTCCGACCTGCAACCGCTCTACCAGGCGCTGGATTTCTCGGCTGGCGACGGCAGCGAGGTGGGGCGAACCCTTACGCAGCTCTCGCCCGAGGCTTACAGCGCCATGGTGGCCACCTCGCTGGACCGCGAGCAGCGCCTGAGCGACATGGTGGCGGCCCAACCACTCTCCTTGTCTGCCTCAACGCTGGAAAACGGCGCCGTCCAGGGCTTTGCCGTACCGCTGGGTGGTGGTCTCTGGCAGGACGCGGAAGGAAACACGGTGGGGCACAGCACGGCACGCTATGGCGTGCTGTTCGGCGCGCAGCGGCGCGACCTGGCCGAGCCGGACTGGATATGGGGCGTGCATGGCGCCTTCGTTGGTCAATCCATCAGTGTAAAAGCACCGCACAAGGCCTCAGGGGATACGAAGGCTTTCAGCCTTGGGTTGCAGGCGCACTATCAACCGGATGAGCGGGCCGGGCCCTATTTCCATGGTCAGCTGCGCGCCGGCCTGGAGTCTGGCCGGATGGAGCGGCGCATCCAGGTAGGCAACTATGCCACCACCAATCGCGGGGACTGGATGGGCTTTACCGGCAGTGCGACGGTCGGCGGCGGCTATCTCTGGCGCATGAACGAAAGACTGAGCGCGGGGCCGGTGGCGTCACTGGATTACACGCGCCTGTCCCGCCCGAGCGTGCAGGAGGATGGCAAAGACGCCACGCGCCTGGACCTCTCTTCGCTGCACCATGAGTCCCTGCGTTCCAGTCTGGGTGTGCGGACCAGCCTGGAACACGATCTGGAAGGGGGTGGCCTGCTGAAGGGCAGCCTGCAGGCGACCTGGGACCGCGAGCTTCTCGACATTGATGTGGAGCAGGGTGCCTCCTTTGCCGGCTATGGCTCGGAGGCGTTCGACAGCCGCAACAGCGTGAGCGCTCGCAACGCGCTGTCCCTGAGAGCGAGCCTGGAGTACGAGGCCAGCGACAGCATGAGCGTCGGCGCGCATCTCTCGAGCCAGTTCCTGCGTTCCGGCTATCGCTCCCTGGCTGGCGAGTTCTCCCTGCGCTGGATGTTCTGACGCCGCATTGCCTGCGTTACTCCCCGCCCGCCGTACCGTCGCGGCGCGGGTCTGCGCCGCCTGACAGACTGTCCGGCGAGATGGCGATGGTCTGCAGGCCGGAGGTGTGCGCACTGACATCCACGTCGTGGCCAAGGTCTTCCAGGACCCCCTGCCAGTTCTCGGCCGGTGTGTCCGCCTCGAGCCAGGTGGTGCCGTTCATGTTGCTGACGTGGGCCATCTCGGTGATCTGCTGTGCGTCCAGGTTCCAGTCGACGAATCCCATGAGGGCCTGGGCGACATAGGGAATGATGCGCACGCCGCCGGGTGAGCCCACGGCCAGGACAGGTCTGCCGTTGCCGTCGAAGACAATGGTCGGTGCCATGGAGCTGCGCGGGCGCTTGCCGGGCTGGACGCGATTGGCCACGGGGCGTCCCGCTTCGTCCTCGGGTGTGAAGGAGAAGTCCGTCAGCTCGTTGTTCAGCAGGAAGCCGCCGGTCATCAGCTGCGAGCCGAAGGCGGACTCGATGGTCGTGGTCATGGAGGCGACATTGCCCTCGGCATCCACGATGGAGACATGGCTGGTGCCGGGCAGTTCGCGGCTGCCGTCCCGGCCCGGGCGCGGCCCTACATGCCAGGGCGGATTGCCCGGTTGGGCCGGAGCTGCCATGGCCTTGTCCTGCGAGATCAGCTGGGCACGGGCCGTCAGGTAGGCCGGGTCCAGCAGGCCGCGAACCGGAACCTCCACGAAATCGCTGTCGGCGATGTAGCGGTTGCGGTCGGCATAGGCGAGCTTGCTGGCCTCGGCAAAGAGGTGCCAAGGCCGGGCCGTGGCGAGGTCCATGCCGGCCAGGTTGAAGTGCTCCAGCAAGCCCAGGATCTGGCCGACCGTCAGCGCTCCGGAGGAGGGTGGACCCATCCCGCAGACCCGGTAGGTACGATAGGGGTGGCAGACCGGTGGGCGTTCCTTGACCGCGTAGTCTTCAAGATCCTGCCGACTCAACAGGCCGGGGTTGTCATCCACGTCCTGGACTGTCTGCACGATGTCCTCGGCAAGCCGGCCCGTATAGAAGGCGTCGGCCCCTTGACGGGCGAGGCGCGCGAGGGTTTCGGCCAGGGCCGGATTGTTCCGGATATCTCCTTCCTGAAGCGCTTCACCGTCAGGGAAGAAGTAGTCGCGGGCCGTTGGGTAGCTGCGCAGCCGTTCGGCCGTGCCGCCGTCCAGCAAGCCCGCCAGACGTGGGCCGACGGCAAAGCCCTCTCTTGCCTTGTCGATGGCCGGTTCGAAGAGATCGGCCCAAGGCAAACGGCCCCAGCGTTCATGCGCGGCCTGCATGAGCGCCGGTATGCCGGGCGTACCCACGGAACGGCCGCCGACGACGGCATCCCAGAAGGGCAGGGGCTCTCCCTCAGCGTCCAGGAAAAGCGCGCCGTCGGCGGCAGCTGGTGCGGTTTCCCGGCCCTCCAGGGTCGTGAGTTCGTCGCTTTGGCTGTCGTAATGGACCAGGAAGGCACCGCCGCCCAGGCCCGAGGACTGGGGCTCCACGAGCCCCAGCATCATCTGCACCGCCACCATCGCATCCATGGCCGAACCGCCTGCCTCCAGCATCGCCACACCCGCGTCCACCGCACGCGGATCGGCCGCAGAGACCATGTAGTCCTCGGCCTGGACGAGCTGTTTGCGGCTTTCGCCCGTGGCGGCCTCTGGCTCCGGGCGATCCTGTGCGGTCGCGGGCGACATCAGCAGGAGGCCGAAGACGACAAGGACATGCGCGAGAAGAGCGGCAGGTTTCATGGCAATGCGCCTTTCGACGGTTACGGCTTCAGGCTGTGTGGCTCGTTCATGGCTTCCAGCCACAGCAACAGGGCGGAGTGATCCAGCTTCGCCGTCTCCGGCTTTGCCGCCAGTTCGGCAAAACCTGCGCGCGCGCATTCGGTGAAGGGCAGCTTGAGGCCGGCGTCCCGGGCAGCTTCCAGGATATTGTCCAGATCCTTGAGCTGGATGGCCACAGTGCCGCCTGGCTGAAAGTCGTGTTTCAGCATGCGCTCACCGTGCACCTGCAGGATGCGGCTGTCGGCAAAGCCGCCCGAGATCGCCTCGCGGGCCGCTTCCGGATCGCCGCCGCCGGCCTTGACCAGCAGCAGGGCTTCGGACACCGCGCCGATGGTGATGCCCACGATGGCCTGGTTGGCCAGCTTGGTCAGCTGCCCACAGCCCACGGGCCCCACGTGTCGTCCGCGTCCCATGGCCGAGAACAGCGGTCCCGCCTGTTCGAAATCCGCGGGGGCACCGCCGACCATGATGGCCAGGGTGGCATCTTCGGCTCCGCCCTGGCCACCGCTGACCGGTGCATCGATGTAGCGCTGGCCGGCCTCCTCAAGCTGGGCGGCATGATCCCTGGCAAGGGAGGGAGGGATCGAGGACATGTCGATGAAAAGCGTGTTTGCAGGGGCATGCCGGGCCAGGTTGCGAACAAGCAGTACTTCGGTCACGACCGGGCCATTCTCGAGCATGGTGATCACGACCTGGGCATCGGCTACCGCCTCCTCGGCCGTTTCGGCCAGTCGCGCGCCCTCTTCCGTCAGGGGGGCGGCCTTCTCGCGGCTGCGATTCCAAACGGTGACCTGGAAACCGGCCCTCACCAGGTTCCGGGCCATGGGGTAGCCCATGATTCCAGTGCCGAGCAGGGCCACGTTGCGTATCTCGTCCATTTTCCTTCTTCCCCCGGTTGCGATCCGTCCTGTTGATGTCGTCTTCCTGAATATCACAGGAGGTGGGCATGCTGCGACATGCTCGCCGCGCGAAGATACTGTCTGCCTTTCAATGCCGCTTTTTTCCCGACAAACCCTTGTTTTGGAAGGGGCACGTATGCAGGTTAGGCCGATTGCAAGACAGGATGTCCCGGCTGCAGGAAGGCATGCGGATCAGCACGGTCTGCTGGTTGCCGGCGTGTGCGGACGGGGCGGAGTGTGAGGCTTTTACGCAGCATCCAGAGAGCAGGAAAGATCACATGACACCCAAGGAAATTGCGCGCTTGACCAACTATCTGCGCCAGACCTTCAACAATCCCCGCATCACCATCCTGCCGCCGAGCAAGGACGGCCAACCCATCGAAATGCGCATCGGTGAGGAATTCATCGGGGTGGTGCACCGCGATGTGGATGAAGGCGAGGTTTCCTATTCCATTCAGATCATGATCCTGGAGGAGGATCTGCCCGCCGAGGTGTAAGCATTCGGGAGGCGCAAGGGGCAGCGGAGGCGGTGTCCGGGATCTTGCCGAGGCAAGATCAGGGCGAATGGCAGGGCTGCTGTTCCGGAGGCTTGTCGCTTCCGCTCGCCTCGTGTTTTATCGCAGGCGCGAGCGGCGTTCAGGGCGCAAGGAAGGCGGCAGGGTGACATGAGTATCTGGGGGAAAATCGTAGGTGGCGCGGCCGGCTTTGCGCTGGGCGGGCCGATCGGTGCGTTGCTGGGTGGCCTGGCCGGGCATGCCGTGGACGTCATGAACCAGAGCACCCAGCTGGAGCCCCCCGAGCACGAGACGGACGCCCAGGACGGCCTGGACGGGGATCGTACCAAGAATATCGCGTTCACCATCGGCGTGATCGTGCTGGGCGCCAAGATGGCCAAGTCCGATGGCAAGGTGACCAAGGACGAGGTCTCTGCCTTCAAGGAAGTCTTTCACATCCCGCCCGAGGAGATGAAGAATGTCGGGCGCATCTTCGATCAGGCCAAGCGTGATGCCCGCGGTTTCGAGCCCTACGCCCGGCAGCTGGGCAAGCTGTTCTCAAGGGAGCCCCAGGTTCTCGAAGAACTGCTGAACGGCCTGTTCCATATTGCCCGGGCCGATGGGGACGTGACCCCGGAGGAACTGGACTTCCTGAACGGTGTGGCCCGGGAATTTGGCCTGTCGGACAATGACTGGCAGCGCATCAAGGCCAGCAACTACGGCCCGGATGCCGCTGACCCCTACAGCATCCTGGGTATCTCGCGCGACTCGAGCGACGAGGAAATCAAGAAGGCCTATCGCCAGCTTGTGCGCGACAACCACCCGGACAAGCTGGTGGCCCAGGGTATGCCCGAGGAGTTCATCAACGTCGCCAACGACAAGCTGGCGCGCATCAACGAGGCCTATGACAAGATCAGCCGGCAGCGGGGCCTGCGCTGAGGAATGGCCGCACCTCCCGTTCTGACACTTCAGGAAACCCGCCTGGGATACGGCGGGACGCCGCTCTTCGAGGATCTGGACCTGACACTTTCTCAGGGGGCACGTGCCTGCCTCGTGGGCCGCAACGGCAGCGGCAAGTCCACGCTGTTGAAGGTGCTGGCAGGTCTGGTCGAGCCGGATAGCGGTTCCCGTGTGATGCAGGGCGGCCAAAGGCTGGCCTATCTGCCGCAGGACCCGCACCTGCCATCCGGGCAGAGTGTAGGAGATTTCATTGCCGAGGGCCTGCCGCAGGACGAGGCCGACGTGGGGCGGTATCGCGTGGATGCCATGCTCGATCTGCTGAACCTGGACGGAGAGGCCGTCCTCGGATCCCTCTCCGGCGGCGAGACGCGACGCGCGGCCCTGGCCCGGATGCTGGTCTCGGAACCCGACATCATGTTGCTGGACGAGCCCACCAACCATCTGGACCTGCCGACCATCCAGTGGCTGGAGGGAGAGCTCGCGCGCTTCCGCGGGGCCTTCATCGTGATCAGTCACGACCGGACCTTCCTCGAGAATGTCTCCAACACCACGCTGTGGCTGGACCGGGGGCGGATTCGGCAGTTGAACAAGGGCTTTGCCGCCTTCGACGACTGGGCCGACGAAGTGGCGCGCGAGGAGGAGCAGGAACTCTATCGTCTGCGCAAGACCATCGAGCGTGAGGAACACTGGCTTCAGCGCGGGGTGACGGGTCGACGCAAGCGTAACCAGGGACGGCTGAGGCGCCTGCAGGAGCTGCGCAAGAGCCGCGCCGAGATGATGCAGAACCAGCCGGGGCAGCTGTCCATGGCCGCTGCGGAAGCCGGCACCAGCGGCAAGGTCGTGATCGAGGCCGAAAACATAACAAAGAGCTTCACCCGCCCCGATGGGCAAGAGGTGCAGCTGGTGAACGGATTCTCCACGCGCATCCGGCGCGGCGACCGGGTGGGTATCGTCGGGCGCAACGGTGCCGGAAAGACCACCCTGATCCGCCTGTTGCTGGGTCGGATGGAACCCGACCGGGGCAGAGTCAAGTTGGGCACGAACCTGGAGGTCCAGGTCTTCGACCAGCAGCGCGAAAGCCTGGATCCGGAAGCGACGCTTTGGGAAACATTATGTCCCCTGGGCGGTGATTCCGTGATGGTCGGCGGGCGCCAGCGTCATGTCGTAGCCTATCTGCGGGATTTCCTGTTTGACGAGCGCCAGGTAAAGCAGCCGGTTCACTCGCTCAGCGGTGGGGAGAAGAACCGCCTGCAGCTGGCCCGACTGTTTGCGCAACCCTCGAACCTGCTGGTGCTCGACGAGCCAACGAACGACCTGGACATGGATACCCTGGACCTGCTGGTCGAGGTCCTGGACGACTATGAGGGTACGCTGCTGCTGGTCAGTCACGATCGCGATTTCCTGGATCGCCTGACCAGCAGCGTCATTCTGATGGACGGGCGTGGCGGCGCCCAGGAGTATCCCGGCGGCTACAGCGATGCCGTGCGACAGGCCGGAGGGCTGCCGGATGCCCGAACGTTGCGGGAGAAACCCGGCCGCAAGGCGCGCCAGGAAGGGCAGGAACAGGCCACAGGCGGCAAGCCCAAGGCTACGGCGCCCAAGTTGAGTTACAAGGAACAGCGTGAGCTGGATGGCCTGCCGGACCGGATTGCCAAGCTTGAGGTGGAAATCTCGGACCTGGAGGCCCAATTGGCCGATCCGGATTTCTATAGCCGCGACCCCCAGGGCTTTCAGGCGGCCACAGACAAGCTGGAGAATCGGCGCGAGAACCTGGCGCGCTGCGAGGAGCGCTGGCTGGAGCTCGAGGACAAGCGCGAGCGGCTGAAAGAGGGAAAGGACAGCTGAATGCCATTGCCAATGCCGCCGCGCGACCTGTTTCTTTTCGTTGTGATCGTGCTGGTCTGGGGACTGAATTTCGTGGCCGTGAAACTGGGCACGGACCAGTTCCCGCCAATCTTCATGACCTTCCTGCGCTTTATCATCGTGTCCGTCGTGCTGGTGCCCTTCGTGCCGAGACCCAAGGGCAACTGGCTGAAGCTGTTGGCCCTGTCCTTCACCATGGGCACCCTGCACTTCTCGCTGGTCTTCACCGGGATTTCCGGTGTGGATGCCAGCACGGCTGCCATCGCCGTGCAGCTGCAGGTGCCCTTCGCGGCGATCCTGGCCTCCATCTTCTTCAAGGATCGCCTCGGCTGGTGGCGCATCCTGGGCATGGTGGTGGCCTTCGGCGGCGTGGCCATCATGGCCGGGGAGCCGAGGCTGGGCGACCAGTACGGCTCGCTTGCCCTGGTGTTGGGCGCGGCCATGGCCTTCGCCGTGTCCAGCATCCAGATGAAGCAGACGCACGGGATCAGTGGCTGGACCATCACCGCCTGGATCTCGCTGCTGGCCTTGCCCCAGTTGCTGCTCGTCTCCTGGGTCCTCGAGGACGGACAGATGGCCGCGCTGCAGACGGTGGATCTCACCGGCTGGGGCGCCCTGCTGTTCACCGCGCTGGGCGCCACCCTGATCGGGCACGGGCTGTGGGCGCACATGGTCACACGCTACGACATCAACCAGGCGGCACCCTTCACCCTGATGGTGCCGGTGGTCGGAGCAGCCTCCGGCATCATCTTCCTGCACGAACCCTTGACCGTGCCGTTCATGATCGGTGGGACCCTGACCCTGCTCGGGGTCGGCGTGATTATCCTGCGCCGTCCGGGCTTGGGCGCGCCCATGCGCGAGCGTCTGTGATGGTTCTCATCCACGAACACCCCTCTCCGAACCATGACGAGCGCGGCAAGGCCGGTGCCCCGGACATGCTGGTCCTTCACTATACCGGGATGGAGAGCGGTCAGGCGGCCCTGGAGCGCCTGTGCGACCCGGAGGCCAGGGTCAGCGCCCATTTCCTGATCGAGGAGGATGGCCGGGTGATGCGACTGGTTCCCGAGCATCGGCGGGCCTGGCATGCGGGTCTGTCGCACTGGGCCGGGGAGGACAACCTGAACGATGCCGCCATTGGTATCGAACTGGTCAATCCGGGGCATGAATTCGGCTATCGCAGCTTCCCCGAAGTGCAGATGTGTTCGTTGATCGAACTGGCCGTGGTCTTGCAAAACCGACATGGCATTCCCCGTCACAGGGTGGTCGGCCACTCGGACGTCGCCCCTCTGCGCAAGGAAGATCCGGGCGAACTCTTCGACTGGCCGCGCCTGGCCGCATGCGGCCTCGGCCTCTGGTCAGAGGAGTGTCCCAGCGACGTGCACATGGATGAATCCCGTGCGCGCCGGGCCTTGGCCGGGATCGGTTATGGCTATCTGGACGAGGACTTCGCGCGTGTTCTTCTGGCCTTCCAGCGGCACTTCCTGCGGGACCATTTGACGGCAGAACTGGACCCTCGCACGGCCGGTCGGCTCTCCGCAATCGCGGCCCTGTACCAGGAGGCAAGAGGGGGGCGTGAAGCGGGCGATTGATTCCCGCGCGCCTGCCGCTTAAGTCTAGGGCGCCAGGCGGCCGGATAGCCGCCTTCGGGCCGCGTGCCCGGGGGAGGAAAGTCCGGGCTCCACGGAAATACGGTGCCGGGTAACGCCCGGCGGGGGTAACCCCAGGGAAAGTGCCACAGAAAGCAAACCGCCCCGCCTCTTCAGAGCGGGGTAAGGGTGAAAGGGTGCGGTAAGAGCGCACCGCGTCCCCGGCAACGGGGGCGGCAAGGTAAACCCCACCGGGAGCAAGACCGAGTAGGAACGGCCGACCCTGCGAGGGTCAGGCGGATTTTCGCGCCGCCGTTCGGGTAGGTCGCGCGAGGCGTCCGGCAACGGACGTCCCAGATGAATGGCTATCCCGCGCCGTTCTGCGGCGCGGACAGAACCCGGCTTACAGGCCGCCTGGCACTCTGCTCCTCTCTGTTTCCCGTCCTGTTTGTTCTCGGACCCTTCGATTTTCCTCGTATTCGAGTGATTTGCGAGGGAGCGGTTCGCTGTTTTTCTGCGATGAGAACATAAAGAGAACAAATCCTCATCATATTTTATTTCCAGTTTGGTCACAGAGATCAAGAAGAGCTTTCCCGAATGTTCTTGAAGCAGAAATTCTTCGCTTCAAAACCCCCAATATCCGGCGCTTTGACCCATGCATAATACTTGAGTTCCCATTGACGCCCATGGATTCCCATGCTATCCCATAATATCCCACGTACTGGGCCCATATCCCATCGTCATCCCACGGATGAGAGGTTGGAAGAGGTCCGGGGGCCCTGGCAGGGGGAGCCTGCTGAACGTCTTGAGCCGCATGGGATAACCACAGCGGTGTTCGGGAGACAGGGGTGCAAGCGCAGACACCGTTTCTCGGTACCTTCCGGAACAAGGTCGACCGCAAGGGGCGCGTGTCGGTTCCGGCTCCCTTTCGTCAGGTACTGATTGGCGAAAGCTTCCAGGGCGTTGTCTGCTTTCTCTCCCACAAGGTCGAGGCCATCGAGGGTTGCGGCATGGGATTCATGAGCGAGTTGAGCGAAAGCGTTGCCGACATGGACCTGTTCTCCGACAACCACCAGGACCTGGCCTCCAGTCTCTTTGCTGACGCGCATCCGCTGGCCTGGGACAGCGGCGGACGTATTCAGCTGCCTCCCGAGCTGATGGAGGTGGCTGGCATCACCGACGAGGCGGCCTTTGTCGGCATGGGCAAGACGTTTCGCATCTGGGAGCCGGGGGCGTTCACGGCCTACCAGGGCGAGCGCCGCGCGCAGGCTCGTGAGAAGGGGCTCTCCCTGCCGCTTCGTCGCGCGAAGGAGGAGTGAGCCATGCAGACCGTCGCAGCAAATACGGCCGGCAGACACCTGCCGGTCATGCTCGCCGAGGTCATGGAGACGCTCCAGCCGCGTGACGGCGGAGTCTATCTCGATGGTACCTTCGGGCGCGGCGGCTATGCCCGTGCCCTGCTGGAGGCGGTGGACTGCAAGGTAATCGGCCTGGATCGCGATCCCGCTGCCATCCGCATGGGCGAAAGCCTGCAGAACGAATTTCCCGGCCGCCTGGACCTGGTCGAGGGGTGTTTCGGGGAGATGGACAGCCTGAGCCCGAAGGCGCCGGTCGACGGCGTTGCGCTAGATCTGGGTGTATCTTCGCCGCAGCTTGACGAGGCCGAACGCGGCTTCTCCTTCCAGCTCGATGGGCCGCTGGACATGCGCATGAGCAGCAGCGGGCCCAGTGCGGCCGATGTCGTCAACGGCTGCTCCGAGGCCGAGTTGTCGGATATCATCTGGCGCCTGGGCGAGGAGCGCCGTGCCAGGGCCGTGGCACGCGCCATTGTTGCGTCTCGCGGCAAGGCGCCTATCAAGACCACCCTCCACCTGGCCGAGGTGATTCGCTCGGTCGTCAAGCCTTCCGCCGATGGCATCGATCCGGCCACCCGCACCTTCCAGGCGCTGCGGCTCCATGTGAATGACGAGCTGGGGGAACTGGAACGGGGCCTGTCGGCGGCGGAGCGGCTGCTGGCGCCCGGCGGACGCCTAGCCGTAGTCTCCTTTCACTCCCTGGAGGACCGGATCGTCAAGCGCTTCCTGCGTGCGCACAGTGATGCCGCGCCGCGGGGATCGCGCCATGCGCCGGCCAGTGAACGGCCCGAGCCCTGCTTCCTCCTGCTGATGAAGAACGCGCAGCGTCCCTCTCGTGAAGAGCAGGCACGCAACCCCAGGTCCCGCTCGGCGCGACTGCGTGCGGCCGAGCGCACCGAGGCTCCGGCCCGGGAGGCGCGCCCATGAATCGGATCTTCTTCGTTTTCATGATGCTTGCCGCCGTGGTGGCCATGGCTGCGCTGTTCCAGGTCAAGCACGAGGTACAGCAGCAGGAACGCCGGTTGAAGGCCCTGAACGAGCAGATCCTGCGCGACCAGGAGGCCATTCACATCCTGAAGGCGGAATGGAGCTATCTGAATGATCCCGAGCGGCTTGCCCGCCTGGCGGAACGCCACCTGGATTTCCAGCCCATGGAAACCGAGCAGGTGAGCCAGGTTGCCTATCTGCCGCCACGCCCGGAGGACTTCGGGTATTCCCAGGCCGAGACGGCCGGGCAGAAGCCCTATCCGCCCAGCCGCCCGAAGATGCCGGAAAACTGGTCTCCGGATCCGTTGCCGGAGAAGCGTTCAAGCGAACTGCGCCAAGCCTCTGCTGCCCAGTCAAATCCCGACACGCAGGCGGAGACAGGCACGCGCAGTGACGTCCAGACAGCCTCCGTCGGCGGAGATGAACAGCAGCGCCATGAGAGCGCCTCTCGAAGCGAGAGCTCCTCCCGCGGCTCGGAACCGGTCAATCCGGTAACGGGCCGTCCGCTGCCGACGGCCGGTCCGACCTTTGTTTCGCTGGAGGCGTCGCAATGACCCGCCGGGGAAATGAAACCGCGAACTATCGTCCGCTTTCTCCCTGTGGGCTGGACGTCGGACAGCCCAAGACATGGGTGGTCGAGCTGGAAGGTGCTCGCAAGGCGGCCCTGGAAACGGGGCGCACGCGCCTGATCGTTTCGGCCCTGGTCTTTGCCATGGCCTTCGTCGTCATAGGCTTGCGACTTGTGGACCTGACCCTGCTGCAGAGCGATGCCTCTGCGCAGATTGCCACGGTTGCTCCCGTGAACACCGACTGGCGCAGTGGGCGTGCGGATATCGTGGACCGCAACGGCACGGTGCTGGCGACAACGCTGCCGACCAATGCGGTCTATGCCAATCCGCGCCAGATCCGCAATCCCGACGAAGTGGCCAATCGCCTGGCCGGCGCCCTCAAGGGCGTGGATGCGGAGCGCCTGAAGAGCGGCCTTTCTTCGGACCGGAGTTTCACATGGGTGCGGCGTTGCCTGAGCCCGCGCGAGACCGACGCGGTCAACCGCCTGGGGATTCCCGGCGTCTACCTGCAGCACGACGAGTGCCGTTACCACCCGCATGATGAGCTTTTCAGCCATGTCATCGGCTACACCGATATTGACGGACGCGGGATCGCGGGTATGGAAAAAGCCTTCGAGGAGCGCCTGCGAGGCGGCAGGAAGCCGCTGGAGCTCTCCCTGGACATGCGGTTGCAGCATATCATGGCCGAGGAGCTGGAGGCCGCGATGACGGAATTCTCCGGCATCGGAGCCTCGGGCCTGATCATGGACGTGGATACCGGCGAGATCCTGTCCATGGTATCCCTGCCCTCGTTCGATCCCGACCGGCCGGGGGCAGCCAGCGACGAGGCCCGCTTCAATCGCGCGACGCTGGGCGTTTACGAGGTGGGCTCGGTCTTCAAGATCTTCAGCACTGCTGCAGCACTGGATTCGGGCGCTGTGAGCCTGGAGGACGGCTACGACGTCTCCAAGCCGATCCGGATTTCACGCTTTACCATCAATGATTTCAAACCAAAGAACCGCTGGTTGTCGATCCCGGAGATCTTCCTGCATTCCAGCAATATCGGCACCGTTCACATGGCGATGGAGGCCGGGACCCAGGCTGTGCAGAACTATTTCGGGGACTTCGGCTTCCTGGAGCGCAGCTCTTTGGAGCTGCCTGAAACCGGCAGTCCGATCCTTCCGGCCAAGTGGCGCGAGATCAACACCATGACGATCTCCTACGGCCATGGTCTGGCCGTCACGCCGGTCCAGGTGGTCAGCGCACTCTCGGCGATGGTCAATGGCGGCGAGCTGCTAAAGCCAACGCTGGTGAAGCGCAAGCCGGGTGAGCGGGCGGTTGGCGAGCGCGTGATCTCGGAACAGACCTCGGCCCAGATGCGCTGGCTGATGCGGCTGGTGGTCTCCGAGGGTACGGGGCGTAATGCCGAGGCGCCCGGCTATGCCGTGGGCGGCAAGACGGGCACGGCGGACAAGCTGAAAGCCTCGGGCGGTTATGCCCGGAACAACCGCATCGCGTCGTTTGCCGGGGCCTTTCCCATGGACGATCCGCAGTACGCGATCTTCGCCATGGTCGACGAACCGAAGCCCACGGAAGAGAGCTATGGCTACGCCACCGCCGGCTGGGTGGTGGCGCCGGCCATTGGGAAGATCGTGCAGCGCATGGCGCCGGTCATGGGCATCGAACCGCGCGCCATGCCGGACAAAGTGGGGCCCGATCCCCTCTTCGTGCCCGTACACCTGAAGGGGCGCTCAGTTGCGTCTCAATGAACTTTTCGAGGAGGAGGTTCTCCGGACCATGAACCACGAGGTGGCAGACAGAGAAATCAGAGGGCTGACGGCGGACAGTCGCCGCGTCGAGCCGGGCTGGCTGTTTGCTGCTATCCCTGGGCAGCGCGCCGACGGTCGCGCCTACATCGGCGAGGCGTTGCAGAAGGGGGCCGTCGCCGTACTGGCTCCGACGGGGACGGATCGTGGTCTTGTGCCGCCAGAGACTCCGATGATCCTGGATGACAATCCGCGCCGCCGCCTGGCGCTGAGCGCGGCGGACTTCTATCGCCACCAGCCGCGCTACATCGCGGCCGTGACCGGGACTAACGGCAAGACCTCCGTCGTCACCTTCGTGCGCCAGATGTGGGAGGCCCTGGGACAAAAGGCCACCAGCCTTGGCACACTGGGCCTGATCCCGCCACGCCCGCAGGCCCCGGACGCGCTGACCACGCCGGACCCGGTGGACCTGATGCGCTGCCTCGCGGATCTGGCGGAGAACGGTTTCGATCACCTGGCTCTGGAGGCCTCCAGTCACGGACTGGATCAGTATCGCCTGGATGGCGTGCGGATCTCGGCCGCCGCCTTCACGAATCTCAGTCGCGACCACCTAGATTATCACACGTCAATGGAGGCCTACCTGGAGGCCAAGGCGCGACTGTTCGAGGAGCTCCTGCCGGAGGGCGGGAGCGCCGTACTCAATGCCGATATACCCGAATTCGAGGCTCTCCGCTCGAAAACCGTGGCAAGGGGACTGTCCTCCCTGACCTACGGGCGCGGTGGGCGCGATCTCAGGCTGCTTGAAATGTCGCCGGGGGGCGATAGCCTGACCCTTGACCTGGAAGTGCTTGGACACCGCCATCGCCTTGCCCTTGAAGTGGCGGGTACCTTCCAGGCCATGAACGCGCTCGCCGCGCTCGGCCTTGTTCTGGCCGAAGGCGTGGATCCTCTGAAAGCTCTCGAGGCCCTGCAGCAGATCAGGGCCGTGCCGGGGCGCATCGAATCCGTGGGCGAGACGCCGTCCGGCGGCAAGGTCTTCGTCGACTATGCCCATACCTCCGGCGCCCTGGAGACGGTCCTGCGCGCGCTGCGTCCGCATACCGCAAACCGCCTGCACGTTCTCTTCGGCTGTGGCGGCGACCGCGATCGCGGCAAGCGTCCGATGATGGGCCAGGTCTGCGCCGAACTGGCGGACGTGGTGATCGTGACCGACGACAACCCGCGTACGGAGGACCCGGCGGCCATTCGGGCGGAAATCCTGCAGGCCGTACCGACTGCGCGTGAGATCGGGGACCGCAGGCAGGCCATTTACAAGGCAACAGCGGACCTGCAGGCGGGCGATGTTCTGGTGATCGCCGGCAAGGGGCATGAAAGCGGCCAGATCGTCGCCGATCGGGTTCTGCCCTTCGACGACCGGGAGGTGGCACGGGCCGCCATTCGAGACTTGGCCAGGGAGGGCAGTAGATGACGGCCCTCTGGACTGCCGAGGACGTGCGGAAAGCTGTAAACGGCAAGGGCAGCGGGGAGTGGAGTGCAAGCGGCGTTTCCATCGACACGCGCAGCCTTCAGCCTGGTGACCTCTTCATCGCGCTCAGCGGCCCCAACTTCGACGCGCATGAGTTCCTGGACGATGCCTTCTCCGCCGGCGCGGCCGCCGCGATCGTCAGCCGGCCCCTGCCAGCGCAGGGGCCCCTGGTGGAAGTCGAGGATACCCTGCAGGCCCTGACACAGCTGGGGGCGGCGGGCCGGGCCCGCACGAGCGCGCGGATCGTCGCTGTCACCGGCTCTTCGGGCAAGACCAGCACGAAGGAAATGCTGGTTGCCGCACTCTCTGCCCAGGGCCGGACCCACGGCAGTGCGGCCAGTCACAACAATCACTGGGGTGTGCCGCTGTCGTTGGCGCGTCTGCCACGGGACGCCGACTACGGGGTCTTCGAGGTCGGCATGAATCACAGCGGGGAAATCCGTCCGCTGGCAAGGCTGATCCGGCCCAGCGTGGCCGTCATCACCAACATCGGCATGGCTCATCTGGAGCACCTGGGCTCCCGCGAGGCGATTGCGGCGGCGAAAGCCGAGATCTTCGAGGGGGTGTCAGTGGGCGGCAGGGCCGTCCTGCCGCGGGACAGCGCGCATTGGGAGTTTCTGACGCAGGCAGCCAGGAAGGCGGGCGTGGACGAGATACGATCCTTCGGAGAGCATGGGCAGGCGGACCTGCGCCTGATGGGCTGGATCGCCGCGGAAGGCGGCGGCGAGGTACAGGTTGCCCTGGAAGGCCGAGAGATGACCTATCACCTCTCGCTTCCGGGCCGGCACCAGGCCATGAACAGCCTGGCCGTGCTGGCGGCCGTGCAGGACCTGGAGGGGGACGTAGATCTGGCCGCCCTGGCGCTTGGTCGCCTGGAAGCCATGCCGGGCCGTGGCGCGCGTCAGCAGGTGCGCCTGCCCGATGGGGGGCATTTCACCCTGCTGGATGAATCCTACAACGCCAATCCGCTATCCATGGCGGCTGCCCTGGGTGTGCTTGGGGCAACCGAGCCGCAGCAGGGTGGGCGACGCATCGCCGTGCTGGGCGACATGCTCGAACTGGGTGAAGAAGCGACCCGCTCCCATGAAGCGCTGGCGGATGACCTGACAGGTAACGCAGTCGACCAGGCCTTCCTGGCGGGTCCGTTGATGGGCGCGCTGGCCCGCCGGCTGCCGGGGGAGCTGCTGGGCGCTCATGCGGACACCTCCGCGGGCCTGACACAAACCCTGCAGCAGAGCGTGCGTTCTGGAGATGTGGTCCTGGTCAAGGGCTCCCTGGGCAGCCGCATGCGTGTTGTCGTCGAGGCGCTGATGGCCGTCGACCAGCCGCAGACGAAACAAGCGAACGGGGGCTAGGACATGCTGTACAATCTTCTGGCTCCGCTCGCCGACGAGTTCACGCTCTTCAACCTGTTCCGCTATCTGACCTTTCGCACCGGCGGTGCGTTGCTGACGGCGCTGTTCATTGCCTTCGTGCTGGGACCGAGCGTGATCCGCTGGCTGAAGGCCCGGCAGCGCGACGGCCAGCCGATCCGCGAGGACGGCCCCGAAGGACACCTGTTGACGAAAAAGGGCACGCCGACCATGGGCGGCGTGCTGATCCTGCTGGCACTGAGCATCTCCACGCTGCTCTGGGCGGATCTGAGCAATCTCTATGTCTGGGTGATCCTCTTCGTGACCGTGGCCTTCGGGCTGCTCGGCTTCGCCGACGACTACCTGAAACTCACGCGACGCAACCACAAGGGCCTGCCGGGACGCTACAAGCTGCTGGGACAGTTCGTCGTCGCTTTCATCGCGGCCGTTGCGATCATGATGATCGCCCGCCCGGAACTGGAAACCCATCTGGCGATTCCCTTCGTGAAGGGGGTGCTGCTGGACCTCGGCCTGTTCTTCATCGTGGTGGGCATGTTCGTCATGGTGGGGGCCTCCAACGCGGTGAACCTGACCGACGGCCTTGACGGCCTGGCGATCGTGCCGGTGATGATCGTGGCCTCCTGCTTTGCCTTCATCGCCTACCTGGTGGGCAACACGGTCTTCGCCGACTACCTGCAGATCCAGTACGTGCCGGGCACCGGAGAGCTGGCGGTCTTCTGCGGGGCCCTGGTGGGCGGCGGCCTGGGCTTCCTCTGGTACAACGCCCCGCCGGCGATGGTCTTCATGGGGGACACCGGGTCCCTGTCATGTGGCGGCGCGCTGGGCGGTGTGGCCGTCATCACCAAGCACGAACTCGTGCTCGCCATCATCGGCGGGCTGTTCGTGTTGGAGACGGTCTCCGTGATTGTCCAGGTGGTGTCCTACAAGCTGACCGGTCACCGCGTCTTCCGCATGGCGCCCCTGCACCATCATTTCGAGAAGAAGGGCTGGGCCGAACCCACCATCGTCATCCGATTCTGGATCATTGCCGTCGTCCTGGCCCTGATCGGCCTGTCGTCATTGAAGCTGAGGTGAGGGAGCGGGCATGATCGAACTCCCCTTCATGGAAGGCTGCACGGTGGCGGTTCTCGGGCTTGGCAAGTCCGGGCGCAGCGCTGCGCGTGCCCTCCTGGCCAGCGGGGCGGAGGTCTGGGCCTGGGACGACAACGAGGATGCGCGCGCCCGTGCCGCGGCAGCGGACATCCCCCTGGTCGACCTGATGCAGGCCGACTGGAGCCAACCGATTTCACTGATCCTGAGCCCGGGTATCCCGCTACACCATCCCGCACCGCACCCTGTGGTTGCGAAGGCCGAGGCAGCCGGGGTCGAGGTCGTGGGCGATATCGAGCTTCTGGGCCGCGTTCAGCCCGATGCACACTACATCGGGGTCACCGGCACCAATGGCAAGTCCACCACCACGGCCCTTATCGGGCATGTCCTGAACATGGCCCGCCGCATCGTCTACACGGGCGGCAACCTGGGCACACCGGCCCTGGAGTTCGATCCGGTCGGTCGCGAGGGATTCTACGTTCTGGAGATGTCCAGCTACCAGTTGGAGCTCACGCTTTCGATCACCTTCGAGGTGGCGGTCCTGCTGAACGTCAGTCCGGACCATCTGGACCGTCATGGCGGCCTGGAGGGCTACGTCGCGGCCAAGAAGCAGATCTTCCGTCGCCAGACCAGTACACGGACCGCAGTGGTCGGCGTGGACGACGAACTGAGCCGGCAGGTCTTCGAAGAGCTCTGTAGCAGAGGTGAGCAGCGCGTAATCCCCGTGTCGGGCCGGCAGCCGGTGGCCGGAGGCGTCTATGCCGACGGGGACTTCCTGGTGGATGACAGCGAAGGTGGACAGGTCCCGGTCCTGCCGCTGGGCGAACTGGTGCACCTGCCCGGTGCGCACAACTGGCAGAATGCGGCCGCCGCCTTCGCCGCCTGCCGCGCGGCAGGTATCGAGCCGGCAGTAGTCATGGCGTGCCTGCGCAGCTTTGCCGGCCTGCCGCACCGGCAGGAGCTGGTGGCCGAAATCGAGGGTGTGCGCTTCGTCAATGATTCCAAGGCGACCAATGTGGACGCGGCAGCGCGTGCCCTGTCCTGTTACGAGCGGATCTACTGGATCGCCGGCGGACGTGCCAAGGAAGGTGGTCTCGAGGGGCTGCAGCCCTGGTATCCGCGGATCGTCAAGGCGTTCCTGATCGGCGAAGCCGCCGAGGAGTTTGCCGGAACGCTCGAGGGACAGCTGCAGACGGAACGTTCCGGCACCCTCGAGGCGGCTGTGAAGGCTGCCGCCCAGGCGGCCGAGGGTGACGAGGGGGCAGTGGTGCTGCTCTCCCCGGCCTGTGCCTCATTCGACCAGTTCGCCAATTTCGAGGAGCGCGGCGATGCCTTCCGCGCGCTGGTCAAGTCCCTGCAACAGGGCACGGCCGAGGCCGGGCAGGTGCGGTCATGAGTCTGACCTTCGATCGCACCGATACAAGCCTGCTGGGCCGCTGGTGGTGGACCGTCGATCGATGGACCCTGGCAGCGCTGCTGCTGCTGATGGGAATCGGCTGCGTGCTGATCATCACGGCCTCGCCCTCCGTGGCCAATCGCATCGGCATGGAGACCTTCGGGCTGGTGAAGCGCCAGCTGGTATGGCTGCCTCTGGCCCTCGTCGTGCTCTTTGTCGCCTCTCTGGCGACACCGCGCTGGGTCCGGCGCTTGTCGGTTGTGGCCCTGCTGGGCAGCATCTTTCTGCTGGCGCTGACCCTCGTGATCGGTACGGAGATCAAGGGAGCGACGCGCTGGATCAGCTTCGCGGGACTGTCCGTCCAGCCAGCCGAATTCGCCAAGCCCTTCTTCGCGGTGACCCTGGCCTGGGTTCTGGCCACCGGCAAGCAGGAGGATTTTCCCGGCATAATGGTAGCAAGCGGGCTCTGGTTGCTGGTGGCGAGCCTGCTGGCCCTGCAGCCCGACGTGGGACAGACCGCCATCATCACGGGTATCTTCCTGGTTCAGTTGTTCCTGGCCGGCCTGCCAATGTTCTGGGTGCTCGGCCTCGGGATCATGGCGATCTCGGCCTTCATGGGGGCCTATTTCACCATGCCCCACGTGACCGAGCGGGTGAATGCCTTCCTCAACCCCGAGGCGGGGGACCGCTACCAGATCGGGCGGTCGCTGGAAGCCTTCATGAACGGCGGCCTTTGGGGGCGCGGTCCGGGTGAAGGGACCATCAAGCAGTACCTGCCCGATGCCCATGCGGACTTCATTTTCGCCGTTGCGGGCGAAGAACTGGGCCTGATCGCCTGCCTGATCATCGTCAGTCTCTTCGCCTTCATCGTGCTGCGCGGCTTCGCCCGGCTGCTGCACGAGGAAAGCCTCTTCGTGCTGCTGGCGGCGACGGGCCTGCTCGTCCAGTTCGGGTTCCAGGCGCTGATCAACATGGGATCGACCCTGCATCTCATGCCGACCAAGGGCATGACACTGCCGTTCATCTCCTATGGCGGCTCTTCCCTGGTTGCTCTCGCGTTGGGCATGGGAATGCTGCTGGCGCTCACGCGCCGGCGGGCCGGGACGGAAAGCGAGGAACCATGAGCGGGCAGATTCAGGACAAGCTCGTGGTGCTGGCCGCTGGAGGCACAGGGGGGCACATGTTCCCGGCCCGTGCGCTGGGCGAGGAACTTCTGCAGCGCGGCTGCCGCGTGGCGCTGGTCACCGACAGGCGGGGCGGCGGTTTCGGGGATGCATTGCCCCAGGTCGAAACCCACTTCATCTCGGCCACCGCACTGCTGGGTGGCGGGGTTCTGCGCAAGGTCAGGGGCGCGCTCGACCTGACGCTGGGCTACCTGCAGGCACGGAGGCTCCTGGGTCGTTTGCGTCCGGCTGCGGCCGTGGGCTTTGGCGGCTATGCCTCGGTACCGACCATTCTTGCTGCCTCCAAACTGCGCAGCCGTATCGTGCTGCACGAGCAGAACCAGGTGGCGGGGCGCGCCAATCGACTGTTGGCCGGCCGGGCGGATGCCATTGCCAGCTCTTTCCCGCAACTCACGGGTCTCGCCGAGGTCCAGCAGCAGCGTGTCGTGCTGACCGGCAATCCCGTGCGTGCGGACATTGCCGCTGTCGGCGAGCAGGGATACCGGCTTCCCGAGGGCAGTGCGCCTTTCGTCATCCTGGTCACAGGTGGCAGCCAGGGTGCGCGTGCCTTCAACGAGTTGTTGCCGGCCGCAGTGGCACGCCTGCCCCAGGAACAGCGGGTGCGGTTGAAGGTAGTCCAGCAGGTGCGTGGCGATGACCTGGACAGCGTATCGGCCCGCTATGAGGAAAGCGGCGTGCGCAGTGAGCTGCAGGGCTTTTTCGAGGACATGCCGCAGCGTTTGGCAGCGGCACACCTGGTGATCTGCCGTTCCGGGGCATCCACCGTGACGGAGCTGGCGGCGGCAGGGCGCCCCGGACTGTTCATTCCCTATCCCTTTGCGGCCGACGACCATCAGACAGGGAACGCCCGGGCCATGGCGGACGCCGGGGGCGGCTGGTTGATGCAGCAGCGCGAACTGTCCGCGGAGCTGTTGGCCGAGAAACTGCAATCACTTCTGGAGGAGCCGAAGTTGCTTGAAGACGCGGCGAGTCGGGCCCGCGCGGCAGCCGTTCTGGGTGCCGCAGGCCGCTTGGCCGATCTCGTATGCGACAGCAGTTCCGCTGCCGAGAGGGGAGATGCCCCATGAGCGCCCTGCCACTCGATATCGGAGTCCTGCACTTCGTCGGAATCGGCGGGATCGGCATGAGCGGCATTGCCGAGATCCTGCATAATCTGGGTTACAAGGTGCAGGGCAGCGACATTGCGGAAAGCCCCAACGTCAAGCGCCTGCGCGAGCTCGGAATCGACGTGCACGTGGGCCATGCCGCGGAGAATGTGGACAACGCCGAAGTCGTGGTGATCTCGTCCGCGGTGAAGGCCGACAACCCCGAGGTACGCGCCGCACGGGCCCGGACCCTGCCCGTGGTGCGTCGTGCGGAGATGCTGGGCGAGCTCATGCGGCTCAAGTCCTCCATCGCCGTGGCCGGCACGCACGGCAAGACGACGACCACCTCGATGGTTGCGGCCCTGCTGGATGCCGCCGATCTGGATCCCACGGTGGTAAACGGGGGCATCATCAATGCCTACGGCACCAACGCCCGGCTGGGCCAGGGGGACTGGATCGCCGTCGAGGCGGACGAGAGCGACGGCACCTTCGTCAAGCTGCCGGCGACCATCGCCGTGGTCACCAATATCGACCCGGAGCATATGGAGCACTACGGCTCGGTGGAGAACCTACATCGGGCCTTCGAGAGCTTCGTCGAGAATATCCCCTTCTACGGCTTTGCGGTCTGCTGCGTCGATCATCCGGCGGTCCAGTCGCTGATCGCCCGCATCGAGGACCGGCGGGTCGTGACCTATGGCTTCAGCACCCAGGCCGACGTGCGTGGGGAGAACCTGCGGCTATCGCCCGAAGGCTCGTATTTCGATGCGGTGATCGTGGCGCGTGAGGGAAGCGAGGACCGGCAGATCCGCGATCTCTTCCTGCCCATGATGGGGCAGCACAACGTGCAGAATGCGCTCTCGGTCGTCGCTTTGGCCGTGCAGATGGGTATCGGCGAGGAGCGACTGCGGGCCGGGCTGTCGGGTTTCGGCGGGGTCAAGCGCCGCTTCACGCGAACGGGTGAGGCCGGCGGGATCACCGTGATCGACGACTATGCCCATCATCCGGTGGAGATCTCGGCCGTACTGAAGGCGGCCCGCCAGGCCACCCATGGCCAGGTGGTCGCGGTCATGCAACCGCATCGCTACAGCCGCCTGCATGATCTCTTCGAGGATTTCTGCACCTGTTTCAACGAGGCGGACCACGTGGTGGTGGCGGACGTCTACGCGGCCGGCGAGGAGCCTGTGGAAGGAACCGACAAGGACGCGCTGGTGGCAGGGCTTCTGGCCCATGGGCATCGCCATGCCACGGCCCTGACCGGCCCCGGCGAACTGGCAAAGACGATCAAGGGCATCGCTCAATCCGGGGATCTGGTGATCTGCATGGGCGCCGGCAGCATCACCGGTTGGGCCCAGAGCCTGCCCCGCGAACTGGCCCGGGAACTGGGGGAGGCGTCATGAACCAACAGGCCTTCTCCAACGATCTGATCGCACGCCTGCCCGAGGTGCGGGGGCGCTACAGCGAGAACGCCTCGCTGGCCAATGTCACCTGGTTCCGGGTCGGCGGCCCGGCCGAGGTGCTGTTCAAGCCGGCGGACCGTGACGACCTGATCCACTTCCTGAGCGAAAAACCCGCCGATGTCCCGGTGACGGTGCTGGGTGTCGGGTCGAACCTGTTGGTGCGCGACGGCGGGCTGCCGGGCGTGGTCATCCGCCTGGGCCGCCTGTTCGCCTCCGTCGAGGCGGAAGGTGAACGCCTGGTCTGTGGCGCCGGGGTGCTGGACGTGAACATTGCCGAGATGGCGCGGCGCGAGTCGCTGACGGGCCTTGAGTTTTTCTGCGGCATCCCGGGAACCCTGGGGGGCGCTCTGCGGATGAACGCAGGCGCCTATCAGCGCGAGTTGAAGGACGTGCTGCTGGCTGCTGAAGCCGTGACCCAAGAGGGCGAAGTGAAAGCACTGGATCCGGAGAGCATGGGTCTGTCCTACCGGCATTCCTCGGTTCCCGAGGACTGGATTTTCACGGGTGCGGTCCTGCAGGGCCAGCGCGGTGACACGGAAGAGATCGCACGCCGCATGGAAGAGGTGCGTACGGCGCGCGGTGACAGCCAGCCGGTGCGCAGCCGCACCGGCGGCAGCACCTTCAAGAACCCACCCGGTGAAAAGGCCTGGCAGCTGATCGACCGGGCCGGCTGCCGTGGCCTGGCCAGGGGCGGTGCCCAGGTTTCGGAACAGCACTGCAATTTCCTGATCAACACCGGATCGGCCACGGCCGACGACCTGGAATCCCTGGGGGAAGAGGTGCGTCGGCGCGTGCATGAGGAAAGCGGAATCATGCTGGAGTGGGAAATCCGTCGCATCGGCCTGCCGGCAGGAGGTGAGTCATGACGCCTCTCAGGATCCTCGTCCTTTACGGCGGGCCCTCGGTGGAGAGGGAAGTCTCCCTGGTCAGCGGCGAAGCCTGTGCCGAGGCCCTGCGCAGTCTCGGGCACGAGGTCGAGCTGTTCGATTTCACCGGCGATGCCGTGGCTCTGGTCGAGGCTTTGGAGACTCGCCCGGCTGTGGTCTTCAACGCCCTGCACGGCCGCTATGGCGAGGATGGCTGCATCCAGGGACTGCTCGACCTGATGCGCATTCCCTACAGCCATTCGGGGCGCCTGGCTTCGGCCCTGGCCATGGACAAGGCGGCGGCCAAGCAGGTCCTGGAGGCGGCTGGACTGCGCTGTCCGGGCGGAGCGGTCATGGCGCGGGAAAACGTCTTGGGCGGAGATCCGCTGCCGCGGCCCTATGTGGTCAAGCCGGTCTGCGAGGGCTCGTCCATGGGCGTGGTGATCGTCCGGCACGGCGATAACGACCTGCCGTTCACCCATGACGACTGGCCGTTCGGTGAGGCGGTGCTGGTGGAGCCTTACATCCAGGGACGCGAGCTGACCGTGTCGGTGATGGAGGATCATGCGCTGGCGGTGACCGAGCTGCGCCCGCGGCAGGGGTTCTACGACTACACGGCGAAGTACACCGAGGGCAAGACCGACCACATCCTGCCGGCGCCGGTCTCCAGCCGCATCTACGAGGCCGCCATGGCGCAGGCGGTGGCGGCCCACAAGGCGCTCGGCTGCCGCGGGGTGAGCCGGGCCGATTTCCGCTATGACGAGGAACAGGACAGCGAGGAAGACAACGGCCTCTACCTGCTGGAGGTCAACACCCAGCCCGGGATGACGCCGCTGAGCCTGGTGCCGGAACAGGCGGCGCATCTCGGCCTGCCCTTCGCCGAGCTCGTTCAATGGATGGTGGAGCAGGCGTCATGCGACTGAACCGAAAGACACAGCCGAAGAAGAAAGACACACGCCGCCGCGCGCCGGCGTCGCGTCGCGTCTACGAGCGCCTACCCCTCAATGGGCTGCGCCGGCACATGCCGCGCCTGATCCTGATTGCCGTGTTAGGCGGTCTGGCTGGCTGGCTGTGGCAGTCCGGCAGCCTGCAGCGCGGCAGTGACTGGCTGGTTGCCAGCACCTATCAGACCACGGCCGAGTGGGGCCTCGCGGTCAACGAGGTGATGGTCAAGGGGCGTGACAAGACCGATGCCGACACTGTCCTGTCCCAGCTGGAGGTACAGCGCGGCACGCCCATCCTGGCCTTCGATCCTCAGGCTGCACGTCAACGGCTGGAGGAACTGCCCTGGGTGGAGCGGGCCGAGGTGGAACGGCGCCTGCCGGATCACATCTTCGTCCGCCTGCACGAGCGCGAAGCCATGGCGCTCTGGCAGCTGGACCGCAAGCTGCGACTGATCGACGGGACCGGCGAGGTGATCACGGGGGTCGAAGCCGAGGGCTTCGGGCATCTGCCGCTGGTCGTGGGGCCGGGCGCGGCGGCACATGCGCCCGAGATCCTGCAGGTTCTGGGGCAGGAACAGGCACTTGCAAAGCAGGTCTCCGCGCTGGTGCGCGTATCCGAGCGGCGCTGGAACGTGAAGCTCGCCAACGGCATCGAGGTGCACCTGCCCGAGGAGAACGTGGAAGCCGCCTGGCGCCAGTTGGCCCGGGTGGAACGCGAACAGGAGCTCTTCGACCGGGATGTGGCGACCGTGGACCTGCGCCTGCCGGACCGACTGATCATTCGCACGCTGAGTGGCCAGAGACCGCCTGGCCCACAGCAGAACAAGGGGACCGACACATGAAGAAGGGCCTGAAGCGCAATCGCCACGGCATACTGGCTGCCCTGGACGTGGGCAGCAGCAAGATCTGCTGCCTGATTGCCCGGATCGAGGAGGGGCGCGGCGACAAGCCCCGCGGCCTGAAGGTGATCGGTATCGGCCAGCAGGTCAGCCGCGGCGTGAAGGCCGGGGCGGTCGTCGACATGGAGGCGGCTGAAGCCGCCATCCTGAACGCGGTCCACGCAGCGGAGCAGATGGCGGGCGAGACCATCGAGCAGGTGGTGGTGAATCTCTCCGGCGGGTATCCGGCCTCGCGCTCGATCGGTGTGGAGGTGTCCATCGACGGCCACGAGGTCGGTGACATGGACCTGCGTCGGGCCCTGGAGCAGGGCCATCAGCTGGAGGGCGTGCTGGGGCAGCCGGAGAAAGGGCGCCAGCTGATCCACTCCATCCCTGTGGGGTACACCATCGACGGCAGCCGCGGCATCCGCGACCCGCGCGGCATGTACGGCGAGCGCCTGGGTGTGAACATGCACATCGTGACGGCGGCCAGCGGGCCGGTGCGCAACCTGGCCACCTGTGTGCAGCGCTGTCATCTGGAACCCGGAAACTTCGTCGTTTCGCCCTTCGCTTCCGGGCTGTCCAGCCTGGTGGAGGATGAGCGCGAGCTGGGCGTGACCCTGATCGACCTGGGGGCGGGCACGACCTCCATGGCCGTCTTCCTGGAAGGCAACGTCATCCACACCGATGTCGTTCCCGTCGGCGGCCAGCACGTGACCAGCGATATCGCGCGCGGTCTGTCCACAGCGCTCAGCCACGCCGAACGGCTCAAGACACTCTATGGCCACGCCATCGCCACCTCGGCCGACGAGCAGGAGATGATCGACGTGCCCCAGGTGGGCGAAGAGGACGACAATCACGTCCAACAGGTGCCGCGCTCCCTGCTGGTGGGGATCATGCAGCCGCGCCTGGAGGAAACCTTCGAGCTGGTGCGCTCGCGCCTGGAGGCCAGTGGGTTCGACAAGCTGGGCGGACGGCGCGTGGTGCTGACCGGCGGGGCGGCGCAGCTGCCCGGAATGGGCGATCTGGCGGCGCTGGTGCTGGACAAGCAGGTGCGCGTGGGGCGCCCCATCCACCTGAACGGCCTGGCCGAATCCACCAGCGGCCCGGCCTACACCACGGCCGCGGGCCTGCTGAACTATGCGTTGGAAGCCGAAATGGCGCCGCGCCCCGACATCAAACCCCAGACTCCCGAGGCGGCCGGCCTGATCGGCCGGGTCGGGAACTGGCTGAAGGAGCACTTCTGATGCGAATCCGGACAAAGGAAATCGGGTCCGTATCAAAGGCGACACCGGCAGGTGCGGCCGGTGATTATCAACCTGCTAGACTAAGCGGAGGCAGACATGAGTCTTAATCTGAGCGTACCGGAAACCCAGGAGGTTCTCCGTCCGCGGATCACCGTCATCGGTGTCGGCGGAGCCGGCGGCAATGCCGTCAACAACATGATCCGGTCCAATCTGGACGGGGTCGAATTCGTGATCGCGAACACCGATTCCCAGGCCATGCAGCAGTCGCTCTGCGAGGAGCGTATCCAGCTGGGCCGCAACATCACCAGCGGCCTGGGTGCTGGCTCGCGTCCCGACGTGGGCCGGGCCGCGGCCGAGGAGGCCCTGGAGGAGGTGCTGACGCATCTCGACGGGACCAACATGGTCTTCATCACCGCCGGCATGGGCGGCGGGACCGGCACCGGTGCCGCCCCCGTCATTGCCAGGGCAGCCCGCGAGGCCGGCCTGCTGACCGTCGGTGTGGTGACCAAGCCCTTCCAGTTCGAGGGCATCCATCGCATGCGCATGGCCGAACAGGGCATCCAGGAACTCTCGCAGTACGTGGATACCCTGATCATCATTCCGAACCAGAACCTCTTCCGCATCGCCACGGAGAAGACGACCTTCGCCGATGCCTTCAAGATGGCGGATGACGTTCTCTACTCCGGCGTGCGCGGAGTGACCGACCTGATGGTCATGCCGGGCCTGATCAACCTGGACTTCGCCGATATCCGTGCCGTCATGACGGAGATGGGCAAGGCCATGATGGGTACCGGCGAGGCCGAAGGCGACAACCGCGCCATCGCGGCCGCCGAGGCAGCCATTTCCAACCCGCTGCTGGATGACGTGTCCATGTGCGGGGCCCGCGGTGTGCTGATCAACATCACCGGCGGCGAGGACATGACCCTGTTCGAGGCCGACGAGGCCGCCAACCGGATCCGGGACGAGGTCGACCCCGAGGCGAACATCATCTTCGGCTCGACCTTCGATGAAAGCCTGAACGGGCGCATGCGGGTCTCGGTGGTATCCACCGGCATCGAGATGGAAGCGGCCACCCAGCCGCGTCCGGGCAATCTCAGCCTGGTCTCGGGCCAGGGCAAGGCAAGCGGTGAAGCAGCCCGTCCCAGTGCCGGCGCAGCGGCTTCCACAGGCTCGGTCCGTCCGGCCGTGTCCGGGGCGGCAACCGCCACGGCGACTGCCATGGCCCAGCAGCCGACGGCCGAGGAAGAGCACCTTTCCCAGCCTTCCGCTGCTGCCGAAACCCGGGAGGATCGACAGCCCCTGCAGGTGGCCGAATCCGACTCTTCGGAGGAGGAGATGCTGCTCTCCCGCGAATCCGCGGTGAGCGAGGACGCACCGGACGCCAGGGCCGAAGGCCCGGCTGAGGAGGGGGCTGCTGCCGATCGGGTCGAGGAGGAGCTGGCTCCTTCCGCCGAAGACAGCTTCACCATGCCGGAGCCGATGCGCCCGCGCAGCCGTCCGGTACCGGAAGCCTCACCCGGACGCCAGGCGAATGCCTATCAGGCTGCGGAAATGGCGAACGCCAGCGGCAGGAGAGCCGGCCGCCAGGACAGCCAGGGAGCAGAAGACGAGCAGGGCGAGTCGCCCATGCGCAATAAGGCCTACTCCCTGTTCGGTCGCCTGACTGGAGCCGGAAACAAGGCCAGGCAGGCCCGCAACCAGGACGAGGAGAGCCAGAGTCGCGGCAATGCACCGGCCCAGCCGCGCATTGAACCGTCCCTGGATCGCTCCTCCTCGCGTCCGGCGTCCGAGGAGCCAGCGCAGCAACCCTCGTTCACCGGCATGGAGCCCAAGGAGCACGCATCTTCCAGCAAGGAAGACGAAGAGCTTCTTGATATTCCGGCGTTCCTGCGCCGCCAGGCCAACTAAAGGCCTTGATCCGACTGTCTCCGCACCAGCCCGCTGTCCATCCGGACAGCGGGCCGCGGGAGACAATATGCAGGATCAGTGGATTATTTGGCGCGGCCCGCTTGAGGTGTAACGGGCTTAATCCTATAGTCTGGCGTCCATTCTCGCTGGAGGCCGATCCCGGTATGAAGCGCCGCGACACAAAATCATTGAAGAACACGTTTGTGCTGCCTCTCGTGGCGGCGTCCCTTCTCCTGGTGGCGGCCTGCTCGTCATCGTCCGATGAGGACGCCTATGTCGAGCGACCGGCAGAAGATTTCTACAACATGGGGCTGAATGCCCTGGCCGATAACAATTACGATGCGGCGGTCAGCAATTTCGACGAGGTCGAACGCCAGCATCCCTATTCGTCCTGGGCCCCTCGCGCCCAGCTGATGGCTGCCTATGCCCACTATCGAGCACAGCAGTACGACGAGGCCATCCTGGCCCTGGATCGATTCATCCAGCTCAATCCCGGCCATCCGAACATCGACTATGCCTACTACATGAAGGCGATCTGCTATTACGAGCAGATTTCGGATGTCGAGCGCGACCAGAGCATGACGCGTGAGGCGCTGGATTCCCTTGAGGCGGTGGTGAACCGCTTCCCGGAGTCGGCCTATGCGCGCGATGCGGAGTTGAAGATCGACCTGGCGGTGGACCACCTAGCCGGCAAGCACATGTCGATCGGCCGCTACTACCTGCGGCGCGGCGAGTACCTGGCGGCGATCAACCGCTTCCAGACCGTGGTCCGCGATTATCAGACCACCACACATGTTCCCGAGGCCCTGCACCGACTGGTGGAGGCCTACATGGCGCTCGGGGTCTATGACGAAGCTCAGTCCACGGCGGCTGTCCTGGGACACAACTACCCGGGCAGTGAATGGTACATCGATTCCTACGCCCTGCTGACCGGTGAGGATCTCCGTCCCGAACGACGTGAAGGCTCCTGGATCTCGGGGGTGTGGGATTCTGTATTCTGACGGACGATGCTCGTTGGCCTTTCGATCCGCAACGTTGTCCTGATCGATCGTCTCGACCTGACGTTTGACAGCGGGCTCAGCGTCCTGACCGGAGAGACAGGGGCCGGCAAATCCATCCTGCTGGACGCGCTCGGGCTGAGCCTGGGCATGCGGGCCGAGGCCGGCCTGGTGCGCCAGGGAAGCAACCAGGCCTCCGTCACCGCCAGTTTCGAGATATCGGGCGAGCATCCTGTCGTCCGTTTCCTGGCCGATCAGGACATGACACTGGAAGAAGACCTTCTGGTGCTGCGCCGCACGGTCAATCCGGAGGGGCGCAGCCGCGCCTATATCAACGACCAGCCGGTCTCCGTCTCCCTGCTGCGCTCCGTGGGCGATGTCATGGTCGAGATCGAGGGCCAGTTCGCCCAGCATGGCCTGTTGGACGCTGCGACGCACCGCAGCCTGCTGGATGCCTATGGCGGGCTCGAGTCGGAGGCGCGGCAGGTGGCCGATCATTGGCGGCACTGGCAGGACCTGCGTCGTCAGTTGGAGGACGCCCGTCAGAAGCTGGAACAGGCGCGCCGGGACGAGGATTTCCTGCGCCATGCCCTGGACGAACTGGAAACCCTGGACCCGCAACCCGGTGAGGACGCTCGGCTGGGCGAGCAGCGGCAGTTCCTGATGAATGCCGAGCGCCTGCTGGAAGCCCTGAACGGTGCGGCCGCGGAGCTGGAAGGCGATGGCAGCAGCGGTGCCGAGCGTGCCCTGGCGAACGCGCAGCGCCAGCTGGAGAAAGTGGCGGACAAGGCGGAAGGCCGGCTCGACAAGGTCCTGGCGGCCCTGGAACGTGCTGCGGCGGAGGTGGCCGATGCCGAGGCGGAGCTGAGTTCCGTAACGGCGGATCTTGACCTCGAACCCAAGCGTCTCGAGGAGATCGAGACCCGTTTCTTCGCGCTCAAGGACATGGCGCGCAAGCACGGCTGCGAACCGGATGAATTGCCGGCCCTGCGCGAGGATTTCGCTTCCCGCCTGGCTGGGATCGACGGCGGCAACGAGAAGCTGGCCGAACTGGATCGCCAGGCGCGCGAGGCGGCCAAGCATTACCATGACTCCGCTGCCGGGCTGATGGAGCGGCGCATGCAGGTTGCGGAAAAACTGTCCGAGGCCGTAAACCGCGAGTTGCCGCCCCTGCGCCTGGAAAAGGCGCGGTTCGTCTGTCAGGTCACGCAGCAGCCTGAGGCGTCCTGGGGCGCTCAGGGCATGGAGCGCATACAATTCGAGGTGGCGACGAATCCGGGCGCCAAGCCCGGACCGCTGAACAAGATCGCGTCAGGCGGTGAACTGGCGCGCTTCCTGCTGGCGCTCAAGGTGGTTCTGGCCGAGGCCTCGACGGTGGAGACATTGATCTTCGACGAGGTGGACAGTGGTGTCGGTGGGGCAACGGCAAATGCCATCGGCGAGCGCCTGGCACGCTTGGCTGTCAGCCGGCAGCTGCTGGTCATCACGCACAGCCCGCAGGTGGCCGCGCGTGGGCGCCATCATTGGCGAGTCGTCAAGGAAGACGATGACAGCAGCGTGCTGACGCGCGTGGATCGGCTGGAGGACGAGAGCCGCCGCGAGGAGGTGGCGCGGATGCTGTCCGGAGCCGAGATCACACAGGAAGCTCGTGCGGCGGCGCAGCGCCTGATGAGGGAGTCATGAGCGCAGAGACCAAGAACGTCGAGGACCTAAGCCGGGACGAGGCCGCGCGCGAGCTGGAGCGGCTGGCCGGAGAGATCGCCCGTCATGACCGCCTCTATTACCAGCAGGACGCGCCGGAAATCGACGATGCGGCCTATGACGCCTTGCGCCAACGCAATACCGAGATAGAGGCCCGTTTTCCTGACCTAGTGCGTGAGGACAGCCCCTCGTCCCGCGTCGGGGCGGCCCCTGCCTCCGGTTTCGGCAAGGTGCGCCACAGCGTGCCCATGCTCTCGCTGGGCAACGTGTTCGACGAGCAGGAACTGCGTGATTTCGTGGCCCGTGTCCGTCGCTTTCTGGGGTTGGGCGAGACGGACCAGGTCGACTTCGTGGCGGAACCCAAGATCGACGGACTGTCCATCACCCTGCGCTACGAGGGCGGTCGTTTCGTGCAAGGCGCCACGCGAGGAGACGGGCGCGAAGGCGAGGATGTGAGCGCCAACCTGAGAACTCTCGAGGACCTTCCCCAGCGTATCGCCGGTCCCGTACCGGACGTGCTGGAAGTGCGCGGCGAGGTCTATATGACCAAGTCCGCCTTTGCCGAACTCAATCGCCGGCAGGAGGAGAAGGGGGGCAAGATCTTCGCCAATCCACGCAACGCAGCGGCGGGGTCGCTGCGCCAGCTGGATACGAAGATCACGGCGGAACGGCCCCTGAGATTCTTCGCCTATTCCTGGGGCGAGTTGAGCGAGGACATTGCCGACACGCACTGGGCCTTCCTGGAGAAGCTGAAGGACTGGCACTTCCCGGTGAATCCCCTGGCGCGACTCTGTTCCAGCGCGGATGAGCTGCTCGCGCTCTATCGCGAGATCGAGAGCGGGCGTGCGGAGCTGGACTACGATATCGACGGTGTCGTCTACAAGGTGAGCAGCATCGCCCTGCAGCAGCGCCTGGGATACGTCAGTCGCGCGCCTCGGTGGGCGGTGGCGCACAAGTTCCCCGCCGAGAAGGCACAGACCCTGTTGAAGGAAATCGATATCCAGGTGGGCCGCACGGGGGCGCTCACGCCCGTGGCGATCCTGGAGCCGGTGAATGTGGGCGGGGTGCTGGTGTCGCGTGCCACACTGCACAACGAGGACGAGATTCACCGCAAGGACCTGCGGGTTGGCGATACCGTCGTCCTGCAGCGGGCCGGCGACGTGATCCCCCAGGTATTGGAGTTCGTTCCGGAGAAACGTTCCGCGGACAGCACGCCCTATGTCTTCCCGGAAATCTGTCCCGAATGCGGCAGCCAGGCGATTCGCGAACTGGACGAGGCCGTGCGGCGGTGTACTGGCGGACTGATCTGTCCGGCCCAAGCGGTGGAGCGCCTGCGCCACTTCGTCAGCCGGGATGCTTTCGACATCGAGGGACTTGGCGAGAAGCAGGTGCAATTCCTATGGGAGAAGGGCTGGGTGAAAACGCCGGGCGATATCTTCCGTCTGCACGAGAGCCATGGCAGCGACAGCCTGGAAGCCCTGAGCCGGCAACCCGGCTGGGGGCGTCAGTCGGCGCAGAATCTCTTCGAGGCCATCGAGGCGCGGCGACGGATCGAACTGGACCGCTTTCTCTTCTCCCTGGGGATTCGGCGCATCGGCCAGACGACGGCACGCCTGCTGGCGCGCAGCTACGGAAGTCTTGAGTCGTTGCGTGCCGCAATGAGCGAGGCCCAGGACAGGGAGTCTACGGCGTATGCGGACCTGCTGGCCATCGACGGCATCGGAGAGGCCGTGGCCCAGGATCTGATCGGCTTCTTTGGCGAAGCCCATAACCTGGAGCTTCTGGAGGACCTGCTGCGGGAAGTCGAGGTCGAGAGCTACGAAGCGCCGCAGAGCGAGGAGTCCGAGCTGTCGGGTAGGACCCTGGTCTTTACCGGAACCCTGGAGAGCATGACGCGCAGCGAGGCCAAGGCCCGGGCCGAGGCCCTGGGGGCAAAGGTGGCGGGCTCAGTCTCGTCGAAGACCGACTATGTCGTTGCCGGTGCGGATGCCGGGTCCAAGGCTCGCAAGGCGCAGGATCTGGGTGTGCAGCTTCTCAGCGAGGAGGACTGGCGCCGGATGGCCGGACTTGACTGAGTCGGTCGACCGGGCATGTCGCTACTGTCCGGCCGCCTTTCGCGCCTCGAGGGCAGTGAAGGTGAGGGCAATGCCCGAGAAGAGCAGGTTGATCCCGACGAACAGGCCGAGAATCCACAGGGCATTCCCCGGCAGTCCGGAGACGATCAGCAGGCCGAGGACGATGTCCACGATCGCGCTGAACAGGATCCAGCCCCAGCTACCCGAGATGGTCCGTCTGTAATGCGGCATGGCGATCAGCTTGGCGACGCCCGTGGCCAGCAGGTAGGCTGCCAGGATGAGCGTCAGTGTCACCGTCCCGGCGATCGGGTCCCAGAGCAGGGCGATGCCGGCCAGCAGGAAGATGACGGCACCCAGCAGGTTCCACCAGAATCCCGGGCTGTCCGTTCCGCTGCGGAAAATTGAGATCAGGCCGATGAGGCCACTGATCAGCAGCAGCCAGCCGACCATCAGCTCAACTGCGATCGTGGTCACTCCCGGCACGACGATGGCAAAAGCCCCCAGAAGGACCAGAACGATGCCATAGATCATGACCCAGGTGCTGTACTTGCGCAGGGTCTGCGCATCCATGGAAAAGCCGCCGGACATGGTTTTCTCCGTATAAGGGGTGGTTATGAAAGCTTTACTCCTGGCCCGTGTCCCTGTCGCGATCAAAGTTGCGGGCCGCGGTCCCTCAGGGCTTATAGCTGGGACTCCACGGGCAGGATACCGATGACAGCGGCTGTCAGGCGGCGCCAGAAGCCGGCCTCCGGTGTGTGGTGGCACTCCTCCACGGCGCCCTCCCGGCCGTCCAGCCAGACAATCTCGTCCTCCTTCAGGGCCAGGGAATAGCTGTTTTCCGGGTCGCTTTGTTCGTCGAAGATATCGCGGACATCTTCCACCAACCGTCCATGACGGAAGATCACCCCCATCTCGGTGTTCAGGGAGACAGAGCGTGGATCGAAATTGAAAGAGCCGATGAAGCCGCTGTGCCCGTCCGTCGTGAAGGCCTTGGTGTGCAGCCGTGCAGAGCGCGAGCCGAACAGTGAGATGTTACGCCTGCCCGCCTGCGGCCGCAGCTCGAAGAGCTTCACCCCGGCCTCGAGCAGGGTTTTCCGGTAGTTGGCGTAAGCCCCATAGACCGCCGCCACATCGGTGGATGCCAGCGAATTGGTCAGGATCGAGACCTCCACCCCCTGCTGTGCCAGGCTGGCCAGCCGTTTGACTCCGGCTTCACCGGGAATGAAGTAGGGCGATGTAATCTGCAGCTCGCGTTCGGCGGCAATCATCATGGGAAAGATTGCGCGCGCGAGCCAGCTGTCGCGGCCCCTGGCCGCCGCCTTCTCGGGCGGGTCGGAAACCACCGTCACCTCCCTGGACCAATAGAGACGCTGTCGCCTGGACAGCATCCTTTCGGCATTGCGTTCCTGCGCTACGCGATGGAGGTAGGGTTGAGCCAGCCTGCTTTCGGCCAGCCGGTCCAGCTTTTTCCGAAACCTCGCAAGATTGCCCTTGTGGGATCGTTCCAGCGCAGCCACGGGCAGGACAGAGGTGCTGTTCCAGTAACTGTCGAAAATGGCTTCCGTCTGCTGCACCGCCTTGCCCAGCAGCAGCAGGTCCATGTCCCTGAAGTTCACCCCCTCGGAGGCATCGAAATAGGCATCGCCTATGTTGCGCCCGCCGACGATGGCAAGGCGTCCGTCGGCAATCCAGGCCTTGTTGTGCATGCGGCGCGTCGTGCTGAAGATTCGCAGCAGCATTTCCACTCCCCGCCGCAGGGCGTTGGCGCGGGCGCGGCAGGGGTTGAACAGGCGCACCTCGATGTTGGGGTGACTGTCGAGCGCCAGGTAGTTCTGGTGGTTCCCGCTCGTATTGATGTCGTCGATCAAAAGCCGTACGCGTACGCCACGATCAGCGGCTTCGACGATCTCGCGGGCGAGCAGGCCGCCTGTCAGATCGTCGCGCCAGTAGTAGTACTGCATGTCCAGGCTGCGTCCCGCGCTCTTTGCGGCATGGGCGCGGGCGGCGAAGGCCTGGAGGTTGCCGGGCATCAGCATCAGGCCACTTTGGTCCGGATGATCCTCTACTCTGGGTGCGATGCTGCGATCCAGTTCCGTTCCCGTATCCTCGGTTTCCAGGGCATGAGAGGGTTTGCCCCGGACGCGCTCCGCGAACCGGCCATAGGAATAGACGGCCAGGGTGGAGGCGAGAAGAAAGACCAGGATGACGCCGGAAAGGACGAACAGTACGTCCAGGGGTATGAAGAGGAAGTCCATCTGTCCGGAATGAGCCCTTGACGGCCCCTCTGGTGTCGAAGCGAAGCTGTAGCCCGCTTCTCCTACTTTATGGTATCAAGGTATTGCAATAACCATATCCGGCCGAGGATGTCCTTTAGAGACAACAGAATGCGACAGAAAAGATCCTTTCCACCAGACGGAAGAGGCAGATGGTGACGTCCCGGACCATGCGCCGGGTCAAGGAAACGGCCGTGGACAGCTTCAGGAATATCCGGCCGCAGGGGGCTTCGAGCTTCCTGAAGAAACGCCGCTCCTATGGCGAGGCGGATCCTGAAGGCGTAAGCGATGGCCTCCTGATCGCCTCCTACAATATCCACAAGTGCGTCGGCCTGGACGGTCAGTTCGACCCGGAGCGCACCATAGAGGTGATCCGGGAAATCGCCCCGGACGTGATTGCCCTGCAGGAAGTCGACCAGCGTTTTGGAAAGCGTAACGGACTGCTGGATCCTGACAGGCTGAGAACGGAAACCGGCCTTGTGCCCGTCGTGTCCTCGCTTCCCGGCAACAGTCTGGGCTGGCACGGCAATGTCGTGTTGTCACGCGAGGGTGTGACGGTGGAGGCGGAACGGATCCTGCTTCCCGGGGTAGAGCCGCGCGGGGCCCTGGTCGTGGACCTGGAGCTTGCCTCGGGACCCCTGCGCATTATCGCCGCCCATCTGGGCCTGTTGCGCCGTTGTCGTGCCCTTCAGATCCGCAAGCTGATGCAGGCTGCGAAGCCCGCCGACGAACGGCCGGTCCTGCTGATGGGCGATCTCAATGAATGGCGGCTCGGTCAGCGCTCCGCACTGCGCGAGCTGGAGCCTGTCTTTGGCCCGTTGGACGCTGCCGTGCCCAGTTTCCCGGCCAGCTATCCCCTTTGGGCCCTGGATCGAGTCCTGGCCAGCCCGCAATCCCTGATTTCCAGCCTCGAGGTCCATGACACCCCCCTGGCACGGCTGGCATCCGACCATCTTCCGCTCAAGGCCGTGATTCGAACGGCTGTCGATCTCGATGCGGAACGCGAGGGCGATAGCCTCACTTCTGCCGCGTGAGACCTGTTTCTGCCGGCTTTTCTTTCACCAAGGGGTTTCGAGAGGGTCAGTCAGGCAACCCGCGAGGAAGTCTTCAGATCGCGGTCGAAAACCGCACCTTCGTATTGCCATCCGCGGGTTACTGCGCCTTCGAAGCGAACTTCGCAGAGGATCGCGTCACGCAAGTCGGTGCCGATAAGGCGGGTATGATAGTTTTCGATGACGCCCTTCTCGTTGTGCGGGGCGGGCGCGTCCATTATTCGGGCCGCGGTAAGGTCGGCACCCCGCAGAACCGCGTGGCTCAGGTTTGCCCCAGCCAGGCAGGCGTTGCGCAACGAAGCCCCGGTCATGTCGACCCCGCTGAGATCCGTCAGGACCAGCAAGGCATTGTTGAGGACCACGCCCTGGAGGTTGGAACCGCGCAGGATTGCGCCGCTCAGGTTGATTCCGGTCAGATCGCAGCGGGAAAGGTCGACTCCTTCGAGCAAGGCGCGCTCGCCGCGCTTGCCGCTGCTGTCGACCCAGCGGCCATGGGCCTGTATGGCCGTGATCATCGCCGCCAGGTCACTTGAGATGCGGCGCGACAGGGTGATCTGACGCATCTGCCCAGCAGTCAGCTTTACACCTTCCAGGGAGGTGCCGATCATGATGCTGCCATCCAGGACCGCGTTCTCGAAATCCGCGTCCTGAAGCTGCGCGCCGCTCAGGTCGCTTCGGCGCAGCCGTGCATTTCGCAGGCGGGCATTGCAGAGGTCTACGTTGCGCAGGTTGCAATCGTTGAGCTCGCTGTCGTTCAGGTCGGCATTGCGCAGATTGGCTGCTGCCAGGTTGCTTTTCGCGAAGGATGTCCCGGCCAGGCGTGCATTCTCCAGGTTGGCGCGGACCAGGTTGGCGTGGCGGATCACGGTGCGGCCACTCCTGCGAGGGCCTGTGCTGCCTGTCTCTGTGGCATGACCAGCGGCTTCGGGCCATCCTGGTGGCTGGAAATTCGCTGCCCTCAGGTCGCAGCCGGTCAGCCGGCTGCCGGAAAGCGCGGCACCGCAAAGGAAGGTTCCGCGCAAGCGGGCCCCGGTCAGATCGGCCTCGCTGAGGTCAGCACCGCTCAGGTCGGCATCCGAAAGATCGCAGCCGATCAGGCGCGCGCCCTTCAGGCAGGCCCCCGAAAGCCGCGCATGGCTAAGCCGGCTGCCACTCAGGTCCAGCCCGGAAAGATCCATAGAGCAAAGGTCGGCCCGCCTGCCGCCGGGATGACCAGTCAGCCAGCGCTCATGGCTGGAACAGACCCTGATCAGTTCCACAGCTGACAGCGGCCTACCTGGCGCTGCTGACATCGTCAACTCCGAGTTTGGTTAACTCATGCGGCTACTTGCGCAATGCAGCTATTTTTCTACAGGGTTTATTACCGCCCCGTTAAAGCTAGAATTGCATCTATCCGTGGCGGAAATGGGACGCAGAAATGGGTGTAGTGGAGTTCTTTGGTGGTAGGACCAAGGCGACCCCTGCTTGGAAGGCAGAGTCCGCTATCGCTTGACGCCACGGCGCCCTGCGGGGCAGTCTCGAAAGATCACGGCTGTCCTGGCCTGTGACGCTCCAATCGCAGCTTAGCCCTTTGATGTTTTCTTCGAAAATAACACCGCTTTCCGACCGGGATGATCGCTTTCAGGAGATTCATCGTGAACGCGTCTCGGAGCGGGTGGCCCAGGAACTGACCCGTCTGATCGTCAACGGCAAGCTGGCACCTGGCGAACGCCTGCCGGGCGAGCGCCAACTTGCCGACAGGATGGGCGTAAGCCGTGTCTCCGTGCGGGCCGCCCTGCAGCAATTGAAGGCACGGGGGTTCCTGTCCGCCGTTCAGGGTGGGGGAACACGTGTGGTGGGGATGGCCGAGGAGCTGGATTCCGGCCTGATCAGCCTGCTCCAGGCCGACCAGCGCAACCTGAACGACCTGGCCGAGATGCGGGCACATCTCGAAGTCTGGGCGGCCCGTCGGGCGGCGCAGAATGCCAGCGAGAATCAGGTGCGCGAGATCGAGGAGGCCTATCGCAGCATGGCCGATAGTGCCCGTGCGCCGCGCCACAAGGCCGAGGACGACCTGCACTTTCATCTGGCGATTGCCCGGGCAAGCGGCAGTGCGGTCTATCAGCACCTGATGTCGGTACTGGGGGATACGCTGGAGAAGATGTTCTCCTTCCATCGCTATGCTCTCTATGCCACTCCGGAGGACGATGCCCGCTTCCTCGACCATCACCGTCGCATTGCTGAGGCCATTCGTGCGCGTGACCAGGATGCGGCCGCGAACGCCATGGCCGAACACCTGGACAGTATCCTGCGTCGCTATCGGCAAGCCTCCGGCGAGGACCCGGAAGTCGACAGGGCAGCCGTCGGTAGACAGGCATAGGGCCCAGGAAAAGCCGGTGCCACCGGGCAGGAGCGTGTGATTGGAGATGCCATGACCCTTCGTGAAAGCCGCAATTTCCTTCACGCCCTGTTCCAGGCGGCGGTGGCGGCCGCCGATCCCCTGAAGGTCCTGCCACCGGCACTGCCGGAGCGGCCGCGTGGGGGGCGCTGTGTCGTGGTCGGTGCGGGCAAGGCGGCGGCGTCCATGGCGCAGGCCCTGGAAAGAGCTTGGGGCGAAGACCTGGAAGGGCTTGTGATCACTCGCTACGACCATGGCGCCCCCTGTCGTTCAATCGAGGTGGTCGAGGCCTCTCACCCCGTACCCGACGAAGCCGGGCAGACTGCCGCGCGCCGGATCCTGGACCTGGCGGAAGGCCTGGGCGAAGGGGATACCCTGGTCTGCCTGATTTCAGGGGGCGGATCCGCGCTGCTTTCCTTGCCGGCCGAGGGGATCACCCTCGAGGACAAGCGGGCGGTGAACAAGGCGCTGCTGCGCTCGGGTGCGGATATCACCGAGATGAACTGCGTGCGCAAGCATCTCTCGGCCATCAAAGGCGGGCGCCTGGCCGCCGCCGCTGCGCCCGCTCGCGTGTTGACCTTCGCGATTTCGGACGTGCCCGGCGATGATCCCGGAGTCATTGCCTCGGGGCCGACCGTCGCGGACCCGACCACCTATGGCCAGGCGATGGATATCCTGAAGAAGTATCGTATCGAGATGCCGGAGGCCGTGCGCAGGCGCTTCGAAGCAGCTGTGGAGGAGACGCCCAAGCCGGCGGATCCGCGCCTCGCCGGATCCAGCTATCACATGATCGCGACTCCCCAGGATGCCCTGGAGGCCGCCGCAGACAAGGCGCGCGCCTCGGGGGTCACACCCATGATCCTGGGCAATGCCATCGAGGGGGAGGCGCGGGAACTGGGACGCGTGCTTTCCGGAATCGCGCGTCAGGTGCGCGACCATGGCCAGCCGCTGGCGGCTCCCTGTGTCCTGCTGTCGGGGGGTGAGACGACCGTGACCGTGCGGGGCCAGGGGCGAGGAGGCCGCAATCTGGAATTCCTGCTCTCGCTCATGGTCGACCTGGAGGCGCTGCCCGGCGTCTTTGCGCTGGCCTGCGATACCGATGGCCTGGACGGCACCGAGGACAATGCCGGCGCCCTGGTCGACCCCGGCAGCCTGCAGCGGGCAAAGGAATTGGGTTTGACGCCGGTGCGCCTGCTGGAGGACAACAATGGCTATGAATGTTTTTCGGCCCTGGGTGATCTGATCATGACGGGGCCGACACGAACCAATGTGAATGATTTCAGGGCGGTTTTGATTCTTCCGGAGGGACAGGTCTTTACATGAGACGTGCACGCAACGCCAAGATCGTAGCCACACTGGGGCCGGCGAGCACCGATCCCGATGTGATTGGCAAGCTATTCGAGGCGGGGGCCGATGTCTTCCGTCTGAATTTCAGTCATGGCGCGCACGAGGACCATCGCGAACGCTACAATATCCTGCGTCAGCTGGAGAAGCGGAGCGGACGACCCATTGCCATCCTGCAGGATCTGCAAGGGCCCAAACTGCGCGTCGGTCGTTTCGAGGACAATGGAGTCCGGTTGGAGCGCGGGCAGGCCTTTCGCTTGGACCTGGACGATACGCCGGGAAACGGGCAGCGGGTTTGCTTGCCGCATCCGGAGGTCTTCTCAGCCCTGGAAGAGGAAACCATCATCCTGCTCGATGATGGCAAGCTGCGCCTTCAGGTGAAGCGTGCCGGGAACGGCTATGCGGAGACGGAAGTCGTGACCGGGGGTATTTTGAGCGAGCGCAAGGGCGTGAACGTGCCTGGCGTCGTCATGCCGATCTCGCCATTGACGGAGAAGGATCGCGCTGATCTCGACTTCGGCATGGAACTGGGGGTGGACTGGGTCGCGCTATCCTTCGTCCAGCGCCCGGAAGACGTGGCAGAATTGCGCCGCCTGGTGGCGGGTCGGGCGGCCATCATGTCCAAGATCGAAAAACCTGCAGCCCTTGACTGCCTGGACCAGCTTGTCGAACTCTCCGACGGCATCATGGTGGCACGAGGCGATCTCGGCGTCGAGTTGGCGCCGGAGGATGTCCCCGGGTGGCAGAAGGAGATCATCCATGCCTGTCGCCTGGCCGGAAAGCCGGTGGTCGTGGCGACTCAGATGCTCGATTCCATGGTCGATTCACCGGCACCGACACGCGCCGAAGCCTCCGACGTGGCCACGGCGATTTATGACGGATCTGATGCGGTGATGCTGTCGGCGGAATCCGCAGCAGGGCACTACCCGGTCGAGTCGGTGGAAATGATGGATCGCATCATCAAGCACACCGAACAGCACTCGACCTATCGTCCGATCATCGAGGCGCTGCATCCAGAGACCGAACCCAATGCGGCTGATGCCATTTCCGCGGCCGCCGCGCAGGTGGCCCAGAATATCTCATCGGCGGCGATCGTAACCTATACCACCAGTGGCTCGACAGCGCTGCGCGCCGCTCGGCGTCGGCCCACCGCGCCCCTTCTTCTGCTGACCTCGCGGCTGGAGACGGCGCGGCGCCTGGTCCTGCTGTGGGGTGCCCATTCGGTGCATACTGCCGATGTCAAAAACTTTCAGGAAATGGTGCAGAAGGCCACGCGCATGGCCGTGCAAGAGGAATTTGCCAGGCAAGGCGACAAGCTGGTGGTGACCGCCGGTGTACCCTTCGGGACCCCCGGGGCCACGAACGTGCTGCGCATCGCCTGGGTGGAATAGCGCACGGCCTGTGTCAGGTCAGTGCGGCCCGGTTGCGCTGACGCCGGGCGTAGAGGCTTTCACCGCTGTAGATCAGGAGGCCGCACCAGATCAGTCCGAAGGTGATGAAGTGCGTCTGGGTGAAGGTTTCGCCGAACAGGAAGATGGCCAGCAGGAAGTGACAGCTGGGTGCCAGGTACTGCAGGAACCCCACGGTGGACAATCTGAGGCGCCGGGCCGCGCTGGTGAAGAACAGCAACGGCAGGGCGGTTACCGGCCCGGCCAGGATCAGCAGCAGGTTCGTCGTCAGGTTGCTGTGCAGGAAGTGGCCCGTCCCCTGCCAGTCGAGATGCAGCAGGAAGATCAGCGCGATCGGCGAGATCAGCAGGGTTTCCAGGAACAGACCTTCAAAGGACTCCAGGGTGGCCTTCTTGCGAACCAGCCCGTAAAAGCCGAAGGAGAAGGCCAGCGCGAGCGAGATCCAGGGCAGGCCCGCAACCTCAAGGGTCATCACGCCAATGCCGGCGAAAGCGAGCCCGACGCTGATCCAGCGCCAGAGGCTGAGCTTCTCGCCCAGGAAAATCAGGCCCAGGAAGACGGAGACCAGGGGGTTGATGAAATACCCGAGCGAGGTCTCCAGCACACGGTCGATGTTGACGGCATAGATGAAGGTAATCCAGTTGATGGAGATCAGCACCGTCGAGCAGGCCAGCAGCATCAGCGTGCGTTTCTCGCGGAGCGCGGAAAGGATACGCGGCCAACTGCGCACCAGCGTGACCAGGATCGCCAGCAGGGCCACGCACCAGACCACGCGGTGGGCCATGACCTCGAGCGTGCCCACATGTCCGACGGCCTTGAAGTAAAGGGGACCCGCCCCCCAGAGAAGGAAAGCCGTGACGCCGTAGGTGGCACCGACGGTGGCCTGTTGCCGCTCGTCCCGCATGCTTAGCCTTTGGTTGCCGCGGCACTCAGTCGTGCGACCGGCCGGTCGGCGATCGGCCAGTGGAGGGCGGCGGCAAAGAGCCCGAGCAGGATCGAGATGATCCAGACGGTCTCGTAACCCCCGGTATAGTCTACGCTGAGACCGCCGAACCAGGCGCCGAAGAAAGCGCCGACCTGATGACTGAACATGACGATGCCGAACAGGGTCGCCATGTAGCGCGGTCCGAAGATCTGACCCACGAGGCCACTGGTCAGCGGCACGGTCGATAGCCAGAGCAGGCCGAACGAGGCCGAGAAGAGCCAGACCACCGGCTCGGTCTTGGGGGCCAGCATGAACAGGCCGATAACGAGACTGCGTGCCAGGTAGATGCCGGAAAGCAGATACTTCTTGCGAAAACGTCCGCCGAGAGTACCTGCCGACATGCTGCCGATGATGTTGAAGAAGCCGATGATGCCAAGGGCCGTGGCACCGGTAAAGGCCGGCAGGTTACAGGACACGATGTAGCCTGGCAGGTGGGTGGCGATGAAAGCCACGTGGAACCCGCAGACGAAGAATCCGACCGTCAGGAGCAGGAAACCGTGGTGCTTGGAGGCTTCGCCGATCGCCGCCGACAGGCTCTGCGAATCGATACCTACCTGCTGCTCGGGCCGACCGGCGAGCGAAGCGGCACAGAACACCATGATGAACGCCAGGGCGGCCATGATCAGGAAGGTCATGCTGCCGCCAAAGGTGTTGATGGATGTCTGGCTGGCCGGGAGCAGGAGGAACTGCCCCGCCGAGCCGCCGGCCGAGGCGATGCCCAGCCAGGTGCTGCGCTTGTCTTCCGGGGCAACGCGGGCTACGGCTGCCAGGACCAGGGGGAAGCCCGTGGCGGCCACAGCCAGACCCACCAGCAATCCTCCGCCCAGGTGAACCATCAGCGGCGAATCCGCAAAGGCCAGCATGGCCAGCCCCGCACTGTACAGAACACCCCCGCCGACGAGGCAGCGGCCGGTACCGTAGCGATCGGCGAGCATGCCGACGAAGGGCGTCGCTGCTCCCCAGAGCAGGTTCTGGAATGCGATGGACAGCGAAATGCCGGAAATCGAGGTGCCCGTTGTCAGGTGCAGATGTTCGATGAACAACCCGAAGGTCTGGCGAAGACCCATGCTCAAGCTCAGAACAAGGGCAGCCGCAATCAGCGCTACGAGCGGGTCTCGCCACCAGGTTTGTCGCATGCTGCCGTCCTCTGCTTGTCCGCCACCGCCTCGGTGCTTGCACCGTGGGAGCTGTTTCACGCCCGAGAGATTACCTCATTCACTATTCCAGGCCACAGCCCATGCAGTCATGGCTGCCATGCAGAGCGCAAAAAAGAAACGGCGACCAAAGCCGCCGTTTCTTTTGAAGAACAGACCAGTCCGAACAGGAGGTCAGGCTGCCTTGGCATTCTCGACCGGCTGGTTCGCGGCTGGCTGCAGCGCGCGGGTCAAATCCGTGCGAAGCTTCTCTTCGACAATCGGGGTCCTGGCATTGGCAGCGGCGTCTGCCTGGGCCGCAGTCCGGTTGGCCTCGCGCTCGCTGATGATCCGCTCGATTGCCGCATCGATATTGTCGTGCGGGTTGATGCCGATGTCCTGCAGCATGCGGGCATCGAGCTCGGAAATGCGGCGACGCGTCTGCTGACGCATGCGGGCCTGGGCAAGCTTTTCGCGCAGGGTGGAGAAGAAACCCTTCGCCCCGGTCTCGGTGGCCTGGCTTCCGGTCTGGGTCAGTTCGCGCGCGACGCTGTCGATTTCGGAACGGGTGATTCCGATGTCTGCCAAGCTGCGATCGCTCAGCTGGCTGAGTTCACGATAGGTCCGCGCATAGAGCGTCTGACGTGTGATATAGGTGCCCAGTTGGTTCAGGCGGAGCGTCCGGCGCAGTCCACGTGCGGCCTTCGCGATCATGTCGGCGGTGGCCTGGGCGCGCAGGCGATGGGCCTGCTCGACGATCTGCTGAACGTTCATCGGCTGGGAGAGAACCTTTGCTCTGTTCAGTTCCGCCAGTTCAACTTCCGTTAGCCGTGTCATCTTTTTTTACCTTTCAGATTTCTGCATTGCACAATTTCGGGCGTGGGGTCGCAAATGGCCCGAAACGCTTTTGTCATCGCCCTTACAAGTAGAGAGGTATGCCTGTTGGCATCGACTTAACAGCAGACTTTTTGCACCGCAGCAATGCTTTGCGGGCATGCCTTGTGTCCCGCTCATAGCTGCCTGTGTACAACGCATGGCAGAAGCGTCGAAGACCGTGGGAGCCAGAGGATGGGACAGTCATACAGGATAGCGATTTAACCGCCTGCTTTCTTGTTCTAGCCTTGCGGAATGACAGAGCACAGCAAGCAGAGATCACGACTCGCCGCACTCAGGGCCGAACTGCGGCTCAGGGGTCTGGACGGCTTCATCATTCCCCGCTCCGACGAGTACCAGGGGGAGTATGTCCCCCCCTCAGCGGAACGTCTGGCCTGGTTGACCGGGTTCACGGGGTCCGCCGGCTTTGCGGTGGTCCTCGCGGAAGCGGCGGCAATCTTCGTGGATGGCCGCTATACCTTGCAGGTTCGCAACGAGTGCGACGGTGATAGCTGGACCTTTCGGCACGTCACGGAAGAGCCGCGCCGCTCCTGGTTGGCCGAGCACCTGCCGGAGGGTGGACAGCTCGGCTATGACCCCTGGCTGCACAGCCAGAGGGAAGTCGAAACCCTGAAGGACGAATGCGCACGAGTCGGCGGCGATGCGGCGGCCTGCCCGGACAATCCCCTGGACAGCATCTGGAGCGATCGGCCAGATCCTCCCGCCAGCACCGTGGAGACGCATCCACTGGCCTTTGCGGGTGAAAGCTCGGAGAGCAAGCGCCAACGCGTGTCGCAGGTGCTGCAGGACAATCAGCAGGATGCCGTTGTCCTGACCCGCAGCGATTCCATAGCCTGGCTGCTGAATATCCGGGGCACGGACGTTCCCCACTGCCCGCTGGCACTGTCCTTCGCCATTCTTCATTCCGATGCCCGGGTGGACTGGTTCATCAATGCCCGCCGTGTTCCGGACGAAGTGGCCGCGCTTCTGGGGGAAGCCGTACGCCTCCACCCCGCCGATAGCTTCGCGGCAGCCCTGGGGGAGCTGGGGAGCAAGTGCGTCCGCCTCGAGCCGGAAAGCGCCGTGGCGTGGATCTTCGATCGCCTGCGCGGCGCCGAAGCGGAGATCCGAACAGGAGCCGATCCCTGTCAGCTGCCCAAGGCGGCCAAGAACGAGACTGAGGTCGCCGGGACACGCGCGGCCCACCTGCGCGATGGAGCGGCGCTCTGCCGCTTTCTCTATTGGTTGGACGGAGCTGCTGCCAGGGAGAACTTGACGGAGCTTGAGGCATCGCAGCGGCTGCTGGAGTTCCGGCGCGAGGGACAGTATTTCCGCGACACCTCCTTCGAGACGATCTCTGGATCGGGGCCCAACGGGGCAATCGTGCATTACCGGGTCACGGAAGACAGCAATCGCACCCTCAAGTCCGGCGAACTCTATCTGGTCGATTCCGGGGGGCAGTACCTGGACGGGACGACAGACGTCACACGCACGATCGCCATCGGGACGCCGACGCAGGACATGCGGGAGAACTATACGCGCGTCCTGAAGGGGCACATTGCCGTGGCGACGGTACGTTTCCCTCAGGGGACCAGTGGCGGACAACTGGACGTCCTGGCGCGCCGGCCGCTGTGGGAGGTGGGGCGAGACTTCGATCACGGGACCGGCCACGGCGTGGGCAGCTATCTGAATGTCCACGAAGGACCGCAGCGCATTGCCAAGCGACCTGACTCCGTTGCCCTGCAGCCCGGCATGATCCTGTCCAACGAGCCCGGCTACTACAGGACGAACGCCTACGGCATCCGCATCGAGAACCTGGTGGTGGTGCAGCGTGCCTCAGAGGAGGGGGAGCGGCCGATGCTGGGATTCGAGACCCTGACCCTGGCGCCCCTGGATCGACGGTTGATCGAGGAGAGCCTACTGAGTCGGGAGGAACGGGACTGGGTGGATGCCTATCACGCCCGCGTCCTGCGCGAGATCGCTCCGCAGGTCGATGAAGGAACGCGCGGCTGGCTGGAGGAGGCAACGCGGCCTCTCGGGTGAAGGCCGGCGCTCACCGCCCCAGGCTGGCCATCAGTTCGCGCCATTCGCGGGGCGACAGGCCGCTGGTTTCCTGGGTGACCTGTTCGCCGTCCAGCATGCGGCGCAGGATATCGAGGCCCTGCTTCGAGATATGCGTGCCGCCCATGACGTAGTCGGTGAACGCTTCATAGGCCAAGGGTGTCCAGCGCTTCACGGTGTCCAGCATGACCTCGGCATAGGCACGGATTTCGTACTGGGCATGCGGATCCGCGCGCAGGGACAGGAAGTGCAGGAGGTTGTGCAGGTCCACCTTCCAGTACCATTGGGTATAGAAGTTGACCGGCAGGTTCATGCGCGCCAGTTCGCGCGCCAGACCCTGCCGGTTTTCATCGAGGGGCTCGCCGTCTTCGGTCTCGTTCAGGATCTTCTCGTAGTCGGCGTAGGCCTTGCGGGAGTCCTGCTTCAGAATTTCCAGCACCTCGGCGGCTTCCTCACCCTCCAGCACGTCGCCGCGGCCCTGGCGGTTGCTGCTCGACTGGGCGGCCAGATGCTCCGGTGCCGGAATGTAGAACTCCCTGTCCATGACGGAATAGCGCCCGGAGTACTCGTTCACGTTGGCCGTGCGATGGCGGATCCACTGACGCGCCACGAAGATCGGCAACTTCACGTGGTACTTGATCTCACACATCTCGAAAGGCGTGGTATGACGGTGACGCATGAGATAGCGGATCAGGCCGCGATCCTCGCTGACCTTGCGCGTTCCCCGGCCGTAGGAGACGCGCGCCGCCTGCACGATGGCGGCATCGTCGCCCATGTAGTCGATGACCCGCACGAACCCGTGATCGAGAACGGGCAGTGGCTGGAAGAGAATCTCTTCCAGGTCTTCGGAGATGCTGCGCCGCGTTTCGCTCGTACGGGCGCGGGCTTCCTCGATGGCGCGGCTCTGGTCTTCGTCCAGCAGGGGGCCTGCCTGTGGCGCCGAGTGTGCTTTGTCGGGCATGGGCTGAACTAAGTCTCTGGGCTGATTTGGTGAATCCGGAGTCGCTTTTCGCGGGTGCCGGGATCATAACGCAGTCCCCCGGAAAATCCCATGGCGAGTTCCGGCAAAAGAGATTCCGGGTAAATCCCGCAAGGTGCTCTTTTGTTGAGAGAAGAAAAGGCCTATATAGATGTATGCCGGGCAACCGGCTATGGCGCTAAACGGCCATGTGGAATAAGCGCAGTGGACCCGGGGGCAGTACCCGGCGCCTCCACCAATTCAAGCCACCCGCAGCCAGATGCGCGGGTGGCCTTATGGGGGCGAAACAGGATCGACACGCGTGGTAAAGATATGGTCGGCGCCCGGCATGGTACCGCCGTTATCGGGCCATCATAATAGTTGCCAACGACAACTATGCTGAGGCTCGCCTCGCCGCGTAATCTGCGGTCGGGCGAACCGACTTAAAGTCCTGGGCAATCAGCCGCTCAGGCGGGGTTTGGGGCGCACCTGGCAACAGAAGCGCCCCGCTTTCAAGCGCCTGCGCTTCACGTCCCGGCGGGAATGACGACAGCAATGACCAGGGGAGGTCGCTCGACCCATGAGCGATGAAATATTACGCTACGATCTGATGGTGGAAAACGCATTGCGCGGCGTGGTTCGTGCCGCGCTTCAGGAGGCGACCACCGAAGGGCTTCCGGGCGAGCATCATTTTTATATCACCTTCCTGACGGAACACGAGGGCGTGCAGATCCCCGATCGCCTGAAGGATCGCTATCCGGAAGAGATGACGATCGTGCTGCAGCACCGCTTCTGGGACCTCGAGGTCGGGGAGGACAAATTCTCCGTTACCCTGACCTTCAACGAGATCCCCGAGAACCTGATCATCCCCTACGAGGCCGTGACGGCCTTTGCCGATCCCAGCGTGCGATTCGGGCTGCAGTTTGGCAACGCCATCGAAAGCGATGAAGAAATCGAGATGAACAATCCCCTGGACGAGGATATGCCCCAGCAGGCACCTGTCCAGGACGAGCAGGGCCAGGCGGCCCAATCCGACGAGCCGGGTGAAAGCGCCGGCGAGAAGGTCGTTACGCTGGATCAGTTCCGGAAGAAGAACTGAAGTCGACCAGGCGACCTTCGCTCTGATCCGAAGAAATAGCTGGATCGGGCAGTGCGAATCCCCTACAAGCCCAAGTGACGGTTCCCATTCGGGATCAAAAGGGAACGCGGTGCGGGTGTCTATTCATCCAAGTCCGCGGCTGCCCCCGCAACTGTAAGCGGCGAGTGCTTCGTCGATACGCCACTGGACTCTCGGGGTCCGGGAAGGTGACGAAACAACCATGACCCGCAAGCCAGGAGACCTGCCGTCAGTCGTGGTCACACGCGAGCACACCGGGCGGGGGTTCCTGGTGCCGGACGAACCGCAGATCCTTATCTGAAAGCTGCGGAGAGACCTCGTTCGCGGTGACGTGCCACTGGCAAATCGCCCGAGGTCCTTGAAATGCTTTCAGTCTTTTCCGGCCGTCCCGGCCGTCATTTCCGCTTCTTCAGTCTTGCGCTTCTGTCCTTCGCCAGTCTCGGGGCTCCGCCCAGCCTGGCCCAGGATGAATCTTCCGAGATCCTCCAGGAACCGCTGCAACTGGATGATATTTCCGTAACTGCAAACATGGTTCCCACGGAGAAAAGCAAGGTGGGCAGCTCCGTGACGCGCTTCACGGGCGAGGAGCTGGAAGAACGCCGGACCCGGCTTGTGTCCGATGTCCTGCGCGAAGTGCCCGGCGTGGCCGTCAACCGCACCGGCCCTGTGGGGCAGTTGACCCAGGTGCGCATTCGCGGATCCGAGGGCAACCAGACGCTGGTCCTGATCGACGGCATGCGCGTCAACGACCCCTCGGCGGGCTCGGAGTTCGATTTTGCCCATCTTCTGGCCGAGGAGGTCGAGCGGGTCGAGGTCCTGCGTGGCCCGCAGAGTGCGCTCTATGGTTCGGACGCCTTGGGAGGCGTCATCAATATCGTGACACGCAGCGGCTCACGCGAGCCCGAAGCGCGGATCAAAGCCGAGGGAGGCTCCTTCAATACGGCATTGGGCCATGCCTCCTTCAGCGACGGCGGCGAGAAATACGACTATATCGTCAGTGGCACCGGCTTCCGTACCAAGGGCACCTCGGTGGCGGACAAGCGCAACGGTCATGACGAAGCCGACGGCTACGAAAACCTGACAGGCTTCGCGAAGATGAACCTGAGGCCGGTGGACAATTTCGAATTCTCCTTTGTCGGGCGCTTCGTCGATTTCGACTCCCAGGGGGATGAGGAGATCGCCGGGGTTGGCGCTGTCGACGGGGACGGCAGTACGGAAGGCACTCAAGTCTACACCCGGGCCCAGGGACGTCTGAACCTGCTGGACGACAGGTGGGAACAGACGCTGGGACTGTCCTATGTCCGTCATCGGCGGGATTATCTGGACGACGGCGATGTCACCAGTCACTACGAGGGCGAGACCCGGCGCATCGATTACCAAAGCGATTTCTCCTTCGAGACCCCCAGCCTGCTCGACGCCTCACACGTGGCGACCTTCGCAATCCAGCACGAGGACAGAGCCGCCATCTCGGAGAGTGCCTTCTCCACCTTTGATCGTGATATCTCCTCCACCGGCTTCGTCGGCCAGTATCAGGCAACCCTGTTCGAGAGACTGACGCTGACGGGCAGTTTGCGCCATGATCGAAACGAGTTGTTCGAAGATACGAACACCTATCGCGCCACGGCGGCCTTCTCGATCTTCGAAACAGGCACGAAACTGCGCGCCTCCTATGGGACCGGCGTCAAGAATCCGACCCTGTTCGAACTTTATGGCTACACGAATACCTATCGCGGCAATCCGGACCTGGAGCCGGAAGAGGCCAGGGGCTGGGATGTCGGTTTCGACCAGAACTTCTGGAACAGCCGTGCGATGCTTGATGCGACCTATTTCGAACAGAGGATCGACAACCTGATTCAGGGGACAGGAGAGAGCTCGATCAACCTGTCCGGCGAGACGAAAGTGCGCGGCGTGGAACTGGGACTCACGGCCGAGGTTCTGGAGAACCTGACCGCTCGCGCCTCCTATACCTATACCCATGGAGAGGATGCGGCGGGCGAGGAACTCGTGCGCCGACCGAAGCACCTGGCCAGCCTGAACCTGAACTACCGCTTTCTGGAGGACCGCGCCAATCTCAACCTGGGCGTGATCTACAACGGCGATCAGAAGGATTGGGCCTTCAATTCCGATTGGACGCGCCGGCCGGTGGATATGCAGGACTATGTCCTGGTCAATCTGGCTGCTTCCTATCGGCTGAACGAGAACGCCGAGATCTATGGCCGCGTGGATAACCTGCTGAATGAGGAGTATCAGGAGGTCTATAGCTACGGAACGCCGGGCCGTGCCGGGTATGCCGGCATACGCCTGAGGTTCTGAGGCGATGCGGGCGCGCTTTCTCCCTCTCCTGTTACTTCTCCTGTGGGCGGGCACGTCTGCATCCGCGGATGCAGATGCCCCCTCACGGGTTGTCTCGCTCAATCTCTGCGCCGACGAACTGGTGCTCAGGCTGGCGGACAGGGAGGATGTGGCGTCGGTCACATGGCTCGCGCATGACCCGAGCATTTCCAATGTGGCCTGGCAGGCCTCCCAGGTAGGGGTCAATCATGGCCTGGCCGAGGAAATCGTGCCTTTGGCGCCAGATCTCGTGTTTGCCGGGGTTCATACCACGCGGACCACTGTTGCTTTCCTGAAAGGCGCGGGAATTCCGGTGGTGGAACTGGGCGTGCCGCAAAGCCTGGACGCGGTCTATGCCCAGATTCAAAAGGTCGCCGCGGCGTTGGGACAACCCGAAAGCGGGGCACGCATGATCGTTGAGATGCGCCGCGGGTTCGCGCGGCTAGAGGCCGAGGCGGGAAAGGGGAATGCGGGCGCCTTCGTGCTGCGGCCCAACGGCTATACGGTCAGTGACGGCTCGCTCGTGGACACGCTTCTGGAACGGGCTGGACTGGTGAACCTGGCGGCGCAGCGCGGGCTCGACATCTATGGGCAGATTCCGCTGGAAACCGCCCTTCTCTCCGGGGCCGAGGTCCTGATCGTCGATGCTAATTCCCATGGATCTCCCTCCATGACCAGCCAGCTCCTGCATCACCCCGCTCTTGAGGGGGCGACTCACAGGCTGGATATCCTGCGCCTGCCGTCACGCCTGTGGAACTGTCCGGGCCCACGCCTTGTCGAGGCCGTTGAACGGCTGGCCGGGGCCGCTTCCAGAAGCCAGGACAGGGAGCCGTGACAATGAAGGTGCCTGGACAAGACCGCACGCGTGTGCTCACCGCCGGACTGGGCCTCCTCTCCCTTATGGCCTGCGGTCTCTCCATCGGGCTTGGCTACGCGTCGTTCGACGTGACTGCGGCGTGGCGTGACGTCCTGGCGGGGAAGGAGACCATTCCTGCGCTTGTCCTGCTCGAGATCCGCCTGCCGCGCGCCCTGTTGGGCCTGTTGGTCGGCTTCTCGCTGGGACTGACCGGAGCGGCCATGCAGGGGTTGCTGCGCAATCCGCTGGCGGAGCCGGGCGTTGTCGGTATTTCCGGCATGGCCGCGCTGGGGGCAGTGGGGGCCTTCTATTCGGGGATCGCCGGGGCTTTCTCGCTTGCCCTGCCGCTGGGCGGCATTGCCGGGGCATTTGTCGCCACGCTTCTGCTTTATCTCCTGGCCGGGCGGGGCGCCAGCACCACCACCTTGATCCTGGCGGGCGTGGCCATCAATGCCTTCGCCGGGGCCATGACCTCGCTGGCGCTCAACCTGTCCCCCAATCCCTATGCGGCGACGGAAATCGTCTTCTGGTTGATGGGCTCGCTCGCCGACAGGAGTCTGTCGCACGTCTGGCTCGTACTGCCGCTCATGCTGGCGGGCTGGGGACTGATGCTGGGCGCGGGTCCCGCGCTCGACGGACTGACCCTGGGTGAGGATACCGCGCGCAGCCTCGGGTTCCATCTGGGCCGCGTGCGCCTGCAACTGATCGCCGGCGCGGCCCTGGCGGTGGGAAGCGCCGTCGCGGTCAGCGGGGCCATCGGTTTCGTCGGGCTTGTCGTGCCGCATCTGCTGCGCCCCCTGGTCGGCCATCGAGCAGGGCGTCTGTTGCTGATTTCGGGCTTTGGCGGCGCCTTGCTGACACTCGGCGCGGACAGCATGATCCGTGTCATGCCAATCCGCCCGGAACTGAAGCTCGGTGTCGTCACCGCCATCATCGGGGCACCGTTCCTTTTCAGCCTGATCTGGCGCCTGCGACGGGAGGGATAGAGTGAAGATCGAGGCCAACGCCATAACGCAGTTTGCCGGCCCTCGTGCCATCGTGGATGGGGTCGACCTGACAATGGAGCCGGGCATGATGACGGGCCTGATCGGGCCCAATGGTGCGGGCAAGACGACCCTGCTGCGCATCCTGGCCGGCATTCAGCAGCAAAGCCGGGGAAGCGTGCACTACGACGGATGCGCCAGCAGGGAATTGAGCTTGCGCTGCCTGGCACGCAAGGTTGCCTTTCTGGCGCAGGCCGGGGAGGTGAATTGGGCCTTGACGGTGGAACGCCTGGTCGAACTTGGACGCTTGCCGCATCGAACATTAGGAGTGCCGGGCCAGGTGGATGCGGCGGCGGTGCACCGGGCGATGCAGGCCACCGAGGTCCTGGAGTTGCGCCAGCGGATGGTGTCCACCCTGTCGGGAGGGGAACGGATGCGTGTCCTGCTGGCCCGGGCGTTGGCCGTGGAAGCGCGCGCGTTGCTGGCGGACGAGCCGGTGACCGCACTCGACCCCTATCACCAGATTCATGTCATGGAATTGCTGCGCCAGCAGGCGGATTCAGGCATGACCATTGCCGTGGTGCTGCACGACCTGACCCTGGCGCATCGCTATTGCGACCGGCTGGTGCTGATGGATGCCGGGGTGGTGCTTGCCGAGGGGCCGCCGAGCGAGGTGTTGAGCGATGCGAACATGGCCTCCGCCTATGGTGTGCACCTGCAGCGGGGGCAGGGCCCCGGTGGGGAATTCGTCCTGCCCTGGTCCTGCATCGACCAGCCCACCACAAGCAAGGAAGCGGAAAGGAAAAGCGCATGACGGAGTCCGAGCCTGTCTTCAATCTGCTGGAAGAACATCTGCTCGATCCAGGAGCGGGCTGGAGTGTGGGGTCCTTCGGGGCCATTGGGGAATTCATGCGCGACCCGAAGGAAGCGGTGGATATCCATCAGGGCGAGGACGCTCTCTGCGCGGTGACGGCGCGCGGCGGCCTGCGGCTTCAGGACGACCCGGAACTGCGTCCTGTGGCCTACGAACATGCCAATGCCAGAAGCCATTCCTGGTCCCAGGCGGTGGCACTCTGTCTGCCCGAAGGCAAATGCCACATGTCTGCAAGGTCGGTGCTGAGCGAACTTGGGCCCGACGCGGAAGCGTTGCGAGAGCAGGATCGCCAATCGGTGCTCTTCGACCTGGGACTGAGCCAGGTCCAGGTGGATGTCTGCGTGCGTTGCAAGGATGAGCAGCTGATTGCGGACCTGCGCAGCCAGGCGGGGCGCTCGGTGCTGGAGGCGGACAATCCGGCAATGGGGCGGATCGTCTCGGCCAGCCCGCATCGCGTCTTCCGGTCGCGATTTGCCAGGGCCGAGGTGTACCAGCCGATACCGCCAGCCGACGGTCGCAGCCCCGAAGGGCCGCATACCCATATCCTGCCGAAGCTGTTGCGAAGCAGGCGGACCCACGCGGCGACGGCCCCGATTCCCAAGGGATGGGTGCCTGCGGCGCATCTCTTTCCCGCCCATCCCGCAAAGGATCTCATGGGCCGCCCGACGGAGTTCGACGCAGGCAGGCACACGCGCTTTCAGGAGTTGCTGGAGCAATATGGCGTGGCGCACCTGCAGGAGTACAAGCGGCGGATCCTCCAGGCCCTGCATGCCGGGCAAGAGCCGCCGATACCCTCGGGGCGCTTCGAAAAGGCCGTTCATCGGGTCACGATGAGGCAGCATGCCATGGCCGCTTGAGGGCGCGCCGGCCGGCGTTTCGCCGGTGCCGTCTCAGCCATAGATCGGGAATCTGGCCGTCAGATCCCGGACCTTGGCGTAATACGCGGATTCGAGCGGCGCGGTGTCGTTGCCGGTACGCAGTCCATCCAGAACATCCGCGATCCAGTGCCCGAGGCGTTGAAATTCCTCTTCCCTGAAACCGCGTGTGGTCCCAGCCGAGGTGCCGAACCGCAGTCCTGAGGTCACTGTGGGCTTTTCGGGATCGCCGGGAACCGCGTTCTTGTTGCAGGTGATGCCCGCACGATCGAGGCTGTCGCTGGCGACATTGCCGGTCAGCCCGGTGCCGCGAAGGTCGACGAGGAGGAGAGTTGTGTCACTGCCCCCCGTTACCACGTGGTATCCCCTGTCCATGAGCGCTGCAGAAAGTGCCTTGGTATTGGCGACCACCTGTCTGGCATACGTCCGGAACTCGGGCTTCAGGGCCTCGCCCAGGGTGACGGCCTTTCCGGCTATGCCTTGCAGATACGGTGTTCCCTGAAAGCCGGGAAAGACGGTCGCATCGATGCGACGGGCGATCTTCTCGTCATTGCTGAGAATGATGCCCCCGCGCGCCCCGCGAAGGGATTTGTAGGTCGTCGCCATGGCGACATCCGCATGGGGGAAGGGGTTGGGATGGGCCTTGCCCGCAACGAGACCGGCGAAGTGGGCCATATCCACCAAGAGATAGGCGCCCGCCTTGTCCGCCATGGTTTGGAAGCGTTCGAAGTCGATCGTGCGCGAATAGGATGAGCCGCCGGCGATGATCAGTCTTGGCCGCTGTTCCTCGGCGAGGCGTTCGGCCTGATCGTAGTCGATCCGGCCATCCTCCTGCTTGACGCCGTAAGAGACGATCTCGAACCACTTGCCGGTGATATTGACCGCGGCGCCATGACTGAGATGCCCTCCGGCATCGAGCGCCATCGACAGCACGGTGTCGCCTGGGTTCAGAAGGGCCATGAAGATCGCGTCATTGGCCTGACTGCCGGAGTGGGGCTGGACGTTCGCGAAACGGCAACCGAACAGCGTGCAGGCCCGTTCAATGGCCAGCTTCTCCAGGCGGTCCGCGTTCTCCGCACCGCTGTGATACCGGCTGCCCGGATAGCCTTCCGTGGACTTGTTGGTCATGATCGAGCCCTGGGCCTCGAGAACGGCCTGGCTCACGTAGTTCTCCGAAGCGATGAGCTCGGCCACGTCGCGTTGGCGGGTGAGTTCGGCGTCGATCGCCTGAGCCGCCTCCGGGTCGACCTCGGATAGGGCACTCGTGAAGTAGCCCGAGTGGAGGATGGAGGTATCATCCATGACTTGGCTCATCATTCTACTCCGCTGCTGCAGCTTGCCGGAACAGACAGTCGTCGGGCAGGCATTCGATCGGCGTGAAGTCCTGTTCGTGGATATAGTCGGGACGCCAGAACCGTGTCTGCTTGTTGGAGACCGGATTGGCGATGGCCGAGAAGATCCGCCGGGGCCATGGCGACATATTGGGGGGCGAGCCGTGCACCATGGTGTCACCAAAGATCATCGCCGTACCAGCGGCGCCGGTCGCGGCAACGATCCGGTCGCCGGCATCATGCACCAGCTTGGCGACCTTGTCGTCGTCGACCACCCAGAGCCGGTAGCTCGTGGTCTCGGTGTCAGGATTGGCCCCCACCGGACCGGCCTTGTGGGAGCGCGGTATGAACCAAAGGGGACCGTTGAAATGGTTCACGTCGTCCAGGAAAACATGAAGATTGAGGGCGAGCGGTTCCGGGACGCCGTCATCCTCATGGTGGGTCGCGAAATCATAGTGCCACTGCCAGACCTCACCCACGAACGCCGCCTTAACGTTCACTTTGAGCTGTTGTATGTACAGGTCATCGTCCTGCAGGATCTGGCGCGCCGGTTCGATCAGCCGGGGATGCCTGGACAGGTCGGAAAAGGCCGTGTTGCGCCGGTGCAGGGCGAAGGCCGTTCGCGTCTCTCCACTCTGCTTCTCTCGGATATTCTCGGGACGCTCTTCCTTGAACAGTGCCTCCTGGTGCGCGCGCAGGATATCGATCTCCGGCTTCGAGAAGAGGTTCGGAAGGATCAGGAACCCTTCCTCGTGAAACTGTTGAATCTGCTTGTCGCTCAGCCGCATGTCCACTCTCCCGTTCGCGATCTGCTGCGCTTTCATTCCTGACAGCTTGTCATCTGCCGCGTTTGCCTTAAACAAAGCTTTCATGTAGCCTGACTAAGAAATTCTTAGGCAGGACTTAGCCAATGACTCGCAAGCTGCCCCCATTGAATGCCCTGCGTGCCTTTGAGGCGGCAGCACGCCTGCAGAGCTTCCAGGAAGCGGCCGAGGAGTTGGGCGTGACCGCGGCGGCGGTAAGCCAGCAGGTAAAGACCCTTGAGAATGTGCTCGGCGTAAAGCTTTTCCGCAGGTTCCATCGCGGGGTAGAGCTGACCCAGCCCGGGCGGGTCTATCTTGAGAGAATTGCGCCGGCCCTGGACTCGATCGCCTCGGCCACCGACGAGCTGACGCGCGTGGAGCATTCAGCGATCGTGCGCGTTACGGCCCTGCCAGGGTTTGCAGAGCAATGGCTGGTTCCGCGACTGTCCCGGTTTCGCAAGACCCACCCGGAAATCGAGCTGATCCTGTCCACCGATGCAGAGGTCGTGGACTTTCGGAGTACGGACTGTGATGTCGGATTGCGATGCACGGAGGGCAACCATCCAGGCCTCGTTGTCCGGGAACTGTTCCGCGACCGGCTCTTCCCGGTATGCCACCCGCGCCTGGCTGAAGAGTTGCAGGGCCCGGCCAGTTTGATGGGCCAAACCCTCTTGTATGACCAGCACTGGCATGACGATTGGCGCCACTGGCTGGAGCATGTCGGACACCCCGCGTTCGAACGCTGTGAAAGCATTGCGTTCGGTCTTTACAGCATGGCTGTGAACTCCGCCGTGAACGGATTGGGTGTCTTGATCGGACACGACTCCCTGATCGACCGGGAGTTGGCGTCTGGCGCCCTCGTGCGCCCGTTTCCGGAGGACGTTCCGGCAAAGTGCGCGCATTACGTTGTCTGGCCGACCTGGGTCGAGCGACGCCCCAGTGTTCTGGCGTTTGTCTCCTGGGTTCTTGCTGAAGCCCGTGAGACTCGTCAGCAAGTCGCAGGCTAGGCGAGTCGTTCGATTACGAGAACTGCTGAATCGCTGAAATCGTAGGCAATGACGATTTTCGCGGCGGGTAAATCCCAGATCGGGGACGCTGGTCTCAGCCGCGTTTGCGGACCTGGCCGTCCCGTCCCGGATTCCAGCGACGCTGGCGTCTGGTCTGCTCTTCTGAACCGTTCTTTTCCGCGGGGTGTTGGCGGGAGGTTTGCCGCATGGCGCCGACGAATTCCTTCATCCGGCGTTTGAGTTCCTTGCGCTCTTCTTCGGACATCTGCGAAACCGTCTTGCCCGAAAGATCCCTCTGCCGGATATCGTCCTGCATGATGATGACTCCACCATGGTCGCTGCCACTGCGAATCATAGTGTAACAGCAAAGTTAACAGCGGGTGAAGAGCCGACTGTTAATAGGCTGTCTCAACTTGACGTGCTCCGGGTTCTGTAGAATTCGATGCCGGCAGCGCCGACATTCCAGTAGATATCGGGTTTACGCAGACGTACACGACAGGAGACCACGCGTGTATCCTGGAAGCAGACATCGGCCAGTTCCTCGGCCAGGGTCTCCAGCAGGTCCGTGTGCGATCGCTCCTGCCAAGTCATCAGGTAGTCGTAGATGCGGTTGTAGTCCAGGACGTCATTGATGGACGTGCCTTCATGGCGTTCCTGCCGCATATAGCAATCCACATCCACCAGCACGCGCTGACGCTTGTCCGGGTGACGTTCCCAGTCCTCGATGCCGACCTTCAGGTTCAGCAGGACATCCTGAAGGAACATACGCGTGTGGCCTGTCTCATCGGCCGAAAAGGACATGAATTGGCCCCTCCTTTCCTGGCGTTATGGGATGTGCCGCGAGGCGTGACTGTCGAGCGGGTGCTCCTGATAGCGCTCTCCCCCGTCGACGAAGAGAGTTTCCCCCGTGACCGCCGGCGAGTCGAGCAGATAGCCCAGGGCCCGTACGATGTCTTCCGGCCCGGGGCCCTGGCCCAGCAGTGTCTTGCGTTGCGCCGTACGGAATTCGTCCTCGCTTTGACCATTGCTGGGCAGGGTCAGGCCGGGGGCAATGGCGTTGACGCGGATCCACGGAGCCAATGAGCGGGCCAGCATGGCGGTCATGTCGGACAGGCCGCACTTGCTGAGCGTATAGGTGAAGAAGGTACCTGTGGGCGCGGCTACGCGCTGGTCCAGCAGGTTGACGATGCAACCCCGGCTGCCCTCAGGTAGTTGGTGGACGAGAGCCTGGGAGAGCAGGGCCGGCGCGCGCAGGTTGACGCCGAGTTGCCGCTCCCACTGAGGCGCCGTGAAATCCTCGAGACTGTCTTCCTGATAGAGCGCGGCATTGTTGATCAGGCAGTCGACAGGTCCCTGGGCCTCCAGGGCCTGCGCCATCAGCTGGGCTGGTGCTGACTCCTCCGCCAGGTCTGCGCGGAGCACAACGGCGGTACGGCCGGCCTGGCGGCAAAGCTCAGCCACGTCTTCGGTCGCCTCGGTGGAGTGGTTGCAATGCAGTGTCAGGTCATAGGCACGCTCTGCCAGCGCCTGGGCCATGGCCCGGCCCAGGCGTTGGCCGGCGCCGGTGATCAGGGCATGCTTCATGGACTGTCCGCTTTCAGCTCCGGGCTTTTCGCGTTGTCGGTCATGTCGAGGAATTCCTCAAGCGTGCGACAGCGGCCCTCCGCCATGTAACGTGCGAAGACGCGATTGCCGCGCAGGTTGTCCTGGAATTCGCGGTAAGCGGCCTCCCGGACCGGATGCGCCAGGGCGATACGCCCGTCTTCCAGGCGCTGAAGAATATCCAGGTATCCGCGTTCGGCACGGGCAGCCGTGTCGGCCGAATGGGTCATGGAGCCGTTCGTCTTGTGATAGAGATACAGGCCGTCTGGATGCGCGTGAAAGGTCTCTGCACGGGTGAGAAGCTCCAGGTTGAAGAGGACGTCGGCGCAGAAGGCCACATCCGTCCACCCTGGTCCGGCCAGCTCACGCCGGAACAACGGGAAGAGCGGAATCCTGGGCGAGAGGATATCCTCGGCCGTCAGCGGGAAAGGGGCCGACACCGTCGGGAAGGGCTGTTTGTAGAAACGGCCCTGTTCATCGTGGACTGCGGTGTTGTCGACGGCAGCGCCGTGAGCGTCCGCCAGGGGCAGCAGGGTCTCCAGGCGCCTGGGAGCGAAGGCGTCGTCGGCGTCCAGGCAGGCCAGGAATGCTCCTTGTGCGGCGGCCAGTGCGGCATTCCGGGCCGGCCCGTCGCCGCTGCCGCAGCCGCCGGTGAAGACCTGCCGGATCCGCGGGTCGCTTTCCCCCAGGCCCGCCAGGTAATCCACGCCGTCATCCGAAGCGATGATGACCTCCCAGTCCTGGAAGGTCTGGGCGCGCACGCTGGTTACGGCCCGGGCAAGTGTCGCCTCGGCGCGATAGGCCGGCAGGATGATGCTGACGACGGGTGACAAGAAAGACCCCATGGACGCAGGAACGCTGTTGCTGGTTATATACGTTGCGGGGCAGGGCTGACCAGTGGAGTCGTTGCGCGTTCCATGGAGCCAAACCTGCTTCAGGGCCTGTCGGGGCGACGGAAAGAATGCTCCCGGAGGCGGGCCCGCTCATCCCATCCCCGTTCAAGGTGTCCCATGCATACCCCTCTGAATATCCTCAAGACGAACCTGGCGGCTGTCGTTGCTTTGCTGCTTTTGCCGACGCAGGCGACCGGGCAGGACCGTCTGTCGGAGGATTTCATGAAAGCGGCCCGAGGGGCGGATATCGTCATTCTGGGTGAAGTGCACGACAATCCGCGGCACCACGAGATCCAGGCTCAGGCAGTGAAGGATCTGCAGCCGGAAGCCCTGGTATTCGAGATGATTCCCGAAAAGCACGAGGCCGCGGTCAACCGTCTGCGCGAAGAGGGCGCATCACGCGCGGAACTGGCCAGCGCCTTGAATTGGGAGGAGAGTGGCTGGCCAGATTTCGCGTACTACGCCGCTATCCTGGAGGCTACCCCCGAAGCGCGGGTTGTCGGTGGCGAACAACCGATCGAACAGGTCCGCGCCGCAATGACCGAGGGGGCCGCGCAGGTGTTCGGTTCCGAGGCGTCGACCTATGGACTGGACGAACCCCTGGGACGGCAGGCGCAGGAGGCGCGCGAGCAGCGGCAATATGAGGCCCACTGCGAAGCGGTTCCGAAAGAGATGCTGCCCGGGCTTGTCGAGGCGCAACGGCTCCGCGATGCCGGACTGGCCGATGCCGCCCTGCGGGCGCGGGCCGTCACCAACGGCGGCCAGGTGGTCGTGATCACGGGCAACAGGCACGCCAACCTGCATAGCGGAATCCCCGAGGCGCTGCGCTTTGCGGCCCCCGACCTCGAGCTTGTGACCCTGGGGCAACTGGAGGCCGAGCCGGAGCCGGACGCGCCTCCACCCTATGATTTCCATCATGTCAGCGCTCCGCCGGACCGGCCCGATCCCTGCGCTGAGTTCAGGGAAAGTGTCGACTAGATTCGGAACCTCTACAGCTTGCCTCTTCCCTCTGACTGTGATCTCTGCCTTTAAGGACAGTCGGAAACCGATTTCGGGAGCAGATGATTCAGCCGCTGATTGGCCAGATTGTGGGCCTGATGGCCCTGGGACTTTGTATTGCCGCCTTTGCGAACAAGCGCGACGACAGGCTGCTGTTCATCCTGATCCTCGCGAATGTCGCCTTCGCGACGCAGTTCTTCCTGCTCGGTGGCTGGGTGGCCGGGGCGATCAGCTGCCTCATCGTGCTGCGCATCCTGCTGCTCCGGCGCTTCAAGAAGAACTGGTTCGTGATGGGTGCCATGCTGGCGGCGACGGGAACCGCCGCCTTCCTGACCTGGCAAGGTCCGCTGGATACCGTCCCGCTTCTGGCCGGTTTGATCGGAACCTATGCCATGTTCATGCTGGACGGTATCCCGATGCGTGTCATGCTCGCCTTTGCTGCAGCCTGCTGGCTGCTGGCGAACTATCTGACGGGCTCTGTCGGTGCCTTCATCGCGGAGGGACTGATCCTGATCACCAATGCCATCACGATCTACCGCTTGCACCTAGACGCGGTCAGGGATCCAGGCCGGCAGGAAAGCGCAAGCCGCTGACAGGCGAAGGCGCCAGGGTCAAGTGAGGGTGTCCTCATTCCGGCACATAGCGCGGATAGGTGTCCTTGCTGTTACGTGCGAAATCCAGGTCGATCCCGGCCGTTGCAAAAGGCGATTCATGGCTCGTACGGGCCAAGACGTTTCCTTCCGGGTCGATGATCCAGCCCAGGCCGCCACAATTGGCTTTGTCGCCCGGCGGGCACCAGAGGTTGGAGGACAGGCAGTAAGCACCCGAACACACGGCCGCTGCCTGGCCGCCGGCAAGCCACTTTTCCGTCGATTCATGCGGGGTGACCCTGGGGATACAAAGAAGTTCCGCCCGTGAGGCCGCGTAGTGTCGGGCCCATTCGAAGAACCACATCTCGGTGCAGATCTGGATGCCGATCCGCATGCCGAGGGCCCGGGCCAGATCGAAACGCTTTAGGCCGCGATCGTACCAGTGGTGTTCCCAATAGCCGTCCTCGTCAGGAAGATAGTACTTTTCCCGGACTCCGACCGCGTCGTCCGTGTCCTGGCTCCAGATGTAGGCTTCGTTTCTGCGGCTTCCCTGAGCATTGACGATGGGTCTGGTTCCCAGCACGGCTCTGACGTTCAGTTCGGCAAGCCGTGATATCCGGTGCTCGTGCGCTTCCACGGAAGCCATCCATTTCGACGCGTCAGGCGTCTTTTCGGCCGCCAGCCAGGGGCTGAAGCACAGCTCCGGCAGAAGCAGGAAATCGCTCTCTTCACGTTCGATGTGGGCGGCCAGATCTGCAAGACCGTCGTGGAGACGACCTTCTCTCGGATCGAGTTCGCAAACCGTGACTTTCATTCTGTCGGACCTGGTTTTGGACGGGAACGGATTTGCATCTTCCTGCTTCTTGTCAAACGGGCGCGCAGCGGCAAGGTTTCAGCCGTTCCTCTGCTCGGAACACCGTGCGGCGCTGCACTGAGCTTATTGAATAAAATCAGTCTGTCTGCAGGTACCACTCGTATTCCTGGGGCGAGATGAGCCAGTCGAATTCGTCGTATTCGGCTTCCTTGCACTCCGCATAGAGGGAGGGATAGTCCGCGCCCAGGTAGTCGGGCAGGATCTTGGAGCGCCGCATCTTCTCGATGGCGCGCCGCGGGCGCATGGGCAGGACCGTGTCGAATTTCTCGCTGGCGTTGCCCTCGTGAGGCGTGCCGGGATCGATCTCGTTGACGATGCCGTGATGCATGCCGGCCAGCATGCTCGCCAGGGCCAAGTAGGGGTTGGCGTCGGCGCCGGCGACCCGATGCTCGATGCGCCGGGCGTTGGCCGGGCCGAGCGGGACGCGCATGGCCACGGAGCGGTTCTCGAAGCCCCAGCTGCGCGTGACCGGCACGAAGATGTTGGGGGCGAATCGCCGGAAGGAATTCACGTTGGGTGCCAGGAAGGCCATGGACTGAGGCAGCAGGTCGAGCAGACCGCCGATGGCATGGCGCAGCATCGGGCTGGAGAGGTCCTCGCCGCCGTCCAGGACGTTGCGTCCATCCTTGTCCAGCAGGCTGACGTGCATGTGCATGCCCGAGCCGGCTTCCTCCGGATAGGGCTTGGCCATGAACGTGGCCTTGTGCCCGTGACGGCGGGCCACGCCCTTCACGGCGCGCTTGAACAGCACGCAGTCGTCGGCGGCCTTCAGGGCATCGTCCACGTGGCGCAGGTTGATCTCGAACTGGCCGGGCGCGTACTCGGCGGACATGGCGCCGGTGGGAATGTTCTGCGCCTCGCAGGCGCGGCTGATGTCACGCAGCAGGCCGGAGAAGCCGTCCACCTGTTCCATGCCATAGACCTGGGTTCCGGATTCCCTGAGGCCCGTCAGGGGGGAGATCGGCGGTTGTGGCGCATTGCCCTCCAGCCGTTCACGATCCAGCAGGTAGAACTCCAGCTCGAAGGCGACCACGGGGGTCAGGTCCAGCTCGCGGATTCGTTCCAGGACACGCGCCAGGATGTTTCGCGGCTCGAAGTAGAGTGGATCCCCCTCGGCGTTCCGGAAGGTCAGCAGCAGCTGCGCCAGCGGTGTGTTCGACCAAGGTACCGGCACCAGCGAGCCCGGTAGCGGATGGGCGGTGCAGTCGGGATCCCCGTCGCTGAAGCCCTTGCCGCCCGGGTCGTGGCTGTGCCCCATGGTGTCCAGCATGAAGACCGAAGCCGGGAAAGCGACGCCGTCCTGCATGACCTTTTCCAGGTCTTCCACGGGATAGCGTTTGCCCCGGATGACACCGGAAAGATCGGCCAGCAGGACGTCGACGGCTTCGGTTTCGGGATAGCGCTCCAGGAAGGCGGCGCTTTCGGAGGAAGAATTGGCGGAACTGTCCGGCATGATGATCGCATTGTTGTGAAACCTGCGATTATCTTCGCCTGACAGCCCCGCAATAGGCAATGCCTGTCTGGTGGAGGAGGGGGCTAGTCGATCTCGGCGATGGCGTCGACCTCCACCGCCGCGTCGAGCGGCAGGGCGCCGGCGGAGACAGCCGCACGGCAATGACGGCCGGCATCGGCGAAGACCTCTGCCATCAGGTCGGACGCGCCATTGATCACCTTCGGCTGGTCCTTGTAGCCGGCGACGGAATTGACGAACCCGCCCAGGCGGACGATGCGTGTCACCCGATCCAGGTCTCCTTCGCAGGCGGCCTTCAGCTGGGCAATGACATTGATGGCGCACAAGCGGGCGGCAGCTTGCCCGTCTTCGAGCGAAACCGACTCGCCAAGCCGGCCATCGTACTGCAGCTGCCCGTCCTTGAGTGGCAGCTGGCCGGAGATGAAGACGAGGTTACCGGTCACCACGAACCCCACGTAGTTGGCCACCGGGCTTGCCGGTGTGGGAATGTCGATGCCCAGTTCCGTCAGGCGTGCGTCCACTGTTCCGACCATGCTGTTTGCTCCTTGCTGTGATTTGAAACGATTTGAGCGAAGCGCAGGCTAGGAAGAAAAACATGGCCCGACAAGCGCCCAGGCGACCGATCGCGCGGCAGCTGCGCCATCCGATGCCGTTGCTGGGACAGCAAGGTGGATCACTGCTCTTGCGTCTGCGGCGTTTGTTCCGGTTCGGGTTGTGCCGGATCGCCCGCCTCGGTCAGGCAGTCCTCGACCCAGACGTCATAGACGGGATGTTCCAGGGCCGAAACCGCCGGGGAGGAGGCATACATCCAGCCGCTGAAGACTTCCTGACGTGGTGAATTCACGGGAACCTCCTCGATTTCCAGGAAGGCGACCGATTCAGGCTGCTCTTCCGGACGGGTCTTGCGGCAGGTGCGCGCCGTGATTTCCAGGGAGCCGAAAGTGACGGTTTCGTCCACGGGCGCCTCGAACGTCGAGATGCGGGCCGTGATCTTGTTGAGCCCCTGCAACTGGGCCACCGGATAGGGTTCTCCCAGGGGCTCGCTGTTCCCCTCATCCTGGGCCTGGGCAAGGCCTCCCAGGAAGACCATCAGGCAGGCCGCCAGGCACAGGTGCACAGCATTGGGGAAAAAGCGGACGGACATGCCGGGCACCGAGTCAGAGTGGATCATCGAAGGGATTATCTCCGGAGCTGCCGCTGCTTCCCCCGTTACTGCCATCCTGGCCGCTGCCGCTGGCGCCTCCGAAGACGAAGCGTCCGATAAGGTCCATGAGATTCATGGCGCCCTGAGTGTACTGGATACGCCCGCCGGGCTCGATATTCTCCTCCGCACCGCCGGGCGAGAGGGATACGTAGTTGCTGCCCATCAAGCCGTCGCCGGTGATCTTGGCCGAGGTATCGGCGGGCAGCTCTACGTCGTCCTTGATGGACAGCGTCACACGGGCAAGGAAATTCTGTTCGTCGAGCTCGCGGGAAACCACCGAGCCTACGGGTACGCCGCTCATGCGTACTTCGGATCCGGTGCTGAGTCCGCTGGCGTCGTCGAATTCCGCTACCACCCTGTAGCCCGACGAGGCGGTGGAGAAGTCACTGGCATTGAACGCAAAGACCAGGAATGCGGCAGCGATCAGGAGGACCAGGCCACCCATGACGGTTTCTATGATGTTTCTGCGCATGCTGCCTGTCCCTGTCTGTCAGAGCGCGAATCCGGCGCCGATCACTCCGGCGTCCAGGGCTCGTAGTCGGCTGTCGTGTGCGGGCGGTGGCCACCGCGCAGTGTATGGCCGGGCGGGCGATAGGCCGTCTCGCTGCCCGTGGGGTTGGGGATATGGCCCTTCATCCAGGGACGCCGCGGAATGCCGTCCTCGGGCGGGATTTCGTCAGTTGTATGGTGCAGCCAGGCATGCCATTCCGGGGGCACACGGCTGGCCTCGTCTTCTCCGGCATAGATGACCCAGCGCCGCTCGTGGCGCAGGGAATCCCGATGCACATGGCCACCCTTGCGAGCACGATAGTAGCGGTTGCCCGCTTCATCCCGTCCGACTTCTTCACCATGTCGCCAGGTGAACAGACGTATGGCCATTCCTGTCATTGATGAAATCCGATTCCGTTGCCAGTAATCCTGCATGCGGGTACACCCCGCGTGTGGCGGAATATAGGCGTTGCATAACCCCCACGTCCAGACCCGCATTGCCGGGGCAATCCTTTCGCTTGCCGCAAGGCAGTCCTTCACGGCATCTTGGGCCCGGTAAGAGGAAAGGATAAGCATGCCGGACTTTTGGCGAGATTCAGGCTACCACCTCCTCGAGGAGACACCCGAAGGGCGCCTGACGATCAGCGACGACTTCCTGCGCGCCTATCTCATACGCCCCGAGATGCGCCCGCCCCAGGAGGCCTGCAAGGCCGAACGCCACCTGCATGCCGATCTGCTGGACAGCCCGCGCATGGCCGTGACGCAGGAGCGCCTGGACGCGCTGGCAGATCCCGATGCCATCGACAACTACCGTGTCTGGACGGCCTATCGCGACCGCCTGCTGGAAGCGGAGACCCTGGAAGAGGTCTACATGGGAATCTTTGCCCCGGATGATCGGGCGGCCAACGATTCCGATATCTTCCCCGTGCCGCCCATCTTCATCGATCACCTGTCCCATGTGATCCAGCGACATATCCTTGGGGAAGAAGCCGATCCACTGGCGGTGCGGGCAGCCGAGCTGTTCTTTCGGGAACAGAAGGTCACCCTGCGCGAGGGACAGATCCTGCTGGCCGATTCCGATACCGTCGAGATGTACGCCACACAGGAGAGCACGGTCTCGCTGGGCAACCTGCTGGCCCAGTCAGAGGGGCAGGCGCGCTCGCTGGAACTGGATGTCCTGTCGCGGGAGAACGCCGATATCTACTGGGAGCGGGACACGCGCTACGATACCGTGCTGCGCGTCGATTTCGGCAGTCCGGGGCTGGATGCCTTGTGCCGGACCCTGGAGAAATGGGTCGCGCACTTCCTGGACATCGAGGTGAAGATCCAGCCCATTCCGGAGATCAAGGACGAGTCCTGGGTCTGGTATGTCGGTCTGGATGCGGAGTCCACGGGGCTGTTCAACACCCTCTATCGCGGGCAGGAGGCCAGCGAGGAGCAGATGTACCGACTGCTGTGCCTGTTCCGGGCAGAGTTCTCCGACAGCAGCGTGATGCTGCCACAGGTGGCCGGACGTCCCGTCTACATGGCGCTCAGCATGGACGAATCCGGCGGCTTGCGCTTCAAGCCGCAGAACCTGCTCTACAATCTGCCGCTCTCGGCCCGGGCATGAGCAAGGCCATGGCGGGAGAGGGGACGGCCACTCTGTGGGCCGGCCGGACGGCCGCGCTGATCTCGGCCCTCTGGCTGGGGTGCACGACGACCCTGGCCTGGCTGGTCTATGATGCCGGCGGGGCGCCCATGACGCTCGTCGTGCTGCGTTTCATCTTCGCCATTGCCTTCTTCGCGGTCATGCTGCGCTTCAGCAGTGGCGGCCTGCGACTGCCGCGCCAGGATTTCGGACGCCTCCTGGTGGTGGGGCTCGCCATTTCCGGCATGACGCTCGGCTACATGTCCTCGGTGGCCTATATCCCGGTCAGCCTGGCCGCCCTGATCTTCTTTACCTTCCCCCTGATGATCGCCGCCCTGACACCCTGGATCGACCGGATGCCGCTGGGCCCAATGCAGGTATTCGTCTTCGCCCTGGCCTTCACCGGCCTGGCCATGACCCTGGGTCCCGACCTGGCCAAACTTGACTGGCGGGGCGTGGCCTGGGCGCTGTTTGCAGCCGTTTCCATCACCTGCCTTCTGTTCCAGTCGCGCGAGCTGATGACCCGCCACGATCCCTACCTGGTCCTGATGATCGCGAACCTGGTGGGACTTGTCGTCTGCGGCAGCTGGCTGCTGACAGCCGGACAGGTGCAACTGCCCTCGGGCACGCTGGGCTTCACGGCCTTCGTACTGGTCGGCATCTGTTATATCCTGGGTGTGACCTTCCAGTTCCTGGCCGTGCGCAAGGCCGGGCCCGCCGACTCTGCGCTCTTCATGAATCTGGAGCCGGTGGTTTCGGTCGTCCTGGCCATTGTCGTGATTGGCGAGAGCCTCTCCTGGCAGCAGCTGGGCGGCATTTTCCTTGTCTTCGCGGCCCTGGTTCTGAGCAGTCTTTCACGACGCCGGATGTCACGTTCCGTCCAGGCCTGACGGCATGGCCTGTCAAGTCAAAAAGAGGGTATAAGACCCTCATAAATCTGGTGACGACAACACCATTCTGTGTTTCACTTTGAAGTCTATCACAATATCTGGTGCCGATGACTGTGCGGTGGCGCAGACAGGACGGACTCGGCACAGCGCAAAGGGGGACTAGAGGTATGCGCGTTGTCCGGCATTTTACCGAGGAAGGGAAGGACGTCTACGAGGGTCTTCCGTTCCGCAAGACAAGCAGCGAGATCCGCAATCCGGACGGCTCGACGGTGTTCCACGCCAGCGATATCGAGGTGCCGGCCGACTGGAGCCAGGTGGCCTGCGATATCCTGGCCCAGAAGTACTTCCGCAAGAAGGGTGTGCCGCTTCGCCTGAAGCGCGTGGAAGAGCCGGATGTGCCCGAATTCCTCTGGCGCAGCGAGCCGGACGAGGAGGCCATGGCCGACTTCGATCCGGACAGCCGCTACGGCGGGGAAAGCCGGGCACAGCAGGTGTTCGACCGGCTGGCCGGAACCTGGGCCTACTGGGGCTGGAAGGGTGGCTATTTCGACACCGAGACAGATGCGCGCGCCTTCTTCGACGAGCTGCGCTACATGCTGGCCACCCAGCGCGTGGCTCCCAACTCGCCGCAGTGGTTCAACACCGGACTGCACTGGGCCTATGGCATCGACGGTCCGGGGCAGGGGCACTACTACTGCGACTATCGCACCGGCGAGTTGAAGCGCTCGCAGAGTGCCTATGAGCATCCGCAGCCCCATGCCTGCTTCATCCAGTCAGTGAACGACGACCTGGTGAACGACAACGGCATCATGGACCTCTGGGTGCGCGAGGCGCGGCTGTTCAAGTACGGCTCGGGCACGGGCACCAATTTCTCGCATATCCGCGGCATCAACGAGCCGCTGTCGGGCGGCGGCAAGTCCTCGGGCCTGATGTCCTTCCTGAAGATCGGCGACCGCGCGGCAGGCGCCATCAAGTCCGGCGGCACGACGCGCCGCGCGGCCAAGATGGTCACGGTGGATCTCGATCATCCGGATATCCAGGACTACATCAACTGGAAGGTCACGGAAGAGCAGAAGGTAGCGGCCCTCGTCACCGGCTCCAAGCTGTGCAACGAGCATCTCAACGCCGTCATCCAGGCCTGCCATTCCATGGACGGCGAGGACCGGCTCGATCCCAAGGCGAACCCGGCGCTGAAGGCCGCCATCAAGGCGGCGCGTAAGGTCAATATTCCCGAAAACTACGTGCAGCGCGTGATCCAGTTCGCCGGCCAGGGCTACAAGGGCATCGATTTCCGCGTCTACGACACCGATTGGGATTCCGAGGCCTATCTCTCGGTCAGCGGCCAGAACTCCAACAACTCGGTGCGCATACCCAACGACTTCATCGAGGCGGTGCTCAACGACGGTGAGTGGCAACTGCGCCAGCGCACCGACGGCAAGGTGGCCGACACCCTGGCGGCCCGCGATCTCTGGGAACAGATCGCTCATGCGGCCTGGGCCTCGGCCGATCCGGGCGTGCAGTACGACACCACCATCAACGACTGGCACACCTGTCCGGAATCCGGGCCCATCAACGCCTCGAACCCCTGTTCGGAGTACATGTTCCTGGATGACACGGCCTGTAACCTGGCTTCCTTGAACGTGATGAACTTCCGCTACGAGGACGGGCGCTTCGACGTCGATTCCTATCGTCATGCCGTGCGCCTCTGGACCATGGTCCTGGAAATCTCGGTGATGATGGCTCAGTACCCCTCGCCGCAGATCGCCCAGCTGTCCTACGAATACCGCACGCTCGGGTTGGGCTATGCCAACCTGGGAGGCCTGCTGATGTCCATGGGCCTGTCCTACGATTCCGAGGGCGGTCGTGCCATGGCCGGTGCGCTGAGCGCCATCATGACCGGCGTCTGCTATGCCACCTCGGCCGAGATGGCGCGCGAGCTGGGTCCCTTCCCGGGCTATGAGAAGAACCGGGAGGCCATGCTGCGGGTCATCCGCAACCATCGCCGGGCTGCGCACGGAGAGAACGAAGGCTACGAGAAGCTGCAGGTCGCTCCCGTGCCATTGGACAAGGCGCGCTGTCCCGATCCGGCATTGGCAGTGGCGGCAGGAGAGGCCTGGGACGAAGCCCTGGAGTTGGGCGAGGCGCACGGCTATCGCAACGCCCAGACCACAGTGATCGCGCCTACTGGGACGATCGGTCTGGTCATGGACTGCGACACCACCGGCATCGAGCCTGACTTTGCCCTGGTGAAGTTCAAGAAGCTGGCCGGCGGCGGCTATTTCAAGATCATCAACCGCACAGTGCCGGCGGCCCTGGCGCACCTGGGCTACAGCGAAGCCCAGATCGAGGAGATGATTTCCTACGCCGTGGGCCACGGCACCCTGCGTGGCGCGCCGGGAGTCAATCCCGAGAGCCTGAAAGCCAAGGGGTTCACCCAGTCGGCCCTGGAGGCGCTGGAAAGCTCCCTGGGCAGTGCCTTCGACATCAAGTTCGCGTTCAACAAGTGGACGCTCGGCGCCGAGTTCTGCCGCGAGGCTCTGGGCTTTACCGACGAGCAGCTGGACGACCTCGGCTTCGACATGCTGGGGGCTCTCGGCTTCACAAGGCGGGAGATCGAGGCCGCGAATACCTACGTCTGCGGCGCCATGACCCTGGAAGGTGCACCGCACCTGAAGGACGAGCACCTGCCGATCTTCGACTGCGCCAATCCCTGTGGCCGGATCGGCAAGCGCTCTCTCTCGGTGGAAAGCCATATCCGCATGATGGCGGCGGCCCAGCCCTTCATCTCGGGGGCGATCTCCAAGACCATCAACATGCCGAACCACGCCACCGTCGAGGACTGCAAGGACGCCTACATGCTGTCCTGGCGCCTCGGCCTGAAGGCCAATGCCCTTTATCGTGATGGCTCCAAGCTCTCGCAACCGCTGTCCAGCTCGCTGCTGTCCGGTGACGAGCAGGAGGACGAGGAGGAGCTGCATGAGCGTGTGGTCGAGGCACCGCAGCCGGAACGCGCCTCGCTGGTTGCCGAACGGGTCGTGGAGCGCATCGTCGAGCGCGTGGTCCAGCGCGAGCGTCTGCCGCAGCGGCGCAAGGGCTATACCCAGAAGGCCGTGATCGGCGGCCACAAGGTCTATCTGCGCACCGGCGAGTACGAGGACGGCAAGATCGGCGAGATCTTCATCGACATGCACAAGGAGGGAGCCGCCTTCCGCAGCCTGATGAACAACTTCGCCATCGCCATTTCCATCGGCCTGCAGTACGGCGTGCCGCTCGAGGAGTATGTCGATGCCTTCACCTTCACGCGCTTCGAGCCCTCGGGCATGGTGGAAGGCAACGATGCCATCAAGATGTCGACCTCGGTGCTGGACTACATCTTCCGCGAACTGGCGATCAGCTATCTGGGCCGCAACGACCTGGCGCATGTGGTGCCGGACGACACTCTGCCCGATGCCACGGGGCGCGGTGAAAACGAAAGCCAGGGGCAGAGCCAATCCAGCGAGGCTGTCATGCAGGAGCAGGCGGCCGAGGCCGTGCGCCAGACCGTCGAACGGGTGGCCTCCCGCGGCTATGTGCGCAATCGGCTGACTGTCTTATCGGGCGGAGCTGGTGGCGCAACGGCCGCGGCGGTGAATACGGATGCCCTGGCCGAGGAGGAACAGCAGGTTGCGCCGCAGGCCTATAGCGGCGGGCCGGGGGGCAGCGACTCCCAGCTGGCAGGCAGTGTCAGCCGGGAGATCGACAGCCGCATCGAGCAGAGCCGCATGGCGCGCATGAAGGGGTACGAAGGCGACCCCTGTGGCGAATGCGGCAACTTCACGCTGGTGCGCAACGGCACCTGCATGAAGTGCGATACCTGCGGCGGCACCAGCGGCTGTTCCTGATCGTCTCTGGACCAGTCAGGGCATTCCGCGAAGCGGCTGAGGGGAAGAGCCTCTCAGCCGCTTTCGCGTTTCAGTTCCTCGAGCAGACCCGGCAGCTCCTCGGGGTCGATCTCCTCGCATAGGACAGCATTGTCCTTGAGCGCGCGGGACAGGAGGGCCTTGTAGTGTTCGCGGGGAATCTCGATGCCGCCGAACTGCCGGAGATGGGGCGTGGTGAACTGGGTATCCAGCAGGGTGAAGTCGCTTCTGCGCAGGCGCAGGACCAGATGGATCAGGGCTACCTTGCTGGCGTCGCTGCAACGGCTGAACATGGATTCCCCGAAGAAGACCGTGCCCAGGGAGACGCCGTAGAGGCCGCCTACCAGGTATGGCCGGCCCGCCTCGTCGCTTTGCCAGCATTCGATGGAGTGGGCCATGCCCATGCGGTTGAGCTCGGTATAGAGCTGCTTGATCGTGTCGTTGATCCAGGTCTCGGGCCGGTCCACGGCCGGCTCGGCACAGGCGCGTATGACCTCGGGGAACGCCTGATTGCAGGTAACCCGAAAGTCCTGTCTCAGGATGCGACGGCGCAGCTTGCGGGGAACATGCACGGCATCGAGCGGCAGGATGCCGCGCATTTCGGGGTCAATCCAATGCAGTTCCTTGGCGGAGCTGTTCTCCGCCATTGGAAAGATGCCGAGGGCATAGGCCCGCAGGAGCATGTCGGCCGTCAGTTGCATGGGCCAATTTTAAGCCTGCAAGGCCTTTTTCGCCACCCCCGGGTGAAACCGGTCATCTGACTGCGAGCTGCTCTGTGGGGGGCCGTGTGGCAGGTGCGTCAGTCGCGTTCACCCATCCAGTGTTCCAGCCAATGGATGTCGTAGTCTCCATTGATGAAATCGGGGTCGTTCACGAGATCCCGGTGGAGCGGCAAGGTGGTCTCGATGCCTTCGATCACCATCTCCCCCAGCGCACGGCGCAGGCGCATCAGGCATTCGTTGCGGGTCTGGCCGTGCACCACCAGCTTGGCGATCAGGCTGTCATAATGCGGCGGCACGCGATAGCCGCCGAAGATGGCGGAGTCCACGCGAACGCCCAGGCCACCCGGCGGATGGTACTCCTTGATCTGGCCCGGCGAAGGGGCAAATGTCTTGGGGTGCTCGGCGTTGATCCGGCACTCCACGGCATGACCGGAGAAGGAAACGTCCTCCTGCGAGAAGGGCAGTGGATGACCGGCCGCCACCCGGATCTGCTCGCGCACCAGATCGATTCCGGTAATGGCTTCCGAGATCGGGTGCTCGACCTGCAGGCGCGTGTTCATCTCGATGAAGAAGAACTCGCCGTCTTCGTAGAGGAATTCCAGCGTACCCGCGGACTCGTACCCCATCTTGAGAATGGCCTGGCGGGCGATTTCGCCGATGCGGTGCCGCTCCTCGGCGTTGAGCGCGGGCGAGAGCGCCTCCTCGAGCACTTTCTGGTGCCGGCGCTGCAGCGAGCAGTCGCGCTCGCCCATGTGGATGGCACCCCCCTTGCCGTCGGCCAGGATCTGGACCTCGATATGGCGCGGTTTCTGGAGGTATTTCTCCAGGTAGACCTCGTCGTTGCCGAATGCGGACTTGGCCTCGTTGCGGGCCATGCGATAGGCGTCCTGCAGTTCCCCTTCGTTGCGGGCTACCTTCATGCCGCGTCCGCCGCCGCCGGCAGACGCCTTGATCAGGACGGGATAGCCGGCATCGCCGGCGATGGACCGGGCATCCTCGAAGGAAGTGACCGCACCCTCCGAGCCGGGAACCACCGGCAGGCCCAGTTCCTTGGCGGCAACCTTGGCGCGCACCTTGTCGCCCATCATCGCGATGTGCTCCGAGGTCGGACCGATGAAGGTGATGCCATGTTCCTCCACCATCTCCGCGAAGCGGGCGTTCTCGGACAGGAAGCCGACGCCGGGATGGATGGCGTCGGCGCCGGTCAGCGTGGCGCTGGAGAGGATGGCTGGGATGTTCAGGTAGCTCTTGCTTGAGGGCGGCGGGCCGATGCACACGCTTTCATCGGCCAGGCGCACGTGCATGGCATCGGCGTCGGCCGTGGAGTGCACGGCCACCGTCGCAATTCCCATTTCACGGCAGGCGCGATGGATGCGAAGGGCGATTTCTCCGCGGTTGGCTATCAGGACCTTTTCGAACACGTTCTGCTGTCCTGTCCGCTTATTCGATCACGATCAAGGGTTCGTCGAATTCCACTGGGTGGCCATCATCGACGAGAATCTTGCGCACCACCCCGGACACCGGCGAGGGCAGGGTGTTCATGACTTTCATGGCCTCGACGATCAACAGGGTCTGGCCTTCGGTAACCTTGTCTCCGACGGATACATACGGTGCCGCCCCGGGTTCGGGGGAAAGGTAGATCGTGCCGACCATGGGGGAGGCGACGACATGGCCGGTTTCCTGTGGCTCTTCGAGGTCCGCGCCGGCCGTTGGCGCAGGGGGCGCGGCCGGCGTCCCGGCCGCCGCCGGTGCAGAGGCGACAACGGTCTGGTTTTTGGCGACCCGGATGCGGGCATCGCCCGATTCCACCTCGATCTCGCTCAGGCCTGTCTCTTCGAGGATTCCCGCAAGCTTGCGTACAGCGTCTTCATCGAACGGAAATTTACCCGTCATTCCTGACTCAACCTTTCAGTTTCTGTGCGAGCGCCTGAAGGGCGAGGCGATAGCCTTCAACCCCCAGTCCGCAGATCACGCCTTCGGCCACCGCACTGATGTAGGAGTGGTGACGGAAGCTTTCGCGCCTATGGATATTCGAGAGATGAACCTCGATCAACGGCAAGCCCACCGCCGAGACGGCATCGCGAAGAGCGACGGAGGTATGGCTGTAGCCTGCCGGATTGAGAACGAGCCCCTGGGCCGAGTCGCGAGCTTCCTGGACCCAATCCACCAGTTCGCCTTCGCGGTTGGACTGTCGGCAGTCCACCGACAGGCCCAGGGCTTCGCCGCTGGTGCGGCAGAATTCCTCCAGCTCGGCCAGTGTCGTGCGCCCGTAGACTTCCGGTTCGCGCGTGCCAAGCAGATTGAGGTTGGGGCCATTCAGGACCAGGATATGCGGCAAGCGTGCCAAGAAGCTCTCCCACCCGAAAAATAGAGCGCGCAAGCGTTATCACGACCGCGCGGGCAGGGCAACTCTGACGCGTCGGGGCCGGCGACTCAGTCGGCCTGGTCCTCCAGCATGGATTCCAGCCGGTCCGCCGGCAGGGCACCGGGGATCACGGCTGAGGGCGTGACGAAGGTCGGCGTGGAATTGATGTTCAGATTCTCCGCCAGTGCATAGTTCCTGCGAAGTTCCTCGTCGATATGCGGGCTGCCCATGTCCTCGCGCAGTTGTTCCGTGTCCAGGCCGGCCTCTTCGGCGATGTCCATGATCCGGTTCTCATCGAGCTGCCCGCGATGCGCCATCAGGGCCCAGTGCAGCTCCTCGTAGCGATCCTGTTCGCGGGCCGCCAGGGCAGCGCGTGCGGCGGTCATCGAGGCCTGACCGAGAATGGGGAACTCCTTCATCACCAACCGCACCTCGGCGTTGCGTTCCAGCAGCTGCTGCAGGCCTGGCGAGGCTTCCTTGCAGTAGCCGCACTGGTAGTCGAAGAATTCCACCAGGGTCAGCTGGCCGTCCGGGTTGCCAAGCACCGGTGTGGTTTGATCGCGGAACAGCGCGTCCCGATTCTCCTCAAGTGCCTGCTGCCGGCTCCGCTGTGCTTCCTCCTGCTTTCGCGTCTCCAGAACCTCCAGGGCGCGCAGGATGATCTCCGGGTTCTCCAGAATGTAGTTCTCCACCACACGTTCCATGGCACTGCGTTCGGCCTCCGACAGCGGCGTGGAACTGTCCTGGGCAAGGCCGGAAGCGGGCAGGCAGAAAGCGAAAAGACCGGCGCTCAGCAGCGCGGGAATGGCTCTGAAAATGGTTTTTCTCCCGATGACTTTCCGTGGGGTCGGTTGGTTCAGTTCTGCTCGTCGGCGCGCCGTGAGGCCGCCTCGGACAGGTCGCTGGCACGCAGCCATGCCGGAGTGCTGTTGTCCAGGAGTTTCTTTGCGCGCTCGGCCTGGCCGACGGCTTCACGCCACTCGGCGCGGGCGTAGTTCATCTCGGCCAGGGCCAGGGCGGCGCGGCCCTTGTCACCCTGGCGCCCGCGAGCGATGGCCGTCAGGCGCCAGGCCGTGGGATTGTCGTCTTCCCTGGCCCTGACCTTTGCCAGGTTCTCGAGGGCGGCCTCATTCATCTCGGGGCGATCCAGGTGAACCTGGACCTGGGCCAGGGACAGCCGGATAAGCGGCTCCTCGGGCAGCAGTTCCGTGGCGGTGCGGTAGTCGGGCAGAGCTTCCTCAAGCCGCCCATGCTCCATCAGCATCTGGCCGCGCATCTCGTGAAAGAAGGCGTCGTTGGGATGCTCCTCGATCAGGGCGCCCATGCCATCAAGGGCACGCTCCAGTCGGCCGTTGCGGTAGTCGGAGATGGCCCGGGCATAGCGCGCCGGCACGGAGGTGTCGCTCTCGGGATAACGGCGCTGGACCCGGCGCTCGGATTCCAGAAAGCCGGACAGCTTGGCCCGCATGCGGGCATGCATCCGGGCCAGTTCGGGCTCGATGTCGCCGGCTTCGCCGGAGTATTCCCGAACGGCCTGCTCCAGGGCCCTGACACGGTCCCGGGTCATCGGGTGGGTACGCAGGTATGGTTCCTGGCTGCTGCTCATCAGGGCTTCCTGGTCTTCCATGATCTGCATGAAATCGAGCAGGCCCTGAGGGCTGTAGCCGGCACTGCGCATGTAGTCTATGGCTGCCTGATCGGCGGCGTTCTCCTGGCCGCGCGTGAAGGACAGCAGACCGCGCAGAGCCATGTCCTGGCCGATGATGCTGCCGGCCGCTGCGGCCCCGCTTTCGCCCGTGGCCAGGCCCGCCCCCAGGCCCAGCAGGGCGCCGGCAATGGCCTTGAGAGTGGCGTTGCGCACCTGGTCGCCGCGCGAGAAGGTGTGGCCTGCCGCGATGTGGCCCGTCTCGTGCGCGATGACGCCCATCAGCTGGGTGGGCTCTTCCGTACGCAGGATCAGCCCGGTGTTCAGGAACATCTTGCCGCCGGGCACCACGAAGGCGTTGAGTGTATCCTCCTCGATCAGGAATATCTCCAGGGTATTGGGATTCAGCCCTGCGGCTTGAAAGAGTGGCGTCGCAAAGGTACGCACGCTATGTTCGATCTCTGCATCGCGGATAACCGTGACGCCCTGGGCCCACGCCGTGGCGGACGTCCAGACCAACAATCCCAGAAGCAAGGCAAAGATCTTGATGAAACGCATCCGCTCGACCCGGACCACCGTTATTCCCTCGGACAAGTCTAGTAAGGCTCTGATCCCAACTCAACGCAAGTTGCGTGGCGGAATTGTGGCGCTTTGCCTCATCACGCTCACGGCCTGCGGTTCCGTTCAGGAACCGGGAGAACGCCAGGCGGTCGAAGGCTTTGCGGGACTGGTTGCGGCCGACGAACCGCAGGCTGCAGTGGTGGGCCGGGACGTTCTCTCGGACAATGGCAGCGCCGCCGATGCCGCCGTGGCCATGGGCTTTGCCATGGGCGCGACCATGCCGTCGCGGGCCAACCCCGGCGGCGGCGGTGTCTGTGTTTCCTATCTTGGCAGCGAACGCGATGCCGTCTCGGTGACCTTCCTGCCTCAGGCCTCCGGCGGGGCCACCCCGGCTCCGGCCATGAGCCGGGGACTGGCGCTGCTTCACGCGCTTCACGGCGCCACCAACTGGGAGGAGCTGCTGGTGCCGGTGGAGAACCTCGCCCGTCGCGGCGTTCCCGTCAGCCGGGCCTTCGCCAGGGATATCAATGAAGCGGCCGAGCAAATTCCCGAGGAGTCGCAGCTGGGACGCCTGCTGCGCCGCGAGGATGGTTCGCTGCTGCGGGAAGGCGACAAGCTTGTGCAGCCCGGCCTGGCCGGGCTGTTGGGCAACCTGAGGCGCCAGGGAGTCGGATACAGTGCCGGCAATACGCTGGCGACCCTGCTGGAGGACGCCGCAAACCGGGCGCAGCTGGACCTGAGCGCGGAGGCCGTACGTAGCGTACGCCCGCTGAGGGAGGTGCCGCAGGAGATCGAGGTCGACAACGACAAGCTGTTCCTGCCCGCCGGCCCCTTCGAGGACCGGCCCCTGCGCCAGCGGTTGGTCCGGGCGTTGAACGAGGGCGAAGCCAATGCCACGGCCTACAGGGGGCGTGACGTACCCTCGGCAGGTCTGGTCGTGGCCGATCGCTTTGGCAGTGCCGTGGCCTGCGAATTCTCCATGGGCGCCCTGTTCGGCAAGCAGGTGCTGCTGGAGGACAGCGGCATCATCGCTGCCGAACCGGTGCAGGGCGAAGCCCTGGATTCTCTGACAACAGCCGTCATCGGCAACCAGAACATACCGCGTTCACGGCTCGCACTTGCCGCGGGAGGCGGGGATTCCGCAGGTGCGGCCGCCCACGTCATCAGCGGCGTGCTCGAACGGGACGAACCACTGGATGCGGCACTCTCCGGCTTGCCGGGCGAAGCTCGCCGCAGCCTGATCAACGCCATCTACTGTCCCACGGGGGCCACGGGCTCCGGGTCGGGCAGCTGTCGCGTGGCGCGTGATGCCCACAGCGATGGCCTGTCCTTCCTGGTCCGCTAGGTGGGACGCGCCTTCTGGGGGCCGGCCACGGCCAGCTGTTCCCTGGCCGGTGTTCACGCCCTGCGGAGGATGACGGAGAGATTGTTGGCAGGCATCTCCACGGTTCTCTCATGGGTGAAGCCGCGCGCTTCGGCCTCCTCGCAGACCGTCTCCAGATCGCGCAGGCCCCAGAGCGGATTGCTCTGCTTCAACTGGGCATCGAAAGCGGCGTTGCTCTGGCTGGTATGGCCGCCCCCGCGCCTGTAGGGTCCATAGAGGTATAGGGGGGCAGCTCGTGGCAACAGCTGCGCCGCGCCCTCGAACAGCCCCAGGCAGGCCTGCCAGGGGGCGATATGGATCATGTTGATGCAGACAATGGCCTGCAGCCCACCTGTGTTGTCCAGTGTGGCGGGCCAGTCCGGGTCGCTCACGTCCACAGCACGCGGCGATTGGACGTTGGGCAGGCCGGCGTCGGCGAGGTGCTCGGCAATGCTGGCTCGGGCCTCTGGTGCGGGATCGCTGGGAATCCAGGTCAGAGCCGGGAAGCGACCAGCAAAGTGGATTACATGCTCGCCGCTGCCGCTGGCGACCTCCAGCACTTGCCCTGAGTCCGGCAAGGTCGTGGCCAGGACATCGGTGATGGGAGCACGATTGCGCAGTGCGGCTGGACTGTGCTGTTTGGTCATGCGGAGCAATATTCCCTTTGTTTTGAGTGTGAATATTGATTTTGAACAAGCAAATATCGTATTTTCTGGACAAGGGGGCTTGAGTGAACCCTGTGTTCGGGTAGAAAGAACCCCGATCTGTTTTGTGAGGTGTTTAGACGACGCCGCCTAGAGATTATATAAACGGATATCAGAGTAGCAGCGCGACCTCGGTCGCGACAGGAGAGAAGAAGCATGACCTACGTGGTGACGGAAGCCTGCATCAAGTGCAAGTACATGGATTGTGTGGAGGTTTGTCCCGTCGACTGCTTCTACGAAGGCGAAAACATGCTGGTCATTCACCCCGACGAGTGCATTGACTGCGGTGTTTGCGAGCCTGAATGCCCACCTGAAGCCATCCTGCCGGACAGTGATCCCGAAGCGGACAAGTGGCTGGAGCTGAACAAGGACTACAGTGAGCAGTGGCCGAACATCATAGCCAAGGGTGAAGCCCCTACCGACGCCGACAAACACCTGGGCGAGGAGAACAAGTACGAGAAGTACTTCACGTCGAATCCGGGTCAGAGTGAATAGCTCCGTCCACTCTGGAGCGCGTACGTGCGCTTCGCCATTTTGCAGGTGCGTTGTATTTTAGGGCTGAGTGTAGTATATTTGCAAAAGATGGTGGCCGCGTTGAGTGTGCCATTCTTTTTTGCAGACAGCTGAGCCTTTGATCCTGCATCTCGCTAACAGATAAGCCTGACGGCGGCAAGTACGTGTTTCCGCGTCCGGGCCCAATGCTTATTTGTCTGACGAAACGCCGGATACTCCTGGCCCATGGCTGTCGCTATGCGGTGTACCGCAAGCCGTTATACGGAGACAGAAGCGAAAGATGGCGAAGAAACTGGAGTTCTCGGCGGGTGATTTCGTGGTTTACCCGACCCACGGGGTTGGGCGCGTTCTTGAGGTCGAACAGCAGGATATTTCCGGATTCAAGGTCGAACTGATCGTGATCAAGTTTGAGCATGACCGCATGATCCTGCGTGTGCCTGTGGAGAAGGCGCACAAGTCGGGCCTGCGCAAGCTGTCTTCCAAGAAGATCATGGAATCGGCACTGACGACCCTCAAGGGGCGCAGTCGCGCCAAGCGCACCATGTGGAGCCGCCGCGCCCAGGAATACGAGGCGAAGATCAACTCCGGCGATCCCGTGTCCATTGCCGAGGTTGTCCGCGACCTGCACCGTGCCGACGACCAGCCCGAGCAGTCCTACAGCGAGCGCCAGATGTACCAGGCGGCGCTGGATCGGCTGGCCCGGGAGTTTGCGGCCCTGGAGCAGATCGACGAAGCCGCGGCGGCGGAAAGACTCGAGAGCATGCTGAAGGCGGCCTGAACCCGGCGTTCTGTTGCGGCATGATCGCTGCACCCCACCTTTGGCGCCGGAGCGAGATCTGTCCTGTGGATAGCTGCTCTCTGTGCAGTGGCCGGCGATGCTGATACCCTTGTCGCTGGGACCGAGTCGCGACAAGACAGCATGGCAAACAACGGCGGCGAGATGAGCAGCGGGCAGATTTTCGGGGAACTGAGCAATACACAGCGCGTCTGGGCCGTTGCTTCCATTCATGGCGAGGCGGAACGTCTGGTTGCCCTGCACGAGGCCCTGTGGCCGAGGGCAGAACCCGGAGATCGCCTGGTTTACCTGGGGAACATGATCGGTCGTGGCGCAGCCTGCGGCGAGACGCTGGATGAGTTGCTGGGGTTTCGCACGGCCTTCCTGACCCTGGAGCCGTCGATCGAGGAGCAGGTGGTCTTCCTGCGTGGCGGGCAGGAGGAGATGTGGCAGAAGCTGCTGCAGCTGCAGTTTGCCACCGATCCCCGTGCGGTCCTGGAATGGATGCTGCAGCAGGGCGTCGGCGCCACCCTGGAAACCTATGGGTTCGATCCAGAGGAGGCGCGTCGCGTGGCCGGCAGCGGAACGGTGGGCCTGACCCGCTGGACACAGTCGCTGCGTTCGCGCATCCAGTCCCGGCCAGGTCATTACGAATTCATGGGATCCATTCGCCGCGCTGCCTATACCGAAGATCACAGCCTGCTGTTCGTGCACAGCGGCTTCGATCCCTCGCGTCCCCTGGAAACCCAGCGGGACAGTTTCTGGTGGAGCAGCAACGGCTTCGCCACGCTGGAGGAGCCCTACAGCAGCTACAGGCGGGTCGTACGGGGCTTCGAGAAAAACCATCCCGGCCTGGTAATGGAGGATTATACCCTTACGCTGGATGGCGGCTGCGGCTTCGGTGGGCCGCTTCTGGCGGCCTGTCTGCTTCCCGACGGGCAGGTCGTGGACATGCTGGAAGTCTGACCCCCTCTTTTCCCGCGTCTACCCATTCTGCCTGCTTCTGCTGCCCGGTGTGATCCGGTCAGCTGTGTCTTGCGTAACGCAAATAAACAAAGGTGTACGCAAGAGACAGGCAAGGAAGGATCCCATGGCGCATTATGAAGACAGCCAGACTCAGCGCGCCGGTGCCCGCTTCATTCGTCGCAGCATGGCCGAGCCCATGCTGAGCCGCGAGCATGAATTCGAACTGGCCACAGCCTGGCGCAAGCGTCAGGACGAGGCAGCGCTGCACGAATTGATCCGCAGCTACATGCGACTGGTCATCTCCAGTGCCATGCGGTTTCGTCACTATGGACTGCCGGTCAATGATCTGGTCCAGGAGGGTTCCGTCGGCCTGATGCAGGCCGCGGCCCGTTTCGAACCGGAGCGCGAGGTCCGCTTTTCCACCTATGCGACCTGGTGGATCCGTTCGGCCATCCAGGATTACATCCTGCGGAACTGGTCGATCGTGCGCACCGGCACCACGGCGTCCCAGAAGGCCCTGTTTTTCAACCTGCGGCGCCTGCGCGCCCAGATCGAGGAAGCCAGCGGCACAAGCCTGGACGATACAGGGCGCAGCAAGATTGCACGCGACCTGAAGGTTGCCCTCAGTGACGTTGAATCCATGGAACTCCGGCTGTCCGGAAGCGACCAGTCGCTCAACGCCACCCTGAACGACGAGGAGGAGACGGAGTGGCAGGACTTTCTGGCGGACGACCGCGCAGGTCCGGAGGACAGCACGATGTATGCCCTCGATATCCAGCAGCGTTCACGCTGGCTGAGCGAGGCTCTCGAGTGCCTGGACCAGCGCGAGCGGGCTATCATCGAGGCCCGTCGACTGGCTGAGGATGAGGATGTCGTGACCCTGGAAACCCTGGGTCAGCGACTGGGCGTCAGCAAGGAGCGTGTGCGCCAGCTCGAGAACCGTGCCCTCGGCAAGCTCCGCGCGGCTGTCCTGGATTACAGCCGTGCCCCCCGCGAACTCATGCAGGCGAGCTGACGGCGACTTCAGGCAGAGGATCCCTCGCCCTTTCCATGCAGGTGGTACGACAGGCGACTGGCCGCGAGCGCCAGCAGCAGGGCGATGGCCGCAATGAGGAACAGCAGGCGGAAATCTCCGTCGCTGCGTGCAAAGAGCCAGGAAAAGCCATACCCGCTGGCCGCCTGGCCGAGAGCGAAGGTGACCGTGGCCAGGCTCCAGGCGTGGCCGTGCAGCAAGGGCTCGGAGAGATGGGCGCGGGTCTGGCCCAGGACCAGCGTGACGCTGCCGGTGACTGCGGCGCCGGCGAGCAGGCTTGAAAGCGCCAGCGCTGGAATTGTGTGATTGATGCAGAGCAGACCCACGGTCGCGATGTTCAGTAACAGCAGGCAGCGCAGCGATGTGCCGAACCCCATCAGGTCGGCAAGGCGCCCGGAGACCAGTGGGCCCATCAGGGCACCGAGACCGAAGATGGCCCAGTAGATGCCGGCGATGAATATCCCCTGGTCCAGGCCGCGGGCGATGAAATCGGCCAGGAAGACCATGTGTGGCACCAGGCCGATGGCGATCAGGCCGTAACTGGCATAGATGGCCAGCATGTCGCCGCGCAGGATGGAGCGCCGGTTCGAAGCTGGCTTTGTCTTTTCGCCGGAATCTGGAACCCGGTCCCGCGGCCACCAGGTCCAGGAGGCCAGGGTGGCGCCAAGCGAGAGCAGGGCCAGTCCGAACCAGGTGGCGGGCAGCCCCTGGGTCAAAAGGGCGGGCACCAGGGTGCCGGAGAGCATGATGCCCAGGCCGACACCCGTGAAGACCGCGCCCGAGACGAGGCCGCGCAGGGCCGGCGGGCTCTGGGAGAGAGCGGCGGGGGCCGCCAGGACCATAAGTGCGCCGCCGGTCAGCCCGGACAGCAGACGCCACAGGAAGTACCAGGCAAAGGACAGGGGAAAGGCACTTGCCGCAAAGGCCAGTGTGGCCAGGAGCATGAGCGCTCTCAGGGCCGTAGCCGTGGAGCAGTAGGCGACCAGTCGCTGGCCGCAGATGGCTCCCAGCAGGTAGCCGGCCAGATTCGCGGCCCCCAGGTAGGCGGCCTGTCCGGGGTCGAACCAGCCGGCCTCGATGATGGCCGGGAACAGTGGCGCATAGGCGAAGCGGGACAGCCCGATTCCCACCAACACGGCCAGGAAGGCTCCCGCTATGGCCTTCAGCGCCTCCTTCTCCAGGGATACCCGAAGGCGCAGGCTGGACATGAAATCTCCCCTCTTGCCCTGCCGTCACATCGGCAGAGGTTCGTCATCAGGAGATTTCACCGTCCTTCGACCTGTTCCGCAAACGCTTTGCCTGCTCGAAAAACGGATGGCTGCCATGTGCCTGCGCGGCTTCAGTCCTCCACCACGATCTTGACCTGCTCGCCGGCCCGCAGACGATCGTTGGGTCCCAGTCCGTTCAAAACCCGGAAGCGGGCCTCGCGATAGTTTTCGAACGGCAGGCGTTGGGCGATGTCGGCAACGCTCTCGCCTGAGCGCACCTCGTGGATACGCAGGCGATAGGGGCGCAGGGAATTGGCCTCACTCTGGCTCAGGCGCCGGAAGCTGTAGGTGGTTTCGCGCAGTCCCCGCGAGAGTTGGTTCGTGCTTTGCGGCGGAGTCACGAACATGAAGCGATAGAGCTCATTGCCGTCGTAGCGGATGGCCACCAGCCGCAGGTCGCGGGGGCCCTGGTTGGTGTTGGCGCGGGCCACGCCCGTGGCGGCCTGCATGCCGTTGATCTCCAGTGTTTCCACCTGCTGCAGCCCCACGCCGGACGCCCATTCCCGGGTCAGGTAGTCCTGCATGGAGCCGCCCCTCTGCTGACGGGCGCCGTCAAAGATAATGCCTGCCCCGTTCGGGCCGCTGGCCACCACCTTGTCGCTGCTGTTCTGAAGGTGAAATCCTTCCGGTACGGTGAAGGTGATGCGCAGCTCTGGATGGGAAAAGCGGCGCCCGCGAATGAAGCCTTGGTCGGGACTGTCGCCGTAGAGCATGCCGTCGATCTTCGAGAGATAGAGATCCCGCTCGAGCATGGGGTCCTGAGGCGTGGTGACCCCGGCCCGAGCTGCTGCCTGCTCCACGCGTTCGGCCGTACGCGGGTGGCTTTGCATGATGTCGAACTCGTCGGCGGATCCACCGCGGCCGGCCATTTCCGCCTGAAGGCGGCTGTTCTGCAGCAGCGAGTTCAGGAAGGCGCTGGAGGCTCGGGTGTCATAGCCGGCCCGGGCCAGGTAGCGGATTCCCAGGGTGTCGGCCTCGAATTCCTGTTCCCGGCTGTAACTCTGGATCATGGCGGCGGAGACGGGGGCGGCGGCCTGGGCCGCTTCGCCGCCCAGCAGGACAGCCAGGCCCAGCTGCGCCGCACCGGCCAGCACGGACGACCCTTGGCGCTCTGCGGCATGGCGGGCGGTCACATGGCCAATCTCGTGGCCGATCACGCTGGCCAGCTCAGCCTCGTTGTTGGCCAGTGCCACCAGCCCGCGTGTGACGTAGACGTAGCCGCCGGGCAGGGCAAAGGCGTTGACATCCGGGCTGTCGATCACCGTGAAGGTGAAATCCAGGTCCGGCATTTCCGAGGTGCGGGCCAACAGATTGCCGATGGAACTGACGTACGCGTTCAGCTCCTGATCCTCATAGGTGCCGCCGAATTGCTCCTTGGCTTCCTCGTGCATGTCGCGACCCATCTCGCGCTCACGCTCCTGGGTCAGGCCGCCGGTGAATATCTGCTCGCCCGTCGCCGGTGCGGTCTCGCACCCCGCCATGGCGGGCAGTGCCAGGACCAGGAACAGTCCGGCAAGCCATTTTCGCGGATGGCGGGGTGGGGTCTTTTCTGTCATTCCAGTACCTCGATCTGTTCGGGATAGCTCAACTCGATCATGGGACCATTGTAGGAAACAAGCCATCCCCTGACCCGCAGCCGCCGCTCCTGGAGCCTGTTCAACGGACCGCTTGCCTCTTCGAACTGCGCAAGTCTCTCAGGATCGAGATAGATCGTGAAGTCCTCGCGCCAATCCGCACCGAAATTGATATAGCCGCGCCCCCGGACCTGCGCCGTTTCCTGCACCTGTCCCTCGACCAGGCGCCAGCGGCCCACGGCCTCGCCGGCGGCTTCATGGGACAGGGGGGCCAGTTGCGGCAGATGCCACATGCCGCGACCGGCCCGCCGGGCCTCGTCCTCCAGGGCCAGCAGCTCGGCCTGTCCCGCGCGCCGGGCCGGCGCGCCCTGGACGACGGCCAGTCCTTCCCGGACCAGGGCCCCTTGCAGCCAGGTTTCCGGACTGTCCGCCAGGAATACCTGGCCAGGACGATGGCCGTGCCGGTCCCTGGGAATTTCCGTATCGACCAGCCTGAGGGAGTGGCCTTGTGCGATCGTGCGCAGCAGGGCCAGGGCCTGCTCCTGCCATGGTTCGGCTTCTGCTTGCGTCGCCAGGACTGCGGCCGGTGGCAGGATCCCCGCCAGCAGCACTGTCTCGCCCGAGGCAAGTTCCAGCGTGAAGTCCGGGCGGATGCCCTTGGCTTCAAGCGAGGTGGAAACAGGCGTGTCCTCTGCACGACCCTGGAAGGGGACAGCGAGTACGGCCAATAGGAGGAAGGTGAAGAGTGTTCGCATGAGCTGTATTCCGGGGTATGAATTCGGCAAGATTACAGACTCTTGCGTTTCGGGGTAAGCTTGCCGTTTCCGGGCGCTCGGAACCATGGGACGCTACAGGCGGTGTTCAAAAGCGATACCTGCGTTATAAGGGGGATCCTGTCCGCCGGACGCATCTGTCGACCGGTCCCATGAACAAGCAAAGAAGCGGTGAGCATGACGGATCTGGATTTTTTCCCTCCCATCGAGCCCTATGACAGCGGTTACCTGAAGGTCAGCGACCTGCACGAGATCTATTGGGAGCAGTCGGGCAATCCCGACGGCCAGCCCGTGATCTTCCTGCACGGGGGGCCGGGGGCCGGCGCCTCTGCCACTCATCGTCGCTTCTTCGATCCCAAGCACTATCGCATCGTCATCTTCGACCAGCGCGGGGCCGGTCGCTCGCGCCCCCTCGGTGAGGTGGAGGAGAATACAACCGCTCATCTGATCGCGGACATGGAGCGCCTGCGCCAGATGCTCAAGATCGAGACCTGGCAGGTCTTCGGCGGTTCCTGGGGCTCGACCCTGGCGCTGGCCTATGCCGAGACCCATCCCGAGCGCGTGCGGGCCCTGGTGCTGCGCGGCATCTTCATGTGCCGTGAGAGCGAGGTGAACTGGTTCCTCTATGGCCTGCGCTCTTTCTTTCCCGATATCTGGGACAAGCTGGTTTCCCCCTTGGACGAAGAAGAGCGCCAGGACATCCTGCGTGCCTATCACAAGCGCTTGATGCACCCGGATTCGGCGGTTCACATGCCGGCGGCGCGTGCCTGGAGCACTTACGAGGGCAGCTGTTCCACCCTGTTGCCCAGTCCGGAGACCGTAGCCGCCTTCGGACAGGACACCATGGCGCTGGGCCTGGCGCGCATGGAGGCGCACTATTTCCTCAACGGCGTGTTCCTGCCACCCAATTCCCTGCTGGACAACGTGGATCGCATCCAGGACATCCCCGGCACCATCGTGCAGGGTCGATACGACTGCGTCTGTCCGCCGGTCACCGCCTTCGAACTGCGTGATGCCTGGCCCAAGGTGGAGTTCGTGCTGATCCCCGATGCCGGCCACTCGGCCATGGAGCCGGGCATCCGTAAGGCCCTGGTGGCGGCGACGGAGAAGTACAAGGACCTGGCCTGATGGGGCAGGGCGGTAAGCCTGAATAGCGTGCTTGGGCAAGCGCGTTGGCGCTGCTATAAAACCCTCAAGTGGCCCCGTAGCTCAGCCGGATAGAGCACAGGATTCCTAATCCTGGGGTCGCAGGTTCGAATCCTGCCGGGGTCACCATTTCTCAGGTCCGTTCCGGACACATGGTTTACAGTTTCTCCGGCACGAACGGACCGGACAACAGGCGCCCCTCAATCAAACCTGAGGACGCTCGAGCCCACCCAGCCCGGTAGCTGGTCGGGGCGGGCTGGGGCGAAGAGCTCGTAGTAGACGCAGCCTTCCGGGCCGGTCCCGATGGCGGCGTGGTGCGAGCCGGCGGGAAAGAACACCATGTCGCCGGCAGTGGCCTCGAATTCCTTGTCGTCGACGCGCAGCCAGACACTGCCTGAGACCATGATCAGCATCTGTTCGTTCTCGTGCCAGTGGGTCTTGCCGTCGAAATGGGCATCGGGCTGCGTCTCGACCTTCACGGCCGACATCTTGTCGCCGCAAATCGCCTTGCGTTCGGATCCCGCGCGCATCCCGGGGATTTTCGGCAACTTGCTCCAATCGATCAGCATATCCTGTTCCTCTTCCTGTGCTCTCTACAATGCCTTCAGGCCGGCGCCGTGCAGCCGGCGTCAAAGGTGCTGTCGGACCTGTTCGGCAATCTGGCCGCGGGTCGTCAGCCAGATGTCGTCACGTTCGGCACAGCGCCGGGCCAGCTCGCCGTAAGCCCATGCTCCCGCCGGCCGGCCGTAGCAATGGGTATGCACCAGCACGTCGAGGATCACCGTGTCGTCGCGCAGCTTCAACAGAGCCTCCAGGCATTCCTCGAAGTTCTCGATGAACTGCTGCGGTGTCCGCCCGAAGCGCATGGAGTGGGACAGATCGTTGAAGTCGGTGCACAGGGGAATGGCGAGAAGCTCGCCGTCCGGCAGTTCCTCGACATAGGGCAGGTCGGCATCGAGGGCATCGCCCTGCCATTCGTAGCCGTGTTTCGCCAGGCGCCGCCTGGTCTCCACACCCGCCGTGGCGCGCGGGCTGATCCAGCCCTTGGGCCGGGTGCCGGTCACCTGTGTCAGGAGGTCCGTCGTGCGTTGGATATAGTCCTCATCCGCTTCGGCCGTCAGCGTGGCTGGTATTAGGTCCTGGGCGTAGCCGTGCGCCACGATCTCGTGGCCGGCGTCCGAGACCGCCTTGACCTGGGTGGGGTCCCGTTCGGCGAGAACACCCGATGCGAAGACGTTGGCACGCACGCCGGCGCGGTCCAGCATGCGCATCAGGCGGTGAATGCCCGCATTCGCGCCGTAGCGGCCGTAGCTGTCGGCATTTGGGTCGAACATGCCCGCCGGTAGGGGGTTTCCCATGGGGCCCACTCCCGAGCTCTGTCCGGGTGACCAGGCCTCGTAGGCGATGTTGAAGACGACCGCCACGTTGCGCTGGCCCGGCCAAAGCAGGTTCGTGGGAGCAGTCCGGATACGCGGTTCTTCCATCACAGCTGACATGCTCTGGTATTCCCTTATGACGAATTATCTTTTCGCACCCAGTCTAGGGACCGAAGCAGCCTGCCGCAACAAAGCGCCCATCCTTCGTTGAGCAGCGCCAAGGGGTTCCTTGCACGAGAGGCATATCAAGCATCTGTCGCTGTCGGCATTGCGTGGGGAGGGCCTTGTTTCCACGTGTGACTCATGGCCGTCGCCCCTGAGCACACAGGCGGCGTTCCGCAGGCACCCTCTCGGTTGTGAAGGCCCTATAGTCCTGGAAGGATCTCGGCGTCAGGTCCTGCTGTGCCGATAGGTGCAACCGAGGACAGAAAGGAGCGTGCATATGTCTCCGACCACTCCGCCCACCCACAAGAACCGCATCCATCCGAACGTGCCGGCCATCGATCAGTCCGATCGGATCGTGCCATGCAACCTGAGGCAGTCCGGTCCGACGCCGGTGCAGATGCTGATCTCGACGCGTGTGCGCAAGTCACCCTTCTGGCACCTGTCCATCGAGGCCGGGGCCTGGCGCGCCACGGTCTACAACCGCATGTACCATCCGCGCGGCTATGTGCGGCCTGAGGACGGCGGCGCCATGGCGGAGTACGACGCCCTGGTCAATCGCGTTACCTTGTGGAATGTGGCGGTGGAGCGCCAGATCCAGGTGAAGGGGCCCGACGCCGAGGCCTTCGTGAATTTCGTCATCACCCGGGATGCCACCAAGATCCAGCCGATGCGCGGCAAGTACTGCATCCTGTGCAACGAGAAGGGCGGTATCCTGAACGATCCGGTTCTGCTGCGCCTGGCCGAGGACGAATTCTGGTTCTCGATCTCGGATTCCGATCTGCTGCTCTGGCTTCAGGGCGTGAACCTGGGTCGGCGCTGGGACGTGGATATTGCCGAGATCGACGTGTCACCGCTGCAGGTGCAGGGCCCCCTGTCCGAGGAACTGATGACCGAGCTGTTCGGCAGCGGCGTCGGGCAACTGCCCTACTACGGCCTGATGGAAACGGAGCTGGCCGGCTGTCCCGTGGTGGTCAGCCAGACCGGCTTCACGGGCGAGAAGGGCTATGAGATCTATGTCCGCAACGCCACGGAAGCGGCCGAGGCCGTCTGGTATGCCATTCGCGGGGCCGGCGCCAGCTATGGCCTGCGTGTGATCGCCCCCGCACACCACCGGCGCATCGCCGCAGGTATCCTGTCCTGGGGCCAGGACATGGACGCGGAGACCTCGCCTTTCCAGGTAAATCTGGCCTATCAGGTGCCGCGCAAGAAAACGGCCGAGTACATCGGCAAGCCCGAACTGGAGCGCCAGCGCGCCGAGATCGATGCGGGACGCTATCCCTTCGCGCTCAAGCTTGTCGGGATGAAGCTAGGCGGCCATGCCATCACCGACTACGCGTCCGACTTCTGGCTGATCCAGAACAGCGCGGGCGAGCGTGTCGGCTATGTCACCTCGCCCTGGTGGTCGCCGGAGCTGGAGACCAACATCGCGTTGGGCTATGTCCCCTGGGACCTGACGGAGCTGGGCACGGAACTTAAGGTGGAGGTGCCTGAAGCCTACAGTGAGGTCTCGGGCCAGCCTGTGGAGGCGGTCGTCACCGAGGTGCCCTTCCGCCCCTCGAAGAATCCGAGCGCACGCGAGCGGGCGAAGGCCGAGGGCCGGGACTGGGCCTACTAGCCCCGGCTCGCGTGTTCGCCTCAGCCGTCGAAGACCAGCAGGCATGCCCTGCCCTCGTCTGTGTCCACCTCGCCCCGACTCCGGAATCCTGCGGCAAGGCAGGCACGGCGGGCGCGCAGGTTGCGCACGTCGGGGTCGATGGCGACCGTGGGAGCGCCGGTGGCCCTGAGCTGAATCGCACGCCGGCGCAGGAAGGCGCTGCCGTGACCCCCGCCGAACATCTCCGGACGGCCAATGAAGCAATCGAGGCCGCGGCTGCCCTGGGGCAGGGCGGTCAGGTGCGGTTGCGGCCAGCGGTGTATCGCATAATCCTGGATATAGGCATACGGGCGACCTTGGAAGGTCACCAGGTTCATGACCATGCCGGGTTCGTCCAGGTCGGAGGCCAGCAGGCTCAGCTGTTCGGCCGGATCGCCCCACCAGCGGCTGACCTGAGGCAACCGCAGCCAGTGGCCGAGCATTGGCATGTCCGAGCGCTGGACAGGCCGGAATGCATAGGCGTCGCTGTCATCGCGGTTGTGGACTGGGCTTTCCTGCATGATGACTCCAGAATAGCAGGTTCCTGAGCAAGTAGAAGGTGCAGGGTATGAGCCACCTGAAGGTGACGGGGCGAATCTCGATTCCTGAAACGGAGCTGGAGGAGAGCTTCATCCAGGCCTCCGGCCCCGGTGGGCAGAACGTGAACAAGGTGGCCACGGCCGTGCAGTTGCGCTTCGATGTGGCGCACTCGCCCAGCCTGCCTGAAGAGGTTCGCCAACGCGTGATGTCCCTGGCCGGTCGGCGGTTGACCCAGGAGGGTGAACTGTTGATCGAAGCGCGGCGATTCCGCACGCGTGAGCGCAATCGCCAGGATGCGCGCGAGCGCCTGGTGGCCCTGGTGCAGAAGGCGGCGCAGCCGCCGAAGCCGCGGCGCCAGACCCGGCCGCCTCTGGCCAGCAAGCGCAGGCGCCTGGAGAACAAGAAGGCGCGTGGCGCCGTGAAGCGTGCCCGTACCAAACCCGTGGACGAGTAGGCGGGCAGGGCCGGGGCGGTTTGCCAATGCCGGGCCTTTTGCCTATGGTCGCGTGCTCATCGGCCACCATGAAGAGGACAAAGGAAGCTCATGAGCGAGAACAATCCGCTGCTGCGCCGCGTCTATGCCCTGGACGGCGACAAGGAGGAAACCCGCCGCGTCTATGCCGAATGGGCCGAACAGTACGACCGCGATACTCTGGACGGGATGGGCTATGTGGCGCCCGGCCTGGTGGCCAAGGAACTGTCTGGCCTGGTCGCCAGGGACGCGAAGGTCCTGGATGCAGGCTGCGGCACCGGCCTGGCCGGCGTGGAGCTGAAGAAGCTGGGGTTCGGCGATATCGACGGCATCGACCTGTCCGGCGAGATGCTGGAGGTGGCCCGCGAGAAGGGTGCCTATGACAAGCTGGCCGAAGCGGACATGACCGTTCCGCTGGAAATCGCCGACGACAGCTATGACGCCGCCATTTCGGTCGGCGTGTTCACCAGCGGCCACGTCAAGCCGGAGGCCCTGGACGAGTTGGCCCGCATAACCCGGAAGGGCGGGCAGATCGTCGTGACGGTGCATGAGAAGGTCTGGGAGGCCGACGGCTACCCGGACTACCTGGAGGACATGGAAAAGCGTGGCCTGGTCAGCATCAAGGCGGTGAAGGAAGCGCCCTATCACCGCAAGGAAGGCTACAGCTGCCAGATCTGCATCCTGGAAGTGCTCTGACGGATCGATCGAAGGGGACCTGATCAGAGCCTCCCCGACTCGCCTGAAGCCCCTGCCCAGAGGCAAACGCAACAATCAGGATTTGACGCATGCCCAGTTCCGAAGCCCGCGTTCGCACGGAAAAAGCCGGCCGCTATCTCGATCAGCTCTGCAAGCATTTCTCTCACAAGATTCCTGCCCAGTGGGAGGCGAGCAGCGGCAGGCTAGAGTTCGATATGGGTACGTGCCGTATGGAGGTGGAGAGGGAAGCACTCGTTCTCTGTTGCGAGGCGGAAGATCAGGCTGATTTGCAGACGGTCAAGACTGTCGTAGGGGACCATCTTGTCCGTTTCGCCTGGCGCGAGGACTTGGCGATTGAGTGGAGTAACGGGCCCTAGAGGCGGAACTAGCCCGAGAGCGGCCGCACCACATGGATGCGCAGCCGGCCCTCGGCATCGTCCGACACCTCCGCTTCCACGCGATAGAGTTGGGCCAGGTTGGCGGCAGTCAGCACCTCTCTGGGGGTGCCGGCGGCCAGCACGCGCCCTTCCTCCAGCAAGACCAGGCGGTCGCAGTAGCGCGCCGCCAGATCGAGGTCGTGCAGGGCGGCGATGGCGATTCCTCCATGTTCCGTTAGCCGGTCGCGCACGAGATCGAGGACGATCATGCGCCAGTAGAGGTCCAGGGCCGAGGTGGGCTCGTCGAGCAGCATCAGCTCCGGATCGCGGATCAGGGTCAGGGCGAAGCCGACCAGCTGCCGCTTGCCACCGGAGAGGGTCTGCAGGGGAGACAAGGCCAGCTCGTCGAGGCCGAGGCGGAGGAAGATCGCCTCGATGTGCGCCGCCAACTCGCGATCGGAGAACTCCAGGTTCAGAGCCCGTGCCGTGCTCCACATCAGTTCGGTCGGCAGCAGGGCCGAAGGTGCCGGCGGCATTTGCGGCATGGTGGCAACCTTCGCATACCAGTCGTCCCGGCCAATCGCGCTCTGGTCCCGGCCGTCGAGGCGGACCGTGCCCGAGGCCGGCATCTCTCGCGCCAGGCAGCGTATCATCGTCGACTTTCCCGAGGCATTGGGCCCGAGGATGCCGAGGATCTCTCCGTCAGCCAGGGCGGGCAGGGTGACCTCGAAGAGGACCTGCTTGCGTCCGTAGAGCGCGCAGAGTTTCTCCACCTCGAATCCGCTCATGGCTGCCTCCTCTGCCGTGCCAGAAGCACCAGGAACAGTGGCACGCCGACCACGGAGGTGAGGATGCCGACGGGAATGATCACACCGGGCAGCAGCGACTTGGAGAGGAAGGAGGCGGCGGAGAGCAACAGGGCTCCGCAGATCGCCGCACCGGGCACCAGCATGCGGTGGTCTTCGCCAAGCAGCATGCGGGCAATGTGAGGGCCGACCAGGCCGATGAAGCCGATGGTTCCCACGAAACAGACCGCAAAGGCCGCGAGCAGCGAAACGCGAAGGATCGTCCAGGTCCTGAGACGCGCAACGTCCAGACCTGTGCTGCGTGCATAGGCCTCGCCGCCGCGCAGGAGCGTCATTTGCCAGACCTGGCGCAGGCTGAATGGCAATACGGCAAGAAAACACGTGCTGACGATGGCGACCTCGAGCCAGCCGGCCTTGGTCAGGTTGCCGATCGACCAGAACACGATCTGCTGGGTGGCCTCGGCTTCGGCAATATACTGAAGCGCCGCCGTCAGGGCATTGCAGAGAAAGACCAGGGCAATGCCGAACAGCACGACGATCTCCCGCGCCCCCCCCGGTGATCCGCACCACCGCTAGGATGAGCAGGCCGGAGGCGAGGGAAAAGACCAGTGCCAGCAGCGGGAGCACTGCGGTGATCGGCAGGAACGCAAGTGTCGGCGCCAGCACGATGGCGATGCTGGCCCCCAGCATCGCCGAGGAGGAAACGCCGAGCGTGAAGGGGCTGGCCAGAGGATTGTCGAGGATGGTCTGGGTCTCGATGCCTGCGAGGCCCAGAGCCGCGCCAACCGCCAGCGCAATCACCGCATCCGGCAGGCGCACGTCCCAGAGAATGATGCGGTGGCGCAACTCCAGGCTTGCGGGGTCGAACAGGCCGCCCAGCACCTGCCCGAGGCCGAGCTCGGCCGGACCGGCCTGAAGGTCGAGTGTGAAGCACAACAGCAGCGCCAGGGCGAGCAGCAGCAGCGTCACGCGACGCCGTTGAGTGACTTGGCCAAAACGGTGGTGAAGCGCGTTTGAGGGCTCACTCATTCCCGACAGTCGCAAAATAGGTCCCCTGGAGCTCGAATGGCAGATAGGTTTCGAAGATCTGCTCCAGCGTCGCCTGGGGATCGAGCTCGGCGAAGCGCTCCGGATGGATCCAGTGGGCGAAGGCTTCGAGGACGACGATATTGAAGGGCGAGTTGTAGAAATTGTGCCAGACACTGTGGGCGCGGCCCTCGCGCACGGCGTCCAGGGCCTGGAATTCCGGCGTGTCGAGATAGCGCTTCAGACTGTCGCGGGCCATCTCCGGCGTGAATCCGGCACCGAGCCCGACCGGCTCCTTGTTCGACTGGTATTCCGACAAGGTGCCCGACGCCGTACCGATCCACACTTCAGGGTTCTCGGTCAGCAGGAACTCGGCCGTGTGCTGTGCCGTCGGGCCCGGGGCCACAGGGTCGGAAATATTCCGGCCGCCGGCAAGGCCGACAAAAGGCCCGAGCATACCATCCGCCATTCCCCAGCAGCAGGGAAAGCGGCCGGGATGGACTTGCAGGAAGACGCTCGGACGGCGCTCGAGTCCGGAAAGCCCCTGCTCGATGCCTGTGCGCCTTTCACGATAGAAGTCGGCATAAGTGGCGGCGCGGTCCTGGACACCGAAGACTTCGCCGAGCAACTCGATCGACGGCAGTGTGTTGTTCAGGGGGTCAAGGCGGAAGTCTATGAAGATCACGGTAACCCCCGCCGCCTCGAGCTGGGAGATCAGCTCGGCGCTATCCGTACCCGGACCGTGATCGCCAAGGCCGAAGATTGCCACCTGTGGCCGCAGGTCGATGATCCGTTCGACGGAGACGCTTTCCGCGCTGCGGGTGCCGAAGAGGGGGATGTCGCGAGCTTCGGGAAATTTCCGGAAGAGCTGGCGCTCAAGCTCCGGCTGGGTATGGCCATAGCCGGACATCATGCCGACCAGTCCCTCGACGGGCGCTTCCGGCCGCAGCAGGGCCATCAGCGAGATGTAGCGCCCCTCACTGATCACGAAACGCTCAACCGGCCGTTCGATGCTCAGACTGCGCCCCGCGAGGTCGATCACCTCGATCGGATCGGCCGAGGCCGGTCCCGCGAAGAAAACGAGAGCCAGCGCCATCTGGACCCGTCTCATGCACCCCTTCAACATGACATTCTCTCTGCTCCCTCTGCGGGCAAGCGGACGCCCGCCTAGAACTGTAGCCGTGTGCTGAGAATGAAGGAGCGGCCCGATTCATACAGCGGAACCACCGTCGAGAAATCCTGGCCGTATGTGGCGCGGTCCGCATAGGTCTCGTCGAAGAGGTTCTTGACGTCGAGCCGGAGGGTCATGAAGTCGGCGAATTGCGGCCGATATTCGTTGAAGATATTGACAACCCGATAGGCGTCCATCGCCTGGCCCGTGGACTCCTTCGTATCCTCGTTCCTGAGCGCGAGTTCCACGTTACCTCCGACCGTGACCCCTATGTCGTCGAAGCTGTGCGCGGCCTCGATGTCGATGATTCGGCCGAGGGGGGCTCCGAAATACTGGGAGGAATAGGAGGTGGCAGGTTGACCGTCCAGGCTTATCTCGCTGTCCGTGAAATTGGCGCGCACGAAGCCGGGACCCCAAGTGTATCCGGCACCGAAACTGTATCCCTTGGTGTCGAAGTCGATGGTGCTGTTGGACCCGTCGCCAGGTGGGTTGTAGCTTGGATCGCGGGCATCGTCGAAGTAGCTGCGGAAGATGCCGGCGTTGAAGGTGAAGCCTTCATGGGCGATCTCGAACCCGGCAGTGAAGTTTTCTGCACGGACGGGGTCTATGCCGTCGCCATAGTTCCAATCCGGGTTCATGATGAAATTCTCGGCAGGGGCAATGCCCCCCCATATGTTGGAGTATCCGGCGCGCAGGGTCAGGTAATCCGTGACATCGAAGGCAGCGGAGATGTTGCCGCTGAGGCCGATGTTCTCGAAGTCGCTGCCGTCGACACCCTCGAACCACTGGTGATCGACTCGGCCGCCGAAAGACAGGCGCAGGGGCTCAAGGAGCTCGAGCCGGGCCTGGGCATACATGCCAACGTTGGTGGCCTGCTCCTCGGCATCATACGTCGGGTCCTTGTAACGTGCGGTCTTGTCGTAGAAATCGGAGCCCACCGTGACGGTGTTGTCCCCCTCGAAGTTGAAGTCGTTCTCAACCTTGCCGGAAAAGCCGCCGGTGGTGCCGACACTGCCGTATGGCTCCGGAACTCCGATCTCCGAATCGCTGTAGGAAAAGACCACTTCCGGATCCCAAAGACCGGCGGCTTCCGGCATGGAGTAGTTGAAGACATAGTTGCGGCTTTTCAGATTGTACTCGCGGACCACCGGAGCGGGATTCCCGATGAGGCGGCCGATGTTCGCACGGTAAGGGCGGTCGGCATCATCGTGGGTTTCCTGGGCGGAGAGTTCGACTCGATGACCGCTGTCCGATTCGTAGGCGGCCTTGGTGAGGTAACTGAAGAAATCGGTTTCGGTCCCGTAGACGCGATCACCGTTGCCGGCATCGTAATCGTCACCTATGCCGTATTTGAAATAGCCAAGCGCCTCGAAGCCCTCGGCCCGGCCATAAGCCGAAATGCCGTTGGTGAAGACGTTGCCATTGGTGTTGAAGCTACTGGTGGCGAAGCCGCCGATGCTGCGGTCCGGCGCCAGCACGTCGTCGACATCGACGGTCTCGTAGACAATGGCGCCACCCAGGGCGGCCGGACCGGAATCCGCGGAGGCGACGCCGGGCTCGACCCGCACCTGCTTCAGCAGGCTCGGGTCGATCAGGTTGTTCCCATTATGGTGGAACACCGTGTTGTTCTGGGACGATCCGTCGAGGGTAACGGCCAGATTGTTCTCTTCGATGCCGTTGACGTACACCTTCTGGGAGGCCGGGATCGCGCCGCCAACCGAGACAGAGGATTCGCCTGCATAGACGTCGCGCATGGTCGAGGGATTGCGGCGTTCCAGGTCCTGCTGGCCGATGTAGATCGAATTCGCGCGATCTGCCGCGCCGAAGAATTCGTCCGCAAAGTTGGTGGTTTCGACCGTGATGGTGTCGAGCATCATGCCTGAATCGGGGTTTTCCGCCTGCTCGAAGATCACGGCGCCCTCATCCGTGATCTCGTAGGCGAGGCCGGTTCCTGCAAGCAACTGGCGCAGGGCCGTATCCGCTCGCATGGAGCCGGAAACGCCGGACGTTGAAACGTCGCGCACCAGGTCGCCGCGCACCGAGACCTGCATGCCCGCCTGTTCGCTGAACAGGGGCAGAGCGTCAGGCAGGGATTGTTCTGGTATGTCGAAATTACGCATCTCCATGGTTTCGGTTGGGCTCTCCGACGTCGTCTGTGCGTCGGCTGTCCCTGCGCACGCGATCGCCAGCACGCAAGCCAATGCGCAGCTCTTGAGCTTCACTCTGCTCCAACCCAAGCTCGACGGTTCACTGCAAGCCATGTTTCATCCCCCATTATTGCTTCGTGCGCAGCTCGCTTGCGCCCGTTATTGCAACTACGACGCAACTGCAGCCCTATGTAAGGGACGCCATGGCTTTGAGGGTTTTCAAATTTTCTTTGAAAAAGTGCCGAGAGGGCCTGTTGGGATCACTCCGAAAGTACCACGACCCAAGGCGTGAACTCCTGCAATTCCGCATCCTGGGCGCTGGCGATGGCGCGCAAGGCCGAGATCGGATCGGCGAGGGTGTAGACGCCGGTCACGGACTGCCGTGCCAACTCCTCGCTGGGCAACAGGACCATGCCGGAATGATAGCGGCGGAGCAGGGAGACGACCTCGGCGACGCTGCGGTCCTTCGCAATCAGGCGCCCGCTTCGCCAGGCGGCAATCTGGTCGGGCGGGATATGGCCTCGTTGCTGGGCACTGTTGGCGGCCAGGCGCAGCCAGTCACCCGCCTCCAGCTGTTGTGCCTCGCTTCCGCTTTCCAGGCGGCTGACTTCGACCTCGCCTTCCTGCACGGCGACCGTGGTGCTTTCATCGGCCAGTTGGATCTCAAAGGTGGTGCCGATAACGCGGGCCTCGACGTCTTCGGTGACGACGTGAAAGGGGCTATCGGGTGCCCCAGCAACGTCAAAGTAGGCTTCGCCCGCAAACAGGCGGATCACGCGGCGTTCGTCATCGATGTCGACCGCAATGGCGCTTTCGGGACCCAGGTGCAGGTTGCTGCCATCAGCGAGTTCTATTCGCCTGTCCTCTGCAGTACCGGTGGTGTAGTCGGCGTCGTAAGGAGGCGCGGCGTCGATGACGACGAAGACCGCCAGCGAAGCGGCGATCCCGGCACCGGCGAGGCCAAGCATGGCTCTGCGGGAGATCGCATTGCGCCGTTTCGGTGCATGTTCCGCTGCGGCCAATCCCGGCATCGGGCTTGTGTGCCCAAGCAGTTCGTAGGTCCGGGAGATCTCTTGCCAGTCCCGCTGGTTTTCGGCATCGGCGGCTAGCCATGCGTTGAAGTCGGCACGCAGCTCTGTGTCTTCCGGAGATTCCCGCAAGGCAATCAGCCATTCGCTGGCGGTTTCAGGCTGCCTCCACTCCGTCATCTCTCTCTGTAGCTCCGCATTTCTCGACTTCCGTATCTTCGCTCAGTACTTGCGCAGACCGGAACGATCTCGTGTCTTGTTGATTAGACGTTCGGGGCGTCCGGAAACTCAAAAATTGTCTCTACCTTTTCCGATACAGCCGTTCCCGGCAGTGTTCCAGGCCCTGCACGACGAGGCTGTGTGCCAGGCCAACCGAGATGCCGAGTTGGGCCGCGATCTCTTTCAAGGTGGCTTCGCCGAAGCGATGCATCTCCAACGCGACACGAGTCCGCTCGGGCAATTCCGCCATGGCTTCGGCGAGGATCCGCAGTTCCTGCTTGCCGCTGGCTTCGCTTTCCGGGCTGGGCTTCTCCTCTGATACCACATGGAGCAGACTGCTTTCCCCCGCCTCCTGCCGGGTGCATTCGCGCTGCAGGCCACGCTGCAGGTCGTGGCATAGGTTGCGTACGATGCGATAAAGATAGGCGAGAGGCTCGGAAACCGACCGCTCCTCTGCTGCTGCGTTGAACTTCAGGTAGGCTTCCTGCACCACGTCCTCGGCGTGCCCTCGGTCGCCGAGGATTCGGCTGGCGTAGTTCACCAACTCGCCTCGATGCGTCAGGTACAGTTTGAGGAATTCGGAATTGCGCGGCACCGTGGGCTCGCTGATGAAGGCCACCTTGCCGCGCTTGCACGCAGGTGGCACAGTGTTCAGACAGAAATTGAGAATGATTTCTATTATCACTCTATTGCTGTTCGACGGGAATTTCAAGAACCTATACATGGGGTGATCTGCGCACGAGTGTTCCGGGAACAGTGACCTGGCGCTGCAAGCGAGTTTGCCACCTCGGAGTACGCAGGGACCCTTGCAGGGAATGAATTACTCGTTCGTGCCCAGTGATATCCGGCGCTTGCCCAGGGTGACCACGCCGTCCTGCTGGAGGGCGGTAATCTCCTCGGATGAGAAACCACTCTGCTGGAGGATGGCCTGGGTGTCGGCCCCCAGTTCCGGCGGCGGCTGGCGCACCTCGCAGGGGGTGCGGTTCAGCTTCACGGGGAAACCCAGCATGCGGATCGGACCATAGCCCGGCTGGTCCACGTCGATGACCATCTTCTGGGCCTGTACCTGCGGGTCAGAGAAGGTTTCGGCCAGGTTCAGGACTCGGCCGCAAGGCACGCCCGCCTTGTTCAGGCGGTCAATCCAGACGGCCTGAGCCTCCTTCGATATCTCTTCGTCCAGCAGGACCTGCAGCTCATTGCGCCGCGCAAAGCGTTTCTCGTTATTGTCGTAGCGCGGATCCTCCATCAGATGGCCCACACCAACGGCATCGAGGAAGCGCTTCAGGATGGTGTCGTTGGAAGGGGCAACCGCGATCTCGCCGTCCGAAGTCTTGAACAGGCCGTAGGGAGCGACCAGCGGGTGGTTGTTGCCGGTGCGCTCCGGCAGGTTGCCGGTGGCCAGGAATTCCGAGGCCAGGTAGGCCATCATGCTGATGGCGCCGTTCACCATCGCGGACTCCACGTGCTGGCCCTCGCCATTCAGGTCGCGCGCGCGCAGGGCGCTGACGATGCCGAAGGCGCAGTAGAGGCCGGCCACAAGGTCAGTGATCGGCTGCGCCGTGCGCATGGGGTCCTCGCCTTCCGCGCCGTTGACACTCATCAGTCCGCTCATCGCCTGGGCAATGAAATCGAAGGCCGGGCGGTCCACATAGGGGCCCGTGCTGCCGAAGCCGTTGATGTTGGCCGTGACGAGGCGCGGGTTGAGCTCCTTCAACCGGGCCTCGTCAAAGCCCATGCGGGCCAAGACGCCGGGGCGGAAGTTGTCGACCATGACATCGGCGTCCTGGATCAGGCGGGCCAGGACGTCCTTGCCCGCCTCGCTGTAGAGGTCGAGCACGATCGACTTCTTGTTACGATTGAAGGCGGCGAAATACCAGGAAAAGCCGTTGGGCATGGCACCCTGTTCGCGCACCGGGTCGCCCTTGGGCGGCTCGATCTTGATGACCTCGGCGCCCATGTCGCCCAGCATCATGCTGCAGAAGGGGCCGGAGAGGACGCGTGTCAGGTCCAGGACGCGAATGCCCTCGAGTGGCGCCTTGGCAGGGGACGCGGCGTCTTCACCCATTAGCCCGCGCATCGGCTGTCGCAACGCTGCCCGTGTCGTGCAGTTCCAGCCGCGGGCCGGCCTTCATGACCTGGCCCGGCAGGCTGCGGCCGATCATCTGCTCAGTCCGGCGGGAGACGGCGATCAGGCGTTCCAGGTCGATGCCGGTCTCAACACCGCTCTCGTGCAGCATGTAGACCAGGTCCTCGGTGCAGATGTTGCCCGTGGCCTTGGGCGCGAAGGGACAGCCGCCCAGCCCGCCGATGCTGGCCTCGAAACGCGTGATGCCTTCCAGCAGGCCGGTATAGACACAGGCCAGCCCGACACCGCGGGTGTTGTGGAAATGCAGGGCGATGTCCGCTTCCGGAACATGGGTCTTCAGGGCCTGGCAGCGCTCGCGCACGATGGGTGGTGTCGCCATGCCGGTGGTGTCACCCAGCGAGATCTTCGTGATGCCCATGTCGCGGTAGGCCCTGGCAACATCCACCACGTCCTCCACGGCCACATTGCCCTCGAAGGGGCAGCCGAAGGCGGTGGCAATGGCGCCGTAGACCTGGACGTCTGCCGGTTCGGCGATGCGGCAGATTTCCCGGAAGCCTTCCAGGGAGGTCTCGCGCGTCCGGTTGACGTTCTTGAGGTTGTGGCTTTCCGAGGCCGACATGAAGACCACCATGGCGTCGATACCGGCCTCCACCGCGCGCTGCGCGCCCCTGGCGTTGGGCACGAGCGCGGTCAGGACGGCGCCCTTGCTGCGATCGATACCGGCCATGACTTCGGCCGCATCCTTCATCTGCGGCACGGCACGCGGCGAGACGAAGGAGGTGACCTCAAGGTGTCGGACGCCGGCCTCGATCAGGCCGTTGATCAGTGCAACCTTCTGCTCGGTATCGATCCAGGTACCTTCCGACTGCAGGCCGTCGCGTGGCCCCACGTCGACAACCTCGACCTTGTCGGGAAAACCGGGGATCGCAGTGCTGTCAGATGATACCATCATGAGCTTTTCACAGCTGTTGCCTTGGTCGACCAAAGCGGTATACCATTTGCTCTGGAGGGTCAATGAAGGAAGCCGAACAACAGCTTGCACAGCACTCCGGGGAGGATGAAGGGGCACCGTCCGCGCGCAACCTTGGTCGGCTTGCGCATTCACGCATCCGCGCCGACATCCTGTCGCTGGGACTGGCCCCGGGCGAGGTGGTTTCCGAGCGCGGCTTGCAGGGCGTCTACGGGATTTCCCGTACACCGATCCGCGAGGCGCTGGCCGCCCTGATCCGCGAAGGGCTGGTGGTGCGCACGGCCCGCGGCTACGCCGTGGCCCCATTCGATCTGCGCGAACTGCGTGAGATCTTCGACTACCGTGAGATTGTCGAGGACGCAGCCGTTCGCCTGGCCTGTCGCAATGCAACGCCACAAGAATTGGACGACCTGCAGAAAACCGTCGACCGCGGGCTTGCCGCCTTCACGCCCGATGACTGGTTCGAGGCCGGGCTGGATGTGCATGTCCGCATTGCCGCGCTGTCGTGCAACCGGTTCCTCTGCGAGGCGGTGCGCGATACAGTGAACCGGACCCTGCGGCCGCGCTGGTTGCTGGCCTCTTCCGAAGAGGCGCGCGAGGCGGCCCATCGTGAGCACAGCGAGATCGTCGACCTGATTCGCCGCCAGGAAGAAGAGCCTGCCGCACGAGCGATCCGCCTGCATGGGCGCGACGTGCGTGACAGGATCCTGAGCGCGATCAGCGACTCTCGCCGGATATTCGGAGCCCGGGCCTTTGCGGAGCCGGGCAGACAAGGGGACTGACCCCGGAGGACGGGGCAGGGGGCGCGCACCGGTTTCCGGAAAGCGGCTGAAAGATGTCCTGCCATGGAGCAGGGCGAATAACAGAAAGCTTGGGAGGAACAACATGACAGCCATATCCAAAGTGCTTGGCGCCGCGGTGGTTTTCGCATCCCTGGGTGCTTTCCAGGCACAGGCCGCGGAGTGCATTGCTCCGGCGGATCCCGGCGGCGGCTGGGATTTCACCTGTCGCACGGTCGGCAAGCTGCTGCATGACCTGGACCTGGTGGACGAGCCGGTCCAGGTGACCAACATGCCCGGCGGGGTCGGGGCGACGGCCTATGCCAACGTCATGTCGAAACGCGCGGACGATGAGTCCCTGCTGGTGGCCACCTCGACGGTGGGCATCACGCAGATTGCCCAGGACAAGTATCCGGCGGGCACCGACGTGATGCGCTGGATCGCCATGCTGGGTACCGATGTGGGCGTCCTCGTGGTGCCGGCGGATTCCGGGCTGAAGGATCTGGACGACCTGACCGACTCCCTGAAGGAAGATCCGGGGTCGGTGACGACGGCAGGCTCTTCAGGGGCCGGCGGCTGGGATCACATCCGCCTGTTGATGGTGGCGGAATCGGCCGGGATGGCGCCGGAGGACTACAAGCAGATCCGCTGGGTGCAGTTCGACGGCGGCAGCCCGGCGGTGACCCAGATGCTGGGCGGACAGATCGATCTGGTTGCCACCGATCTCGGCGAGATCGCCGGTTTTGTGGAATCCGGCGATATCCGGATCCTGGCGGCACTTTCGGACGATCCCATTCCGGCCTTTCCCGATGCTCCCACAGCCATCGAGCAGGGCTACGAGGTGACCGGCTATAACTGGCGCGGCTTTTACACCGGCGGCGAGGTCTCCGACGAGGCCTATGACAGCTGGGTGGAACGCCTGTCGGACCTCTACGAAAGTGAGGAATGGAAAGAAGCCGCCCGGAGCAGCGGGTTGGTGCCTGTCTGGCGTGGCGGTGAGGAATTCGAGACCTATGTGAACGAGCAGGCCGAGCAGATGAACAAGATCTCGCGGGAGATCGGGGTCATCGAATGACAGATCGCATCGTCGGCCTGGTTATCCTGGCCGCCGCGATCTGGTACGGACTGACCGCAGGTACCTATGAGGCGAGCTTCGGCGATCCTCTGGGGCCTGCGGCCTTTCCCGTGATGCTCTCCGTGCCGGTGGCGGTGCTGAGCCTGTTCCTGCTGGTCCGTCCCGACGCCAATCCGGCCTGGGCGAAAGGCGCTCCCCTGCTGCGCCAGGTGGCCGCCGTCTGCATCCTGGTCAGCTATGCCCTGGCGCTGGAGCCGCTGGGGTTCCTGCTGGTCACCTTTGCGGCAGTGGCCCTGCTGTGCCGGCTGCTGGGCGGCCGATGGGGCAGGTCCGCGGTGTCGGGTGTGGCAATCAGCCTGCTGCTCTTCGTGGCCTTCGACCAGGTGCTGGGCCTGCCGCTTCCCGCCCTGCCCGAATTCGTGAGCTGACGCATGGAAACCCTGCACCTGCTGGCCGACGGCTTCGCCGTGGCGCTGACGCCGACCAACCTGATGCTGGCGCTGCTCGGTTGTTTCCTCGGCACCCTGATCGGCTCCCTGCCGGGACTGGGCCCGGTGAATGGCGTAGCCATCCTGATTCCCGTCGCCTTCTCGCTGGATCTGGATCCGACTTCGGCGCTGATCATGCTGACCTGCATCTACTACGGCTGCATGTACGGCGGGCGCATCTCCAGCATCCTGCTGAACATCCCGGGCGACGAGCCGGCCATCATGACCACGCTGGACGGCTATCCCATGGCCAAGGCGGGCAAGGCCTCGGAGGCTCTGGCGATTTCAGCCGTCGCCTCGTTCATTGGCGCCACCTTCGCCACCATAGGGCTGACCCTTTTCGCGCCGATGCTGGCCAGCGTGGCCATTCATTTCGGACCCAGCGACTACTTCGCGCTCTATGTCATGGCGTTCGCCACGATTGGCGGTATTACCGGGGTCAATCCCTTCAAGACCCTGATCGCTGCCTTCCTGGGCCTGATGATCGCTGCAGTGGGCCTGGATCCGGGCACTGGCGTGGCGCGCTTCACCTTCGATTCCTTCCATCTCTATGACGGCTTCGATCCGATCGTGGCCATCGTCGGCCTGTTCGCCATCAGCGAGGTGCTGATGTACCTGGAAAGGATGGATCAGCTGCAGGGCAAGATGGTGCCGCTGGGCCGTGCAATCCCGAAGCTAAAGGATATCCTGTCCGGTGGCTGGGCCTATATGCGCGGCTCCGTGATCGGCTTCGTCTCGGGTGTCCTGCCGGGGGCAGGCGCCTCGCTGGGCGCCTTCCTGTCCTACATCGCCGAGCAGCGCTGGAGCGACAAGAACGGCTCGTTCGGCAAGGGCGATCCGAAGGGTGTGGCAGCTCCCGAGGCCGGGAACAACTCGGCCTCCGGTGGCGCGCTCATTCCGATGCTGACGCTGGGCGTGCCGGGCAGCGGAACGACGGCGGTCATGCTGGCGCTGCTGCTCTCGCTCAACATCCAGCCCGGCCCCCTACTGTTCGAGCGGCAGCCGGACATCGTCTGGGGCCTGATCGCGGCCCTCTATATTGCCAACTTCGTGCTGCTGCTGCTGAACATCCCGCTGATCAGCTTGTTCACGCGCATGCTGAGCATGCCCCAGTGGCTCCTGATGCCCTTCGTGGTGATGGTCAGCTTCATGGGCGTCTATTCCATCAGCCACTCGACTTTCGACCTGCTGGTCATGGTCGGCTTCGGGATCTTCGGCTACATCCTGCGCAAGATCGGGGTGTCCCTGGTACCGATCATCCTGGGGCTGCTGCTGGGCGCGGAGATGGAAAACAACCTGAGACGTGCATTGTCGATCTCCGACGGTGATTTCCTGATCCTCTTCCAGAGTCCGATCGCCCTTGCCCTCTACGCCTTCACGGCCGTTATGCTGGGGCTGTCGTTCTATCTGGCCTTCCGCAAGAACCAGCGTGGGGGAGAGGCCAGGCAAGACGAGTAGGCCGTTGCCTCAGATTCCCCAGAGGAAGAGCAGCGCCAACCCGATCGCCAGGGCGAAGGGCCGCAACCAGGCGCGCCCGGGCTGGCCGATGGCACCGTAGCTGCAGAACATGAGGGCGATGCCCACCTTCAGAGTGGCCGCGAAGGCCGTCAGCGGGTCGACCCCTAGCTGGAGCAAGCCCGGATTGAAGATGAATCCCAGCGGCACCAGGAAAAGCCCGAGGCCCAGAAGCATGGCCTTGCCGGCCACCGGCAGCCAAGGCGTTTCGGCGATGCCCGCGGCGATGAAGACGTTGCCGCAGACCGGCGGCGTGATGGTGCAGAGCAGGGCGTACCAGAAGACGAAGAGATGGGCGTAAAGCTCCGGTACGCCCGCTTCGACCAGGGCCGGCCCGGCCACCGCCACACAGATGATGTAGGCCGCCGTGGTCGGCAGCTCCATGCCCAGGATCAGGCTGGCCAGCGCGGTCAGCAGCAGCACGGCCCAGAGCTGGCCGCCCGAGGCGGAGAGAATCGTGGAGGTCAGCTTGACCCCCAGGCCGGTCATGTTGAAGACGCCGACGATGATGCCGGCGCAGATGATGATCGAGGCAATGACCGCGATCTGCTTGGCAGCACTGACGAGCGCAATCTCGGTGCGCTTCAGCCAGCCCGTGATGGACAGGCTGCCGTCCTCGTTGAAAAACAACAGGACCCAGGCAGCCGCGGCAGCAAAGACGGCGGCAAAGGAGATGGTGTAGTCGGTGAAGGCCAGCGCCCCGATCAGGATGCCGAAGGGCACCAGGAAGAAGGGCACCGTCTGAGCCACGCGCAGCCAGCCGGGCATCAGTTCGCGCGGCAGGGCCTGCAGGTCATAGCGCAGGGCGAAGACATGGACGCCGGCCCAGGCCGCCACGAAGAAAAGGAAAGCCGGCAGTGTGGCGGCCACCATGATGTCCGTGTAGGGCATGCGCAGCAGCTCGGCCATGACGAAGATGCCTGCCCCCATGACCGGCGGCATGATCTGGCCGCCAGTGGATGCCACGGCCTCGACGGCGCCGGCCAGTTGCGGCGGGTAGCCGCGCTTCTTCATGGCAGGAATTGTGACCATGCCCGTGGATGCGGTGTTGGCCGCCGCGACACCGGAGATCGTGCCGTAGAGGGCGGAGGAGACCACCGCCACCTTGGCGGCACCAGCGCGCAGGCGCCCGGCAACCTGGGTCGAGAAGGCCATGAATCCGGCGCCGGCCTGGCCCGCCGAGATGAAGGCGCCGACGATGATGAACAGGGAAATGGTGGTCACCGAGATCCCGGTCAGGGAGCCCCAGAGGCCGCCTTCCGTTATGGTCAGCGTGCCGAGGAAGTAGTCCGGCGGCATGCCGGCATGGCCGAACTTGCCGGGGATGTATTCGCCGAAATAGCCGTAGAGCAGGACGATCATGGCCACTGTCGGCAGGACCGCCTTGATGGCGCGGCGTGCCATTTCCAGCACGGTGAGCAGCAGGATCAAGGCCATGGCCATCTGCAGGCTGCCTTCCAGGGCGCCGTACTGACGGATCAACTCTTCCCGGTCCAGCATGATATAGGCGCAGGAGAGCAGGCCGGCCGCGCCGATCAGGCCGCCGAGCCAGCGGCCCGTTGCGGTTTTCGCCGTGCCGGCACCCAGGAAGAATATCCAGACCACGGCCAGGGCCATGTGCATCGGCCGGGAAACCAGGTTGGGAACCAGCCCGGAAAAGGCGATGTAGAGATGAAAACCGACGGTCAGGAATGCAAAGCCCAGGAGAACCCAGCGCATGATGCTGCTGGAGGAGTGGCTCTCCGAAGTATTTTCTGCAGGGGAGTCTTGGTCCGGCACGGGCGAAACTCTGTTGGAAAAGGACTGGGAGCTGCAGGCCCGGAGTCTCCCTCGGGCCCGAACGTGACCCGGCCCTGCAGGGCAGGTGCCGCTGCAGGGCCGGGGCGTTCAGCTGTTCCGGAAACGGCTCAGCGCATGGAGTCGGGAATCTCGATCCCGGCCTCCTCGTAATAGCGCAGGGCGCCTGGATGGATCGGCGTGCCCATCTGGGCCACCAGGTCCGGTGTCACGCCTTCCCACCAGGGGTTCTCGTCGACGAGGGCGTCGCGCTGCTCCCAGAAGGACTTCACCACCTGATAGGCGGTGTCGTCGTCCATGTCGGTGGTGCCGAAGGCGCCGACGGGAACGGCCACGGTTTTCACCGGCTCGTCCTGTCCGTCATAGGTCCCTGCAGCGATGGTGATGGGACCGGACAGCGGATCCTCGGCGAAGATCTTCTCGCGCTGCTCGTCGGTGAAGCTGAGGATGTTCACGTCCATCGTGGTGGCCAGTTCCACCAGCCCCGGCACGGGATGCGAGGAACAGGTGGCGTAGCCGTCGACCCGGCCGTTGCGCAGGGCGTCCGGCGCATTGTTCAGCTCGACGTTCGAGAATTCCATTTCCTCGCCCAGGCCCAGCAGGCCGAGCACGGCCTTGGTGCGGCCTTCGCAGAAGGTTCCGGTGCCGCCGGGAATGAAGTTCTTGCCAGCAAGATCCTCGATGTTCTCGATACCGCTGTCCTCGCTGACCACGAAGTGGACCGTGATGAAGGGAACGGCGAACAGGGTGCGGATACGGTCGTAGCCCTCCTCACCCTCGAAATCGCCTTCCCCGGCGCGTGCAGTGTCCAGCAGGCTGGGTGGCGTCGTGAAGAGGAAGGCGCCGGAACGACGGGCAGCTTCCTTGACGTTCTGGACCGAGCCCTGGCTTTCCTCGACGGTCGGCTGGATCTGGCCGTCCGTGGCATCCTCGAGCATCTCGGCCAGCTGCACCATCATCACGTAATAGGACGAGGTGGAGGAGGCGGACTTGAGGGTCAGGCGTGTCTGGGCTTCGGCGCCAGCCGAAAGAAGGCCGGCGGTGGCCCCCAGGGCAAGCGCAAAGGCCGTGGTCTTGAGCGCATTGAGTCTCATAAGAATCGTTTCCTTGTTTTTTGAACTGGGGCCGAAGCGCAAACGGCAAACGGCCCTCCCTGTCAGTATGGCGATCCCCATGGCAGGAGAGGCGCGCAGCTTACCTCAGGCGACAGCCACGAAAAAAGCCGTTTCTTGAGCCGGCAAGCCATTCTGCGGCCGGGCTCAGCGCTTCATGAAACGGGATAGCGGTTGTTTCTGCCGGCCCTGAGTGTCGAAGTTGGCTGGTTCCAGCCAGCTTTCCAGGGCCTGACGTATGGCTGGCCAGTCCTTGTCGATGATGGCGTACCAGGCCGTATCCCGGTTGCGGCCCTTGTAGACCATGGCCTGCCGGAAGATGCCCTCGAAGGTGAAGCCGAGCCGTTCGGCTGCGCGGCGCGAGGGGGCGTTGAGGCTGTCGCATTTCCATTCGTAGCGGCGATACCCCAGTTCGTCGAAGGCACGGCGCATCATGAGGTACATGGCTTCGGTCGCGGCTGCCGTCTTCTGCAGGCGCGGCGACAGGCTGATGTTGCCGACCTCGATCACGCCCATGTCGGGCACGATGCGCATGTAGCTGGCAACCCCCAGCGCCCGGCCGCTATCCAGGTCGACGATGCTGTGGAAGAAGGGATCGTCCGAATCCTGGCAGATCGACAGCCAGCGATCGAAGGCCGCGCGGTCAGCGAAGGGGCCGGACGCCATGTAGGTCCAGATCCGTCCGTCGTTGTTCTCTGCAAAGGCCTCGAAAAGGTCATCGCCGTGCTGCCGGGCATCCAGCGGCTCGACCCGGCAGAAGCGGCCTTCCATTGGGCGGCGTGGTGGGAACGGGCGCGGCGTCCAGTTCTCAAGCGGGGCGCCGATCGGCTGTCCCAGTTCGTTGTAGCGGGGGGCTGTGGCTTTGTCGCTCATTCTGTCGTTTTCCGTTGGTTCGTCCTGACGACCGGAATGTGAGGCCATCGGGCTGTCCGGAAAAGGGCCACTTCGCCTGAAGCGGGGGAGCGACTGCGGAAAGCAGAGGGAGGGCAATACGGAACGCGCTGAGCCGTGCTCGACTCCTTGACCGGAGCGGATGCTTCTGCTTATGCTTGCAACATGACGTATCCGGTTTTCATAGCAGATCGGCGAATTATTCGCCCGGCGCCGTAACGGTAGCCGGGACCTGAAGATATCGCTGACTTTTCTGCTAGACCGGAGTTCTTCCAATGACATCCGCTGTTGTGGCTTCCCAGGTTGCGGGAGCACCTGCCTCTGAAGGGCCTGAAGGCCGAACGGAGAGAGAGCCTGTTTTCTGTTTTTCCGTCCTGGGCGAGGCCGATCCAGGCTTGATGTCGCGTGTGCTGGAACTTTTCGCCAAGCGCAGCCTGGTTCCGCTGCGCTGGCACAGTGACCGGATCGGTCCCGAGCAACGGGAGCTTTCCATGGATTTCCAGGTGGGCGGGCTGACTCCGCATCTGGCGGACTACATCGCACGCTGCCTGCGCCAGATCCACGGGATCCGCACGGTTCTGATCTCGGAAAAGAGTATCTGAAGCCAGCCTTGCTTGGGCCTCAGGACAGAGCCGGTGTCATGCCGGGCAGGGTCAGATCACTCGGCCTGGCCTCGACCTGGAAGGAGATGCCGGCCGGTGGCGCCTTTTCCATGGCCTGGCTGCCCACGGTTTCCACCGTGGCAAGTGTCAGAGCACAGTCGGCTTCGATGCCGCTCGTGCTCAATGGCAGGATCAGCCTGCGGAAGGGCAGGAACTCTCGTCCCGGCAAGGCCAAGCGTCCGGTATAGAAGATCGGCATCCCGCTGTGCAGGCTGCGGTCGAGTATCTTCGTGCGACTCTTCAGATGACGTTCTGGCAGGAACTCGTCCAGACAGCGGCCCGTGGTTTCCATGTCCAGGGCCTCGACCATGGCTGTTCCGGACAGACGGCAAAGATAGCGCCCATTCTCCTGACGCGCATGAATCTGGATGAAGGGCAGCAGGGCCGGGATCTCCACAGGGTCAATATCGGTCTTGCGCGGCACCCCGGATCCCCGCTTGCTGCACCAGTAGTCGAGTAGCCTGATGAAACGGGCATGGGGAAGCGATTGCCGGAAGAAGCTGTTACTCTCCTCTGGCATGCTGTCGGAATAGAAGACCGCCGGGTTCCTGCCCGAATTCCAGTGCAGGTTTCGGAAAGGCCACATCAAGGTCATGTGCCTGCCCCCTAAAAGCTCAAATGCAAGACAAATACTAGTCTATCCGAGATTCAGTATCCAGTATATAATTAAATCAGAATGATATGAAACTTTCTTGTCACCTGACTTGCATGTTTCCTTGCAGCCTGGTGAGGGTTCAGAGCATTGAAAAACCAAGCCTTTGCCGGATGCTCTCCGGGCTGTGCCCCGCTATACGCAGGTTCTGGAGCGATAGCGCATCGTGCCGTTTGGCCAGGCGCTGACCGCTTTCATCGAGGATCAGGCGGTGATGCAGCCATTCCGGTTCCGGCAGGTCGAGCAGGACCTGCAGCAGCCTGTGCAGGTGGCTGGCCATGAAAAGGTCCTCGCCGCGCGTCACCAGCGTGACCTCCTGACGGGCATCATCCACGACCACGGAGAGGTGGTAGCTGGTGGCAATATCCTTGCGGGCCAGCACCACATCGCCCAGCAGATCAGGCTGCGCCTGCTGTCGACCGGCAGCCCGGTCGAACCAGGTCAGCGGCGGCGTGCGTCTCAAAGCCTCGGCCATGTCCAGACGCCAGGCATATGATTCTCCGGCTGCCAGGCGTTCGTCCCGCTCGCTCCGGGAAAGCCTGCGGCATGTCCCGGGATAGAGGGGGCCCTCCGGGCCGTGTGGCGCCCGGTCACTCTGTGCGATCTCGGTGGTGATCTCGCGACGCGTGCAGAAGCAGGGATAGAGCAGCTCTTTGGCCCGAAGTGTCTCAAGGGCCCTGCCGTGCTCCGACAGATGTGCGCTCTGGCGCTCGACCGGTTCCTCCCACACCAGGCCAAGCCAGCCCAGATCCTCCAGTATGCCGCCCTCGAATTCGGGACGGCAGCGGCCGCGGTCGATATCCTCCATGCGGATCAGGAAGCGCCCGTCCGGGCCGGCCTGTTCAGCGGCGAACAGTGCGGCATGGGCATGACCGAGATGCAGCCGACCGGTGGGAGAGGGGGCAAAGCGCGTGGTTTCCGACATGGGGGCGGACATAGCCTCTCCGAAGGGTTAAAGTCCAGTCGCATGACACAGCTGATGATCCAGGATGATACTTCCCTCAAGCACGCCCTGCAGGAGCTGGCCGAGACCGACAAGGATGTGGCGCGCGCGCTCTCGGAGGCCGGGCTGCCTCCGCTACGCTACCGGCCGCCGGGCTTTGCCACGCTGCTTCGCATCATCGTGGCCCAGCAGGTTTCGCTGGCTGCGGCGGCCACGATCTGGAGCCGCCTGGAAACCGCATGCCAGCCCCTGGAGCCGCGGCGGCTGCTGCAGCTTGGCGACGAGGACCTGAGGGCAGCCGGGCTGTCGCGCCAGAAACAGGGGTATGCCCGCTCGCTGGCGGAGCTGATGGCAGCAGGTGAGCTGGACCTCCAGGTCCTGGAGGAGCTGGATGACGAGGCCGCCGTGGCCCACATCACGCGGGTCAAGGGCCTGGGGCGCTGGTCGGCCGAGGTCTACCTGCTGTTCTCCCACGGTCGCCCCGATGTCTGGCCGGCCGATGATGTGGGCCTGATGATCGGCATGGAACGCTTGAAAAGATTGCCTGAAAGACCGACGGTGAAGGATATGCGGGTGCTGGGGGAAGACTGGCGCCCCTATCGCGCTGCAGCGGCCAGGCTGCTCTGGCACTATCGCCAGTTCGCCAGCGAAACGACAGGCGGGACGGACACCCTGCCCTGAATCAAGCCCGGAGGGCGGCGCGCCTGCCGGACAAACAACACACCAACCCGGAGTTATCTCAATGTCTTCAGCTATCTCCCTCGACGGCCCGCGCAGCGAGCCCGCGAACGGCGAAGCGCCGGAGAAACTTGTCATTCTGCTGCACGGGCTGGGCGCCGACGGGAACGATTTGATCGCGCTGGCACCCCTGTTCAGCCAGATCCTGCCCGAGGCGGCCTTCGTGGCTCCCAACGCACCGGAAGCCTGCGACATGGCGCCGTCGGGCTATCAGTGGTTCAGCCTTCAGGAACGCGAGCCACAGGCCTTGCACAAGGGCGCTGAGGCGGCGCGGACCTCGCTCGACGCCTTCATCGATCAGGAACTGGAACGTCACGGCCTGGAGGAAAAGGATCTTGTGGTCGTCGCCTTCAGCCAGGGCACCATGATAGCGCTCTATACCTGCCTGCGGCGTCCCAACGCCTGCGCCGGCATCGTCGGGTTCTCCGGCCTCCTGATCGACAACGGCCGTCTCGACGAGGAGATTCGGAGCCGTCCGCCAATCATGCTGATCCACGGGGAGGAAGACCCGGTGGTGCCGTTCGAGTGCATGGATGCTGCGGAGAAGACCCTGAGCGCCTGCGGCGTGCCGGTACAGACCCATGCCCGTCCGGAACTGGAGCATGGAATCGACCAGGACGGCCTGGTCATGGCGGCCGGATTCCTGCAGGCCGTTTTCGACAAGGAACTGGAGCAGGGATAACCGGCGGAGACAGGAAGGCCTGAGGAGCCGAATCCCAAATATGACATGGACGTTAAGTTTTCCACGGGCTTGGGCACAATATCTTGTGGCTTTTCTCAAATACCGCTATGTAAGAACATGTCTATGGGGATGTGACCCCCATTGAGTATGTTGAAACAGGTGGGAGTGGGGACGTGGCTTCGGCCGAAAGTTACCCATCTTTGGTTCTGAACGCGGATTTCCGTCCGCTCAGTTATTTTCCACTGTCTCTCTGGTGCTGGCAGGACAGTATCAAGGCCGTGTTCCTGGACCGGGTGAACGTCCTGTCGGAGTACGAGCACAAGGTTTCCTCGCCCACCTGTTCCATGCGTCTGCCCAGCGTCATTGCACTCAAGGAATACGTTCACCTGGACCGCCGACCGGCCTTTACCCGGTTCAACGTCTTCCTGCGCGACCGCTTCGAATGCCAGTACTGTGGCGACCGGCTGCCGGCTGAGGACCTGACCTTCGATCATGTCACCCCGCGCTCGCGCGGCGGCCGCACCACCTGGGAGAACGTGGTGACAGCCTGCCAGAGCTGTAACCTGATCAAGGGCAACCGCATGCCGTTCGATTGCGGGATGGTCCCGCTCAACGAGCCGGAACCGCCGAGCACGCGAACGTTGCAGCAGAATGGCCGGGCCTTCCCGCCCAATTTCCTGCACGAAAGCTGGAACGACTTCCTGTACTGGGACAGCGAACTGGAGGCTTGAGGCGGCCGCTCAGAACCGCTTGCTGAGCCAGATGGCCAGACGCGAGCCGGTCTTGATCGCAGCACTCAGGGCCTCGTAGCCAGGAGTCTGTTCGGCTTCGTGATCCAGGCCGATGTCCCGGTGTTCCAATTCCTCGGCACGGAAGCGGTCGATGGTCTGCCTCAGCTCCTGTTCCTCGGTCTCGTCGGCCAGGTCCTCGGACTGTTCGGCATAGTGCTGGTCGATGACCTCCTCGACAGCGACCGTACAGGCCATGGCCGCCTTCTCCCCCATCATGGCGGTGGCGGCGCCAAGGGCGAATCCGGCCATGTGCCACACCGGCTGCAGCAGGGTCGGCCGCACTTGCCGTTCGGGCAGCATCTTCTCGAAGGTCTGGAGGTGTTCGGCCTCCTGCTCCCACATGTGGCGGATCACGGGGGCGCTGGGACTGTCCGAGAGAACGGCAAGCTGTCCTTCGTAGATGCGTCGCGCCCCGTATTCCCCGGCATGATTGACGCGCAGCATGCTCTCCAGGCGGTCCCTGCGCGTGGGATCGCCCGGCAGCGGTGGACGGCGACGGGGCTTGTCCGGATTCTCGCTCATGACGCTCTCCTCTTTACCAGACCGGGGCCGAGCAGAGCGACGGCCGCCAGTCCCAGCGACAGGATGAAATTGTAACCTGCCATGGAGATACCGAACAGGGACCAGGCAACTTCGTCACAGCGCACGACAGGTGTCGCCAGCAGGGCGTCACGGAGTTCCTCTCGCGACTGGGCGGCGTCCAGTGCGGCGGTGGTGCAGCCGCTGGGCCCCTGCCACCATCCCTGTTCGATGCCGACGTGATAGGCGGCCAGACCGGCCCCGGTCAGGAGGGCAAGCCCGGCCAGAATCATCAGTGGCCGATGTGCGCGCTTCGGGACCAGCAACGCTGCCAAGGCCAGCACAAGGGCTGCCACATGGGCATAGCGCTGGTCGTGACAGAGTGCGCAGGGCAGGTAGCCGAAGCCGTATTGGAAGATCAGGGCCGCGGCCAGGGCCAACGCGCTGCCCAGGGCCACGACGAGGGCCGGCAGGCGAAAGGCGGAAAGGGGCAGGCGATCGGACATGGTTTAGAGATAGGCTCGCGACTCGGACATCAGAAGAGGTAGCGTACAGCAATGAAGCCGCCAAACAGCAGGATGAAGAAAAGAGCCGCCAATTGCGGCAGGTACTTTTCCACGAAACGTCGGATCGGCGGCCCAAAGTACCAGAGAAGCACGGCCAGCAGGAAGAAGCGGGCGCCGCGCGAAACCACCGAGGCCACCATGAAAACCACCGGGTCGAGGCTGGTGACGCCGCTGGCGATCGTTATGACCTTGTAGGGAAAGGGGGTGAAGCCGGCCCCGGCCACGATCCAGGCCCCCCATTCGTTGTAGGCGGCGGCGAACTCCGCGAAATCCTCGAGATAGCCATAGAAGGCCAGAATCGGCTCACCCAGGCTTTCAAACAGCGACGCTCCAATGGCATAGCCGGCCACCCCGCCGAGCACGGACCCCACCGTGGCTGTGGCGGCAACGGCCCAGGCCCGGCTGCGACAGGCCAGAATCATGGGCAGGATCAGGACATCGGGGGGAATGGGAAAGACGGAAGCCTCGATGAAGGCGACCAGGAAGAGCACCACCATCGCGTCGCGACGCGCGGAAAGGCGCAGGGTCCAGTCATAAAGCTGTCGCAGAGGCCGCAAGGAAAGAGTCCGATCACAGAGCGGGTGAAGCCAACACCGCTTTCTCCTATCAGGCTGTTTGCACTACGGCAACAATCCCCCACCGTGTTTTAAACCAGCGCATGGTTGAGCGATTCCTTCGCTTCGGGGATAGTAGGTCCATCTAGAACCTGCGCCCGGATTGCCCGATGCCGCATCGCCGCGAAGCCGTGCTGTTTGCCAACGAGGCCTTCTACCTGGCCTTCAACAATCGTGACCTGATGGCAATGGCCGACCTGTGGTCCAGCCAGCATCCCGTCGCCTGCATCCATCCCGGATGGGACCAGCTGCGCGGACGGCACGATGTGCTGGCCAGCTGGGAGGCGATCCTGGAGGGCGGCAAGGCGCCGGACGTGAGATGCCGGGGCGCCGATGTGCACTTCTACGGCACGCTTGCTGTCGTTGTCTGCTACGAGGTCATAGAGGACATGGTTCTGGTGGCGACGAACATCTTCGTCGAGGAGGACGAGAGCTGGAAAATGGTCCAGCACCAGGCAAGTCCCTGCCAGAATCCTCCGGATGACCTGGGCGAGGGACGGCCGGGCGAGGAACCGACCCTGCAATAGCGCCACCGGTTTCCCGTCAGGCCCGGCCCAGCTCAGCGGCCGTCCGGTCAAGGCTGGCGCGCAGTCCGTCGACCAACTGGTCGATCTGGGACATCTCTATGATGAGCGGCGGACTGAAGACCATTGTGTCGCGCACGGCGCGCAGGATGATGTTGCTGGCGAAACAATGGTCTCGGCAGATCTGGCCGGCCGTGCTCTTGTCGTCCCAGCGACTGCGGGCCTGCTTGTCCTTCACGAGCTCCACCGCCCCGATCAAGCCCTCGCTGCGGACCTCGCCCACCAGCGGGTGATCCAGAAGCTCCTGGAGCCGGGCCTTGAGGTGCGGTCCGGTTTCCTCGTGGGTGCGGCGGACGAGGTCCTCCTGTTCCAGAAGGGAGATGTTGGCCAACGCCACGGCGCAGGCCGCGGGATGGCCGGAATAGGTGTAACCGTGCGCGAACTCGCCGCCTTGCTCGATCAGCTTGCCGGCGATGTGCGCACTGACCATGACGGCGGACAGTGGCAGGTAGCCCGAGGTGATTCCCTTGGCGAGCGTCATCATGTCGGGTTCGATGCCGAAGCGTTCGCTGCCAAACATATGGCCCGTACGCCCGAAGCCGCAGATGACCTCGTCGGCCACCAGCAGCACATCGTACTTGCGGCAGATGCGTTGCACCTCCGGCCAGTAGCTTTCCGGCGGCATGAGCACGCCCCCGGCGCCCATGATCGGCTCGCCGATGAAGGCGGCCACGGTCTCAGGGCCCAGTTCCAGGATCTTCTCCTCGACGGCGCGGGCGGCCTGCAGCCCGAATTCCTCGGGGGAGAGGTCGCCCCCGAAATCGTACCAGTAGGGCGGCGTGACATGATGGAAGCCCTCGAGCGGTAGGCCGTAGCCCTGCTGCATGGGTTTCATGCCGCCCAGGGAGGCCGAGGCCATGGTGCTGCCGTGATAGGCATAGGTCCGGCTGATGAAGTTGCTTTTTTCGGGTTTGCCGGCTTTCTGCCAATAGAAGCGCGCCATCCGCACCACGCTGTCGTTGGATTCCGAGCCCGAGGAGCCATAGAACACATAGTCGAGATCGCCCGGGGCAAGTTCCGCCAGCTTCTCTGCCAATTCCACGGTTGGAGGCGTCGCCGTCTTGAAGAAGCTGTTGTAGTAGGGCAGTTCCAGCATCTGGTCATAGGCGCTGCGTGCCAGTTCTTCGCGGCCGTAACCGAGGTTGACGCACCACAGGCCGGCCATCCCGTCGAGGATTTGCTGGCCCTCGGAATCATAGAGATGCACGCCTTCGCCGCGCACGATGATGCGGCTGCCGCCATCGCGGGTCTTTAGCGTCCTGTAGTCGGAAAAGGGGTTGAGGTGATGCCTGACGTCCAGGTCGCGCCAGCGCGCAGTGGAATTGCGGTTCAGTTCTTCGGTCATGGGTCCGGTTCTCCGTTGGAAGGGGGTATCGGGCGGAAAACCGGCACCTTACGGATTGTAGTCGATCCGGGCGCAGAGAATAAGCAGTTCGGAAAGGCGGGTACGGGGACTGACGAAGGCCATCCTGATTGTCCAGAACTCACATAGAAGCGCGAGTATGCCCCGGCCCGCACAAAGATGCAAAGGGCTGCGTCGGCACCGCTGTCATGCGGCGCGCGGCGTTTCCTCCCGCGAAAGCAGGCGCACCAGAAGGTCGCGCGCGATATTGCCGCCTGAGAGCACCACGCCGACCTTCTTGCCGGCCAGCCTGTCGCGTTCCTGAAGCGCGGCGGCCAAGGGAGCAGCGCCGGCTCCTTCGGCCAGGTTGTGAGTATCGGTGTAGTAGGCGCGAATGGCGTCGGCGATTTCCTCTTCCTCGAGGGTGACCATGCGTTCGGCGCCGGCGCGGACCATCTCCAGCGCTTCGTCCATGGGCTGGCGGCAGGCCATGCCGTCGGCCAGGGTTTCCGCCTTTTCGGTGGAGATTACGCGGCCGGCTTCATAGGAGAGCGCATAGGCCGGTGCCCCCTTGGTGACGACGCCGACGATCTGTGTCGAGAGTCCCATCAGGTCGCGTGTGCGGATCAGGCCGCAGATGCCCGAGCCCATGCCGATGGGGGCGTAGACGACGTCCAGGTCCGGTTGGGCCGCAAAGAACTCCTTGGCATAGGTGGCGACACCGGTAACGAGGTGTGGGTGGAAGGAGGGCACGCTTTCCAGGCCTTCGCGTTCGGCCAGCTCGGCGGCCACGGAGCGCGCCTCGTCGAAATCCTTGCCGGATTCTACCAGTCGGGCGCCGAGTGCGCGCATGGCGGCATTCTTTTCCGGACAGTTGCCTTCCGGGACCACGATGGTGACTGAGATGCCGTGCCGCTGTCCGGCGAAGGCCAGGCTCTGGCCGTGGTTGCCGCGGGTGGCGCTGACGATCCCCTTCAGTGGTGCGGCCGAGGCCCGCCGGTTCTTCATGTAGACCAGACCGCCGCGGATCTTGAAGGCGCCGACCGGTGTGTGGTTCTCGTGCTTGACCCAGAGTTCGGTCCCCAGGCGCGCGGAGAGCTGCGGCCAGCAGATCTGCGGCGTGGGCGGCAGGGCCTCCCGCACGATGGTTTCGGCTTGATCGAGATCGGCCGCGGAGAACATTCCGGTTTCCTTCATCCGTTCATGAGCTTGACCTTCACACTGCGGTGGGTAATTGTATGGGTCAACAGATATATTGTATGGGTTACAATGTGGACACCGAGACTCGAGGGACGGAACAGCGTCAAGTACCTGGCGATCGTCGAGGCGTTGTCGGATGCCGTCACCCAGGGCGAGCTGAGACCGGGCGACCGTTTGCCGCCACAGCGCGACCTGGCCTGGCGCCTCGATGTGAATCTCAGCACAGTCACCCAGGCCTATCGCGAGGCGGCCCGCCGGCACCTGGTGGGCGGGGAGGTCGGGCGCGGCACCTATGTCCTGCCGGAAAGCCGAGAGGCCACACTGTTCAAGCTGAAAGAACCGGACAGCCGCCATGGCCTCGATCTTTCCACCAACGTACCAGCGCGCCAGCCGGGAAACCGCGACCTGGAGGGGGCTCTGCAGGAGCTGATTGCGCGCGGAGATCTGGAAACCGCCCAAGGCTATCACGAACCCCGCCTTCTGGAGCGGGCAGGAGTGGCAGGCTCGCAGTGGCTGGCACAACGCGGGCTGCAGGTATCGCCCGCAGCGGTCGTGCCTTGCGCCGGGGCGCAACAGGCCCTTGCCGCGGCGTTGCAATCCATTTGCCGGCCGGGGGATTCCGTCCTGGTGGAGGAACTGACCTTTCCCGGCATGAAGGCCGTTGCCCGGCAACTGCATTTGCGACTGGTCCCGGTGGCCATGGATTCACAGGGCTGTACGCCGGAGGCGCTGGCCCGAGCCGCCGAGGCGAGTGACGCCCGGGTCGTGGTGCTGGTGCCCCTGTTGCAGAATCCAACCGGCGCCCTGGCCGGCGCCGAGCGCTGCCGCAGCCTGGCGGAAGTCATAAGGCAACGCGGGCTGACCCTGGTGGAGGACGACGTCTACGGGGCGCTGACCGATCGCCCTCCGCTGTCGGGTTATCTGCCGGAGCAGTCCCTGCTTGTAACCAGTCTGTCCAAGGCCGCTGTGCCCGGCGTGCGCTTCGGCATGATCGCGGGGGCGGCTTCGCTGATCGCGCCGTTACGCGAAGAGACGCATGCCACGACCTGGCTGCTCTCGCCCCTGGCCCTGGAACTGGCCTGCCTGTGGATTGCGGACGGGACGGTGCAGCGCCGTTTGGAGTGGCAGAAGGGCGAGATGACGGCGCGCTGGAAATTGGCCCGGCGGGTCCTCCCGATGGGAGCGGAGCTGCCGGCGGCCCCGCATGTTTGGTTGCCGGTAGCGGGGGATGCCGAAGCCATGGCCGAGCGCTGCCGACGCCGGCAGGTCGAAGTGGTGGCCTCGCGCACTTTTGCGGTACGTCGGGAGGTGCCCCAGGGATTGCGGCTCAGCCTGACCACCCCAGCGACCCGCGCCGAACTGCAGGAGGCCCTGAGCCGGGTGGCCGAAGTGTTCGCGGAAACAAGCTGAATCGGCTCAGACGTTCTGCAGCAGGTGCTCGCGTTCCCAGGAGGAGATCACCTGCTGATAGGCATCCAGCTCGGCATCCTTGACGGCGGAAACGGCGGCCACGAACTGGTCGCCCAGCACGTTCTTCAGGCCGCGATGCGAGGAAAAGCGGTTGAGGGCATCATAGAGGGTGCGCGGCAGGGTATGGGCCAGTCGATAGGCGCTGCCCTCGATGGGGGCGCGTGGCGTAAGCTTCTCCTGCATCCCGAGGTATCCGCAGGCAAGCGATCCGGCCAGCGCGAGATAGGGATTGGCGTCTGCGCCCGGCACGCGGTTCTCCACCCGTCGGTCCTGGACTCCGGAATGGGGCACGCGCAGGCCGACTGTCCGGTTGTCATAGCCCCAGTGGGTGTTGATGGGGGCATCGGTGTCGGGCATGAGCCGCCGATAGGAGTTCACGTAGGGCGCAAACAGCGGCATGGTGGCGGGAAGGTAGCGCTGCAATCCCGCGATATACTCCTGGAAGAGGCGGCTGTCCTTGCCGTTCTGGTTGGCGAAGGCATTACGCTTCGTCTTCATGTTGAGCAGGCTCTGATGGATATGCATCGAGCTGCCGGGCTCACCCTGCATGGGCTTGGACATGAAGGTCGCATAGACATTGTGGCGCAGCCCGGCCTCGCGAACCGTGCGCTTGAACAGGAAGGCCTGGTCCGCCTGCAGCAGGGCCTCGCCGTGGTTGAAATTCATCTCCATCTGGGCCGCCCCGGCCTCGTGGGTCAGGGTGTCGATGTCGACTCGCTGGGCATCGCAGAAGTCGTAGACCTCCTCGAACATGGGGTCGAATTCGTTGACGGCGTCCACGCCATAGGACTGGCGCGAGGTTTCGCGACGCCCCGAGCGGCCGATCGGCGGCTGGAGCGGATAGTCGGGATCGTCATTGCGGTCGACCAGGTAGAACTCCAGTTCCACCGCGACCTGAGGCAGGTAGTTCTTGGCCTGGAAGAGCTTCAGGACCCGCTTGAGAACATGGCGGGCGGCAAACGGCACCGGCGTGTGGTCGAAGTAATAGGGATCGCAGATGACCTGGGCCGTCGGCTCCTCGTACCAGGGGACCAGCCGCATGGTCTCTTCGTCGGGCACCAGATAGACGTCCGAAGTGGCTGGGTTGGTCACTCCGTCGTTTTCGGGATAGCTGCCGGTGACGGTCTGGACGAAGATCGATTCCGGTACGCGCAGGCCATTGCTACGCAAACCCTTTATGAACTTGCTGGCCGGCAGGATCTTGCCGCGGGCAATTCCGGCCATGTCGGGCACGAGGCATTCGACTTCCTCGATGTTATTCTCCTGCAGGAAGTCTTCTATGAAGGACATGATGGGAACTCTGTCTGCTTGAGGCTGTGGAAGAAGGGCTGCCCGGAGAGCGTGTGGGCGACCCTGTTGTTCGCCATGATTGTTTTTTCGTCCGTTAAGGGTCAGAACGTATCTTATGAAACACGAGGATGCCATCGATTCCTATTACCGCGCGAGCCTGAGCGTACCGCCGCTGCGGCCGAGCCTGCAGGAGTCCGTGCAGGCGGATGTCTGCGTGATCGGGGGCGGATACACTGGATTGAGCACGGCCCTGGAACTGGCCGAACGCGGCCTGGACGTGGTTCTGCTCGAGGCACGCAGTATCGGATGGGGTGCCAGCGGGCGGAACGGAGGACAGGTCTGTTCCGGGTTCTCGGCCTACACCGACAAGCTCGAGGCCGCGGTCGGTCGCGAAGACGCACGGCGGCTCTTCGACATGGCCGAGGAAGCCAAGACGATCATCCGGAACCGCGTTGAGACGCATGATATCGCCTGTGATCTGAAGTGGGGCTATTACCTGGCCGCGGAACGGCCCCGCGAACTTCGGGATGTCGAGGCCTGGCAGGAGGATTGGGCTAGGAACTACGACTATCACCAGCTGAAAGTGGTGCCGACTGCAGAGGACTCGCGCCGCCATGTCAACAGCCCGCTCTATATAGGCGGAATCCATGATGCCGGTGCCGGTCACCTGCACCCCCTGGCCTACTGCCTGGGATTGGCGCGTGCCGCCGAAACGGCCGGTGTGCGGATCTTCGAGCAATCCCCCGTGTCCCGCATCAAGCGCGGGGCCAGTCCCGGCGCACAGACGGAGAGCGGCCCCGAGGTCCACGCGAAGTTCCTGGTGATGGCCTGCAATGCCCATCTGGGCCAACTGGTGCCGGAATTGGCCCGGACCATCATGCCGGTAGGCACATACATGGCGGCCACACCGCCTTTGGGAGAGTCGCGCGCGGCCGAGCTGATCCCAACCGACGAGGCCGTCGCGGACCTGAAGTTCGTACTGAACTACTACCGGCTTTCCGCGGATCACCGTTTGCTGTTCGGGGGACGGGTCAGCTATTCCACAATGATGCCGCCCGACCTGCCGCGGGCCATGCGCCGGTCCATGCTGCGCGTCTTTCCGCAGCTGGCGGAGGTCGATTTCGACTATGTCTGGGGCGGTTATGTGGCCATCACCATGGATCGGGCGCCGCATCTGGGACGACTGGACGAGACCGTCTATTTCGCTCAGGGCTATTCCGGCCAGGGTGTGAGCCTCAGTGCGATCGCCGGACGTGTCCTGGCCGAGGCCATCAGCGGCCAGGCCGCTCGGTTCGATATCTTCGCGCGCCTGCCGCACCAGCCGTTCCCGGGCGGGCGGTTCCTGCGCACGCCGATGCTGGCACTGGCCATGCTCTGGTACCGCCTGCGCGATCTCATGCCGTAAGAAAGAGCCCGGCCGCATCCTGCGGACCGGCCTCGATCCCGTAATCGGCAGTGGTGTCAGATACCGATAGCTTCCTGGGGGCGGACGGAAGACATCCCGTGTGCCTCGGCCACCGCGGCGTAGGTGATCTGGCCATGGGCCACGTTCAGGCCCTGCATCAGGTGTTCGTTCTCGGCAAGCGCCCGCTTCCAGCCCTTGTTCGCCAGGGCAAGCGTGAAGGGCAGTGTGGCGTTGTTCAGTGCCTGGGTCGACGTGCGCGCCACGGCACCCGGCATGTTGGCCACGCAGTAATGCACCACGTCGTCCACCAGATAGGCGGGATTGTCGTGGGTGGTGGCCTTCGAGGTTTCGAAGCAGCCGCCCTGGTCGATGGCCACGTCCACCAGCACGGTGCCGGGCGCCATCTCGGAGACCATCTTGCGGGTCACCAGCTTGGGGGCGGCGGCACCGGGCACCAGCACGCAGCCGATCACCAGGTCGGCCTCCACGCAGTGGGCCTCGATGGCGTCGACGGTTGAATAGATCGTGTTGAGCCTGGAATCGAAGATGGTGTCCAGTTCGTTCAGGCGCTCCAGGGACTTGTCGATTACGGTCACCTCGGCGCTCATGCCCATGGCCATGCGCGCCGCATTCATGCCGGAAACGCCACCACCCAGGATCACCACCTTGGCGGGATTGACCCCCGGGACACCGCCAAGCAGGACGCCCTTGCCCTGTTGCTCCTTCTCCAGGCAATGCGCGCCCACCTGGACGGACATGCGCCCGGCGACTTCGCTCATCGGCGCCAGCAGGGGCAGGCGGCCGTGACGGTCGGTCACCGTTTCATAGGCGATGGCAATGCTGCCGGAGTCGAGCAGGCCCTGGGTCTGGGTCAGGTCGGGGGCCAGGTGCAGGTAGGTGAAGAGCACCTGATCCTCGCGCAGCATCTTGCATTCCTGAGGCTGCGGCTCCTTAACCTTGACGATCATCTCGGCCTTTTCAAAGACCTCCGCGGCCGTGCCAACGATGCTGGCGCCGGCCTCGGTATAATCCTGGTCGGGGAAGCCGATACCGTCGCCGGCCCCGCTTTCCACCAGGACCTGATGGCCGTTGTGAGCCAGTTCGCGGACAGAGGTCGGTGTCAGACCGACGCGGAATTCCTTCGTTTTGATCTCTCTGGGGACACCAACCAGCATGGCCGTTCTCTCCATTCTTCAGTGGTAGACACGTTCAAATAAAGATGTCCCGGCCGCTGGGCCGGGACATCGTGGTGGAAAGTCCTCGTCAATCGAGGTTTTCCAGAACCTCGCGCAGGGTCGTGTACATCTGGTCGATCTGAGGCTTGTCGACGATCAGCGGCGGCGAAAGCGCGATGATATCGCCAGTCACGCGGATCAGGAGGCCCTTCTCGAAGCAGCGCTTGAAGGCTTCGTAGCCGCGCGCCCCTGGTGCTCCGGGACGCGGCTCCAGCTCGATTCCGGAGATAAGGCCAAGGTTGCGCAAGTCGATGACATGGCGCGTGCCCTTCAGGGAGTGCACCGCCTCCTCCCAGTAGGGGGCGAGCTCGTTGGCCCGTTCGAACAGCCCTTCCTCATTGTAGACGTCGAGTGTGGCCAGACCAGCAGCGGCGGCAACCGGGTGACCCGAATAGGTATAGCCATGGAAGAGCTCGATGGTATTGCCGCTCTCGTCCGCCCAATCCATGAAGGCGTCGTAGATGCCCTTGCGGCAGATCACGCCACCCATGGGGATCACGCCGTTGGTCAGTCCCTTGGCGCAGGTGATGATGTCGGGCTTGACCCCGAAGTATTCCGTGGCGAAAGGCTTGCCGAGGCGCCCGAACCCGGTGATCACCTCGTCGAAGATCAGCAGGATGCCGTGGCGGTCGCAGATCTCGCGCAGGCGCTTCAGGTAGTCCTGCGGCGGGATCAGGACGCCGGTGGAGCCGGCCACGGGTTCCACGATCACGGCGGCGATGGTACTGGCATCATGCAGTTGAACGATGCGCTCCAGTTCGTCGGCCAGATGGGCACCCCATTGCGGCTGGCCGCGGGTGAAGGCGTTGTGCTCGAGGTTATGGGTGTGCGGCAGGTGGTCCACGCCGTTCATGAGCGGGCCGAAGAACATGCGGTTCTTGACGATGCCGCCCACGGAGATGCCGCCGAAGCCGGTGCCGTGATAGCCGCGCTCGCGTCCGATCAGGCGCGTGCGCGCCGCATCGCCGCGCACCCGGTGATAGGCGAGCGCGATCTTGAGTGCGGAGTCCACGGCTTCCGATCCGGAATTGCAGAAGAAGACATGCTCGTAATCGCCCGGCAGCATGGAGCGGATGCGCGAGGCGAGCTCGAAGGGCAGGGGATGACTGACCTGGAAGGAGGGGGCGTAGTCCAGGTGGGACACCACCTGCTGCACGGCCTCGACGATCTTCTCCCGGCCGTGGCCGGCGTTGCAGCACCACAGGCCCGCCGTTCCGTCCAGTATCTCGCGACCGTCCGCGCTGGTGTAGTGCATGCCCTTGGCCGAAGTCACCAGCATGGGATCCTTCTTGAACTGCCGGTTCCAGGTGAATGGCATCCAATAGGGCTCAAGGTTGTTCGGAGTGGCATCCGCATTGACGTTCAGAGCTGTGCCATCCATGACGATCCTCCATCTCGGATACAGAATTGGCGGCACGATAGCATGATAAGGAAAATTGACAAAATAACTTTCAGACCCATGATATCCTGGGAATGTCATTCGATACGTTAAATATATTTAACGATCTAAAGCGGAGCCCCGACGATGCACGGACTTGAGGATGACGATCCCGGCGTCGGCCAGCGCCTCAGGAATTTCAGGCAGATGCACAATCTGTCCCAGCGTGAGCTGGCCAAGCGTGCCGGGGTCTCCAACGCGGTCATCTCGCTGATCGAGCAGAACAAGAGCAGCCCCTCGGTGGGCATGCTGAAGAAGGTGCTGGCCGGCATTCCGATCAGCCTCGCCGATTTCTTCAGTCTCGAGCAATCGCCGCGCAGCCGCATCTTCTATCGCGCCGACGAACTCTTCGAGATCGCCGGGGGCGACATCAGCTATCGTCAGGTCGGTCGGGACCTGCGCGGGCGCGCCATGCAGGTCCTGCATGAACGCTACGCGCCCGGGGCCGATACCGGAGAAGCCCTGTTGCGCCATGACGCCGAGGAGTCGGGCGTGATCATCCGCGGGGAACTGGAGGTGACGGTGGGAGACCAGCGTCGGGTCCTGAAGACCGGGGAGGCCTTCTATTTCGACAGCCGCGTGCCCCACCGCTTCCGCAATCCGGGCGAGGAGACATGCGAAGTCATAACGGCCTGCACGCCGCCCAGTTTCTAGCCAGAGGTCTCTGCGTGCCGATTTTCCGCGCCGCGCGCGAGCAGCTCATAGAGGGCAACGGCCGCGGCATTGGAGACGTTCAGGTCCTGCAGGCTGCCTGGGGTCGGCAGGCGGACCAGCAGGTCGCAGCGTTCGCGGGTCAGGCGGCGCAGGCCTGCGCCCTCCGCCCCCAGGCACAGGACGAGACGTTCCGGCAGATCGGCCTCCGGCAGCGGCGCGCTGGCTTCTGAAGCCAGTCCGAAGACCCAGAAACCTGCCTCTTTCAGCTGGTCCAGGCTGCGCGCCAGGTTCGTGACCTGTATATAGGGAACGCTCTCGAGGCCGCCGCTGGCAGACTTGGCCAGGGTGCCGGTTTCCGCCGGGGCATGCCGTTCGGTGTTGAGCACCGCCAGGCCGCCGAAGACGGCCGCCGAACGGAGTATGGCGCCAACGTTGTGCGGGTCGCTTACCTGGTCGAGGGCCACAAGCACTTGCCGCCCCGGGGGCAAGCCGTCCAGGAGCTCGTGCAGATCCGGGGTGGAGAGAGGCGCGGTCAGCAGCGCTATTCCCTGATGCACGGCGCCGGGCGGAAGCAGGGCCCCCATCTCGTCCCGGTCGAGCTGTTCGGGTTCCGGCAAGCGTAATTCGGGCCGCTCGAAAAGCCCGGCCAGTTGCTTGGCCTGGCCGGGTTCCGGTTCGCCCGAGAGGACCAGCCGGTGGCACTGCCGATGCGGGTTTCCCAGGGCCGCCAGACAGGCATGCCAGCCATACAGCCAGAGGCCGGATCGCGGTTTCGAGTCGCGTTGCCGCGACGGGGTGCCTCTCTCCTGCCGGCGGGGCTCTGGGCGCTTGCCGTGCTGGGTCCGCGAGGGGTTGGTATCCGGTGAGAGTTTCTTGCGTTTGCGGCTCATGGGGCCTACTATCAGCCCTAACTTACAGCATGACGCAAGGTTCTTAATCCATCCTCGCCGGAGGGCAGGGGCGGACGGGAATCTTTCGTCATGTTTACGGTTGACAGGCGGTCTATGAATCAACATAGATCACCGCTCTATCGTGTGCCCGGCGATCCTTCGGAGGAGTGCCCGAGTGGTTAAAGGGGACGGACTGTAAATCCGTTGGCTTCGCCTACGTTGGTTCGAATCCAACCTCCTCCACCAACCTGGCCGGAGCACATAGATAGAGAAGTGGCGGTCGATCCGTGTGCGGGTGTAGCTCAATGGTAGAGCCCCAGCCTTCCAAGCTGGTGGTGTGGGTTCGATTCCCATCACCCGCTCCAGTTCGGTCCGCGGTTTTCCCGGGTCAGGCCCTGCCTGCCGAAGCAATCGAAGGCCCACGTTCGGTCTATACAGGAAACAAGCGAATCGGATAGCAGAAAGTCTGGATTAAGATGGCGAAGGCGAAATACGAGCGGACGAAGCCGCACTGCAACATTGGGACGGTTGGTCACGTTGACCATGGAAAGACGACGCTGACGGCTGCGATTACGAAGGTCATGGCGGAGTCTGGGACGGGC